>JAPOWK010000024.1 GCA_026707665.1 Chloroflexota bacterium
AGGAAGTGCGTCTGCCCGTCGACTTGCAGCTGCAAGGGACCCTTGAAGGGCGCGCGCATCACCAGGCGGAAGCGCTTGCCCGGCTCCAAAGCCAGCTCGCTGAAGTAACGGAGTTTATGGGGGTCGTGTGTGTGCACGCGGCTGATGACGTAGTCGCGCTCGACATCTACTTCCGACAGCGGATAATCGATGACGCGCGGCATCTGGCCATCGGCGGTAGGGATCGGTTCGCCGTGCGGGCAGCGTTTGGGGTAGCCGCTCATTTCGTCCATTTTATCGACCAGGGCATCGCTGACCACCAAACCCATATCGTCGGCGTCGTCATGGACTTCATGCCAGCCGAAGCCCATAACATCCACCAGGAAGCGCTCCACCAGCCGATGCCGGCGGATATTGGCCAGGGCCTCGCGCTCACCCGCTTCGGTCAGGCGGATGCCGCGGTAGGGTTCGTGATCGAGAAAGCCGGCGTGTTTCAGGCGCTGCACCATACGAGTGACGGCGGGCGCCGACACGTGCATTTCTTCGGCTAACGCAGACGTGGAGACGTAGGGACTATCCGGCTGGTAGTAGGCGATACGGTAGGCTTCCGCCAGATATTCCTGCATGGAGTCGGTCGCGGTCATGTCGCTCTCCATCTACCGCAACGGCAATTCGGACATCCCCATCCAATATAAACCGATTCACCAGGTGTTCGCAAGCGTTAAAATCGCAATTAGCTCTCGTTAAACGGATAGCTCGCATTTGACCTGCGAAAGCGGCGCACTCGCATTAAGGCGCGAAGCCGAGCGAAACGAGCAGCGAGTCAAGTTGACGGAGCAATTCAGCCGGGGCGCCATCGTTGACCAGCGTGTAATCGGCCATGGCGATGGGACCGCCTTTCTCCAGCGTTTCGATTTCGTGTATATCACGCTCGCGCGCCTCTAGCGCGGTCAAGGGACGCTCGGGGCGGGTAGAAAGGCGCTGGTAGCGGAGGCGACGGGGCGCGGCAATCGCCAGGAGAACGAGGGGCGCGCCCAGCTCTTCGAGTAGCAGCTTGTACTCGCTGAAGCTGTAGAGGCCGTCGATGATGATGCATTGATGTCGCGTGAGCGCCTCTTGCAATTTCGGCAGCGAGATGACCGCCATCGCTGCCATGCCATGGCGCTCGCGCAATTCTTCGCGCGCGCTGCGTTCATTGGCCGGGTTGACATCCCAGCCGCGCCGCCGCACTTCATCAACCACGACCGCGCCGAAGCGCAGCGTGAAGTAGCCGCGTCCGCGCAGATAATCGGCGCAGATGGTCTTGCCCGCGCCCGGCATGCCGACCAGCGCCAGCGCGCGCGGTCGAATGGAATCTTCCGTCATCGGCCCTCGTGTTGGAACTGAAACCCGCCGCGCCGAATTATAACGTTAGCCAAGGCGGCGACCTAGTTCCGATAAGCGGCGAGACCTGCCATTTCGGATTGTGTACATGAGGACAGTTAGCGAGGAAGGAATAATCCAATGTGCGACTGTTTGAGCTGCCAGTTGCTGCAAAAGCGCGACCGAGGCGAGGCGCCACCCTGGGACAGCATCTATCGCAGCGATTACTGGGATCTTGTTCATGCCTACAATACGTCTTATATCGGCTGGCTGGTGCTGATTGTACGGCGGCATATTGAGGCGCTTGATGAGATGACCTTCGCGGAAGCGGCTGATCTGGGCGCGCTGCTTCGCGAAGTTTCGCAGGCGCTGAAAGTATATATCGGCTGCCAGAAGACCTACGTCATGCAATTCGCTGAGTCGGACCAGCATCCACACGTTCATTTTCACATCGTGCCGCGCCTGCCGGATCAAGCGCCGGAGGACATCGCTTATAGGGTGATGCGCCACCTTGGTGTACCTTTGAGCGAGCGTTGCAGCGAAGACGAGATGAACAAGCTGGCGCTCGCGATTCGCGGGCAACTGGAAACGCTGCGGCAGTGACTCTCCAGGTTACTTGCAAAACCAAGCATGCAATAAGAGAGCCATTGGAATGAAGAATTGAATATAATGCAAAGTGTGTACGGGCGAGCCGGTGGTTCGCCCACTTGCGCTATGGTTTTCCAACTATTTTTGCATGACAAAACTGGACTTACTTTAGCCTGTGACAGGCGGCGACGGTGATCGAAGGGGAACACAGGTTTGAAAACGCCGCTGGCATAAGCCTTTACTATCGCGAGTGGCTGCCAGAGACGAAAAGAACGCGCGGCGTCGTCTTCATCTTGCACGGCATCAACGAGCATAGCGGCCGCTACCGCCATGTCGCCGAGGCGCTGACGGACGCCGGATTGGCTTGCTATGCCATTGACCACCGCGGGCATGGCTTGAGTGGCGGGCGCCGCGGCTACATCCCCGATTTGCGTCTCGCCGTCGCCGACTTTGAATCGCTTTACCACCTCGTCCGCGCCGAGCATAGGCAACAGCCGCTAATGATATTCGCGCACAGCATGGGTTCGCTGATTGGGCTGGGTTTCGTATTGCGCCAGCCGGCGGACCTGCGCGGCATCGCTTTAAGCGGGACAGCCATCCACGGCGAGCAATTGGCGCCGGCTCCGCTGGTGTCGCTGCTGCAGCTGGCGGCGCGCATCACGCCCCGTATGCGCTTGTCCCCGCGCGGACCGGCCGATGTGCTCACGCGCGACCAGGGCAAGCTGCGCGAATGGCAGGAAGACGCCTTGGTGGAAAAGCGCATGTGGCGGATCGGGACTTCGGCGGCGATGCTGCAGATGGCGCGCCAGATTTGCGCCTCGGTTGAGGCGATCAAGACGCCCCTGCTGGCGCTGCACGGCGGCGCCGACCGCCTGACCCCGGCTTCCGGCGCGCGTTTCCTGGTGGAAAATGCGGCGAGCGCCGACGCCAGGCTAAAGATTTACCCCGAGCTGCGCCACGAAATCGTCAACGAGATTGAGCGCGAGGAGGTCATCAGCGACTTGCGAGATTGGCTGCTTGAACGCGTCTGAGGAGCGAGCCTACTAGCATTTGGAACACGGTTAGACGGGCGAGACAAGTCTTGCCCCTACAAGGCTCGTCCGAGACTAACGAGCCACGAGGCAGTGGCCGGCACTTCGATTTGCGCAGCGGGGCGCGCTCTGTTATCTTTTGCGTTGATTTGTGTCTTTACCGATCGCGAAGGTCGTCCATGCCGGTCAAGCTGCATGTCGACAATATCACATTGAGCTTCGGCGGCATCCAGGCGCTGCAGAATGTCCAATTCGAGATCAATGCTGGCGAGATCTTCGCCGTGATCGGACCGAACGGCGCTGGCAAGACCAGCCTGATCAACAGCATCAACGGCTTCTACACACCGCAGCAGGGGCGAATCCTTTTCGAAGGCGCGGACATCTCGCGCCTGCCGCCACATGATCGGGCGAAGCTGGGCATTTCCCGCACCTTTCAAAATATCGCGCTTTATACCAACGCCACCGTGCTCGACAATTTGATGGCGGCGCGGCATATCCACATGAAAACGAATATGCTGGCGGGCGCCCTCTTTTGGGGTCCGGCGCAGCGCGAGGAAATCGCCCATCGGCGGCGCGTAGAAGAGATCATCGACTTTCTGGAATTGGAGCCTATCCGCAAATCAATCGTCGGCACGCTAAGTTATGGCTTGCGCAAGCGGGTCGAGTTGGGGCGGGCGCTGGCGCTGGAGCCGACGCTGCTGCTGCTGGATGAGCCAATGGCGGGGATGAATGTCGAAGAGAAGGAGGATATGGCACGCTTCATCCTCGATATTCATGAGCTGCAAGGCACTACCATCATGCTGATCGAGCACGACATCGGCTTGGTCATGGATATATCCCATCGCATCGCTGTCATCGATTTCGGCGTCAAAATCGGCGAGGGCGCGCCGGCTGAAATCAGTCGAAACGAAGCGGTCATCAATGCTTACCTGGGCGAAACGGAGCACTAAGATGACTGTGGCGCAAGGACAGACGATCCCCTATCGCGACGCGACGCCTGGCACGGTCTACACTTCGCTGTTGGACAAGAAGATCAAGCCCTTGCGCCCGGAAGAGAATACGCTTTCGAAGGGATTCCTGCGGCGCGTTGCCGAGTCGGGAGATGCGGTGGCGCAGCGCAAGAAGCGTTACGGCATCTGGCAGGAATACACCTGGAACGAGGTCTACGATCAGGTGGTGGACTTCGCGCTGGGGCTGCTACAGTTGGGATTGGGCGCGGGTGACACGCTGGCGATCATCGGCGAGAACGACCCCGAGATGTATTGGGCGCAGATCGCCGCGCATGCCCTGCGCTGCAAGACTTGCTGCGTCTTCAGCGACGCAAGCCCCCAGGACATCCAGTATGTGATTCATTCCACCGACGCGACCGTCGTCTGCGCCCATGATCAAGAGCAGGTGGACAAGATGCTGGAGCTCAAGGCAAGCCTGCCGCAGATACTCAGGGTCATTTACTGGGAAGAGCGCGGCATGTGGAGCTATGACGACGAATGGCTGGCCAGCTTCAGCGCGGTACAAGAAAGCGGACGCGAACTTCGTCAAGAGCAGCCGCGCAAATTTGACGAGATGGCGCTGGCGACCGACCCCGAAGACACCATCATCCTGAGCATGACATCGGGCACGACCAGCCTGCCGAAATTCGCCGAGGTCACCCATCACCAACTGGTCTACGGCCACGCGCTGAACGAAGAGTACGTCGACTCGCGGGCGGAAGACAACTGGCTGTCTTTCAGCCCGATGGCTTGGCTGGCGGAGCAGGGCTTCGGCTACACGACCCATCTGCTCAATGGTGTGCAGGTGAACTTCCCCGAGGGACCGGAAACGGTGCCGACCGATATGCGCGAGATTGCGCCGGCGGGCTTGCTCTTCCCCAGCCGCGTTTGGGAGAATCTGGCGCGCGTGGTGCAATTCCGCATCAATGACAGCAGTCCGCTCAATCGCTTGATGTACCGGCTGTTCATGCCGATCGCCTATCGCGCGATTGATTTGGAAGACGAGCATCGGGCGATTCCGCCGCCGCTGCGCCTGTTGCGCTGGCTGGGCGAATATGCCATTTTCGAGCCGCTGCGGGACAAGCTGGGGCTGACGCGGGCGCGCAATGTTTTGACCGCGGGCGCGATGTTGAGTTCGGATATTATCCGCTTCTTTCGCGCCATCGGCATCGAACTGCGACAATTCTACGGCTCGACCGAGACCTTCGGCACGGTGCATCTGCGCGGGGATGTGCGCTTTGAGACGGTCGGCGTGATCGTGCCGGGCGTCGAGATCAAGATCGCGGAGAACCAGGAGATTCTCATCCGCACCCGGGCGCGCTTCAAAGGCTATTACAAGCAGCCCGAGGAGACCGGCGAGGCGCTCGATGTCGATGGCTGGTATTACACCGGCGACGCGGGCCACATGGACGAAAAGACGGGCCACTTGATCTATCTGGAGCGCGTCAAGGACTTGATTGAGCTATCGACAGGCGAGAAGTTCAGCCCGCAGTACATCGAGGGGCGCAGCAAATTCAGCCCCTATGTGCAAGATATGATGACCATCGGCGGCGCCGATATGGATTTCGTCTCGGCGATCATCGTGATCGATTTCCAGAATGTCTCGCGCTGGGCGGAGAAGAGGGGCATTGCCTTCACCACCTATGTAGATCTATCGCAACGGGAGGAAGTGTACGACATTATCCGCGGCGAGTTGCGCGCGATTAACGAATCGCTGCCGGCTTATTCACAAGTCAAGCGTTTCGTGATCCTGCATAAGGAATTTGACGCCGATGAAGCCGAGCTGACCCGTACGCGCAAGCTGCGGCGGGGCGCCTTGCAAGACAAGTATCACGAATTGCTGGAGGCGATTTATGGCGGACGGCGGCAAGTACATGTCAGCGCCGAGGTCAAGTATCGCGATGGCCGCACGGGCGTGGTGGAGACGGAGCTGCGCGTGGCGGATGTATGATTTTGCCAACCCCATCCCAATTTGGCTTGTAGGGGCGAGGCGGCGACTCGCCCGCCAAAGGCGAAAAATGTAGGGGCGACATACCATGTCGCCCGCCAAAGGCGAAGAATGTAGGGGCGACATACGATGTCGCCCGCGAAATAGCAGAATGTTGTAGGGGCGACATACCATGTCGCCCGCAAGGACATCATTCATGACCGAATTCATCAATCGTAATCAACGACAGCTGACCTGGCTGCTTTACGCGCTTGCGGCAATTGCGCTCCTGCTTTTCATCGGCGATCAACTGGCGGGGAAGAAAGCGGCGCGCATCGTACAGACTTTGATATCGGGCGTGCTGGTCGGGGGCGTGTATGGCTTGGTGGCGCTGGGCATCGTGGTCATCAACAAGGCGTCGGGCGTCTTCAACTTCGCGCATGGCTGGATGATGGTCGTCGGCGGGATGATATTTTGGAGCTTTTTCACTGTCAGCGAGATCTCGCTCGCCGGCGCCGGGCTGCTGTCGGCGGCGACGATGCTGATGATCATGACGACCGTAAGCTATCGCAACTTGCTCGAGCGGCGGAACCTGCTGATCACGGCCGGCGGCACGGTCGCGCTGACCCTGCTGATGACGATCGGCGGCATTGAATGGCAATGGCTGCACGCTTTGACCGGCACCTTCGCCGGCGCCATCTTGACCGGGCTGGCGGTGGAGCGTTTCACGATTCGCCCGCTCATCGGTCAGCCGCTATTCACCGCCGTTCTGATGACGCTGGCGGTGGCTGAAGTGCTGCATGGTTTGACGCAGATCGCCTGGGGCACAGTTGAGCTGAATCTGCCGGTCTTCGTCGATCCGCAAACGAACAGCCGCTTTAAGCCGATTCGGCTCGACGGTCTCAGAGAGGCGCTCGACGGCCTCGCCATTATTCGTGTGGAGCTGGTCATCGCCTTCGTCTTGGCGCTCCTCGCCTTCATCGGCTTCATGCTCTTCTTCCGCTATACGAGTGTGGGTTTGGCGATGCGGGCGACCTCGGAAGATCAGCAGTTGGCGCAATCGGTAGGCTTGCGCGTGCGCGTGATCCTGGCGATCACCTGGGCGGTGGCGGCTTTTCTCGCCTCCATCGCCGGCGTCTTGCAAGGCGGCGCGGTCGGCTTGTCGCTGAACATCAGCTTCGTGGCGCTGCGCGTATTCCCGGCGGTCTTGCTGGGCGGGCTGGAATCGATCACCGGCGCCCTGGTGGGCGGGATCATCATCGGTATCGTCGAGCAATTCGGCACCTTGATTAATTCCTCAGAACAGGTAGGCACCAATCTGGCGCCTTATGTGGTCTTGATGCTGGTGCTGGTCATCCGGCCCGATGGTTTGTTTGGCGAGAAGCGAATTGAACGGATCTAGCGGGAAACTGAGCAGTCATGGCGAATATCAATCCGGCGGGCGTGTTTGATACGACATACGAAGAGGATTTGTCGATCGACCGCACGCGGCGCGACAAACTCTGGAAGAATCTCGCTTTTCTGGCGCTGCTGCTGGTCCCGCTGCTGTCCGTTTCCGGCCCGCTGGGGCTGAAGCTAATCAGCGATCAATACGTAGGCTTGATCGCGCGCGTGTCGATCTTCGTCATCGCGGTGCAGGGCTTGAATATCCTGGTTGGCTACACTGGTCAGATGTCGCTGGGCCATGCCGCTTTCATGGGCGTCGGCGCTTATGCCTCGGCGATTCTTGCGCGCGAGCTCGGTTTCACCTTTTGGACAGCGCTGCCGCTTAGCGCCCTGCTGACCGGCTTGATTGGTCTCGTCTTTGGCTTGCCGTCGCTGCGGGTCAAGGGTTTTTATCTGGCGATGGCGACGCTGGCGGCGCAGTTCATCATCCCCTGGGTGCTGCGCTATCCCCTGGAGGATTTGACCGGCGGCACAAGACCTCTGAGCGTCCCGGCGCCGATCATTGGACCCTTCCTGTCTTATGCGGATGATAGGATTAGCGATAGCGAGCCCCTGGCTTTTCAGGCGGGCGACCCCTATTTCGTCGATGTAATATCGGTGCGGCTGGCGGCTGTCAGTGGCGCCTACCCCGCCATTGAATTGGTCGGCCCCGGCGGCGATGTTCTGCCCCGCGGCGATATCAACATGACCGTGTACGAGGATATGGACGGCAATCTCACCGGGCTATCTTATATCGCGAGCAAGGCGGGCGAGTATCGCGTCGCCATCGTCGCGGGCGAAGGGACAGAAAGTTTCGAGGCGCTGGTCAGCCGGGGCAAAGCGCTGAGCTTCGCCACCGATATCGCCATGTACTACATCATCGTGCCCCTGGCGGTTATGTTGATGTTCCTGGCGCGCAATATCATCCGAACCCGTACTGGACGCGCTTTCATCTCCGTGCGCGACAACGACCTGGCGGCGGAACTGCTGGGCATCAACGTCTTCACCTACAAGCTGCGCGCCTTCTTCTTGAGCGCGGTTTATGCCGGGATCGCCGGCTGCCTGCTGGCTTTCGAGCGCAACAGCCTGTCGCTGGACATGTTTCAGTTGGATGTGTCTATTGAGATGCTGGCGATGTTGATCATCGGCGGCGCCGGTTACCCGCTGGGCGCGCTTTTCGGCGTCGCTTTCATCCGCCTGCTGCAAGAAGCGGCCATCCCCGCATTGCGCCCCTTGCTGGCCGATCTGCTGCCGCAAATCTTCCCCTTCATTGATCCGGTCAATATCACCAGCGCGATTAATCCGATACTATTCGGTGGCGCCTTGATCATCTTTCTGGTTTTGGAGCCGCGCGGCATCGCCCATCGTTGGGAGGTCTTCAAGGTCGCTTGGAAGATCAGACCCTACTCCTATTAGTTGCCTCAACCTGGCAATTGGCATAAGCTAAAGACTGATAACGATTTCATGACGTACTGATGAGACTGAATGTATCGAGAGTAAGGAGAGTTTTGCCATGAAGAAGAACTGTATTTTGCTTGCGCTTTTGCTGCTGATCTTGAGCGCTCTGCCGAGCCTGGCGCAGGACATGATGGATTACCCATCGGAAATGACCGCATGCGAAGTTGATCTGGCAGGCGAGACGATTAACATATTCCATTTTGGCGATCTTAGCGGGCCCTTCGCCTTTGTCACACAGCCGGTCGTGTCGGCAGTGACGGATGCGGTGAATTATTGGAACAGTCGTGGCGGCGTGTGCGGCGCGGAATTGGCGCAAGTTTATGAAGATACGGGCGGCAGTCGCGAAGCGGCGCAGAGCACGTACGACCGACTCACCAGCCAGTACGCGGACGAGCTTGACTTGCTCCTGCTTTACAGCTCCGATGATGGGGAATTGCTGCGCGAACAATTGGCTGAGGACGAGATTGTATCCTTGATTGCGGCCGGCTCGATAGCGAGCCTCTATGGTGAAGATGGTCAGACGCCGGGTTGGCTCTACGCCAGCAATCCGCTCTATATCAACCAGTTCGGTTCTTTCTGTCAGTTTGTCGCCGCCAGCCCGGAGATCTTCCCCGATCCGGTGATTGGCTTCGTCACCTGGCCCTTTGCTTTTGGTCTGGCAGGCATGGAGCCGGCGGCGCGCGAATACTGCGGCGGGCTCGGTGTGCAAGTGCTGGCGGAACCGCAAGTGTTTCTGCCGACCGATACGGATATCTTGACGCAGGTACAGAATGCCATTGATGCGGGCGCCAATATCATTTACACGAACACAATTGCGAGTGGTCCCGCTTTGATCGCCGGCACGCTGGCGGACCTGGGCATGGAAGACGAAATCAAACTGGCGGGCTTCAACTGGGTGATGGATACCAGCGTCGGCATTTTGGGACAACGTGTGCTGAAGTCCAATGGTTTGCCGTCGGTGGATGGCATGTTCGGCTCGATGCCCTTCCTCTGGTGGACGGAGCTGACGAGCCCAGCGGTGCAATTCGTCTATCAGCAGTTCACGATAAACGAACGGGGTCCTGCCGAGCAAAACATCGCCTACCTCGTATCCTGGGGCGTGGTCGATTCGATCATCGAGACTTATATCCGGACTGTGAACCGCGTCGGCAGCCTTGACGCCGTCACGGGCGCCGACATCCGTGAGACGGTGGAAAGCATGGATTACGCGATTCTCGGTGGCTTGTATCAGATTACCTACGAGGAAGGCATGAGGGACGGCACGATGAATCGCATGGCTGTGTTGAAGTACGCCAACACGACCATGTCGGGCGCCGCGACGGGACCCGATGACGCCATGCTGATTGACGATGGCGCTGGCGGCAAGCTCTTCGTGCCCATCGTCGTGCCGCTGACGGACTTCATGGAAGTGCCGCAGCTGCGGGGATAGTGATCTTTTACCCCACCCCCCAGCCCCCTCCCCAATAAATTTGGGAGGGGGAGCAATTCACTGCATTCAATTGCGGATGACGCCGCTTGACGTCGAGGGAGTTCGTGGCTGATACGGACAGACATCAAGAATTGACTTCCACGCGGACGCTGGCGGTCAGCAATGTTGAGGTCATCTACAACAGCGTCATTCTGGTGCTGCGCGGCATCACGCTGGAGGTCAAGCCCGGGCTGGTGGTGTCGCTGCTGGGTCCTAATGGCGCGGGCAAATCGACCACGCTGAAGGCGATCAGCGGCTTGCTGAAAGCCGAGCTGGGCGAGGTCACGCGCGGTCAGATCCTCTGGGGCGATGAACGCCTCGATGGGCTACCGGCCGAAGATGTCGTACGCATGGGTCTGGTGCAAGTAATCGAAGGGCGGCTGCTCTTTCGGCACCTGACGGTGGAAGAAAACCTGCGCATCGGCGGCATGGTTTATCAAGGCGGGCGACAGATCCGAGACGACCTGGAACGCGTTTATCATTACTTCCCGCAGTTGGCAAAGCTCTCGCGGCGGGTGAGTGGTTATCTCTCCGGCGGCGAGGGGCAGATGCTGGTGATCGGCCGGGCGCTGATGGCGCATCCGCAGATACTCATGCTGGATGAGCCGTCGCTGGGTTTGGCGCCGATGCTCGTTCATGAAATCTTCGAGATCATCGGCGAGATCAACCGGCAGGAGGGCATGTCGGTATTGATCGTCGAGCAAAATGCACGAGCGGCGCTTGAACTGGCGGATTACGCCTATGTGATGGAGGATGGGCGCATCGTGCTGGATGGGCCGGCGGCGCAGATGCGCGAGAACGAAGACATCAAGGAGTTTTATCTGGGGCTGAATCAGGCCGGCGGGCGCAAGAATTACCGCGAGGTCAAGCATTACAAACGGCGCAAGCGCTGGCTGGGATAGTCAGGACTCTGCCTTTATGGATCTATCTGTAGGGGCGACTGACCCGTTGTGTCTACGCACGGCAGTGAGTCGCCCGCCGAAGCCCGATAATGCAGGGGCGACCTAGTAGGTCAACCGAAATTTTGCGAAGCAGTCAACGGGCGATCCAATGGATCGCCCCTACATCTACGGAGAGTGGTGGGAGAGCAGACGTGACCGACATCGACGATCGTATTCGCGAACTGGTTCAACATGCGTACGAGCGCGCGCCGGCGGTTCGGACGCTGATGGGAGAGGCGGGCTTGGCTCATTCCGATATTCAGGGCGCTGACGATTTGGCGAAGATCCCGGTCTTGAGCAAAGACTCGCTGGTGGAGATTCATGGCGCCAATCCGCCCTTTGGCGGTTTCTTGACGATCGACCCCGACGATCTGCCGCGCATCTATATTTCGCCGGGTCCCATTTATGATCCGCAGCCGCCGCCGGAAGATCCGGAAGCGCTGCTCGCCCCATTCGAATACATCGGCATCGGACGGGGCGATCGCGTGCTTAATACCTTCATGTATCATTTGACGCCGGCCGGCATCTTGCTGGACGAGGCGATCCGCGCTTGCGGCGCCACCGTGATTCCGACGGGACCAGGCAATACCGAATTGCAGATCATGATGATGATGGCGCTGGGCGCGAGCGGCTTCGTGGGCCAGCCGAGTTATCTGATGACGCTGCTGGACAAGGCGGCTGAGATGGGCATGGGCGCGGGAGCCGTGCCGCTGAAGAAAGCGCTGTTCTCCGCCGAGCCCTATACGCCGAGCCAGCAGGCGCGTTTCGAGGGCGACTACGGCATGAAGACAACTTCCGCCTACGGCACGGCTGACTTGGGATTCATCGGATACACGCGCGCGGGCTTACAGGGCTTCTGCATAATGCCGAGCATCTACTTGCAGGTCTGCGATCCGGAGACGGGCGCGCCTCTTCCAGCGGGCGAAACGGGCGAAATTGTCGCGACTACGCTCAATAAATCATACCCGCTGATTCGTTTCGGGACGGGCGACTTGGGCGCGCTGGCGCCGGCGCCACAATGCGAAGGCCAACAGTTGTTGGGGCTCTATGGGCGCAGCGGCGACGCAATCAAGGTGCGCGGCATGTTCCTGCACCCCAATCAATTGAAGGTAGCGGCGATGCAGTTTCCCGAGATCAAGGAAATGCAGGTGGTCATCACGAGGCCCGCGAATCGCGATGTGATCACCGTCAATGTCGAGCTATACGAGGGCGCGGACGGCGGGGACCTCGCCGAGAAACTGGGCGCCCTGGCGCAGCAGGCGGTGCGGCTGCGGATTGACGCGGTTCATGTCCTAGAGGCGGGCGCCATCGACCCGAACGCGCGCAAGATCGTGGACGAGCGCGAGTGGGCATAACTGAACTTACCCCACCCAGCCCCTTCCCGACGGTCTATGTCTACGTGACCCAGTGAGCTAAGGATGGGGAGCGCCAGGATTCCAACTGCATATTCAAGTCCAGAGGCGGTTGATGCTCTAGAGCGCTAGCCATCATCTGAGTTGCCGGCCTCGGCGTCCGATTCGGTTTCTTCTTCCGGCTCCACGCCAACCACTTTGAGCGTGAAAGATTCGATTTCGCTGGTATTTTTCACGCGTACCTCAAAGGTGAATACGCCAGGCTGGGCGCCAACCTCAAGGTCGGACCAGGCGGAGCTGCGCGTTTCGTCATCGGCGTCATCATTCTCGCCCAGCAGACGCGAGCCCTCACTGTCATAGATGCCCAGAACGGTATCAACCGAGTCGTCTTCGCCGTTGAGGTACACGCTGACGACGCGGTTGGCGGGCAAGGTCACACGGTAGCGCACGCGCTGCTCGGGACCAACCCGGCCGTTGGCCTGCAGGTCGGTGCTGCCGACGCCGAGCGACAGTTCGCCGCCGTCGATCAACTCGCCCAGGATAGTGGAGGTCAGGTGTTCTTCAGCCGCCTCCAGCAGCAAATCGCCATTTTGAAAGAGGTTGTCATAGGTCAGCGGGACGAGCACGGTGGGCGCGACGCCCTGCGCTTCAATGTGGATATTCAGGTCGGCGTCCAGTTGGCGGGTCACGGTGAAGCGGATTTCGATATCGTCCGGCATCAGGAAGTCGTCGACGGCGCCGCCCAAGCCACCGGTCGGATAATGACCGACGACGGCTGCGCGATCGTCGATCGTCATATTGTAGGTGAAGAATTCGCAGGCGCTGAAGCAGCCAGGCGCGATGATGATGGCGACCTCGCCGTCGTAACGCATGTCTTCGCCTGGCAGGCAGAATTGGTCGGGCCTTTGGCCGAGCGTGAATTCGCCCTTGGTGTCGTTGTAGAATTCCGAATATCCGAGCGTATGCTCCTCCTGGAAAAAATAGGCGGCGAGTTGGTCGGCCAGGTAGCCGCTGCCGCCGCCGTTGTAGCGCATGTCGATGATGACGCCTGGCAATTCTTCTTCAATGAAACTCTCGATCATGCGCTCCCAAAGCTTCACCATCAGGCGTTCATCGTCGCTGAACGAGTAAATGGCGACATAGCCGTAGCCGCTGGGCAAGATTCTGGTCTCGATCGGCAGTTCATCGCCCTCGATGCCGGCGAAGAACGAAGAATTGGAGAAGCTGGCGCGCTCGCTGATGACGCCGAGTGTGGCGGTCTGTTCTTCCTCGCTATCCGGATTGCGAAAGCTGACATCGACATCGCTGCCCAGAGGAAAGCGCGTGATATAACGCAGCTGCTGCAAGCGCTTGGTGTGCTCGGTGGCGAGCGCCTGATGCGCCCAGACGAATTCGCGGTCTATCGCTTCATCCAGCGTGCCGCCATCCCAAGCCAGGATCTCGGCGCCGAGCTCCATGCCCGCATTGGCGGCCGGTCCCCCTTCAATCAGATAGCTGACCACGATGCGTCCGTCGTCCAGCTCGGTCAGCGAAAGCCCGAGCCCGCCATCGGTTTCCTCGCGGAAGAGCTCGCTAACGGCGCTCAAAGGCATGCTGACATGACCATCGGGAATCTCCCAGATAAAGTCACGCAAGGCGAGCGCGAAGGCGGCCGATCGCTCGTCTTCTTCCTCGGCTTCCGCTGCGGTGAAGCGCGGCGAGTAGGTCGCTTCCAGCGCATCCCAGTCGAGCCCGTAGAGTTCGGTATAGGCGTATTCGCGGCGGAAGAGATCCAGCATCGCGCTGAAGGCATCACTGTAGCCAAGATCGGAAAAATCGTTGATGGCGGCGGCTTCCGGCTCGATCAGATCGACGATCGGGCGGGCGGCGCGATCAAAGACGAAGGGCCTCTCGTCCAAATCAACCACCGAGTAACCCGGCGGCACGGACACGATGGGATCGTCTTCGGTGAAGAGCATGCCATCGTCGCCGAAGCCGGCGGGGAAGCCCTGCCCCGCTTCCGGCGCGTAGATAATGAACTTGCCGCCGATGATTTCCAGGCGCGTCTCCGGGTCGTCGCTTCCGCGTGTGGACGCGTATGCAGTCGACCAGCCGCCGCCGCGCTGATCGCACTTGTCCAGCAGCGGACCGCCGAAGATGTTGGTCCAATGCGCGATAGAAAACACCATGACGCCGCGGTCGTCTTCGCCGTCGTTATCTACATCGCGCAGGCTGCCATTCGGTGCTTGGGGAAGCGAAAGGCTGTAGGAAAAGGGCGATGTGAAGTAATCGGAAGTGATCTGGCCCGGCACTTGCGATTCCAGCGGGATGACGAAATATTCATTGCGATCAATGAAGCCGGCCTGATCTTCGAGGATAATCAAGGGATCATCGACGCCGCTGGTGAAGAAGGCGTTGGTGTAGTGAAGTTCGCCGGTGATGATGACCGGTCCGCCTTCGTCGTTGATGACGCGAGCGGCGCCGAGGTGAATCGCGCTAGCGGCTGGCGCGTCGTCTTCGTCCTTCTCGCCAATGCCGAGCGCAGGCAAATTGAATAGCAGCGGAAGCAGGCAAAGCAAGCAGGCGCGCGCTAGCGTTTGACGAGGCATAGGGAGAACCTCCTAAGGCTGAAGGCCGGGGAAACGGCGGGTTCGTCCAACTGTAATATTGCAGGTTCAGGATATAGTAGGATGGGGTTGCGGACAAGCCGCGAGGCGCGTCTGTTCGCGGCAGCGCGAAGAGAGCGCTGTCTTAGCGAAGGGAGCGGATAGTGCAAAAAGCGCGGAGCGCACTTAGCGAACATTTCCCATTCATGGTCATGGTCGCCCTGCTGACGCTGGCGATGACATTCCCGACGTTCCTGCACGTGTTTCGCACGGATGCCTTTTGGTTGCCGACTGGCGGCGTCAGCGACGCCTGGATGAAGTTCTGGGATGCCTGGTACGCGAAACTGATATTCTCTGGGCTAGCCGACTTTTACTTCACCGATAAGCTGTTCTATCCGCAGGGATTATCACTGGTTTATCACAACTTCAGTATCCCCCATGTGCTGCTATTCGGCGGCTTGCAGTCGTTCATGCCGACATCAAATGCCTTTAACTTCATCTATCTGCTTATCGTGGCGTCGGTAGCGGCGGCTTCGTATATTTATCTTCTCTACCTTTTCCAAGACAAGTGGCTATCCCTGCTTGGCGCGGTTATCGTCGGCCTTTGTCCATTAGTTGTCGGACGTTCTTATCACCCGGACATAGCCAGCATAGCCGGCATTCCCATAACGCTGTACTTGCTACACAGGGGCATCGCGGAAACGCGGCACAGGCTGAGTGTGTCCGCGGCTATTCTTACCGGTTTCACGAGTTACATTGGCATGTACATCGCCGTATGTCTGGGCATTTCCGTCGGCGCGTACTTCGTCTGTTTCGCGATCGCAAGATGGCGCAGCCCTTCGTATTGGATGGTCCTGATTGTGTTCGCGTCTATAGCGGGCGCCATCAGCGCGCCGCGCATTCTCCCCATGTTGGAAGACAAGCAGGGCTTTGACGAAGCGATGAGCAAGAATTTCGGCGGCGAGCGAGGCACAGATGTTTTTGAGAGCCTGCTCAACCTCAAACACCCGACACTTGGGCCAATCTTTGACAGAGTCTTTCAGACAGATTTGCGCCACCTTAAGGGTTCGTCTTATCTCGGTTACACAGCGCTTGTTCTTATCGGTATTGGTTTGGCGCGCAGGCGTTATCGACGCCAGATGATCCCCTGGTTGCTTCTATTCGGTACCTTCCTGATACTGCGTCTCGGTTCAGTACTCACGGTCAATGGCGTACGGTACGAAAATGTTCTGCTACCAAAGTACTTTCTCAACGATCTTGTCCCCGGCGTATTCTCCGCCTTTCACGCGCCCGATCATTTCCAAATCGGCGCGCTCCTGCCGCTTGCCGTGCTTGCTTGCTATGGCGCCATGACGTTCATCCATGCAGTTTCGGCGCGCCGACAGAAGACAATCATCCTTGCCTGTATTGCCCTGTTATCATTCGAGTATTATCAACCAACTGAACCCTTCATCAGGCCCGATGAACAGATTGCTTTCGTCGATTGGCTGCTGGACGAGCCAGGTGAAACGCGACTGATAAATGTGCCAATGGGTCGTTATAATTCAAAATCCTACCTCTACCACCAGACCCTTCACGGATTTCCGCAGGTGGAAGGCCTTGCCTCTCGTACGCCGTCAAGCGCTTACGACTACATCAAGAGCAATCACATTCTCAACCGCTGGCGCCGGAATCGTCCCTTTGCTTGCATTGAGGCGACTATCGATGACTATGTAGAAGCCGTGGACGCGCTGTTGGACGATGGGTTTAGCCATGTCATTTATCATCGTACGCGTTACAAGGCGTCCGAGATAGAAGCCAGCTTCTTTTACATGCAACCTGTGTATCGCGACGAATTTGTCTCCATATATCGGCTGAGCGATCTGCGCGCCAGCTGCCCGGGCTGAGCCGTCGCCGATTGAACATCCCAATTGTCGTCTGAGATGTCAGGATTCTGCACACTAGCCTGCGGTATGACCGATCAAAAAAGGGCGGCAGCAGGGGAGTGAAGTGTTGGCGGCGGCATACTCTCCCACATCGTCTCCAATGCAGTACCATCTGCGCTCGCGGGCTTA
>JAPOWK010000003.1 GCA_026707665.1 Chloroflexota bacterium
ACGCGACCGATCCCTATCTGGTCGAGGTGGCGGCGGAGCTGCAAGAGACATTCGATGCCTTCTCGGCAACGACCGATCTGGAAGAGCGCAAGCGGCTTTCACATAGGGCGCAGACAATCTTCCTGGAGCAGCAGTTGACGATTTGGGGCTGGCACTCGCCTTGGATCAACGTCATCAACCCGGCGGTTGAGGGCATCGTATGGGAGCTTGGCGGTCGTATTCCGCTCTTCCACAAGGCCTGGCTCAACGAGTAGCGTGTTGACTCAACTCTATTTCCCTCTCTCTTAAGGCGGGAGGGACCATTCACCCCTTCCCTCATTTTTGGGGTCGCGTAGGTCGCGTAGGTCGCGTAGACACTGACCGCCGACACTGACCGCCGACACTGACCTGCGGGAAGGGGCTATAGGATGGGCTTGCTTTCATGCAGAAATACATCATCAGACGCCTGCTGCTGGCGATTCCAACAATTGTTGGCGCGATTACGCTGGTTTGGTTCGCCATGCAGTTGGCGCCGGGCGATCCGGCTCTGATGTTTGTGCCGCCGGATTACCAGGGCGAAGACGCGGCCGCCTATCTGGAGAAAATCAACGAGAAATACGGCTTCAACGATCCGCTGCCGCTGCAGTATGCGCGTTACATGCGCAATACGCTGGGGTTTGATTTTGGCACATCCTTGCGCACGATGCGCCCGGTGTCGGAGGATCTTGTGCGCCGCGTACCCAATTCCGTGCGCTTAGGCGTGGCGGCCTTCCTGCTGGCGGCGGCTATGGGCATCTCCTTAGGCGTGCTCGCGGCGATCAAGCGCGGTACCTGGGTCGACAGCGCCTTGATGGTCTTCGCGTTGGTGGGCGTTTCCATGCCCAGCTTTTGGTTTGCGTATGTGCTGATTCTGTTATTCGGCTTATATATACCTATATTGCCGCCATCGGGGCTGGGCGGCGTTAAGCACATGATCTTGCCCACTATCGTGCTGGGCTATGGCAGCGCGGGCTCCCTTACCCGCTATGTGCGCTCGAGCATGCTTGAGGTGATCAACCAAGATTTTGTGCGTACGGCGCGCTCCAAGGGCGTTTCCGAGCGCAATGTGCTAATCAAACACGCCTTGCGCAACGGGCTGTTGCCGGTCGTGAACGTGCTGGGCATTAACCTGGCTTTCATTTTGGCTGGTTCGATCATCGTAGAATCTGTGTTCGCCTGGCCCGGCGTTGGCTTGTATTTGTTTGATGGCGTCCAAGGGCGCGATTTTCCAGTTGTACAGGGAGCGTGTTTGCTGATTGCCGCATCCGTCGTATTGGTCAATCTGCTCACCGATGTGATGCTGGTACTCGTGGATCCGCGCATTCGCTTCGAATGATTAGGTTGGGCATCGGCGATGTCGTGGCGAATGGACACGACTGTTCAGGAGTTGCCTTGTGGCTTACGTAGCGCCGGAAGATAGCTATAAACAAAAAATAGCGCAACTGGAAGCTGATGAGTTGCTGCGCATTTCTGGCACGAAGCGAGCCTGGCTGGAATTCCGCCGCAACCGCTTCGCCCTTGTTGGCACAGCTTTCATCATTTTCATCGCATTCATGGGTGCTTTTGCGCCGATTGTCTCGACGCATGATCCCTATAAGCAATCGCTGCGCAAGCGCATGAAGCCGCCAACGACGGAACATTGGATGGGCACCGATGAGCTGGGACGGGACGTTTATTCGCGTCTGGTTTATGGCGCGCGCATCTCGCTATTTGTTGGCATCGTTGGCACAACAGTCGGCGTCATATGCGGTACGATCGTTGGCTTGATTTCCGGCTTCTTTGGCGGCTGGGTCGACACCCTAGTAATGCGCGTGATTGACATCATGTACGCCTTCCCGGGCATCGTGTTGGCGATCCTGATAATTTCGGTGCTGGGCCCGAGTTTGATCAATTTGATCATTGTGCTGGCGATCTATGCGATACCAACCCTGTCGCGCATTGTGCGCGGCAACGTGCTCTCGCTGAAGGAGCAAGATTATGTGCAAGCGGCGCAGGCTCTCGGGGCGGGCCGCTTGCGCATCATGTACTTGCATCTGCTGCCGAATACGATGGCGCCGATCATCGTCTACGCCACCCTCGGCGTCGCCTTCGCCATCTTGACGACGGCGGCACTGGGTTTTCTCGGCTTGGGCGTGCAGCCGCCGCAAGCCGAATGGGGCAATATGCTCAGCAACGGGCGGCAATATCTGCGCAAGGCGCCGTTGCTGATGATCTTCCCCGGCGCCCTGATCTCCATGACCGTGATCTCGATCAATCTGATCGGCGATGCCCTGCGCGACGCCTTGGATCCGTACATCCAAAGTTGAATTGGCGCGAACGAAAACCGAAACCTGCTGACTGACCGGCAGCGCAATGCAATCGGCGCGGTCGGCTCTGGGATTCACCGTCTGAAATAGTTCATTATTGTGAGGAAAAATGGAAATTCAGATGAAGCTGGCGCGCGGGCACGAGCCCTCAGCCGAGCCCGACATGTGGCAGCGCTACGTTCGCGCGGAACGTCTGCTGGCGGCCAACGCGGAAAGACTGACCTCTGATCTCTTGATCCATCCTCGGTGGATCGGCGGTTCCTCGCGCTTCTGGTATCGCTGGAAGTCACTCGCGGGCGTCGAGTTTGTATTGGTCGACCCGGCGACGGGCGAAAGAAAGCCCGCCTTCGATCACAGCCGGCTGGCGGCCGCGCTCAGCCAAGCGACCGGATCGCCTTGCAACGCGGCGCAGCTTCCCTTCAGCGAAATGGAGTTTGTTGATGACGGCGGCGGCATCGTCTTCGATCTTGAAGTGGATGGCAAACGCGAGCGCTGGTCCTGCGATCTGGAGACCTATGAATGTACGCGCGTGGGCGATCCGCCAACGACAGCGGGCGATGTCACTCGCTCCCCCGACGGACTGTGGGAGGCCTTCACGCGCGACTACAATGTTTGGATTCGTTCCCTTTCGTCGGGCGAAGAGCGCGCCATCACGACGGATGGCGCCGAGAAGAATGACTACGGCGAGAATCTGCCCTCGCCATTAGCCAGCGGGGGCATTGACGATCCGCCGCCGCCCTTCATCAAGTGGTCGCCCGATGGCGGCAAGCTGCTATTCTGCCGCATTGATCAACGTGACGCGCCGCAGTTTCACCTGGTGCAGTCCGTGCCCAAAGACGGAAGCCTTCGTCCTCATTTGCATTCATTCGCCTATCCTCTGCCCGGCGATGATGTACTTCCGCTGGCCTACTTGTACTGCGCCGATCTGAATACGGGCGCTGTCACCGCCGTTGATATCGACCCCATCGAGGTTCAGTATCACGGTCCGCCCGTTTATGGCAATGGTCTCTGGTGGTCCGATGATTCGCAGACGATCTATTTTGTACGGCAAGGGCGGGGCTATTTTCGCATTGACTTATCCATCATTGACGCGGCGACGGGCGCTTCCCGAAATGCGATATCGGAAGAAAGCAGCACCGGCATTGATCCGTCGGTCTGGCGCGGCACGTCCAATGTTCGCGTTTTCGCCTCTGGAGCGCGCGTCATCTGGTATTCGCAGCGTGACGGCTGGGGGCACCTGTATCTGTACGATGCCGAAGAAGGTTCTCTGATCCGACAACTGACCGCGGGCGACTACGAGGTGAGCAATGTTGAGCACATCGACGAAGCTGCCCGATTGGTCTACTTCACAGCGATGGGCCGCGAAGCGAATCGCGATCCCTACTACGGAAATCTCTATCGTGTCAGCCTTGATGGCGGCGAGCCGGAACTGCTGACCCCGGAAGATGCCGATCATGCAATCTCCTTTGCGCCCGCTGGCGGCTGCTTTATCGACAATTATTCGAGGGTCGATCAGGCGCCGAAAATCGTGCTGCGCGCGGCCGACGGGTCGACGATCTGTGAACTGGAGCGCGCCGATATCAGCGCCTTGGAAGCGACGGGCTGGCGCAAGCCAGAACGCTTCAAAGCACAAGCGCGTGATGGCAGCACCGATGTCTACGGCGTCCTCTTCCGCCCGTCGGATTTGGATCCCGAAGCGCAGTACCCAGTGATCGACTACATCTACGGCGGTCCCCAGGCGATACAGGCGCCGGCCGCCTTCGCCGACGCCGCGCGCGAACGCGACAAGAATTTCTGGGAGGCGCAATCGCTGGCGGAGCTGGGCTTCCTGGTGGTGATGATCGATGGCTTGGGCATGCCGGGTCGCTCCAAAGCGCAGCACGACCACAGCTATCGTAACCTGCCAGACAACGGCTTGCCCGATCATATCCTGGCAATACGGCAGCTTGCCGACCAGTACAATTACCTTGATGCTTCGCGTGTGGGCATCTTCGGGCATTCGGCCGGCGGATACGCCTCCTGCCGGGCGATGTTCGCCTATCCCGATTTCTTTAAGGTCGCGGTGTCATCGGCGGGCAATCACGATCATCGGCTCGATAAAGCCACCTGGGTCGAGCGCTATATGGGGCTGCCGGTCGGCGAACACTATGTCTTTTCCGCCAATCAAAACCATGCGGAAAACCTGAAAGGCAAGCTGCTGCTCATCCATGGCGACATGGACGAGAATGTGCATGTCGCGTCGACGATGGTTGTGGTGGACGAACTCATCAAAGCGAATAAGGATTTTGACCTGCTCATCATGCCCAATCAGCCCCATTCTTGCACCGCGCATCCCTATTTCGTCCGCCGCCGCTGGGATTACTTCGTCCAGCATCTGCTCGGCGTCGATCCGCCGGCGGGCTTCCAGATCAGCGAATGAGCGGGTGATGCGCCGCTCATGCCTTTGGTTGCAGATATTGAAATGTTTATCGGAGAAGGAATCACATGATGTTTGGAAATCTGAGCTATCCGGAAACGCGCCGCGGCAATATTGTTGATGATTTCTTTGGTACGCCGGTGGCCGACCCCTACCGCTGGCTGGAAGACGCCGACGATCCCGAAGTGCGGGCATGGACGCGGGCGCAGCATGAAATGGCGATGGATTCTCTGAACAGCTTGGCCGGGCGCGATACCTTCGAGCGGCGTCTGCGCGAAGTATGGGATTTCCCGAAATACGAGATTCCGCGCAAACGCGGCGACAAGCTGTTTTACATGCGCAATGATGGCTTGCAGGCTCAGCCCATCCTCTATCTGAAAGAGGGAGACGAGCCCGAACGCGTGCTGATAGATCCAAACGAATTCAGCGATGACGGTACAGTGGCCATCTTTGATTGGCAGCCGACATCAGACGGACGGCTGGTGATGTACGCTCTGTCGGATGCCGGGTTGGATTGGGTCCGCTTTCGCTTTCGAGATGTGGAAAGCGGCAATGATCTCGACGACCGGCTGGAGAAGCTCAAATTCTCCTCCGTGGCTTGGCGCAAGGATGGCTCCGGCTTCTATTACAGCCGATACACCGATGGCGCGCCCGACGAAGGTCCTGACAATCCAACGGTGTCTTACCAGGTCTACTACCACAAACTCGGGACTCAGCAGACGCATGACAAGCTGATCTATGATGATCCCGCGAGCAAAGGCATTCAGTTATCGGCTTCGGTCAGCTCCGATGATCGTTTTCTCATTCTCGATATCACCTGGGAGTCGCGGATAGCCAATCGACTCTATTACCGACCGATTGACGATGAGGGCGACTTCGTACGACTCTTCGACAAATTGGATGACGAATACCGCTTTATCGGTAACGATGGCGATATCTTTTACATCCTGACAACCAACGGCGCTTTGAATTGGCGCGTGGTCGCGGTGGATATCAGTAATCCGGCGCGTGAGAACTGGGTGGATGTGGTGCCGGAAAGTGAAGAAGCCATTGACGGCGTTGCCATCGTCAATCAGCAATTTGTGGTGACCGCGATGCGCCTTTCCCGGCATATCATCAAGATCTACAACAAAGACGGCTCACTCGGGCGCGAGCTGTTGCCGCCCGGCCTGGGCGCGGTGGCGCTGCGCGAGTGCGCCGGCGCTTACGGTGGCGCCAAAGACGATGGCATGTTCATCGCCTGGACTTCGTTCTTGCAGCCGACGCAAATACTCAAATATGACTTTGCATCGGGCGACCTGGAACCGTTTTTCGCCGCGACCGCGCCAACGTTTGATCCCGACCGATACGAAACGAGACAGGCATTTTGCCCCTCAACAGACGGTGTGAAGGTTCCCATCTTCATCACCTGCAAAAAGGGATTGGACCTGAACGGCGACAATCCAGCCATCATGTACGCCTACGGCGGTTACAGCTTCTGTCAAACGCCAAGCTACCGCGAATGGCTGCCGGTCTGGTTGGAAAACGGAGGGATCTTCGTCGTCGCCAATATCCGCGGCGGGGGCGAATACGGCGAAGCCTGGCATCGCGCTGGCATGTTTGCCGGCCGACAGAAGACCTATGACGACATTCACGCCGCGGCCGAATGGCTGATTGACAACAAATATACTTCGAACCGCAAGCTGGCGATTGAAGGCAGGAGCAATGGCGGATTGCTGGTAGCCGTCTGCATGCTGCAGCGCCCCGATTTATACGGCGCGATTCTCTGTCATGTGCCGACCATCGACATGCTCCGTTTCAAATACTTCACCTCGGGGCGCTATTGGACCACCGAATATGGCGACGCCGAAGCCAGCCAGGAAGAATTCGAGTTTCTGACGGCTTACGGTCCCCTGCACAACATCAAGACCGGGCAAGCCTATCCGCCCATCCTGATTCTCACCGCCGATCATGACGATCGCGTCGTGCCGATGCACTCCAAGAAGCTCGCCGCCGCCCTGCAGCAGGCGAATGAAACTGACAACGTCATTCTCTTGCGCGTCACGACCAGAGCCGGGCATGCCCTGGGTAAAGCAACCTACAAATTGATTGAAGAACAAGTCGATATCTTCGCTTTTCTCAATCACGTTTTAGAAATGGGCGTGGACTGAGCAGGTCGGCCGCCGAGGCGCTCTCAAAACAGGTCGCCTAACAGAATGCTTCAAGACGATTGTGAGGCAAAAGCCGGCTGTGCGCTTGCTGTTGACAAGGCATAGTGTATCTGTCAAACTCTCTTTCAAATTCACTTGAGGGATAGCGGACCATGCTCACAGCGGAACAGATCGCCTTCTATCATGAGAACGGCTACATCGTCGTGGAAGATGTGCTCAGCAATGACGAAGTGGCGGACTTGCGGCGGGTGACGGACGACTTTGTCGAGCGCTCGCGCGGCGTCGGTGAGAGCGACGAGATCTTTGATCTGGAGCCGAATCACAGCGCTGAACGTCCGCGGCTGCGGCGCATCAAGAATCCCATCGCTCAACATGAAGTCTACGATCGGACGATGCGTCATCAAGGCATTCTGGATATCGTCGAGCAACTGGTCGGTCCCGGCGTCAGACGGCAAAATACCAAGCTGAATATGAAAGAGCCGGACCACGGCAGCGCGGTGGAATGGCATCAAGACTGGGCCTTTTATCCGCATACCAATGACGATGTACTTGCGGTCGGTGTCTGCATGGACGATATGACCGAAGAAAACGGCTGCATGTTGATGGTGCCCGGCTCGCATAAAGGCGCGCTCTACAGTCATCACGAAAACGGCGTCTTCGTCGGCGCGGTGAGCGACCCGGAATTTCACGCGGGAGAAACCGCCAAATGTCTGGTCAAGGCGGGCGGCATCACCGTGCATCACGCCCGCACCTTGCACGCCTCCACGCCGAATCATTCAGCAAATCCACGCCGGCTGCTGCTCTTTGAATACTGCTCGCTCGATTCCTGGCCCCTGCTGGGCGCCACCTACGAAGATTACTGCGCTTCAGTAGTCCGCGGCCAGCCAAGTGTCAGCCCGCGGCAGGAGGCGGTTCCGGTGAGCATCCCCTTGCCCAAGCCCGATAATGCCGGCTCGATTTTTGAGATACAAGAATCCTTGCGCAACCGGGAAATGGCGAGGCAATAGTCCCGCCGGGCCGCGCGCAAATGCCGGCGGCGCATGTCAACTGAGTCTGTCTCGTTATCGCCGTTCCGCCATAGCATGCTGAGAAGCGCTTGGCGCGCAGGCCTATTCCTGGCGGGCATGACCTGCCTTTGCCTAGTCGCGCTTCAGCCATTTACCTTGAATCAGATGCCGCATTCAGCCGATGGGCTGCTGCAATTGCATCGCACCCTGGCGCTGGAGCATTCGCTGCGCGTCGATCACCCGCTTTGGCCCCGCTTCTCTTCCGGGCTCGTCTATGGGTATGGCGCGCCCCTGTTCAATTTTTTCCCGCCGCTGGCATACTATCCGGCCAGCCTGGCGCATCAGACCGGAATGAGTTTCTTGGGCGCTTGGCTGCTGTCCATGTCCGCATTCACCGTGCTGGCGGGAACGGGCATGTTTCTGCTGGGGCGGCTCTGGACGAAATCGGCGCTTGGCGGTTGGGTCGCCGCGGCCGCTTATGTCTATTCCCCCTATTTGCTATTCGACAGTGTGGCGAGAGGGGCCACGGCGGAGCTGGCGGCGCTGGCGGCGCTTCCCTTCGCCTTCTATGGCATAACGCGCCTCGCCTTTGGCGGGGGACGGAGCGACTTCCTGCTAGCGCTGGCCGCCGTTTCGATTTTCATTCCGCTGCATACGATTGTCACCCTGCATGGCGCGGCTCTGTTGGCGCTCTATGGTGTCTTCTTGGTCTGGCGCGCTGAAGAGAGCCGCTCGGTTCTGCTGCGTCTGGCGCTAGGGGGCGTTCTGGCGTTGCTGCTGACGGCTTTCTATTGGCTGCCTGCGCTTGCCGAAAGAGACACGATCAAGCTGCCGCTCATCGCCGAGCAGTTGGGACATATCGACGTAACGCGTCATTTGCGCTCGCTCTCCGAAATGCTCGCCTTGCCACAAACCGCCGATCCAACGCAGCAGAATCAGGCGCTGCCCATCGCCCTCGGCTGGCCGCAATTGATCCTGGCGGCACTTGGGGCGCTGCTCAGCTGGCGCGCGCCACATCGGCGCTACCGCTCGCTAATGATGGCACTGTGGCTGGTCATCGGGATCCTGTTGTTCCTCAATACCTCGCCCTCCGCCTGGTTCTGGCGAAATATCCCTCTAATCGGATTCACCCAATTTCCCTGGCGCTTGCTGGGGCTGGCCAGTCTGCTGCTCGCGCTGATGTGCGGCGTAGGCGCGCGCTTGCTTTCGCTAAGCCTGGGCCGCCGGCGGGTTCGGCTTGTGACCGTCTCTGCCGTCTTGGCGACGGTCATGCTTTACGCCTTGCCTTGGACCTATACCTTGTACCGAGGTGATTTTGAGGCGGGCGATATCGGCGATGTGCAACGTTTTGAGAGGCAGAGCGGGCAATTGGCTTTGTCGTCCTACGCCGAGTATCTGCCGGTCAGCGCCGACATGGGGCAACTTGACGCCAATCGCTTGATCGAGCGCTTTGAGGCTAGCGATGTTATCCCGCGCCTGCTACCTTCGGCGACATTGGACATCCTCGCGCAAGAATGGCGCGGCAGGTCGGCAACGCTGCGGCTGCAGTCGGCGGAAGCGCAAACGCTGGTATTCGACTGGCTATATGTGCCGGGCTGGACTGCTGTCATCGACGGAGAACCGGTCGCCGTATTCCCGTCGACCCCGGCTGGCTTGCTCGCGCTGGAGGCGCCCGCCGGCGAGTTCGACTTGCAGCTGTCGCTGGCGCCGACGATGACGCAATCGCTGGCGAACGCGCTCAGTGGAATCGGCTTGGCGGCGGCCGTGCTCGCGTTGCTACTCTGGTCCCGTCTAACCACGGAAAGGTCGCAAAGGCGCTCGAGCTCGGCAGGCCAGGGACGATGGCTGCTGATCGTCGCGGCGATTGGCATCGCGCTCTTTCTGTTAAAAGCGCTGGCGCTGGACACGGCGGATACGCCGATAAAGCGCAGTAAGTTTGGCTATCTGCGCGATGTGCCTGCCCTGGCCAACTTCGGCAACCGCATTGATTTGATCGCTGTTGAAGCGCCTGCCGAAGAATTCGCTGGTCCGACCGTGACATTCAAGCTCTACTGGCGCCTGCATGGCGCGCCATTGGAGCGCGATTATTCCAGCATCATTCGCATGCGTGATCCGCAGGGCTTGGTCGTTGCTGAAGCGAGCGCCTTCACCCCCGGCGGATTAGCCACGAGCAACTGGCTGGCTGGCGCCTATATTGAAGACGTGATCGAGCTCGAGGCGCCGCCCTTCACGCCGGCCTTGCCCGAACCCTATTCGTTCGACCTGAGCCTGTTCGACAACGATTCGCTGAAGGCTTTGAGCCTGATCAATGAAACTGGCGATCCGCAAGACGTAAAGTTCTTGATTGGCGCGCTGCGCTTCCGGCCCAGTGAAGCGGACTTTGAAGCGCGGAATGTCTTGCCGCTACCGGCGGACATTCGCAAAGAGTCTGCATTGCTCGTCGCTGCGCCCGTTTTGCCTGACTCGGCGACCGCCGGCGACACTCTACAATTCAGTTGGGTCTGGCAAAAACTGAGGGGGAGCCGGGAGGAAGCGACGGCGCAACTGCTTTGGTTGAATGAGGGTGGTGCTGTCGCCGCTGCAAGCGCCGCGCTGCCGCTGGTTTATGGCTATGACTTTGCCGATTGGAGCGTCGGCGAAGCCAACCGTGGACATCACCAAGCAGTCGTGCCTGCGAAGCTGCCTGCCGGGCGCTACGACTTGGCCATACGCCCGCTTGACCCATCCAGCCAGCCCCTGGGAGACCACTACATGCTCGAACGGACCATGACCGTAAGGGCGCCGCAGCGAGAATATGAGGCGCCACGCTTCGACTTCCCGTCGGGCAGAGAATGGGCGAACGGCATCGTGCTTCATGGATTCAGCCTAGGCGCCCACGGCCAGGTCGAACTAATTTGGGGCACTGATCGAACGCTCAGCGAGAGTCTCCGACTATTTGTGCACGCCTTGGACGCGGACGCGCTCATCGCGGCGCAATGGGACGGCGTGCCGGTCGATTGGACGCGGCCCACGACCGGCTGGGTCGAAGGCGAATTCATTAGGACGTCTCACGCCCTCGCGCTGCCGGCGGGCGAATATCGTCTGGCGGTCGGCTGGTACCGACCGGCGTCCGGAGAACGGATCAGCCTGGACGCCGCGGATGCGCTGGAACTCCAGCAGCTCCTCGTTATCGAGTAATGCCAAGTTGACGCATTGACTGTTGCGCTACATTGCAGTAGGATGGGTAACCTTGAACAAACATTCTATGGAGATTTCCCATGTATAAAGTCACCAAATACCCGCAGGGCACATTCTCGTGGGCGGACAACACCTCGACCGATCCAGGGAAGGCTAAAGCCTTTTACATGGAGCTCTTCGGCTGGGGCGCGCAGGACGAGCCGATTGGCGGAGATATGTTCTACACGATGTTCCAGAATCAGGGCGAGCATGCGGCCGGCTTCGCCGCGATGATGCCGGATATGCAGGCGCAAGGCATCCCGTCGCATTGGACGAACTATGTTACCGTCGATGATGTTGACGCGATGGCCGATGTCGTTACCGCAAATGGCGGGACGATACTCTTTGGCCCCATGGATGTATTCGACAGCGGGCGCATGCTGCATATCATGGACCCGACCGGCGCGCAACTGGGCTTGTGGCAAGCGAAGAAGCACATCGGCGCCGGCATCGTCAACACGGTCGGCGCCATGTGCTGGAATGAATTGCTCACCAAAGACGCCGAGGCGGCGAAAGCCTTCTATAGCGCGCTGTTTGGCTGGGAATACCACACGGATGAGAACGGCTACATCATGATCCAGAATCGTGGTCGCAACAACGGCGCCATGATGCAGATGGATGAGAGCTTTGGCGAAATGCCATCGATGTGGCAGCCTTACTTCACCGTCGCCGACATCGACTCGTCGATCGCGAAAGCTGGAGAATTGGGCGCTACGATTATCATCCCCAACACCGAAGCGCCTGGCGTCGGATATTTCGCCTACATGTCCGACCCGGCCGGCGCCCATTTCTACATCATTCAAATTCTCCAAGACCCCGAGCCCTGGGAAGAATAGGCAGGATCTCCGTAAAGCTAAAACCTTGTAGGGGCGACTCTGTGAGTCGCCCGCACTGAAAGGAGAAGCTTCATGTATACAGTCACAAAGTACCCACACGGCACCTTCAACTGGGCGGATACTAGCTCGACCAATTCGGCCGCCGCCAAGCAGTTCTATATGGAACTCTTTGGCTGGGGCAAATTCGACATCCCCATCGGCGAAGGCATGACCTACACCATGTTCCAGCACCAAGGACAGAATGTGGCCGCGCTCAGCGAGGCGACGCCCGAGGCGCTTGAACAGAATATCCCATCGCACTGGTCCTGCTATGTGTCCGTTGATGATGTCGACGCGCTGTTGCCAGTCGTCACGGCGAATGGCGGCCAGATCATCTTTGGCCCGATGGATGTCTTCGACAGCGGACGCATGGCGTTTCTGCTGGATCCGACTGGCGCGGCTCTGGGCTTGTGGCAGGCGCGGAACCACATCGGCGCGGGCATCGTCAATACGGAAGGCGCCATGTGCTGGAATGAACTGCTCACGCGCGACGCGGCGACGGCGAAAGCCTTCTACAGCGAGTTGCTGGGCTGGGAGTTTTACGGCGATGAGCATTACATTCACATCAGCAATCGAGGCCGCAACAACGGTGGCATGATCGAAATGGACGAGAGCTTCGGCGATACGCCGCCCTGCTGGATGCCCTATTTCAACATAGGCGAGATCAAGGCCGGCGTCGCGCGAGTCAACGAGCTGGGCGGGCAGGTGCACATGGGGCCGAACGAGGCGCCCGATACCGGCTATTGGGCGCTGGCGACAGATCCTGCCGGCGCGCACTTCTATATCATGCAGCTTCTCAATGCCGAGCCCTGGGAAGAATAGACGCTCCATCTACGCGACCGTAGGGGCGACATGCGAAGGCGCTCAAGATGAACTTTGTAAGGCTTGTCCGATACTGGGCCATGCTTTCTCGCCGGTTACACCCCATCCCCCCAACCCCCTTCCCCAGCAAGCTAAGGAAGGGGGAGCAATCTTGCCGTGCGCTCGAATCTACGGGTTTCTGACTGTCACAGCACGCGAATATCCCCATTCCGCCGTCGAGTCACCCTTCCCTAGTTCACTGGGGAAGGGCCGGGGATGGGGTAAAACGTAAGGAAATCAGGCTTTCTGCAGTATCGGACAAGCCTTGTAGGGGCGACTTTGTAAGTCGCCCGCATGGACAGGAGAAGTTCTATGTTCAACGTGACAAAGTACCCGCACGGCGCCTTTTCCTGGGCCGATAACTCCTCGACTGATCCGGACGCGGCGATCGCCTTCTACTTGAATTTGTTCGGCTGGGACAAATACGAGATCCCCATCGACGAAAACCACACTTATACAATGTTCCAACATCAAGGCGAAAACGCAGCCGCGCTGAGCGGAATGATCCCCGAGGGCGTCCCGTCGTTCTGGTTCAACTACGTGACGGTGGACGATGTCGATTCGCTGGCTGAAGTCGTCACGGCAAATGGCGGCGCAACCATTATGGGACCGATGGATGTCTTCGATAGCGGTCGCATGCTGCATATTCAGGATCCGGAGGGAGCGCATCTCGGTTTGTGGCAGCCCAAGCAGCATATCGGCGCTGGCATCGTCAATACCGTCGGCGCCATGTGCTGGAACGAGCTGCTCACGCGCGACGCCGAAAGTGCGAAAGCCTTCTACGGCAAGCTGCTGGGCTGGGAATTTTACGGCGATGAGCATTACATCCATATCAGCAATCGCGGCCGCAGCAACGGCGGCATGATGCAATTGGACGAGAGCTTCGGCGAGTTGCCGTGTATGTGGATGGTCTATTTTCACGTCGCGGACATCGACGCGGCGATGAAGCGAGTCGAAGAATTGGGCGGAAGAGTGGTCACGCAGAAGATGGAAGCGCCTAAGACCGGCTGGTTCACCGTCATCGAAGATCCAGCCGGCGCCGTCTTCTACATCATGCAGCTCGCCAAAGCCGATCCTTGGGAAGAATAGACTGCGCCCTAAAGGCTGAGAACGATGTAGGGGCGAGCTATCAGCTCGCCCGTCTTTGCAATCGAATACAACAGCGGGCGACCAGGTTGGTCGCCCCTACGATTGTCGATACGATTGCGCCAAGCTATTGGAATTGAGCCAGCTATGTACCAAGTGACGAAATATCCCCACGGAACATTCAGTTGGGCGGATAACAGCTCGTCTGACCCGGAAAGGGCGAAAGCCTTTTATATGGCGCTCTTCGGTTGGGACAAGAGTGAGTTTCCCATCGGCGAAGGCATGACTTATACTACTTATCTGTTGGACGGACTCGACTGCGCGGCATTGAGCGGCATGATGCCGGATCAACTGCAAAAGGGGACCCCGTCGCGTTGGAACAATTTTGTGACGGTGGATGACGTCGATGCGCTGGCTGATGTGGTGACGATGAACGGCGGCGAAGTCATTTTCGGCCCGGAAGATGTCTTTGATGCCGGGCGCATGATGCATCTTCAGGATCCGACCGGCGCACTGCTCAACCTTTGGCAGCCCCATACGGACATCGGCGCCCAGATCGTCAATACCGTCGGCGCGATGTGTTGGAATGAATTGATTACCAACGACGTCAAGAGCGCCAAAGCCTTCTATGCCGCGCTCCTGGGCTGGGACTTTTACCACGACGAAAATCACCCGGAGAATTACACGCACATCAGCAATCGAGGACGCGCCAACGGCGGAATCCTCGAGCTGGAGGACGTCAAACCATATTGGTTGCCGCACTTCCACATCGCCGATGTCGACGCTGCCATAAGCCGCGTGCGAGAACTCGGCGGCGCGATCGTAGTCGATAGGCAGGTCGATAATGACGGCGCCAGGTGGGCAATCGTTGCCGACCCGGCCGGCGCCCAATTCTACCTTATGCAACTGGTGACAGTGGATCCTTGGGTGGAATAAGGAAGGATTTTTACTGCGCGGGCGACTCAGTGGATAGCGTAGACACTAACCTTCGCTCGCCTCTACAAATCGCTGGTGGACAATTACTGGTGTGGGCTTAACCCTGGTGCAAACAGCTGAGGCGCCAGATATGCTCTTCCCGTTCGAGCAGTTCATCGGCGGCGGCCGGTCCCCATGAGCCCCTGGCGTAGCCTTGCATCGCCGGCGCGCACGGGTCGTTCGCCCAGCCTTCAATGATGGGATCGACAATCTTCCAAGCACTCTCGATCTCGTCGCCGCGAATGAAGAGAGCGGCGTCGCCATTGATCGCGTCCAGGATCAAGCGCTCGTAAGCATCGGGCAAATCTTCCGCTTTGAAGGCGTTGTCGTAATGAAGCTCCATATCAACTGACTTGGCGATTTGCCGGTCCGGTATCTTGGCTTCAATTGTCAGGTGTATGCCTTCATCCGGTTGTATACAGATCGACAGCATATTGCGCGAATAATCGCCGGTCTCGGTCAGTTCAAAGATGCTGTTCGGCGGCCGCTTGAACTGGATATTGACCTGGGTGGTTTTCTGGCGCATCGCCTTGCCCGAACGCAGATAGAAGGGGATGTCTTTCCAGCGCCAGTTATCGATGAAAAGCTTCAGGGCGGAGAAGGTCGGGGTGATTGAATCGGGCGCGACGCCGTCGGCGCATCGATAGCCATCGTATTGCCCGCGCACCGTGTCCTCCAATCTGACCGCGCGCGCCGCTTGTAAGACCTTGACCTTCTCGTTGCGCAGCGCGTCGGCGTCAAAGGCCGAGGGCGGCTCCATGGCGATTAGCGAGAGCAGCTGCAGCAGGTGATTTTGCACCATATCGCGCATCACACCGGAACTGTCGTAATAGCCGGCGCGCGTGCCGACATCCACCGTCTCGGCGACAGTCACCTGCACGTTGCTGATATGGCTGCGGTTCCAGACGGGCTCAAATATCGTATTGGCGAAGCGCATGAAAAGGATATTTTGCGCCGTCTCCTTGCCCAGGTAGTGATCAATGCGATAAACCTGAGATTCGTTGAAGACGGAATGGACGACCCGATTGAGCGATTGCGCCGTCTCCATGTTGTAGCCAAATGGCTTTTCGATGACGATGCGGCGCCAGGAAGGGGCAGCCGCCCCGCCGTTCTCACGCGCCATGCCCAAGGCGCCCAGGTTGCAGATAACATCCTGGTAGAACTCGGGCGCGATGGAGAGATAGAAAAGTCGATTGCTGCAGCCAGTGTCCAGCGCGTCGAGATCGTCCTTCAGATTCTGGTAGGTCTCAGGCTGGGGCAGATTCACCTTGCTGTAGGAGAGCATCTGGCGGAAGCGGTCCCAGGCGCGTTCATCGTAGATGGCGGCCGCGTAGTTCTTCAGCGACTGATGAGCATGGTCTATCAGTGTGGCGTCAGTCCATTCGCGCCGGCCTACGCCAACGATCCGCAGGCGCTCGGGGGTGCGCCCCTTAATGAAATTGCTATAAAGCGACGGAATCAGCTTGCGGCGGGCGAGGTCCCCCGTCACGCCGAAAATCGCAATCACAGTGGGTCGATCGCTCATCGTCCCTCCTGGGCGGGGCTGTCGCTACGCGCCCCTTGTTTAAGAATTGGCGCGTATTGTAGCGTATATTCGCGCATGCAACGAATTTGGGGAATTTGGAAATCATAATCAACTATATGGACATGCCCTCAACTGTGAGCAAGCTGGAATGACACCAGTCAGAAATGTTATAATGAGTCGATGGAGTTGATGGAGAACTGCATGATGACAATATACGAATTGCTGGAGCAAGCCAAAGCGCTTGAACATGGGCAGCAGGTCGAGTTGATTAAGTTATTGGTTGACCATTTGGCCAGCCAGCCGCCAAAGCCGAAGCGCAGCTTATCAGAATTACAAGGCTTGGGTAAGGAGATCTGGCAAGGGGTGGATGCGCAAGAATACATTAACGAACTGCGTGGCAAGTAGGAATAGCAGCGTTGAAGCTCATTCATAGGGAACTGAGTAATGCAAAACGGTTGTACATTGATTCGGCGCCGCTAATCTACTACGTGGAAGAAAACGCCGTATATCTGGACAAGATGCGTGAGATCGTAAGAATTGTCGACCATACTGATCTGCTTGCCTTTAGTTCTGTGCTCACGCTGGCTGAGGT
>JAPOWK010000099.1 GCA_026707665.1 Chloroflexota bacterium
CTCGAAGGGGAATTGCACCTGGGCGAGAGCGCCGTGCGCACAGTGGCGATGGATTCCACCGACGGGCTCGCCCGTGGCGCGGCGGCATTCGCGACCGGCCAGCCGATCGCCGTGCCCGTTGGCGAGCCAACCTTGGGCCGCATCTTTAACGTTTTGGGCCGTCCAATTGATATGGGCGACGCGGTTCCGGATGACTCCGAACGCCGCCCCATCCATGCCGACGCGCCATCATTTGAAGATCAGTCGCCGACGATTGAGGTCTTTGAGACCGGCATGAAAGTGATCGACTTAGTCGCGCCAATGACCAAGGGCGGCAAGACCGGCATCTTTGGCGGCGCCGGCGTCGGCAAGACGGTTACGATTCAGGAGTTGATAAATTCTATCGCCACGCAGCATGACGGCTTGTCGGTCTTCGCGGGCGTCGGCGAGCGCACGCGTGAAGGCACCGACCTATATCACGAGATGAAGGAAGCCAACGTGCTTGACAAGCTGGCGATGGTCTTCGGGCAGATGAACGAGCCGCCCGGCGTGCGCCTTCGCGTTGGACTTTCCGGCCTAACGATGGCCGAATACTTCCGCGATCAAGGTCGCGATGTGCTCATCTTCATCGACAATATCTTCCGTTATTCGCTGGCTGGCGCGGAGGTATCGGCGCTGCTGGGGCGGATGCCATCGGCGGTCGGTTATCAGCCCAACCTCGGCGAAGAGATGGGCATGCTTCAAGAACGCATCACCTCGACGCGATCCGGCTCGATCACGTCAATGCAGGCGGTGTATGTGCCGGCGGATGACTATTCCGATCCGGCGCCCGTCGCTGTATTCACTCATCTGGACAGCACCATCGCGCTGGAACGCTCGATTGCGGCGCGCGGTTTGTTCCCCGCGGTCGATCCGCTTGCCAGCACCAGCAACATCTTGCAGCCGGAAGTGGTCGGCGAGGATCATTACGGAACGGCGCGTGAAGTCCAGCAGGTGCTCCAGCGATACAAGGATTTGCAAGACATCATCGCCATTCTCGGCGTGGAAGAGCTATCCGATGATGACAAAATACTGGTGGCGCGGGCGCGCAAGATGGAGAACTTCCTCAGCCAGCCGATGTATGTGGCCGAGCAATTCACCGGTCAGGCCGGTCGCTACGTCCCGATCAAAGACACGGTCCGCGGCTTCCGCATGATACTTGACGGCGAAGTCGATCATATTCCCGAGCAAGACTTCTACATGTGTGGCGGTATTGAAGATGTGCTGGAACGTTTCGAAAGCCGCGAGGCGGCCTAGGAGGCGCCCATGCCGATTCATGTTGAGTTGGTAACGCAGGAAAACCGAATCTTCGACGAACCGGAAGCCGATATCGTAATGGTGCCGGCTGTCGAAGGCGAAATGGGCGTCTTGCCCAATCACGCGCCGGTATTGACGACCTTGACCTACGGCGAGTTGGTTGTGCGCAAGGGCGCCGCCGAAGAGCGCTTCGCGATTTATTGCGGCGTTGTGGATGTACGGCCTGATAAGGTGGTGGTACTGGCGGATTTGGCCGAGTCTTCTTTTGCCCTTGACCTTGAGAGAGCGCAGGAAGCGCGCGAGCATGCCCGCCAGGCTTTGGAAGCGGCGCCGGCCGAAGCTGAAAACCGCGAAGCGCTGATGGCGCTGCGGCGCGCGAATCTCGCCGTTCGCATTAGCCAGAAGATCCGCAGCCGCGGCTCTGGCTTGCGCATACTTGACGAAGACAGCGACGAGGTCTGATCTCGCTTTCCATCAGACCAAAGTGTCCATCGAGCCTTCACCCGGCATCGCGTACGCGGTCCGGGTTTTTCGTTTTGCTGTAAAATAGAGATTGCGCTTTGATATATCTGTAGGGGCGAGCAAGCGGGTCGCCCGAAAGGAGACAGGAAAGGCCCCATGGCGCGCTTCGGAAAGCGGCTTGGCGTCGATCTGGGTACCGTAAATGTCTTGATCTACGACAACGGTCGCATCGTCTTGCAAGAGCCGTCCCTGGTGGCGCTGCTTGCGGAAGAAGAGCGAATTGTCGATTTCGGCAACCCAGCGCGTGAGATGCTGGGACGCGTCGACGACGAAGACATCCAGGTTATGCGTCCGCTGCAGAACGGGGTCATCGCAGATTACGAAGTGACCGAAGCGATGCTGGAATATTTCTTCGGCAAAATCGCCGGTCGCATCCGATTGTTTCGCCCGTCGGTAATGGTGTCCGTGCCCTATGGCGCCACCAGCGTCGAAAAACGCGCCGTGCGCGAGGCGATTCTGGCCGCGGGGGCGCGCGAAGTTCAATTGATGTGGGAGCCCTTGGCTTCGGCTTTGGGCGCCGGTTTGCCGGTCAGCACGCCTGCGGGCGGCATGGTCGTCAACATTGGCGGCGGCATCACCGAGGCGGCCGTTCTGACCATGAACAACATCGTCCGCGCGGAGAGCGGCCGCATCGGCGGCTTGCGCCTTGATGACGGCATCATCAGCTATGTTCGCCGCAAGTACAACTTGACCGTGGGCCAGCCCACCGCCGAGGCGATCAAAATTCAGATTGGCGCTGCAGTTGATCAACCGCAGGAGATGCCGATGGAGATCCAAGGTCGCGACAACGTGTCGGGTTTGCCGCGAACCGTGCGCGTGACGACGGGGGAAGTGGTTGAAGCCTTGGCCGAACCCTTGGGGCAGATCGCCAGCGTTGTAAAAGCCGTGCTTTCCACTACGCCGCCTGAGCTGTCATCGGATATCATTGATCGCGGAATTGTGTTGACTGGCGGCGGCGCACTGCTGCGCGGTATCGATAGCTATTTAACGCGCGAGACCGGCGTACCTGTATACCAAGCCGATAATCCCTTGATCAACGTGGTCGTGGGCTGTGGTCAAGCGCTGGAAGATCCTGCCATCATGCGGCGGCTGGCGCAGACCAATTACTTTTGAGCTGAACGGCAAGAGGCATCATACTTCCGCGTCAAGCGAAAGTTACGCATCGAGATAAAAGGTCATGTGCTGAAGGTGCGTGACCGGGTCGATATACTGAATCTGCACATCTTCCGGCACGTTGATGTTGATCGGGGCGTAGTTCAGAATCGCTCGAACACCTGCTTCAATCAATTGATCAGCAACTGTCTGCGCGTCTTCAGCTGGCACGGCCAGCATCGCTATCTTGATGCCTTCCGCACAAATGATTTCGCGCATTGAGCTGACTGGCTGGACAACAAATTCGCCGATCCGCTGGCCAATCTTTTTCGGACTGATGTCAAAGAGATGGGCGATGCGAAAGCCGCGATCCTGGAATCCGCGATAATGCGAAATGGCGATACCCAGATTGCCGGCGCCAATGACCGCAACCAACCATTCCTGATTGACTTGCAATACGTCTTGCAATTTGTCAATGAGAAACTCAATCTGATAGCCGGTGCCTTGCTTTCCGAAACCGCCGAAATGCGACAGATCTTTTCGAATCTGCGCCGAACTGATATCAAGCCGCCGGCCCAATTCGTGCGAGGATGTGACCGATTTCTCCTCTTGCTGCAACCGTCGCAGGGCGCGCAGATAAAGCGGCAATCGACCAATTACGATATCAGGGATTTCCGCCTGCGACCTGACTGACATCCGGTTGGCAACCTCAAATTGCGTTTGTGAAACTTTATACAAATTTCATCTTACCACCGCAACGGTTGGCGCGCTAGAGAAGCGGCGGCGTTTCATAATCGCGCCGCGTGGTGCTTGCGCTTGCTGGCTCGCCGTCTGCTACGCAGTCTCCCGCTCGCTTGAAAGGGCTGGGCGGCAATGATACAATGACGGCGCTCTAAGACCGGGCAAACGGTTATGACTGCCAACAGGGACGACAAAAGCGCAAACAGCCGACAGTTAGCCAATGACTTGCAGATCGTCCATGACAGTATGCTGGACGGTTTGGGACAATTGGCGGACTATTTCGGCTTTAACAAAGTCATGGGACAGTTGTATGGCTGCCTGTTGCTGAGCGCTGAGCCGCTATCTCTTGACGACATGATGGGGCGCCTCGGGATATCCAAGGCTAGCGTCAGCACAAACATGCGCTCGCTTGAGCATATGGGAATGGTGAGGCAGGTTTGGGTGCGCGGCGGCAGCGGACGTCGGAAATATTATCAGGCTGAGACTGACTTTTGGCAGATTTTTTCCAATTTCCTCAGCACGCGCGAATTGCGCGATGTGGAGCGCGCGCTCGCGGTAATGGAGGAAAACCGCCAGCGCATATCTAGCGCCATCGCCGATCTCCCGCCTGATCAGCAGATTTTGGCGCGCCTCTACCTCGACCGGATCGCGCAGATGCAGGCGCTCTTCCGTTTCGCGCAGCTGATAATCAATAGCGTCTTGGGCCAAGTCAGCGGCATTGATGTATCCGATGTCTCCGGCGTCGAACTGCAATAGCATTCTCCCCTTGTAGCCGAAACAGCGCGAGTCTATAATGCGGCGTCGGTCGTCGCCGTGAGGAAGTGGCGGAATTGGCAGACGCGCATGACTTAGGATCATGTCTCTTTGAGGTGAGGGTTCGAGTCCCTCCTTCCTCATCTCGGATTAACAATTTGGGCGCGTCACGCGCCTTTGCATTTTCTGTCTGAATGTATCATATGCGCGCCGGTCCTTTGGTCGGCCTTTCGCGCGAGAAGCAAGGAATGCCTCTTGAACCTGCAGACTGAACGTATCGAAAATCATAGAGCCCAGTTCACTATCGAAATCGAGTCCAACCAATTGGAAGATGCCAAGCGGAAAGCCGCTCGAAAGATTTCGCGTCAGGTCCGCATCAAGGGATTCCGCAAGGGTAAAGCGCCTTACGGATTGGTCGTGAAGCATGTCGGTGAAGGCGCCGTGCTGGAAGAAGCGCTGGAGGATCTGGGTGATGCGCTTTACAAGCAGGCGCTGGATGAAGCCGAAGTGACGCCCTATGGTCCCGGCGCCTTTGAAGACTTCCAGTTGGACCCGGCGCCAACCTTTGTGTTCTCTGTTCCCTTGCAACCTGAAGTCGACTTGAAGGACTATCTGTCTGTCCGGCTGGATTTTGAAGAGCCGGTAGTCACCGAAAGCGAAATCGACGCGGCGATAAAGCAGATGCGGCTGGGGCAGATTGAGGTGCTAGATGAGGAGATCGAGGTGGCGGCAGCAGGACACCGAGTGACCATCGCTGTGGATAGTGAATTCGTCGATGGCGATCCGCCCGCTGACGAGGCTGATGACCCGGCCGAAGACGCGCTGACAGCCGACAACGATGAGGCAGATGAGAGCGCAGCCGCCGAAGAGGAGCCGGCGCCCTACATTCCCAAGAAGGGCGATACCTTCGTCAATGATGACAATACACAGATTATTCTGGATCCCAATGAAGATCCTTTCATACACGGATTCGTCGGGAATTTGATCGGCGCCGAGCGGGGCAGCGACGTCGAGTTTGAATTGACGATCCCCGATGACGACGCCGAAGAAACGATCATCGGGCGGCGTGTCAGTTTTATCGTTACGATCAAGGATATTGAGGCGATTTCTATCCCGGAATTGGATGACGAATTCGCTCGACGGATCAGCCGAGAACGGGGAGATGAAGAGTTGGACGTGGCGGGCTTGCGTCAATCGGTGCGCGATGATCTGGCGCGAGCGGCGCTGGAAAACGCCAGGTCGCAGTACAGTGCCGAGGTGCTGGAGAAGATCGTGGAAGGCGCTGAAATCGAGTATCCGGATCTGATGTTGAACGAGCAAATCGACGGCATGATGCGGGAATTCGAAGACAATCTGAAACAGCAGCGGCTCAATTTGGACGAATACCTGCGCTTGACCAGTAGCACCAGAGACGATCTGCGCGAGCAATACCGCGAAAGCGCGGCTCATAGCCTGCGACAGAACCTGGCTTTGCGTGAGCTCGTGCGCGCTCAAGACATAGAAGTGAGCGACGAAGCGCTTGAGTTGCGGCTGAGCAACGTCATCGCCGGTTATGGAACGAGCCCGGAGATTCGGAAGATCTTCGATTCGCCACAGATGCGCGGCAACATCCGCAGTGAGCTCGTCATGAATCATCTGAATGCCCATCTCGTCGCGATAGGAAAGGGCGAAGATCCGAGCGCGCTGATTGACGACATGCAGTCGCGCATGGCCGCCGATACCGAGCGGGCGCGCGAACGCCGCGAACGCCTGCAGCGCTATCGAGAGGAAGATTCTGCCAGCGGCAATGATGAGCCGGCCAGTGGCGATGCCGATGAGGCGACTGTGCCTCGGGGCGAAGAGGACGCGCCAGAAGCGGGCGCGCTTTCGCCGCCGGATGCGCACGAGTAAACTGAGACTGGCGGTACTTGACTCAAACATTACAATTCGCTCAAACCAACGAAAGGTAGCCTACTGCGCATGAATACCTTCCAGAACGTCATTCCAATGGTGATCGAGCAGGGCAGCCGCGGCGAGCGCGCCTACGATATCTACTCATTGCTGCTCAAGGAGCGGATCGTCTTCGTCGGCTCCGGCATCAACGACCAGATCGCGAATCTCATAGTAGCGCAGCTGCTGTTCCTGGAGCGCGAGGGACCCGACCGCAGAGTCCAAATGTATATCAATTCGCCCGGCGGCATTGTGTATTCGGGCTTGGCAATTTATGACTGCATGCAACAGATCGCAGCGCCAGTTAGCACAGTGGCGGTCGGCATCACCGCGAGTTTCGGCACCGTCCTGCTTGCCGCCGGCGAAAAGGGCATGCGCCTCGCTTTGCCAAACGCCACCATCCACATGCATCAGCCATTGGGTGGCGCGCAAGGTCAAGCTTCCGACATCGTCATCCAGGCTGAAGAAATCGTGCGCCTGAAGAAACGCATCATCGACATCTTTGTCAGACATACGGGCAAGTCTGAAGCGGAAGTCGAGAATATTACCGACCGCGACGTATATATGACAGCGCAGGAAGCGACCGACTTCGGCCTGATCGATTCCGTGCTGCTCTCCGAAGCGCGCGAAGCGGAAGGGGACTGAGGTGACGTTTTCGCCGATCAAGCACCACTGCAACTTCTGCAATCGCAGTCACGATGAGGTCGAGCGTCTCATTGCCGGTCCCGAACACATTTACATCTGTAACTTCTGCGTCGAGCTCTGCCACAACTTGCTGAAAGAAGAAGACGCGGACGAGCTCGAGACCGATGACAACTTCGCATTCGAGTTGACCCTGTCACCGCGTCAGATCGCGGAGCGCCTCGACGAATATGTCATCGGCCAGCACGAAGCCAAGCGCGTCCTCAGCGTGGCCGTATACAACCACTACAAGCGCATTCAAGCGACTGATGAACCACAGGATGTCGAGCTCGATAAGAGCAACATCTTGCTGGCGGGGCCAACCGGCTGTGGCAAGACCCTCCTGGCGCAGACGCTGGCGCGCATTTTGGATGTGCCGATTGTCATCACCGATGCGACTGCGTTGACCGAGGCCGGATACGTGGGCGAAGATGTTGAGAATATCCTGCTGCGCTTGATACAGGCGGCCGATGGCAATATCGCGCGGGCGGAACGCGGCATCATTTACATTGACGAGATCGACAAGATTTCGCGGAAGTCCAACGCCAATCCATCAATCACAAGAGATGTCTCGGGCGAGGGCGTGCAACAGGCGCTGCTCAAGATCCTCGAAGGCACGCTGTCAAACGTGCCTCCGCAGGGCGGGCGAAAACATCCTCATCAGGAATTCTTGCAGATTGATACGAGAAACATTCTATTCATCGTCGGCGGCACATTTGCCGGGCTTGATGAGGTGATCCGACGCCGCATTGGCATGAAGAGCAAGATTGGCTTTGGCGCCCGTCAAGACAGCAGCGAACAGGAGGCCACGCATCTGTTGAGCGAAGTCTCGCCCGAGGACTTGATCCAGCACGGCATGATTCCGGAAATGGTTGGGCGCTTGCCTGTCATCGTGGCTTTGCAGCCGCTTGAGCTTGAAGATCTGGTTCGCATCATGGTCGAACCGAAAAACGCGCTCATGAAACAGTATGAGCATCTGCTTTCTTTAGATGAAGTCGAATTGGTCTTCGAGTCCGATGCGCTGCAAGCGGCAGCCGAAATGGCGATCGAACGCGATACCGGCGCGCGCGGCTTGCGCTCCATTATTGAGTCCTGCTTGCTTGATGTCATGTTTGAAGTGCCCAGCCGCCAAGACATCAATAAGGTGGTCATCAACAAGTTGGTCATTCGCGGGGAGGAAAAACCGCGGATTTACACCAGCGACGGTCGCGTCATTAGTTTATCCGACGCGATCGACTCGGCTGCCTGATTTTCAAAATGGGTCGCAGCTGCTGTCTATTGCGTTACCGGCAACAAAAGGACTTCTGATTGACCGCGGATGCGGCTCTTGAAGCTTTGCGCGTCAAGTTGAGTGGCTTCCTCGCCAGCACCGCCCCAATTGTATGGAATCGCCCATCGCGGCTGCAAAATCTCCACCAGTCGCAGCGCCTCATCAAGCGTCAAACGCCCGTAGCCATCAATTGGCAGCAGCAGGATATCCGGTCGCAGTTGCTCCATGCCCGGCACGATCTGCGAATCGCCAACGTAGTAGATATCAAAATAATCGAGCGAGATCACGAATCCCAAGCCGCCCGCCTCGGGCGGGTGACGCGGGTCGTTGGGCGAATAAGCGGGCATTGCTTTTATGCTGGCGCGATCAACGCGCAAGCTGTGCCACTCTCTCAATACGGTGGTGCCTTCAATCACGCGCGCGACGCTTTCGTTGCCGATTACCACCGTATCTTCGCCGCGGATTTTTGCCACATCAGCGGGGGAACAATGGTCATAATGATCGTGGCCAATCAATATCGCATCGGGCGGCGATTCGCGTTTGACAACACGCCAGGGCGCAATTTGAATGAATGGCGAGCCATGGATGGCAAAGCTGCCGTGCCCTTGCCACTGGATTCTGTCGATCAAGTCAATTGCCTTCCGCTGAACCCGCTCGCGATTACGCCACGCCATTAGTATCTGGGTTGAGAGCGCGCACTATAAAGAATTATAAATGACGATGAACCGCTGTCATAGCTGGTCCGCAGCTGTCCGTATGGGAATCGCCGTTTTCATTTTGACTACTCGCCCGATTCAATCTCGGGTATTCTTGTATGTCTAAATAAGCCCGCCATGTTGATGGTGTTCAGAAGATGCTTGTTGATGAAGCAAAGATATTTGTGGCGAGTGGCAAGGGAGGCGACGGAATTGTCGCTTTCCGCCGCGAGAAATATGTCGCCCGTGGGGGACCTTCCGGCGGCAACGGCGGGCGTGGCGGCGATGTCGTGCTCAAGGCGGATGCCAACCTGAACACGCTTTACTTTTTTCGCAATCAGGTTCACTTCAAAGCCAAAGCCGGCGGCAAAGGTGGCTCCAGCAACAAGACCGGCGCTGACGCCGACACGCTAATCGTTCGCGTGCCGCCGGGCACGGTGGTGCGGGATGCTGAAACTGGTGGACTAATTGCCGATATCGCGCGCGCTGACGATGAAGTGACGGTGGCGCCGGGCGGGCGCGGCGGTCGCGGCAATTCCCGCTTCAAGTCTTCGTCCAATCAGGCGCCGCGGATGGCGGAAAAGGGCGAGCCGGGCCGTGAACGTTGGATCACCCTGGAACTGAAATTAATCGCCGATGTCGCCCTGGTCGGCATGCCCAATGCAGGCAAATCGACCTTGCTGTCGGTGGTGAGCAATGCCAAGCCCAAGATCGCTGATTATCCCTTCACGACCCTGGAGCCGAACCTGGGAACAGTCGTTTACGACAATAAAGACCTTATCTTCGCCGATATTCCAGGTCTGATCGAAGGCGCGCATTTGGGCGTCGGGCTGGGTCATGCTTTTCTGCGCCATGTGCAGCGCACCAAAATCATCGTGCATATCCTGGACGGTTCGGCAGACGACCCGCTGGCTGACTACAGTCAAATCAGAACCGAGCTCGCGCTCTTTGACGACAAGCTGGCGGAGCGGCCGGAGATCGTGGTCGTGAACAAGATTGATCTGCCCGAGGCGCGCGAATACTGGGAGTTGCTGAATGAGAGTCTGGCCGCGCTGGGCATTGCGGAACCGCTGGCGATCTCGGCTGCGACCAGGAAAAACGTGACTCGCTTGATTCAGCGTGTATTTGAAAAATCAGCCAAATTGCCTCGGCGAGACGAGAGCGCAATCGACGAAGCGCCAATATTTGAACTGGACGATGACGGCTTGCCATTTGATTTGGTTGTCAAAGACGGTGTCTACTATGTTAGCGGCGAAGGCATCGAGCGAGCGGCGGCAATGACTTATTGGGATTATGACGAGGCCGTGCTTCGATTTCACAAGACGCTTGAAGCGCTAGGTGTGGTTGACGCTCTTGCCAAAGCGGGCGTTCGCCCGGGCGATACGGTATTCATCGGGGATTTTGAATTGGAGTGGTCTGATTGAGCGCGCAACGTATTGGTATACTTGGCGGCAGTTTTGATCCACCGCAGATGGGGCATTTGATCCTGGCTGAATACAGCCGAGAAAGCCTCCACATGGACCACATTCTCTTTGTGCCGGTCGCAGACCACCCAATTAAGAAGGGCGAAATCCGCCTTCCTGTCAAGCATCGATTGGCGATGCTGGAGCTCGCGATAGCCGACAACCCGCATTTCAGCATTTCGCGCGTCGATATCGATCGAAATGGTCCCCACTATTCCGCCGACACCGTCAAAGTCATTCGCGCGCAATATCCACAGGCGCAGTTGTATTTTGTCATGGGCGGCGATAATCTGCGCTCATTGCCGACCTGGGAGCGGGCGCAAGAGCTTTACGCCTGCTGCCGGCTCGCCGTCATGAAACGCGCTGATGAAGACATCGCCGCTGATATGCACGACGATATCTTGCCCGGGCTGTCGAAACAGGTGGATATTGTGGACGTGCCGATGCTTAGCTTGTGGTTGTCATCGACTTTTGTCGTCAGTCGCCTGCGCCAGGGTCTTAGCGCGCGCTATCTGGTGCCCGACGACGTCCTGGAATACATTGCCGCCAAGCATCTCTATCGTTGAGCCGCAACCATGAAAGCTCTTCAACAGTTATGCATGCTAGCGCTGACTTTCGCGCTGATATCCGTTGCTGGCGCGCAGGGCTCGACGCCGATTCCCACGCTTGTCGTACCGACATTGGTCCCCCATCAAGCCGAAGATGACACGCCAGCTAGCGAGACGGCCGCGTCTTCAGTGGCTGATATTATCGCGTCGGGCGCCTTCCGCGTTGGCGTCCTTTACAACGAGCCGCCTTACAGCGAGTTTACGCTCCAAGGCGACCTGCGAGGCTTTGACATCGACTTGATTCGCCTCATCGTTGATTCATGGGGCAGCGATGTTGATTTCCTGCAGGTGACGCGCGAAAACGCGTTCGACCGTCTGAATCGCGGTCAAGTTCATGCAATAGCCACAGCCTTCGTTCACTATCGCGATCTCGATGCGCAACTCGGATTCAGCCAGACCTATCTGGTGGGCCGGCAAGCGATGATGGTTCGCGCGGAAAGCGCCTACCAGTCATTGAGCGAGCTGGGAGCCCACCCCATCGGCTATGTCATTGGGACGCGTTCAGAGAAGGCGCTGAACCTTTGGAGCGCCCGGCTCGGCTCGACCCTGAATCTGCAATTCTTCCTCACTCTGGACCGCGCCTTTGCCGCCTTGACAGATGGCCGGATTGAAGGCTTGGTCGCCGAGGAGCAGGCGCTGCTGCGAGCGGCTTCCGATTACGCCGATCGCGTTCGTATTCTTGATGAAGCGGTTCTGCGTGAACCGCGCGCCATCGCCGTCAGACGGCATGATATCGCCATGCGACACCTGCTCAGCCATAGCATTCAGTCGCTCGCAAAGAACGGAAGTCTGTCGAATCTCTATCGTGAATACTTCCCGGAAAATGAAAACGCGGAAGCAGCGGTGAAGTATTGGGATGGCATTGGCGAGTCGGTCAGCCCGACGCAATATGCCGGCGCGCTCACAATCCCGACGCGTTACGCGTTGACTGAGATACGGCAATCGAGCCTATTGCGGGCGGGCCTCGCAGACGACGGCGCCCAAGCCACTTCAGCTGGTAGAGCGCAACTCGCCTCGCTCAATGAAGCCCTGCTGCACGAATTGGGGCGACGATGGGGCGTCGCGGTCGAGATCGTCACCGGCTCGCCGGAAGAAGTTGTCGCGCTGCTGGCCGCGGGCGAGGTGGACATCGTTGCCGGCATAAAACCCGACTGGCGTTTGGCCGCATCGCTGGACTTCTCCGCTCCCTATCTTTTGCACGGCGACCGCTTGATGGTGCCGGCGCATTCGCGGATCCAAGGCTTCAATGACTTAAGAGGACGCATCATCGGCGTCATTCTCGACGATGAAGGCGCGCGCGATCGGGCGCAGGCTTGGGCCGATAGCATCAATGCCAGCGTTCGTTTTTTCCAGACGCGGGAAGGCGGCGCCGCTCTTCACCTGCTTGAATTTAACAACGCCAATGCCATTTACGCCGACAGTCTGTTGCTGGTATCGCATTTGCAAGCGAGCCCCAACGCGCTGCGATTGACCGATCGCTGGTATAGTCAGTCGTACTATGCATTCGGCCTGCCTTATAACGATCGGGACTTCCGGCTGCTGGTCGATTACACCATCCAGGAATTGGTTCGCGATGGCACGCTGCGCAGACTTTCCGGCGCGCTGATTCTCTCCGACGAATTGCCGGACTTTGAGATTACTCCGGGCGCCGCCAGTTTTGCTGGCATCAATCTGACGGGCTTCTAGGCGCTTGCTGACCGCGCAGCACGATCGTTACGCCCAGGACGAGAACAACGCTGCCAACAGCCTGCGGGAAAGTCGGTATTTCGCTGAAGATCAAGAATGCCCAGATCGCGCTCAGGATCGGTACCGATTGAACCGTCATCGTCAAGGTGGTTGGCGACATGAAGCGCAGGACGAAATTCAGCGCGCCGTGTCCGATGATCTGCGCCAATACCGCGAGCAGCAGAACCCAGAGATAACCGCGGGGGTCATAACCAATCAGGTTGATTCCGTTGATGGCGATGATGGCAAGGGTCGCCATCGAGCCGGCCGCGTAGACCAGCCAGATGTACGGGACGAAGGAGACATCGCCGCGCACTTTGCGGCCCACGATGATGTAAATCGATGCCGAGCAGGCGCTGACCACCGCCATCGTAATTCCCAGAGCGGGATTGCCACCGGGGAGAATCGCCGGACCATCAGTCGTCGCGAGCGCGATCATGAGGCCGCCCGTCAGCGCCGCCAGAATTCCGATCCATACGGCTTTGCCAAGCTTCTGTTTCAAGAGCGTCACCTCAAAAAAGGCGACCCAGATCGGGATGGTGGCGATGAAAGCCTGATTGATCAAGACGCTGATATGCTCAAGCGAGGCCACCATCAGCATGATGTTGATGCCTGACATCGCGCCGGCCAGCATAGCCAGCCAGCGGCTTCGCGCGGGCATGTTCGCGATTTCGCGTGCGCCTCTGTACCAAATGTAGGGCGCGAACAAAACGACGCCGGTGATCATGCGCCCAAATGACACCAGCGCCGGATGCATGTCATATTCGAAGGCGTAACGGACGCAGATGGGACCGAATGACCAGGCAAATGCCGATACAGCCACCAGGATCCACAAATGGGTCGTGGAAGGCGCCGACAGATCAATCCGCATATCGGTCTCCGGTAACGGCTGCCCGGAACTCTCCCCGGCTGGCTAGGATCACGCCAATGATGATGATGAGGCTCCCGATGATTTGTTTGCCCGGCGGCAATTCTTGGAAGATAATTACCGCCAGAATCGCGCTGCCGATCGGCTCCAACTGCGAGAACATGCTGACCATGGCCGCCGGAAAATACTCCAGCAGATAATTCAGCGAGGAATGCCCGAGGAGTTGTGGTACCAAGCCCATCGCCAGCAGCACCAGATATCCCTGTGGGCGGAAACCGCTGACCGGCGTCGATGTGACACCGATGACGATCACGGTGCTGGCCGTCGCGACTCCGTAGACCAGCCAGACATAAGGAATCACCGGCAGTTTTGTCCGCAGCTTGCGACCGATCAGCATATAGACCGAGACCGTTAGCGCGCCGACCAGCGAGAGCAAAGCGCCGGCCGCGGTCGCCTCGAAATTCTCACCGGCTTGCCCTGCTTCGAGCGCTCCATTTAGCGGGATGCCTATGAGTACGCCGCCGGTCAGAGCGACGAGCAAGCCCATGACCACCAAACGCGACAGGCGGATACGCAGGAAAGTGACCTCCAAAATCGCCACCCAGATCGGACCGGTGGATACGATCACCACACTGACCAGTACGGTTGTGAATTGCAGCGATGTCACCCAGGCGGTGAAATGTACCGCCAGGCATATGCCGGCCAGCGCGATCAGCTTCAACTCATCGCTCGATAGTCGGGCAAGGCGCTCTCTATAATTGCGCAGAACAATCGGGGTAAGCGCGGCAGTGGCGATCAGAAGCCGCGCACAGGCGATCAGAAGCGGCGGCATATCCTCGTCAAGCGCAAGCCGAATGAGAATCGCGGCCGACGAGGTGGCGACGATCGCGATCAGGATGACGATGTAGGCTCTGAAGGGCCTAGTCTTGACCTCAGGCGACGGCATTTGGGACTGACCTGCTCTCCATTTGGCGATTGCCTATGTTGGGCGCAATCGGAGAAATTGCAAGCCAGAATCGTGATCTTGCCGCTTCTCCACCACGGTCAGCAGCATAGAGTCTTTGAAATTTAAGCGTGCGCGAGTACAATCCGACTTGAACCCCCGTTCGTTGCCGCGGCGAAAGTTGGAGTATCGGCGTGGCGGCGTGATAGAATATCGGGGGAAGGTCCGAAGATTCACGAATAAAAGGAGCAAGTTGAATCATGGCTTTTGAATTACCTTCACTCCCGTATGCGGAAGATGCGCTTGAGCCACATATCGACGCGCGCACGATGGGCATCCACCACGGCAAGCATCATGCAGCCTATACGGGCAATCTCAACGCGGCAATCGAGGGCACCTCGTTGGACGGCATGAGCATTGAAGCCATTCTGGCTGACCTCAATGCGGTGCCGGAGAACATTCGCACGGCTGTCCGCAATAACGGTGGCGGCTACGCCAATCACAATCTGTTCTGGCAGATTATGGGACCCGATGGCGGCGGCGAGCCGAGCGGCGCGCTGGCTGATGCGATCAACAGCGCCTTCGGCAGTTTTGCTGATTTTCAGTCGGCATTCTCGGCGGCGGCGGCCACGCGTTTCGGCTCCGGCTGGGCGTGGCTGGTGGCTGATGGCGGCGCCGTTAGCGTGACCTCGACGCCGAACCAGGACACGCCCTTGATGGACGGCGGGACCCCAATCCTGGGCATTGATGTCTGGGAGCATGCCTATTACCTCAACTATCAGAATCGGCGCCCGGATTACATCGCCGCCTTCTTCAACGTGATTAACTGGGACAAGGTCGCGGAACTGTACGCGGCTGGCTAACCCCTCCCCCGACCCCCTCTCCTCATCTCTATGAGGAGCATCCGATGAATCAGAGAGGGGGTCAGACCAACATACGCTATCTTTAGTAGGGGGAGGTAGAGGCTATGAAAGACCGGAAAGGACTGAGCAGGCGCGACGTATTGAAGTTGGCTGGCAGCGGCGCGCTGGGCATGGCGATGTCTGGCTTGTCGTTCGCCGATGATGGGAAATTCCAGCTGCCGCCGCTTCCGTATGCTGAAGATGCGCTGGAACCTCATATTGACGCGCGCACGATGGGCATCCATCACGGCAAACATCATGCGGGCTACACCAGCAAGCTGAATGCCGCCATTGAGGGCACGGAATTGGCTGGCATGTCGATTGAGGACATCCTTGCGGATCTTGACAAGGTCCCTGACGATATCCGTACAGCGGTGCGGAACAATGGCGGCGGCTACGCCAACCACGGCTTGTTCTGGCAGATCATGAGTCCCGCTGGCGGCGGCGAGCCGGAAGGCGAATTGGCGGATGCGATCAACAGCGCCTTCGGAGGATTCGCTGAATTCAAGGCGGCATTTTCCGCGGCGGCGGGTGGTGTGTTTGGCTCGGGCTGGGCGTGGTTGGTGGCAGACGGTGGCGCGCTCAGCGTCAAGTCCACGCCGAATCAGGATACGCCGCTGATGGAGGGGCTTGCTCCAATCCTCGGCATTGATGTCTGGGAGCATGCCTACTATCTCCACTATCAGAATCGGCGCGCGGATTACATCGCCGCTTTCTTCAACGTGATTCACTGGGACAAGGTGGCGGAGCTTTACGCGGGCGCTGGCTGACCCCATCCCCGTCCGCCTGTGTCTACGCGGCGCAGCCCCTTGCCCCAGCAAGCTAGGGTCGCGTAGACACTGACCTTCTGAAGGGGAGTTCGTTGGTGAGCGAGACAAGGGGCGCGTAGGTCGAGTAGACACTGACCGCCAACGGTGACCGCCGACTCTGCCCGCCTCTCGCCTATACAGCCTCTTAGTTGGCGGACAGTTGTTCTCAAGCAATTCAAAGGGCGCTACAATGGTGGCGCTCTTTTTGCGTTTACGCGCGCTTCGGCACGAGGCGCGAGCTGACAGGAGATTAGCACATGACGGAGTTTCGCATTGAAGTGGATTCGCTGGGCGAGGTGCGTGTGCCAAAAACGGCGCTCTACGCGGCGCAGACGCAGCGGGCACTGGAGAACTTCCCTATCACCGGTATGAAGCCGCTTCCAGCTTTCATCTGGAGCATCACACTGATCAAGCGGGCGGCGGCTGAAGTCAACATGGAGCTGGGCTTGCTGGACACGGAGCTGGCGCGGGCAATCATGCAGGCCGGCGATGAAATCCTGGCCGGCGAGCATCATGAGCATTTTGTGGTCGATCCCTTTCAGGCGGGCGCGGGCACCAGCCATAACATGAACGCCAACGAAG
>JAPOWK010000048.1 GCA_026707665.1 Chloroflexota bacterium
TGCGGGCGATATCCTGCTGGCGGACGTAACTGCTCATCGGGTGCAGGTCTTCAAAGCGCAGCCGCCCTGCCGGAATGTCAACCCGGTGCACCGTGGAACAAGTACCGCCGGCGAGCTGCCGCCTGGCTTTGTGATAACGGATTTCGGACATGATCGGGACCGTGAATGGGCCGGATAAGTTCTACTATCACTATACCTGTTTCATGCTTGCTGGCAAAGTCTGCCCGGCTTGACACGAGCCGGCATTTATGTGGATGCCTGCCCAATTCATGATGAAATCACTTGGGGCATCACTTTGGCTCGCCCGCCTAAGGGCAGACTGTAGACACACGCGCGACTATGCCGCCGCCCACGCAAAATACCTTGCCTCTCGCGTGGCGCAAAAAACTGGATAAATCTAGTGGTCGCAAGGCCTAGCTCCCCTTCCCTAGCTCGCTGGGGAAGGGGCCGGGGGATGGGGTTTGCCCTTTGCAACGTAAACAGGGACGACCCCTCCGAGCCGCCCCAATTGCGAACGTTCCTCCGTTCAAGACTTAGCGGCTGCCAAGCTCGATCGGGATTTCGACGAGACTTCCGCCATCGCGGTGCACGGTCAGAGATACCACCTGGCCCGGGCGCGTGTGACGAGCGAGGTAGGTGATCAAGTCATCCATGCCCTTGATACTGTTGCCATCTATCGCGGTGATGATGTCCGCCCGCATGCCAACCAATTCACCATCGCCACGCGTGCGCATTTCGGCGATTTCATGCAGATCGGTCTTGGCGGCCGGTCCATCATCCAGCACCTCGCCAACCACGACGCCGCTGAAGTCGTTGGGCAAGCCCAGCGTTTCTATTACGCTTAGACCGACGTCTTCGCCGGTGATGCCGATATAGCTGTAGGTCATCTCCCCATCTTGAATCAGCGCTTGAGCGACGCGGCGCGTCAGATTGGCGGGAATCGCGAAGCCGACTCCCGAACTGCTGCGCGAGCCGCTGATGATTTGCGCATTGACGCCGATGACATCGCCATCGAGATTGATCAGCGGTCCGCCGCTGTTGCCCGGATTGATCGAGGCGTCCGTCTGGATGACACCGCCGATCTGGAATTGGGTCAGGCTCTGAATCGTGCGATCAAGGGCGCTGATGATGCCCGATGTCAGCGTCCAGCCTTGCCGGAAGGGACTGCCGATAGCGAGCACAGTCTGACCAACGGCGAGATCAGCGGAGTCGGCGAAGGGAATCGGCTGCAGTTGGCTGGCGGGCGAGTACACCTTGATGACGGCGATGTCGGAGGCCAGGTCGAGGCCCACGAGTTGGGCGCGGTAAATCCCGCCCTCGAAGAATTCAACCGCGATTTCTTCCGCCTCGTCGACCACGTGGGCATTCGTCACGATGTGGCCCGCGTGGTCGATCACAAAGCCGGAGCCGTTGCCCCCGCCCATTTCAGTGCTGACGCTGATCGCCACAACGGATGGGCTGGCGTCGCGGTAGATTTCGGCGAATACATCGTTGGGATGGCTGACTTCGGCGATAGCCTGGATGCCTGGTATCGGCAGGACGCCGAAAGCCAGGAAGATGATCAGGGCGCCAACGACGGCTGGCATCACGATGTTGCAAAGCAGTTTTCTCATTTCGTTTTCCTTTCTGTGCGATTCACCTTGAACCTTTCGTCTGCATAATCGTAGAAGCGAGTTGTTATCGAAGCTTTTGCCAAAGGCAAAATCGCTGTAAAAGCGCAATAGCGCTGGATAAGTCAAGCGTCTTCCCCGGGGTCAAGGCGAATGGCCTGCCTTGAGATCTTAGGTCGCGGCAGTCGGCACGCTTAACCGCTGGCAGTCCTCCGAGATTTGACAGGTTTCAGCATCGTGACTAGAATCCACCTAGCGGCGGAAGCCCGCGCGGTCGGTTGCCAGGCGGCGCCGGGCGGATTTCCGCGAACGAGACACGCAATACCAGCTCCAACGATGTTTCAAACTAGATCTCGCAGATTGAGACGATGAAGCAATACATCCTGCGGCGAGTCATCTTGATGATTCCACTCGTCTTTGGCGTGACCACGGCGACCTTCGCGCTCATTCATCTCATCCCCGGCGATCCCGTCGAATTAATGATGAGCAACGCGCGGCAGTTGACCCAGGAAGAGATTCATCGGATTCGCGATAAGCTGGGTTTGAACGATCCGCTGCCTGTGCAATACGTCCGCTATCTGACAAACTTGCTCAAGGGGGACATGGGCATATCGGTGAGGTCGCGCTCCGATGTCAGTTATGAGATCATGCAGCGCCTGCCCGATACCATCATTCTTACGGTCACGTCTATCTGCCTTGTGCTTGTGCTCGCCTTACCCATCGGCATAGTATCGGCATTAAAGCGCGGCACCTGGATCGACACGGCGGCGATGACATTCGCTTTATTTGGCGTGTCCATTCCCGCCTTCTGGTTCGGCATTATGTTGATGCTGATTTTTGGTCTGTACCTCGATTGGCTGCCCACGGTCGGCCAGGGCAAGACGCCGATAGAATTCGCCCGCTCGCTTATTCTGCCGTCGGTGACACTGAGCCTGATTCTCCTGGGGCTGGTGACGCGGGTGGCGCGCTCCAGCATGCTGGAAGTATTGAGCCTGGATTACGTGCGCACGGCGAGGGCCAAGGGCTTGGGCGCGAAGTGGGTCAATTTCCGCCACGCCTTGCCCAATGCCCTCATCCCGATCTTAACCATCGTCTCTGGTCAGTTCGCCGCATTGCTCGGCGGCGCCGTTGTGATCGAGAAAGTCTTCGGCTGGCCCGGCATCGGCCGGCTGGCTGTAGACGCCATCTTTGCGAGAGACTACCTGGTGGTCACGAATACTGTACTGGTGTTCGCCTTGATGGTCATTGTCGTCAACTTGGCGACAGACATTCTATATACCTACATTGATCCCCGCATACGATTTCAGTAGTGAGTTAGTCATGGCTGAAAACATATTCGAGCTGACGCCAGACGTCGATATCGCAGAGGAAATCCGGCCGAAATCCTTTTCCCTTATCGCCTTTCAGCAATTCATTCGCAATGGGCGGGCGCTGCTGGGGATGGCTGTCTTGCTGGTGCTTGTGTTGGCGGCCATTTTCGCCGATCAAATCTCGCCCTACGATCCCTATAAGACCAATTATGCCAATGTGAAGCAGCCCCCCAGCGGGGAACATTTCATCGGCACGGATGAATTGGGGCGCGACAGCTTCAGCCGCCTGATCTACGGCGCGCGCGTCTCCTTGATGATCGGCGTTCTCGTTTCCGCTTTTTCCACCACCGTTGGCGTCGCCCTAGGCGTTGTTGCGGGTTTCTTCGGCGGCACCGTCGACATGGTCATCATGCGGCTTGTCGACATCATCATGTCTTTCCCCTTGCTCGTGCTCGCCATCGCCTTGGTGGCGGTCTTCGGTCCCAGTTTGAACAATTTGATGGCGGCTCTGGGCTTCGTCTATTGGGTTGTGTTTACCCGGCTGGTGCGCGGAATGGTGCTTTCCCTGCGCGAGACCGAATACATCGTCGGCGCCAAAGCCATCGGCGCCACAGATTTCGCCATCATCTTCAATCATATCTTGCCTAACGTTTTCCCGGTCGTAGTCGTGTTGGCTTCGTTCAGCGTCGCCGAAGCAATTCTCGCCGCCGCGGCCTTGAGCTATCTCGGGCTGGGCGCGCAGCCGCCTACCGCCGAATGGGGATCCATGCTAAGCAATGCCAAAGAGTTAATGCGCATATTGCCGGTGATGTCCATCGCGCCCGGCGTCGCCATCATGATCACGGTGCTCTCCATCAACTTCATCGGCGACGCCTTGCGCGACGCGCTCGACCCCACCTTGCGCAATTAGTTTGCATAATTGGCGCGGACTGCGATAATATCTCGGATAAGCGTCTCTCCACCTCTCCCCATCTCATTACAATCTTCGAGACGTAAATGAAGGGACGGCTGTTGTGTCCCATTTGAGCGCATGACGCTCACCAGCACGGGAAGGAGGCGATTATAGGCGAACCCGCTGGAAAGATGATATTTTCGGTTTTTGCAGCAAATCAAGCTAACCAAAGGAGAGCTAAATCATGAATCTCAAAACGGTATTGATTTACGCCGCGCTGGTCGTTGTTCTGTCGCTGTCATTGGCGCCGGCCGCCGCCGACGGCCACTGCCCGCAGGAAGGCGGCACCTTCACCATCGGCGTCGATACCTTCTTGCCGATGGACCCCAACACCGCCGCGCATGACTGGACCTTTTACGCCATTACCAACATCAACAGCATGCTATTCCGCATCGAATCGGGCCAGCCGGTCGGCGATCTGGCCGAGTCTTGGGATATCAGCGAGGACGGCACCGTTTACACCTGGCACATCCGCCCCGGCATGATGTGGCACGATGGCAATGAGATCTTCCCCGAGGGCGAAAGCCGCGAAGTGACAGCGCATGACGTGGTCTATTCGATATACCGCCAGTACGATGACGAATCGTCGATCATGGCGGCCGACCTGCGCAATCTCTTCGTCTCGGCTGAGGCAACGGACGACCATACAGTGGTTTTGACGCTCAGCGGACCCGACGCCATCATCTATGACAAGGCGCGCGGCTTAACCTTCACCGCCATCGTCGCCCAGGAAGCGATTGAGCACTACGGCGACGACTACGGGTTGAATCCTCTGGGGTCCGGTCCCTTTGAATTTGTCTCTTACTCGCCGGATGAGGAAGTCGTCTTGCGCGCGAACGAGGACTACTACATCGACCCCTGCCTGGACGAGGTCATCTTCCGCGTCATGCCCGATGTGCCGGCGGCGATGATCGCGCTTGAGGCGGGCGATATTGATTGGTGGGGCGCGGTAACGCCTGGTGATGATGTTGGCCGATTCCTCGACAACGAAGACATGACCGTCATCAACTTCGGCTGCCCGGTCGCCACTCGCCTTTACATGTCGGTGGACAAGCCTCCTTTTGATGATGTCAGATTCCGCAAGGCGCTCTCCCACATGAAAGATGGCAATGCCATAAACGCGGCGCTCCGCGGTCCGACCCATGTGAAAGGCGCCGGTACAGCCGGTCCTGGCGTCGCCGGTTATGTCGAAGGGCTCTATGACGAGTATCACTCATACGATCCCGAATTGGCGATGTCGCTGCTGGATGAACTCGGCATCGTCGACAGCGATGGCGACGGTTGGCGCGAAATGGATGGCGAGCTCCTGGAGATCCCCATGTTCGCCTGGAACTCCGATCCGGCGCCGGATTATGTGGCGGCTACAGTAGATGCGGGCGCCCAGGTCGGCCTCAAGATTCGTCCCGAAATCGCCGACCCCGGCACCAATAATGCCAGACGCAATGACGGCGAATGGGGCATCTATCTGGGTCAAGGCTGGTGCGGCGAAGGCGGCACCAACGCGCTCTGGGGCAGGAACGGCTGGATTTCGACGCTCGGCTACGTCGATGAAGAGATCTTCACGCTGCTGGATCAGTCGGCGCAGAACCTGGACGAAGAGTCGCGCGAGGCGCAGCTGCAAGCGGCGACCACACGTATCGCCGCAATCTACTTTGAGCCGGCCTTCGGTTTCTTCAACATCTTCACCGTCAAGAACAACTACGTGAAGGACTTCTTCGGCGGTGAATGGACGCTGAATCTCGTCACCGATGACCACAACGTCTGGATCAACGAAGACGAAAGATAGGAAGCCTCGACGCATGGCTGTCCCCCTCTCCTTGTTCTACCGTGAGGGGGCGCGATTCTTTCGCAGTTCCTCTGAAAACTCCCCTTCCCTAGCTCGCTGGGGAAGGGGCCGGGGGATGGGGTTGTTTGGGCGGCTCTTGCGCCAACCTTGCAGCGCATTTTGTAACGGCATACAGGCTGGGCTATGGACCTAAAGAAAATCGCAGCCGACATCCCGGATTATCAGGAATTCCTCTCCGTTGACGAGTTAAATGCATCCAGCCATCGGCTGCGCGAGCGATACCCCGACCTCGTCAGCATCCGCCAAGTGGGCAGCACACGCAAGCGCGACCCGATAGAAGTCCTGACCATTGCCGGCGGCGAAGACAATGCCTTCGTCTTTGGCGGTCCCCATCCCAACGAACCCATCGGCTGCATGACGATTGAATATCTCTCGCGGCGGCTCTGCGAAGATGATCAATTGCGCGCGGAACTGGGCTACACCTGGCATTTCATCAAGTCGATTGACGCCGATGGGATGCGCCTCAACGAAGGCTGGTTCAAGGGACCCTTCACCCCCAGCAATTACGCCCGCCATTTCTATCGCCCGGCCCGCCGCGAGCAAGTCGAATGGACCTTTCCCATTGACTACAAAGCGCTCAAATTCGACGATCCCTTGCCGGAGACCCGCGCTTTGATGCGAGTGATTGACGAGACCAAGCCCAAGCTGCTCTACTCATTGCATAATGCCGGCTTTGGTGGTGTCTACTATTACGTTTCCGACGCCTGCCCGGCGCTTTACGACACCTTTCATCAGATACCTGAATGGTTCGGTCTCGCGCTTGATCTGGGCGAACCGGAGCTCAGCTTTGCCGAGCCTTACGCGCCCGCGATCTATCGCATGTTGACCAGCCAGGACATGTATGATCATCTCGAGCGGCATGGCGTCGCCGATCCGAGCGCGGTCATCGGCTTCAAAGCGTCCAGCGCGCAATACGCCGAGCGCTACGGTTCTTTCTTTTTGATTGTCGAAATGCCTTATTTTGATGAACCGCGGGTCAACGATCCTTCGCCAACTTCGACCATTCGACGCGATGCCATTCTCGGCGCCATGGACATCGCCATCGAACACGACGATTGGATTCGCGGGCGGCACGCAGCTGTGCAAGACGCCCTGCGACTGGATACGCCTGTCCGACGGGCGCTGGAAGATTTCCTCGATATGAGCGCCGGCTTTCGCGAAGCCGATCGCGAATGGGTCATGCGCGCGGAAGAAACCAACCGACCGGCCACGCAGGCCGAATTGTTCAGCAATTTGTATACCTCTCGCTTTTATAAGATGCTGAATACCGGGCTCTATGCGCGCATGCTGCGCGAGGAAATTGCTGGCGGAAACGCAGATCCCGCTATTCAATCCGCGAGCGATGATGCGGAAGCGCGCTTGACCGCCGACGGCCAGGCGCTCGAAAGCGCGCTCGATTACCGCGCGATCCCGATCCGTAGTCTGGTCGGGGTGCAGTGCTGCGCCGGGCTCGCGGCCGCCGCGTATCTGCAAAGTGGCTGACGTATCAGTCGCCTCACCGGATGAATTTGGAGCGTGGCGCTTCAAAACTGATATGAATGAGAGGGGCGCATGATGAATATCTTGAAAGCACGCGCATACCTATTCGCTGTCTTCATGCTCGTCATTTCCTTCCTGGTCGCCTGCAGCGAAGGTGGGACGAGCAGTACAGCCGTCGAGGAAGTGACCAGCCAGGTTGCCTTTCTTTATCGCGAAAACATTGAAGAATACAATTGGAGCCATTTGCATGAGATCGGGCGCCAATATCTGGACGAGCAGTTGCCTGATCTGGGCACGAAATATGTCGCGAATGTCTCACCGGATGGCGCCGAAGAAGCTTTGCGTCAGCTGGCGGAAGAGGGGCACAAGCTGATATTCGCCACCTCTGCGGAATATTATGACGCCGTCCTGAAGGTATCTGAAGATTTCCCCGATACCTATTTCGAAGTCTATGGCGGTGGCGAGACGGCGGACAATGTCGCCACCTACGACGGGCGCATGTATCAGGCATTCTATGTCGCCGGCGGTTATACTGGCGAGATGACAGTCAGCGGCATCATCGGCCTGATCGCGCCTGAACCAACCATTGAGGTCATTCGGCATATCAATGCCATCACCGCCGCTTCGCTGCTGGTTCGAACCTGCGAAGATATTTCGGTGCATATTCGCTGGACCGGCTCCTGGAATGACCCGGAGGCGGAGCGAGCCGCCGCGCTGGAGCTGGTCGACCTGGGCGCCGATGTCCTCGTTCAGCATACCTACAGTCCCGAGGCGCAGAAAGTAGCCGAAGAAAAGGGCGTGCGCTCGATGGGCTACGGCTTCGATATGCGCGAATTCGCGCCCAATGCCAATATGACTAGCATTATCTGGCAATGGGGTTGGTACTATCTGCGCCGGGTCAACGACATGCTTGAGGACAAATGGAAAGCCAAAGCCTACGATGGCAAGGTCTCCACCAAGGCGCACGGCCGCGGCATCGTCGACATGGCGGCCTACAACTACGACCAAATCCCCCACATCATGGAAGCGCCCCCGCTCAAATGGCGCATCACCTGGAATGAAACGGTCAAAGACACCTTTGACGGTCCGGTCTATGCCCAAAACGGCGACCTGGTGCTGGCAAAGGGAGACAAGTTTCCCAAGGGTTACATATTTACCGACATGGATTGGTTCGTGGAGGGCGTTGTCGGCGACGCGCCCGGCGACCCGCCGGAAAAAGTAGAAGGCCGCGGACGCGACGTCGTTTGCCGGTAATTTATGTCGCCGACGCATTGAATCGTACATAACTTGCTAAGTAGTTCCGGGCAGCAAATGTCATTGTTTGACAGAGTAAAGCAACATACAGAAAAAGCGAAACCTTGTAGGGGCGACTCGGTGAGTCGCCCGCTTTCCCCATCCTCTACAGATTGACGGCGTCACTAGCCGAAACGGGAGGACGCGATGCCCCACGCTCTAGTGAACGAAAACCTGGATCTGGCGACGGCGATTGACCTCTACGATTCCTGGATTCGCTACACCATGCAGCGGAAACATCAGCCCGGTCTGGCTGTTGGTATCGTGCATGAAGGCGATCTTTTGTGGGGTCAGGGCTTTGGATACGCTGATATTGACGCAAAGAGGCAGGTGACGCTGGACACACGGTTCCGCATCGCCAGCATCAGCAAAACATTCACCGCCGTTGGCATATTGCAGCTGCGCGATGCCGGGGCTCTTTCTCTTGATGACCCGGTTTCAAAATACCTCGACTGGTTCGATTTGCAATTTGAAGGCGCGCCGGCAATCACCATTCGGAACTTGCTTACGCATAGCTCCGGCCTGCCGCGCGACTCTCACAACCCCATGTGGACGGAATGCGACGCGCCGGCATGGGATGAATTCGCGCGTGAACTCCGGGCGCGCCCACCGACGCGACCGCCCTATGACAAGTTCGCCTACAGCAATGTCGGCTATTCCCTGCTGGGCGGCATTATCGAGCAGGTGTCGGGCGAAACTTGGGCCAGTTATCTGCAGCGCAACGTGGTCGATCCGCTGGGCATGTCGGAGACGCATCCGGTGCCGCGCGGCGACGATCCCGAGTTGGCGACCGGCTATTCACAACTGGACGACCAATACGAGCGCCGGCCCATGCCCTTCTTCTTGATGAATGGCTTTGAAGCTTCGGCCAATTTCGCTTCGTCCCTGAATGATCTGGTCAAATACGCTGCCTTTCATCTGACCGACGAAGAAAATGCCGTCCTCTCTCCGCATTCCCTGCGCGACATGCATCGCATTCACTGGCTGGAGCCATCCTGGAGCGAAGGTTACGGCTTGGGAAGCATGCAGTACAAGCTGGACGACTGGTCAATCAGCGGCCACGCCGGCGGCTATCCCGGTTACCTCACCGGTTTCACGCTCTGCCGTGAACAATCGACGGCGGTGATCGTGCTCACGAACGCGCTGGGCAGCGCGCCTCCCGAATACATTAACCAAGGCTACAAACTCGTCTTGCCCGAGATCATCAGGGCGACCGAAGCGGCGCCGCCCGAAGCCAACCCAGCCTGGCAGATTTATCTCGGTGACTACCAACATGATTGGGGATATGAGAAAGTCATATTGCGCGCCGGTGAACTGCAGATTGTCTCTCTCGACGCCATGGCTTATCCGCCCGTCATCCTCAAACCGACCGACGCCGAGCACGTCTTCACGATTGAAGAGCAGGGCGGATCCAACGAAACGGTGCGCTTCGAGCTGGATGCATCGGGCGCTGTCCTGAGGATGTGGCTGCGCAATGAGTACGCTTTCATAGCCACGTAAATGGACTTTATAGAAACACGCGCGACAATGTCGCCGCCCACGCAAAATATCTTGAGTCTCGTTGTGGGCAAGTAGTTTTATAAATCAAGTGCTCGCGAGAATTAGCTCCCCTTCCCTAGCTCGCTGGGGAAGGGGCCGGGGGATGGGGTTTGGCGCCCGCTTGCGGAAACACGATTTGTTTCGCTTGGCATGATTACATCGGGTGATCTGCGACGCGCCAGGTTTAAGAGACTACCATGACAGAGAGCAACGCAAAACGCAACTTCGACATCTTGGATGATTTGCGCTTCGCCCGAATCGGCAGCGCCCGGCTTTCTCCCGGAGGCGAATATGCCGTCTGCGAACTGACCCGGCACGATCTGGAAATCGATCTCAAGACTACATCGCTTTGGCGCATAGATCTGGCAAACGGCGATGCGCGCCAACTAACACGCGAGAGCGGCCGCGACAGCTCGCCGGCTTGGTCGCCGGATGGGGAACAAATCGCCTTTCTGTCCGATCGAGGCGGCGCAAAGCAAGTTTTCCTGCTGCCCCTCGACGGCGGGGAAGCGCGCCAGCTCACTGATCTCGCGGGTGGCGTCAATGGTCCGCCGATCTGGTCGCCGGACGGAAACAGCATCGCGTTCACTGCTTCGCCCCACACAGAAACCAGAGATCCGACTGCGCCTTATCGGGTGACGCGCTTCGTCTATCGCTTCGATGGCATCGGCTATGTGGATGATGCCATCCAGAACATCTACGTCCAATCGATTGACGGCGGTGGCGCCCGGCAGCTGACCGATGACGCGCACTTGGACCGGACGCTGCGCTGGTCGCCCGATGGACGCGAGATCCTCTACCTCGCTTCTTTCGATCCGGATCGGTCCGATCTCTTCTCCGCTAAATTGCGCGTCGTGAATCTCGAGGGCGATGTTGAAGAGCTTCTTGGTCTGGATTGGGGATTCATTAAGAACGCTGGCTGGCTGCCGGATGGGGAAGGCATCATGGTGGTCGCTTCCCGCGGCGACCTGCCGATGGCGACCAAAGACGACCTCTGGATTCTGGACCGCCAGAGCGGCAATACGATCAATCGCACGGCCGATTTGCCCACCGGTATAGAAGTGCAGTGGTTTCCCGTCTTTAGCGCCGCGCAGATCCTGAAAACAGAATCGGCCGCACTGGTGAATGTGGTGGAACGCGGCAAGAGAGGCATCTACGCCGTCGCCTTGAGCGGTCCGCCGCACTGGCGGCAGCTGCTCGGCGGCGAGAGAACGACAGCGCTGCATGATGCCGATGACGATCACATGCTCTACCTGTCGGGCGATTTGTCAAACCCGGGCGACCTGTACATCGCTTCTTTGGACGGGACCAACGAGCGGCAGGTCACGCGCTTTAACGATGAGCTGCTGGACAGCATCGCTTTCCCACGGGTCGAAGAACTGCTCTATAACACCGGGGACGGCACGCAGATTCAAGGCTGGCTGCTGCTGCCAAATGATGGCGAGCCACCTTACCCGACGATCCTCTATATTCACGGCGGTCCCCACGGCTGGTACGGCAATCAGTACGGCAGCGACTTTCAGATACTATCCGGCGCCGGTTATGCGCTACTCTTCGTCAATCCGCGCGGCTCCACCGGTTACGGCGACGCCTTCGCCACCGCGCTATCAGGCAACTGGGGAGTGCTGGATCACAAGGATCTGCTGGATGGCGTCGACTTTGCGGTGGAAGCGGGCTACGCCGATCCGGACCGGCTGGGCATCTGCGGCCTGTCCTACGGCGGCTACCTCACCTGCTACACCATTGGGCAAACGAATCGCTTCAAGGCGGCGGTCGCGGAAAACCCGATCACAGATCTGGTCAGCCGCTATGGCACCGCCGATATGGGTCCCTGGGGCTCATTGAGCGAGCTGGGCGGCAAACCCCATGAGATTCCCGAGGTCTATCGGCGCGGATCGCCCATCACTTATGCGCACCAGTGCCGGACGCCCACGCTCTTGATCCAATGCGAGGAAGATTATCGCTGTCCACCGGGGCAGGCGGAACAATTCTACGGGCACTTGAAAGCCAATGGCTGCGTCGCCGAGATGCTGCGAATACCGGGCCAGTCTCATGTCGCCTCCATCACCGGTCCCATCCGCGTGCAGAAGGCGCAGAACGAGGCGCTTCTGGATTGGATGCAGCGCTATGTTTGAGGGTTCCGGCTGAAGACGCGCTTGCCGCCATGCGCAGGCTTCAGTCGTAGACTTGCGGCGGCTGACGCTCGTGCCAGTTCTGCGTCCGCTCGTAGGCATAGGCGATGCGATAGAGCGTCGCTTCGTCAAAGGGCCGCCCCATCAACTGATAGCCAACCGGCAATCCCTCGGGCGTGAAACCGCCGGGCGCGCTGATCGCCGGCTGCCCGCTCAGATTGGCTGGGTAGACGTGATGAACGAAGCCGTCGGTTGGCGTTTCGCCGTTCTCCATGTCGGCGCGCGGTTTCCAGACATCCTCCAGCAATGGCGCCGACACCGGAATCGTCGGCGATATCTGCGCATGCAGACTCTCGCGCCGGAATAGATTCTTCATGGCGCGGCGGAATCGCTCGCGCGCGCGCAAAGCGGCCACATACTGCGTCGCCAGAATGACTTCGCCCATCTGCAATGTGGCGCGTGTGCCCGGGCTATAGAGGTGGCCCTGCTCGCGGATCCGGTGACGATGATAACTTGCCGATTCCACCATCCTTATCGTCATCAGCGTCTCCCGCGTCATTTCCAATTCGGGCAGGTTCACCTCGACGATCTTCGCGCCCATCGCCGCCAACTGGTCGATGACCGCTTCGGTTACGGCGCGCACGCTGTCGACAACGCCGGGATACAAGAAATAGTCGCGATCGATGCCGATGCGCATACCTTGCAAGCCGCCGTCAATATCCGTCAGGAAGTCCGGCACATCTACGCGCGCGGAATTGGCGTCATTGGGATCGTGCCCGGCCATCGCCCCCAGCATGATCGCATTGTCGCGGGCAGTGCGCGTCAAGGGACCCACATGATCAAGCGACCACGCCAGCGGCGCCACGCCGTACGCGCTGACGCGCCCGTAGGTCGCTTTCATGCCGACGAGATTATTGAGCGTGGCTGGGATGCGAATGGATCCGCCGGTATCGGTGCCGATTGCCCCGAAAGCCGAACGCGCCGACACTGCCACGCCCGAGCCGATGCTGCTGCCGCCGGGGAATCGATCGCGGTCCCAAGCGCTTCGTGTCGGCGGTTCGCTGCCTCCGCAAGACCATTCGTGACAGCGCGTCTTGCCGATCAAGACGGCGCCGGCGGCGTAGAGCTTGCTCACGACGGTCGAGTCGTAGTCCGGCACGAAACCTTCCATCGCCTTCGACCCAACTTCGGTCAGGATGCCCTTGGTATAGCAATTGTCCTTGACGCCAATGGGGATACCCTGCAAGAGACCGCGATCGCGCCCGGCGGCCAATTCCCGGTCGGCGCGTTCAGCGGACTCGAGCGCTCGCTCCACGGTCACGGTGGCGTAGGCTTGCACGGTCGGCTCAGTCTCTTTGATGCGCGCGAGCGTCGCCTGGGTTAGCGCGACCGCTGTAGTCTCGCGGCGGCGCAGGGCGGCGGCCGCTTCGCTGATGGACAGATTTGTCAGAGCGCGGGAATCACTCATGCCAGTCCGCATCCATTCTTAGTATTGGCGAGAAATCCCCCAGCTCTTCTTTTTCCAGCGCGTCAATCGTTCGCAGCTGATCCGCCAGCGCTGTCAAGTCCTCTTCGGTCAAATCCAGGCGCAGCATCTCCGCCAGCCGCAGCAATGGATCCGCGCTTGCTTCGCCCGTGGCTGGTTGCTCTATTCTTGGCATGAGCATGCAGTCCTCTGAATCGAAGGCAATGCGGCGATTCTAACACGAGTGTCGCGCCCTTTGTGCAAGTCACTTGCTACTGGGGACACAATACGATAAAGTCTCTCCGGCGAAGAGGTTCAAATTTAGAGGAGACTCGATACTATGAATAAGAAACACATGGCTGCATATTGCCGGCAGTTGGCGCTTGTCGTCACCTTGACGCTTTTTCTTGGCGCCTTTGCCTTGGCGCCGGCCGCCGCGCAAGACGCCACTGATGTGCTCGTCTGGTCGCTGGGATATAGCGGCGATTACAATGACACCCTGGTAGAGCGCTTCAACGAGGCGCATGATGACGTCCAGATTACTTACGAGGACGTCTTGACCGGAACCTTCACCGAGAACAATCAGAAGGTGCGCATCGCCCTGGAAAACGAAGCCGGTCCCCATGTGCTTGGCGGCGTCGATGTCGGCGCGAACTTGCAAGCGCTGGTGTCGACCGGGCAGGTCAGAGATCTGACGGAGTATTATCGCGCTTCCGGCTTGATCGATCGCATCCCGCCAAACCTGCTCGCGCAGGTCACGATCGAAGGGCGGATCTACGCCATCCCGCAGAATCTGGAATCGGTCGGCGTCTTCTATAACAAGGATGTATTCGCCGAATTAGAGCTGGATGTCCCGACGGAATGGGCGGAATACATCGACGTCTTGGAGGCGGTGAAAGACGCGGGTTACTATGGCTATACCATGGGTCTGGCCGGTGGCTGGCCCTCAGCGCTGATGGCGTCCATGTTTATGTACAGCAGCGCCGGCTCGGAGTATATTGACGTGCTCAGCGGCACACAGCCCTGGACCGACTGCGACAACTGCCTCGACGGCATGAACGCCTTCTTTGGCATGGTCGACAACGGGTACGCCAATCCGGAGCCCTTGGGCATTGACTACGATCAGTCGCTGGACTTGTTCTACCAGGGCATTAACGCCATGGTGCTCAACGGTCCCTGGTTCATCGACGCATCGGTATCAGCCGCGCCCGATTTCGAAATCGGCTTTTTCTACCTGCCGGCCGTCAATCCCGCTACCGACATAAAGACGCTTGGCGGCATCGGCGGCTCGATCATCATTGCCGAATACGCCGATGTGGACGCCGCCTTCAAGGTTGTGGATTGGTTGACCACCGAAGAGGTCGCGGTGCAGGCACTGCGCGAAGTCTCCGTTCTGCCGGCTTTCTCCATCGAGGTGCCTGAAGATATCGATCCGCTCACTTACCAGATCGCTTCAGAGACGGCCGCCAATGTCGACAAAATCGGCTTCTGGCCCGTCACTTACCTGCCGCCCAAGGTCTTCGGCGATATGAACCAGATCGTGCAAGGCATGATCGGCGGTATGCTCACGCCGGAAGAGTTCATGAGTGAAATGCAGGAGACGCACAGCACTTATCTGGCGGAGAATTAGGCGCCTGCTGTGGCGAATCTTTTAGACTCACGCGCCCGGTGAAACCGCCGCCCACGCAAAAGGATGTGCATCTCAGCATGTATAGCTCCCCTTCCCTAGCTCGCTGGGGAAGGGGCCGGGGGATGGGGTTTGCCACATTTGCCTCGCGCCTTTGAAATAGGAGCTATGCGGGCGAGCCACCGGCTCGCCCCTACACACTGCCACAATTAAAAAGCTGTACGGGCGAGACTTGTCTCGCCAAAATGGACAGTAAGCATGGCGCAAACGCTAAGCGCAGCGGGAAAAAGAGGGCATAGTCCGCGATTTCGCCTGGACCTGATGCCCTATCTATTCATTCTGCCCGCCGTCATCATTTACGTTATCTTCAACCTGGGTCCGGTGCTGGCCTCCTTTTTTTTGAGCTTCTTCCGCTGGGATCTCTTGTCGCCGACCACAGACTATATCGGCTTCAAGCATTACAACTTCATCCTCAACGACGACAAGTTTTGGAATGCGCTGAGCCACAACTTCATCTTTCTTATTCTGGCGGTCATCATTCCCGTCTGGATGGGGCTCTTCCTCGCGGTATTCATCTACGAAATTCGCAAGGGACGCGTCTTCTTCCGCGCCGCGCTCTTCTTGCCCGCAATCTTTTCCGGCGTGGTGATCGCCTACGTCTGGAAATGGATATATCATCCTTTCGCCGGCGTGCTGAACCCGACCCTGGAATTGATCGGTCTGGGCGCCTTCACCCAATCCTGGCTGGGCAATCCCAAGATCGCGCTCTACTCGACCTTTATCGCCTATACCTGGGCCAGCTTTGGTTATTCCATGGTCATCTTTCTCGCCGGTCTGCAAGATATCTCGACCGACATATTTGACGCGGCGCGCGTCGACGGCGCCAATTTTTGGCAGAAGCTCGTTTGGATTACGATCCCTTGTCTTTACGATGTCTTCACCTTTGTCATCACATTGCGCATATTTACGGCGATGGGCGTCTTCGGCGTCATCTACATCCTGACGGGCGGCGGACCCTTCTATCAGTCGGACGTCATCGACATCTATGTCTTCCGCATGATCGGCAATTTTGAGATGGGCTGGGCGACCGCGGCCGCGACCGTGAACACGGTTGTTGTTGTTTTCATCTCGACCGGTTTCATCAAGTACCGGGAATGGCGCTCATGGAGTTCCTAGGCGGCAAGGCGCAGCGGTGGTTGCGGGGCGCGCCCTTCTATTTCTTGCTGACGCTGGCGACTGTCATCACGCTGGTGCCCATCATCTGGGTCTTCGCCAGCGCGCTGAAGTCAAACAAGGAAATCCGCGAAAACGCCCTCGCTTTGCCGCAGGAGTGGCGCTTTCAGAATTATATCGACGCCTGGTTCGGCGCCAGCTTCGATCAGTATTTCTTCAATAGCATCTTCATCACGGTGACGAGCGTCGCCATCGTGCTGTTTCTGAGTTCCTTGGCCGCCTATTCTTTTGCCAAGATGCGCTTTCCCGGCAATCAAATGATCTTCTTTCTCTTTCTCGTGGGTATGGCTTTTCCCTTGTCGGCAAAGCTGGGACCGCTGCTTTCCCTCATGTACGAACTGAACCTGGCAAA
>JAPOWK010000066.1 GCA_026707665.1 Chloroflexota bacterium
GTGACCAGCGTTTCGCCATCGCGCATCAGCGATTGCAGCACCAGATCGATCGCCTGCTGGGCGCCGCCGGTGATTAGGACGTCTTCTACGCGACAGTCGATGCCGATCGCGCGCACGTAATCGCGCACCGCCCCCCGCAGCGGTCCGTAACCTTCGGGCGCTTCGTAGGCGAGCGCCTCGGCGCCGTCCCGCTCAATGACCTGGTTGATCGCGTCCTGCAGGTAGCGCACCGGGAAGAATTCGCTGGGTGGCGCCCCGCCGCTGAAGTCGATGACGCCGGGCCGGCGCGCGAGCCGCATCATCTGGCGGAGGGACGAGGCGCGCTGTCGCGTCCCGGACGCTGGTCGCCGTGACTGAGCGGTTTCAGAATCTTGCCCATCGCGGGTGACGAAGGTGCCGCGGCCCGCCTGCGCGCTGAGGTAGCCGGCGGCGCGCAGTTCGCTATAAGCGTTGACCACACTGATGCGGCTGAGGTTTAACTGACGAGCGAGGCTGCGGCTGGCGGGCAAGCGCGCCCCCGCGGGCAGGTCGCCACTGTCGATCTGGGCGCGGATCTGCTGGATGAGTTGGCGGTAGAGCGGCACTTCGCCCTGGCGCTCTAGCGTGACATTGAGCCTGGCATCTGGCATGGCGCGTCCTCGACACTTGATCGCGTTTGGCATTATCCAATTCTAGAGCCAATAAATCCAATGGCAATGTGAGGAGCACATTTTGCGCTACATTTGACATAAGTGACCATTACAGAATACAATAAGGGTAAGTTAAGACATTGTCATACTACGGTCATTATGATATCAAATATCAATCTGAGAGTTATAGTGAAGCGCTATCCCATTTGGCTTGCTCTTGGGTTGGCGCTGATTGCTTCCGGCATGTTGTCGCAGCTTCAGGCTCAGAGTATTGAAGTGGAAGCGATGTGCGGCGGCCGATTATCTATAAGCTGGAATCCACCGCCAGGAGCTGGTGGTTATTATTTTAACCCGCAAGGAGAGGGCGGCGGGCGTGTCAAATGCAGCGATACCGAAAACAAATGCATTATTGAGGGATTGAAACCCGGCAAAGACTATGACTATTGGTTGGATCGTGTGACCCGTGATGGTTTACAATATGGCCCCGGGATCCGATTTCGCGGACCGACCATAGGAGATTGCCCGGATGATATCGCCGTGACGCCGACCCCGCGTCCGCCTGCCGATACCTGTGCGCATTCGCCTACTGAGATTTCCGTCAAAGGCTTCCAACCCTTCTCGACCCAGTGCCGACGAGTTGGCGCGGCCAGCGTCGGCAATGCCGGCTTGATCGCCCAGGGCATCCTTGATGCTATAGATGTTTGGGGCAATGTCGGTGGCGAAATTCAAGTCTGCTTTCGGCGGCACGGAAGGCTGTATTTTCTGGACGCCTCGACTTCACCCCGCCTGGTATCGGACCTTCCGGGCGAGCGCATCAACGGCATGACCTGTGGCCGGATCAACCGCGCGGGCACGGTGGCGCTCCTCCAAGGCGGCGACACAGCAGGTGGCACAACCGTCGTAGCGAGCGAAAGCAAGGGCGCCCCCGAGCCGACGGGACCCACCTCGACAACGAGCTGCCAATTGGTCACCACCGGTTTTCTTAGCCTCCGCGCCGGTCCCAGTGTCCACTACGCGCGCATACTCTCCATGCCCCGCGGCCGTCGTCTCATCGCCCAGGCCAAGATCGGCGACTGGTTTATGGTCAATTACCAAGGGCAGTTGGGCTGGGCGCACCGGGAATACTTGGCCGCCAGCCCCGGCTGCGATGGCCTTGGCGAGGCGGGCGCTATCATTTTGCCGCCTATGATGGAGACGCCGGCGCCTCAGGCGGAAGAAGCGAGAACGGATTCAGTGGACACCGCGCCGGAAGCGGATCCAACCGAAGTGGTGGAGCCAGCCGATGAAACGCAGGTCGGCTGCCAAGTGACCACCGTAGACATAGTCAATCTGCGAGCGGGGCCGGGGCTTGAATACGATGTATATGCCGAAGTCCCCTATGAGACGGTCTTGAACGCATTGGAAATCACGCGGCATTGGTTCCAGGTCGAATATGAGGGCATCGCTGGCTGGATCAGCCGGCAATACGTTTTCCGCTGGGGGAACTGCGATGTCACCATCGAGCCGGGCGCCATGTCTCGGCCCGAGCCACCCGCGCCCGAAACCGAAGCGCCGACAAAGACAGCCGATACCGCGCAGGCTGATGAAATGCACGATTTCGCGGGCAAGCCGCTGAGCCATTGCAATCTTAGGACCGGCGACATTATCAATCTCCGCCAGGGACCCGGTCTCGAATACAGCGTCCTTGCCGAAATCCCCTATCGGACGAACTTGAGCGCCAGAGAACGATTGGGCGAATGGTTCAAGGTCGAATATCAAGTGGATGCGGGCTGGGTCCATATCGACTATGTCTTCCGAAGCGGCGCCTGCGGCTGAGCGCTTGCCACAAAGACAATGGCGATTCGAAGCGACGCGGCGGGGAACGAGCTTAGCTACCTCTTGGACATGCTGGCGGACGATCCGGGCTGCCTTCTGGAGGTCGGCTGCGGTGACGGGCGCTTGACGCGGAAGTATGCCGATCGCGCAGCGCGCGTCTTTGGCGTTGACCTGCCATTAACATTGCCGCGGGCTGGTTCTGCTCCTCTGCCCGATTCCGTAAATCTGGCGGCGGCGAGCGGCGTCCAACTGCCCTTCCCGGCTGGCCGCTTCGATCACGTGCTATTTGCGCTCTCATTTTGATGAATTGAACCCGAGGGCATGGTCGATGCCCTGTCAGAAGCGCGGCGCGCGCTCAAGCCCGGCGGCCGCTTGATTGACCTGCGCCCGACCATGCGCAACCGCAGCGTCGAGCTTGAGCTTCCGTCCGCGACCCTCTTCATCGGCGAGATCGATTCCGCGAGCACCTTTCCCGATCATGTAGCGGCTGATGCCGCGCTGGATGCGGCGCTGGCGGCGCGCGAGTTTCGCCTGGAACATCAGACGACATTCCACTATCTCAGCGATCTCGATTCGCTGGCGGACTTGCGAGAATTCAAGCGGGGCTTGCGACGCAGTGTGATGCCGGAGTCGATCTTCGAACGAATTGAAACACTGACCGCCAATGAAGACGGCCATTATCTGATTCGCATACGCCGCGAGATGCTGATCGCGCGCTATCGCCGGCTCTAAAGTCCCGGATTTGCATTCTCGCTCCAATGAAGTAATATAAAGTTAGTCAGACACAGACTGATTTGGAGCAAAGATCATGTTTAAGCGATTGCTGATTCTATTGTGCGCGTTCCTGTTGGCGCAGTCGGTCATGGGGCAGGCTGAAGACAAGCCCACCATCGCCATGCTGCGCTTCGGCTCCTTCTTTTCATTCACCTATGTCGAAAACGCCGTCCTGGATACCTTGCTCGCCAACGCGCTCGTCACTGAAGCGGAGCACGCCACGCTCCACGCGCGAGAAAACCTCGAAGGCGAGCGCATCAATGTCTATTGGAACGACGCCAACTTTGATTTTACCGCCGTCAACACCATCATCGAAGATGCCCTCGACCGGGGCGCGGATGCCTTGATTGTGCTTTCGACGCCCACCGCGCAAGCCGCCGTCAATATAACTTCGGATATGGACGACCCGCCCATCGTTCTCTTTACATCCGTATTCAATCCCTATGAGGCCGGCATCGCGCAAGCGCCTTGCGTTAAACCCAGCCATGTCGCCGGCATAGAGTCGGTGACTCTCTATGAAGACATCGTGCCGCTGCTGCTCTTGCAGGATCCTGACCTCAAGATGATCGGCACGATTTACAGTTCGGCGGAGACAAGCGGACGCCTCGGCGCCGAGGCGATCATCGCGGCGGCAGAAGCGCATGGCTTGACCGTCGAAGTCGCCGCCATCGCGAACCTGCCCGATATGACCGTCGCCGCAAACGCTTTAGTGGACAAAGGGGTAGAAGCCTTTCTTTTGCCTTCAGACCTGCTCACCATGAGCGGCTTGCCCGTGATCACGCAAATCGCGATTGAGAATGGACTGCCCGTTTATCATTCGACATCGAATACCATCAATCTGGGCGCGACCGTAAGCGCCGGCGCCGGCCACAACTCGCTTCAAGGCAGCTTGATCGGCGCTATGCTGGCCGGCCATTTCCGTGGCGAGCTGGATATTGCCAGCACCGGCATCGGCATGATCGACCTGCTCAGCGTCGGACTCAATCTCGATGTCGCGGCCGAACAAGGCATCGAGTTCACCGACTCGCTGATGGAGCGGTCTCATCTGCTTTTGAAAGACGGCGGCATGTCGGGTCGTGCCCTGGTTGCGTTCCTGGAGTCGCTCGGCATGGATGAAGAAACAATGAATCTCGTGCTCAAGGCAATCGCCGAAGCCCAGACCGGCGGCGGCGAAATCAATGTGGACTTGCCGGAAAATGTGCTGGCCGCGCTTTCGGCCGCCATCGCCTCACAAAGGCGCACGGAAGATGTGGGCGCGATCCTGGATAGCTTGCACTGCACGCCGGAGATGATTGCCGAGCAGCAAGCAGCGCTGGATGCTTCCGAGTGAGCGCCAGCCATTGAGACTTGTCCGCTGAAATGGCGCGGGCTTTGCTAGTTTCGAGGCGCCGGCATCTCTAACGCGGAGAGCAAATGCGGAGCGCGCTGAGGGACCTGCCCTAGCCAGCCAAAATCGAAAGTTTGCCGCCGCTCAAGAATTTGTTACACTCTTGGCTGCGATGTCTGTCGCAATTTCAAACGATGGAAAGCATGCTTTGGAGGAATCTATGTTCCGCAGAATGTCATTATTGTTCATGGTTCTTGCGCTGATTGTCTTCGCGGGGCTTCCCGCGCTGGCGCAAGACGACTTCGTTTTTGGCGTTGTGCTGGTCGGCCCCAACGATGACCGTGGCTGGAGCACATCGCATCACGAAGCCGGCGAGTATGTCGTCGCCAATATGCCCGGCGCCAGGATGCTCGAATTCGAAAGCCTCAACCCGGCCGATTCGCCCGAGACCACGCTGATGGATGTGGTCGAGTTGATGGTCGATGAGGGCGCGTCGGTCATCTTCACCACTTCCGACAGCTTCGAGGAAGACACCAATGTGGTGGCGGCCGCCTTCCCCGATGTCACCTTCATCAATATCACCGGCAGCAACGCCATTCAATCCAGCGATATCGTCATGGGCGAACATGCGATCATGCATGAACTGCCCGAGCTGCCGTCGGCGAATGTGGGCAACTTCAATACCTATATGGAGCTGCCGCGCATGATCGCGGGTTGCGCCGCTGCCCTCGCCAGCGAATCGGGCCACATCGGTTACTTGGGCGCGCTGATCAATCCGGAGACGCGGCGTCTGGTCGCCTCCAGCTACCTGGGCGCGCGTTACTGCGCCGACAATTACCGCGATGACATCTCAGCCGACGACATCACCTTCGAGGTCAAGTGGATCGGCTTCTGGTTCCATATTCCGGGCGTGACGCTGGACCCGGTCGAGGTCGCCCAGCAGATGCTGGATGGCGGCGCCGATGTCATCATCTCGGGCATTGACACCACCGAGGCGATCACTGTGACGGGCCGTTACATGGCCGAGGGCGATACCAGCTACGGCGTGCCCTACGGCAACATCAACGGCTGCTCGGAAGCGCCCGAAGCCTGCCTGGGCTCCGCCTATTACAACTGGGGACCGGCATACCTCAGCGTTGTTGAGCGCGTCCTCGATGGCAGTTGGTCGCAGGAATGGCTGTGGTGGGAGCCGAAATGGGATGAGATCGGCGAAGACGGCTACTACACCGATGCCGATTACAGCGTCAGCGGTTATGTTTTCGGCGATGGCTTGGCAATGGATCACCGCGAGACGCTCACCGATTTCGCGCAGAAAGTCCACGACTTCCAGACCGATCCCATGCACGCGGGCGAGATATTCTTGTGGTCGGGTCCGCTGAATTTGCAGGATGGCACGCCGCTGGCTGGTGATATGGAGCCGGTGAGCCTGCTGGATATCTGGTTCCTGCCCCAATTGCTCGAGGGCATGATCGGCGCGAGCGAGTAGGCAAGGCAAAAACGCCACAGAGTCACAAAAGTAGACAAACGCGCGACAATGTCGCCGCCCACGCAAAATACCTTGCGCCCGCTGGATTTAGCTCCCCCTCCCTAGCTCGCTGGGGAGGGGGCCGGGGGGTGGGGTTGGCTGCCTGCGACGTAAACAGGGGCGACCCATCGGGTCGCCCGCCATTGTCAGGGCGCAAATGCGAATGCGCCAATCTCAAGTTCTTTACAACTGTGATATTACATCTCATTTCAATTTCTTATTCATTTGTCATGTCTTGATGGTATGTTATGAGCAGGTTGGTCTAGGTCGGATCATGAACTCTACTACAAATCTTGGCGAGGCAGTTGATGCGCGGGGAATAGACGCCAAGTTCATGGTGTTTATCGCAATTCTCGCGCTGGCTTTTGCTGCCTTGTGCGCGCAGAAGGGGCATTCGGCCCGGGACATCCTCGCCTATTTGACATTTGTATTTATCGTGGTGTATTCGGTGCGCCGCGCGTAAATGCGCTTTACCCCCTACCAGATCATCATACTTGTCGCAGTCATCTGCTGTTTCCTATTGATGTATACTGGCCGCGCGGGAATAGATGTACTCCTATTCTTGTGTGGCGTGGCGCTTCTTCTTGCCGCCGGTGTTTCCAATCGGGGAGTGGTCGTAAGAATCGCTGCGCGTGGCTTTGAATTCGGCATGAATCTGCTTCCTTCTCGTACACCCGCGACTCCCCCACCGCTGACATTCCACCAGAGCTATCAGATGACTCGCAGATGCAGTTGCCGAATCGCGAGGAATAAAATTCTAATCAGGGTAATGACTTAGCTGCGCCAGCTTCCTATAATTGGACTGCAAAGTTAGCGACTGAAGAGACAGATGATGCGATTGTCGCTAGTCATTGTCGCGCTCTTGATGTGGCTGGCAGCAACTGCTGTCGGGCAAGATGCGGCTCAATTGATTTTGACTGAAACGAAGATCGGTTCGCAGCCGGACGGATTCGGCGGCCAGTCGCCGGTCGTTACGGGCGAGGTCTTCAACCACGGCGCGCAGGCATACCGCAATATCAGCATCACCGTCGAAGCATACAGCGCCGACGAAACGCTGATCGGCGAGGGCTTCGGCTTTCTGGTGGACGCCTGCGGCACGGCGCTACTCGATCACGTTGTTCTGCCGGGCGCGGCTCAGGCATTCAGCGCGCCCTATGAATTATTCGAAGACGACGCCGTGGCGCGCGTCATCGTGAATGTCGATGGGCAGCCGGAAGCGCCGGTCCAGTCGCCACAGATTGACGCGCCGGCCGTCCGCCTTATCGAGCGCGGCGAAGTCGTCATGCTTGAGTGGTTGGACGACGAGACGCTGATCTATGGCAGCGGCTGCGATGGGGCGGTCTTCACCGAGCTGGACTGGCGGCGCTATGACCTGGCCGACCATGCGCTGTCGCCGATGGAACATCCCGCTGCCGCCAAAGTGACCGCCGAGATGATCGAACGGAGCGGCGCGGCGATGGTCACGCAGTCGGGCGAGCAGAACCCGGACTTGTATTATGGCTCGCGGCTGACCTTCCCGCCGGGCGCGCGGCGCATCGTCTATCAGAATGACCTGCACACGATATTCTCAGCCGAGCCCGACGGCAGCTTCAAGCGGCTGATCCACGACAAGCTCCACCCCTACAGCTTGCGCGGCCTTACCTGGGCGCGGCAAAGCGGCGTATTCCTCGCTTACTATTTTGGAGCGCGCGGCGAGCCAGTGCATTACTTCACCGCTGATGTCGAGGGGCGAGTTCTGATGGGGCGGCTGGAAGAGCTGGCGCCGTCGCTGACCGCCCCGGGTCCGACCGCTGACGGGCTGGCGGCGGTGGTCGGCTGGCGGCGCGACGATGTGAGTGGCTACTTCATCGACTATGCCTTCGGCGGCGATGAGCTGCTCTTTGAGGCGGAGCTGCCCGGCAACAATTACCCAGCGCCCATTGTCGCCGGCGATATCGTTTATGTGATTCGTTCGCTGGCGGGGGCCCCGACGCTGCAATGCTTCCATCGGCGGACGCGGGAGTTGCATACGCTAACACCCCTGCCGCTGCAGATTTCGCCGGCGGCGCGCGCCTGGAGCTGGCTGTCGCCGGGCGGGACGAAGCTGGCGGTCGCGATGAATGGGACGGAAGGCGGCGTTTGGTGGCTGGATTTGGCGGGGGAGTGTCGCTAAGAGAAATCTCAATATTGACTGGCTACTCGGCGGATTTCGTTGTCCGGGATGTCGACCGTTCGCGACTTTGCCCAAATAAGCAGCAAGAGAATGATGGTCCCTTCCTTGACACGGTATATGACTCTAAAGCCGCCGCGCGAACCGACTCGCGCCGACGTGTTGGGCAAGCGCGCCTTGTAGACTTCCATGCCGCCCATATTTTGCAATCTTCTGTCTTGGGGGCGGGGACCCTGCACCAACACGCTCATAAGCGCGATATCGTTGTCGATTTGACGATATGTCTTTTGGAGTTGCTTGACCTGCGCCTCAAACTCAGGTGTGTGAATTATCCGCATTTTCTTCGGCTTCACGTTCCAAGCGCAGCTCCCTCAGGAATTCCCGAAAATCCCGCGTTTCGCCACGCGCCGCCTGCTGGAAACTCTTGTGCAGGCTGCGCAGCAACGCTCGCTGTTCCTCGTTCAATTCCGGCTCATCAACCAAGGCGTCGACGGACGGGTCTTCCGCTCTCGCATCCTTGACTGGCTCATCCATCCGCTTGAATCCTTTCCCGCTTTGCTTGAATGCTATATGATTGCTCTGCGACTTGCAAACCTGCCTATGCGCTAGTGAGAACGGAACACACCATGGTCGAACTGGTATGGGATGGCAAATACGATAAAGACGGCAAACGGGTTGCGCCATTGCGGGTGTCCCTGCCCTTTCAAACGGTCGAAACCGTCAACGAGAGCGCCCAACAGCGCCAGAGAACCCTCGACCTCTTCGCCGCCGGGCGCGACGCCGAATGGCGCAACCGTCTGATATGGGGCGACAAGAAATATGTTCTGCCGTCCTTGTTACCCGAGTTCGCGGGCAAGGTGGACTTGATTTACATTGATCCACCATTTGCGACGGGCGATGATTTCTCTTTTCAAGCAAAAGTCGGAGATAAGCGATTTGAGAAAGAAGCCAGCATCATTGAGCAAAAGGCGTATCGTGATACTTGGGGGAGAGGGTTAGACGGATATCTCGCGTGGTTCCACGACACAGTGGCATTTTTGCATGAACTTTTAAGTGAGAAAGGCGCAATTTACGTACACTTGGATTACCATGTAAGTAGTCATGCTAAGGTGATACTGGATGAGACATTTGGGTCGGCGAATTTCATTAACGAGATAACATGGAAGCGAAAAGGTGGTAGTGCAAATCCTAGCAATAGATACGGTGTAGTAACTGACACTCTGTTGCTATACGCAAAATCGGAGGCCTTTCAATTGAAACCGTTGAAAACTCTGATTTCAGATGAAGTCAAGAGATACATAAAGGAACGATTTACTAATGAAGATGATTTAGGAAAATTTATGATTGCACCAGTTGAAAGAAACGCAGCTTTAGGAGTAAGAGAAAACTTAAAATTCGAATATCGTAATTACTTACCTGAATACGGCTGGATGATGAGCAAAGAGAAGCTGATCCAACTGGACACAGCAAATCGTTTACATTGGAACAACAATAATCGTCCCAATCGGAAGATTTACTTGGCGGAATATGAAGGACATCCGGTTAATAATCTATGGACTGATATATTTGTCATAAATCCCATGGCAAAAGAAAGGTTGAATTATCCAACCCAAAAGCCAGAAGCACTCCTCGAACGCATCATACGCGCCTCATCAAACGAAGGCGACCTCGTCCTCGACTGTTTCTGCGGCTCTGGCACCACCGCCGCAGTCGCAGAGAAGGAGAACCGCCGCTGGATCGCCTGCGACTTGGGACGTTTCGCCATTCACACAACCCGCAAGCGTCTGCTCGGCATCGACAACGTCCGCCCCTTTGTCGTGCAGAATCTGGGCAAGTACGAGCGGCAGGTATGGCAGAAAGCCGAGTTCGGCGAAGAAGTCGCTTACCAGATGCGCAGCTACCGCAAGTTCATCCTGGATTTGTACCACGCCGAGATGGTCGAGGGCTATACCTGGCTGCATGGGCGTAAGGGCGGGCGCATGGTGCATGTCGGCTCGGTGGATAGTCCGGTGGCGGTCGGCGATGTGCGGCAAATCGCCATCGAATTCCAGCGGGCGATTGGCAGCGGGAAGAACGCGCCGACTTTGGCTGGCGTCGACATATTAGGTTGGGACTTCGCTCTGGATACGAACGAGACAGCACAGCAGACCGCGGCCGAAGCGGGCTTGAAGGTGCGTTTTCTGCGGATTCCACGCGAGGTGCTGGAAAAGAAAGCGGTCGATGAGGGCGATATCAAGTTCTTCGAACTTGCGGCGCTCTCGGTGGACAAATCGCTCAACGGGCGCGAGCTAAGCGTTTGGCTGACCGACTTCATGATTCCGCCCGATGACGTGCCGGACGATGTAGCCAAAGCGGTGCGCCACTGGGAGGACTGGATCGATTATTGGGCGGTCGATTTCAATTACCGTGATGACACCTTTCACAATCAACGGCAGACTTACCGTACGCGCAAAGATCGTACCTTGCTGTCGCGCCTCAACTACACCTACAGCGAGCCGGGCGATTATGTCGTCTTGGTCAAGGTGATTGACATTCTGGGCAATGACACGACCAAGACACTGAATGTGAGGGTGATGTAGACATGGCAATTCGCAATCCGGCGCAAATGAGCTATCTGGAAGATTACGGGGCGACCGCGCCCGCCGTTCCCGCGATTAGTCGTGAAGTCAATGAATGGCGGGACGGCGGCTATAAAGGCGCGACCGAGACTTCTCGCAAATTGCTGAATTACTGGTTTCACAGCGATCACAAATTGCGGACCAGCGAGCCCTTCGAATATTACGCCGCCCAGCAAAAGGCTGTCGAAAGCCTGATTTACGTCTACGAGGTGGCGAAAGTCCGCAATCGCGTTTCGCTTTATCAACAGTTCGTTCCACAGGATCGGAAGGATGAGATTCGCTTTCCCCGTTACGACTCTTTCGCTCGCTACTGCACCAAGATGGCGACAGGCAGCGGTAAAACCAAAGTCATGGCGCTTGCAATAGCCTGGCAATACTTCAATGCTGTGCTAGAGAATAGCGCGGATTACGCCAAGACCTTCCTTGTGATCGCGCCCAATGTCATCGTCTTTGAGCGGCTGCGCGGCGATTTCGCCGGCGGTCGCATCTTTCAGAACGACCCGATCATCCCGAAGGAATTCCAAATATTTTGGGATATGCAATTCTATATGCGCGGCGACGCCGAACGCGCCACGTCGGAAGGCGCGCTGTACCTGACCAATATCCAGCAGCTATATGATCGCGAAGATCGCAAGAAGGACGACGAACCCGAAATCATGACGGCGGTTCTGGGCAGCAAGCCCCCGGCCAATCTCGACGATGAAGTCAGATTTCCTGAACGCATTATCGAGCGGGAAGGATCGCCTGTGCTGGTGCTGAACGACGAAGCGCATCATACGCACGACCCAGAGAGTACCTGGAATAAAACAATACGCGCCTTGCACGACGGACATTCGTCTGGACTGTCGGCTCAGCTGGATTTCTCGGCGACGCCGCGCTACAGCAAGGGCGCGCTCTTCCCTTGGACGATAAGCGATTATCCGCTCAGGCAGGCGATTCGGGACAATATTGTTAAGAATCCAGTCAAGGGTATTACCGATCTCGGCCCAATGCCCAGCGACGACACCGCCATCAAGTATGAACCCTACATCATCGCCGGGATTGAACGTTGGCGCGAATACCGTCAAGAACTGGCGTCAATGGACAAAAATCCCTTGCTCTTCATCATGATGAACAAAACCAGAGAAGCCGATGACATCGGCGCATACCTGCGGCGCAAATTTCCCGATGAATTCGCTGGCGATAAGACACTGGTCATCCATACCGACAGAAAAGGCGAAGTATCCAAGCGCGACCTAGACATTGCGCGCAAGGCGGCGAAAGAAGTCGATGTCGACGAAAGTCCCATCAACGCTATCGTCAGTGTCCTTATGCTGCGGGAAGGCTGGGATGTGCAAAATGTGACGGTGATTGTCGGCTTGCGCCCCTACACTTCCAAAGCCAATATCTTGCCGGAGCAAACCATCGGGCGCGGCTTGCGATTGATGTTTCGCAACCTGCGGACGCCGTATCAAGAGCGGGTGGACATCATCGGTGATCGCGGCTTCATTGAATTTGTTGAGAAACTGGAAGAAGAAGAAGACTACGAATTTGATACCTGGCGCGTCGGGAAAGACAAGCTGCAAATCACGGTTATCAGGCCTGAGCCGGACAAAGCCGAGTACGATGTCGCCTTGCCGACGCTGAGTCCCATACTTGCCCGGACATCCACCCTGCAGGAAGAAATAGAAGCGCTTGATATTGCCAGACTGTACCGAGGCGAACCGCTGCCAATCGCTGCGAGCGACGACCTAGAGCGTACCTTCCTGTATGAGGGCAAGGATCTGCTCACATCTGAAACCTTGTTCGAGCGCATTTACAAGATCCCTAATCCGCAAACATCCCAAGAAGTGGTCGCCCACTACGCGCACTTTATCGCGAAAGAAGTGAAACTGCCGACCCAGTTTGCCGCCCTTGCGCCAAAGGTGCGCGATTTCCTGAAGTATCATGCATTCGGGCGCGAAGTTGATTTGGACAGCCCGGAGATTCTGCAGGCAATCAGCCAGAAGATCCATCAAATGGTGACGATTACAGCGTTCCGGGATGCACTTCAGGAAAAGCTGGTGCAACCGCAAGAGCCTGTATTGGAAGGCCCGGGACGGAAGCTGTCATCAGTCGAGCCATTCCCGTGGTCGCAAGAAGCGCCGGAATGCCGCAAGACGATTTTTAACCGGGTCCCCTGTGACAGCGACTTTGAAGTGACTTTTGCGCGATTCCTGGACAATGCAAGTGATGTCCTTCGGTTTGGCAAGCTTCCGCTTCAGTTCGGCTTTTCTATTCCCTACACTGATTCACGTGGCAACTTGCGACACTACTACCCCGACTTCGTTGTGGTGGACGATAAAGGCGTTTCCTATTTGGTGGAAACAAAAGGCCTTGAAGATATTGAAGTGGAGAATAAAGATCGCTCGGCGACAATCTGGGCTGAACAAGCGACCGCCCTCACCGGTCAAGAATGGCGCTATGTGAAAATCTTGCAAGTAGATTTTCAAGAATATGCGCCTGCCACCTTCACGGATTGCCTCATAATTGCAAAAGGACAACAGATGTTGCCCGACTTTTCGCGCCTATGAGAACCCAATGACCCAACACTACGACGCAATTGTCATCGGCCTCGGCGGGATGGGCAGCGCGGCGCTCTATCACTTGGCGAAGCGCGGGCTGAATGTGCTGGGCATCGACCAATTCGAGATCCCGCACAACCGGGGGTCGTCGCACGGCTTGACCCGCATCATCCGCCTCGCCTACTACGAAGATCTGTCTTACGTGCCCCTGCTGCGGCGCGCCTACGAACTTTGGGCCGATCTGGAAGCCGAATTCGGCGAGCAGCTCTTCTTCCAGACCGGCAGCATCGATATGGGACCGGAAGACAGTGACGTCTTTCGCGGCAGCCTCGCCAGCTGCATCGAGCACGGCTTCGAGCACGATGTGCTGGACAATGTGGAACTCCATAAGCGCTTCCCCGGCTATCGCATGCCAGCCGAGACGATGGCGGTCTTTCAGCCACAGGGCGGCTTGCTGACGCCGGAGCGCTGCATCAGCGCCTACGCTCAGTTGGCGCAGAGTCGGGGCGCGGCCATCCACTGCGGCGAGCGCGTGCTCGGCTGGGATATCCTGGCCGATGACCGCCTGGCCTTGCGGACCGACGCGGGGCGCTATGTCGCCGAGAAGCTGGTGATCTGCGGCGGCGCCTGGGCAACCAAGCTGGCGCCGGCTCTGGCTGGTCTTGCTGTGCCTGAGCGGCAAGCGCTGATCTGGCTGGAGCCCAAGCGCGCTGAATGGTTTCAGCTGGACCGCTTCCCCGTCTGGAACGGGCAGGTGGAGGAAGGGCGCTATTATGGCTTGCCCGAATTCAATCCCAAGGGGACGACGCCAGGGATGAAGCTGGGCCGCTATCATCACCTGGACGAGATCTGCGATCCGGACACGGTCGACCGCGAAGTTCATGACGCCGACGAAGCGATCCTGCGCCAATTTGCCGAGCGCTACTTCCCCGATGGCGCCGGCAGAACGGTCGATATGGTCGTCTGCATGTTTACCAATACGCCGGACGAACATTTTCTGCTGGATACGCTGCCGGAAGCGCCGCAGGTTTCGGTCGCCGCCGGCTTTAGCGGGCACGGCTTCAAGATGGCCAGCGTCATCGGCGAGGTGATGGCGGATCTGGCGCAAACGGGCGAGACGCCCCACGATATCGCCTTGCACCGGCTATCGCGATTTTCGCATCAGGTGACAGAACCATGAAAACGATTGGCTTGATCGGCGGGCTCAGCTGGGAATCCAGCGTCGAATATTACCGCATCATCAACCAGGAAACGCAGAAAAGACTGGGTGGCGTTCATTCGGCGCCCTGCCTGCTGTATTCTTTTGACTTCGGAGAAATCGAGGCTTTGCAAGCCGCCGGCGACTGGGAGGCGGCGAGCGCGCGCATGATCGAAGCGGCGCGAAATCTGCAGCTAGCCGGCGCGGAATGCCTCGTCATCTGCAGCAATACGATGCACTTGATGGCGGACGCGGTCGAAGCGGCGGCCGGGATTCCGCTCATTCACATCGCCGATGCGACGGCAACACCAATACTCGCGCGCGGCATTCGAAGAGTCGGCCTGCTCGGCACCCGGTTCACCATGGAGAAAGACTTTTATCAGGGGCGCCTGGTCGAGCGCTTCGGCTTGGACGTGCTCACACCCGACGCCGGCGGACGCGCCATCGTGCACGACATCATTTATGAGGAACTGGTTCGCGGACGAATTCGTGCTGAATCGCGGCGTCAATATCAGATTGTGATTGAAGAGCTGCGTGACGCCGGCGCGGAGGCGGTCATCCTGGGCTGCACCGAGATCGGCTTGTTGATCAAGCCGGCAGACAGCGCCCTGCCCGCCTTCGATACGACCGAGCTGCATGCGCTGGCGGCGGTGGACTGGGCGCTGGAAGATTGAGCGCCGCGCCGTTTGTAATTTGCCAGCGCGCGTGTTAGGCTTTGCTCGCTTGCGAAAATGATAAGGGTCCGTGACCTGCCGATGGGTATGACATGGCGGCGATTCCGCAGATTGACAGGGGCAATACGATGGCGAATGACGAGGGACAGAACAAAGAACTGAAGGTGTCCGCGGCGCCGCCCGATGACGCCAGGGCGCGGATCACGATGCCCAACCTGCTGGACATTCAGTTCATGGATGAGGCCGACAGCGCGCTGACGCAACCGATGGAGGGCTACAACCCGCGCTACAAAAACATCGTCGATTACATCATCGGCGTCACGCATGAGATTTGGGAAGAGCACGGCGTCGGCAAACTCTACGACTATTACGCCAATACGATCGTCATGCACACAGCCGCCGGATTGCGCTTTGGCCGGGAGGCGGTCATCGCCGCGACGCTCGAATCGCAGGCTGGCTTCCCCGATCGGCGGCTATTCGGCGAAGAAGTGATTTGGAGCGGGAACAATGTCGATGGCTTTTATACCTCGCATCGGCTGCGCCATGAGGGAACCAATCGCGGCTGGACGCCCTATGGCCCGCCAACGGGCAAACGCGTCAGTTATCGCGCCATCGCCGATTGCGTCTGCGTGCGCGATATGATGGTCGAAGAGTGGATCTCGCGCGATGAGCTGACCTTGGTGCGGCAGATGGGTTATGACCCGCTGCAAAAGGCGAAAGAGATGGTCGCCAAAGAAAAGGACAGCGACTTGCAGCTGAGCCTCGCCGGCGACATTGACCACCGCGTCGGCCAGCTGCCGCCGGAACCCTGGCCCGAAGCCCAATCCGAGGACTTTGATCCGGAAGACTTCGTCGGGCGAATGATGCACGAGGTCTGGAATTGGAAGCTGCTCAACAAGGCGCGTGATTACTATCACGAGAATTTCGTATTTGAAGGACCGTCCGGGCGCGCATTCAAGGGCATCGGCGAATTTCAGACTTACGCGCTGTCGCTGCTCTCCCCCTTCCCGGATCTGTCCCTCCAGCTGGATCATTTCTGTCATGTGGGCGATGAGCGCGCCGGTTACCGGGTGGCGACGCGCTGGTCCATGCGCGGTACCCATACCGGATATGGCATCTATGGCGAGCCAACCGGCAATCCGATCCGTCTGAGGGGCTTCAGCCACCATGTGATCAAGGACGGCCGCATCGCCAACGAGCACACGGTCTTTGACGAATTCGTCTTGCTGAAGCAGATCGTCGCTTGAGTGGGCGTGAAGTTGCCCGGTGCAGCGCTGAAGATGGTCGACCAAGTGGGTCGCGGCTACACGGTTGGACCGATGCTGAATAATGGTGTCGTGGCTCTTTTACCCCATCCCCCCAGCCCCTGTTCCCCCCTCGATCCCCCCGCTCTACGGGGGGCGGACTTCCAGCGAGCTAGGGAAGGGGGGGCATATTCGCCTAGAACAACGCGACTTCATCTATTTTCTGATATGGCACCGGTTTCTCCCTATTCCTCCGTCGAGTCACCCTTCCCTAGTTGTTTGGTATCGGAGTGAAGTGGTGAGGGTTTTGGTGAAATATATCCGGATTTTC
>JAPOWK010000151.1 GCA_026707665.1 Chloroflexota bacterium
TCAATCACGATCTTGACCGCGCCTTCGTCCTGGATGCGGTGGAGCTCGTAAGCCTCCATGACATCGGCGAACTTGAAGGTATGCGTGATCATATCGGCGACCGGGACCGCGCCATCGCTAATCAATTTCAGCGCCTGGCGCGTGCTGGCGTGGTTGGGCTCTTTGATGGTGCTGACATTGGAGCGGGCGGTGAGCGATTTCCAGAAGTACTTGAAGATGGGGAAGTCCATCGTCTCGAAGCGGGGCACGCCGAAGTAGAGGATGAAGCCGTTTTCGCGGACGATCTCGATGGCGAGGCGGATGGACGCTTCTTCGCCGGCCGCTTCGATGACGACATCGGGCAGCTCGCCGCCGTTGAGCTCGCGCAGGGCGTCGGCGACTGCGATATCGACGTTGTGCAGGGTATCGGTGGCGCCGAAGCGCTGGCTGTAGGCGAGGCGGTAGGCTTTGAGATCGAGGGCGATGATCTTGGCGGCGCCGCGCTGCTGCAGGGCGAAGTTGAACCAGAGGCCCGCTGAGCCCTGGCCGATGACGGCGACGGTCTTGCCGCGCAGGTCGGGCAGGGATTTGGCGGCGAAGAGCACGGTGCCGAATTGCTGGGCTTGCACGGCCTGCTCGAGCGGGGTGCCGGTGGGGAAGGGCAGCAGGCGGTCGATGGGCGCGCGGTAGTATTCCTGCATGGCGCCGTGGTCGGGCGCGAGGCAGAGCACGATGTCGCCCGGCTGGACGCTGCCGTTGGCGGGATCGATGGCTTCGACGAGGCCGACCATTTCGTGGCCGGTTTCGCCGATGGGCGAGGGGTAGCGGTCGTCTGGCAGGTAATGGATATGGCGGATGTCGCTGCCGCAGAGGGATAGGCGCAGGGTCTTGACGATGGCGCTGCCCGGCTGCAGCGCCGGCTTGGGCGCTTCGACAAAGGCGCATTGTCCGCGGGCGATAATCTGGACGGCTTTCATGTGAATGTGACTCCGGCTGGCTGTTGGCAAACTGGCGTGGAGTATAGCAGTTTGGCGGGGATTGGTCAGGTTGTGGTTGTGGCAATAGCCGCATGTTCGCGGGCGACCCAATGGGTCGCCCCTACATTTGTCGGCGTGGTTGTGGGCGAGACAAGTCTCGCCCCTACATTGACGCAGGTGGAGCAAGTTTTCATTTACATCTTTCCAAGCTGTGATAAAACAGGGGCGTTGGATTGGTAAGGGCGCGCCGTGATAGGGCATCAAGGGCGGCGTGCAGACAATTGGCGGGGAGGACGATGAGCGAACAACACACCTTTCAAGCGGAGACGCAGCAGCTGCTGAACATTCTGATTCACTCGCTTTACACCGAGAAGGAGATCTTCTTGCGCGAGTTGATCTCGAATGCGTCGGATGCGCTGAATCGGCTGCAGTTTGAGATGCTGACCAATGACGATGTGGTAGATCCGCAGGCGGATCTGGAGATTCACATCGAGTTGGATGAAGAGGCGAAGACGTTGACGGTCAGCGACACCGGCATCGGCATGAATCGCGACGAGATCATCGCCGGCTTGGGCACGATCGCCAAGTCAGGAGCGAAAGCATTCATCGAGGCAATGGCGGATAAGCCGGATGACGCGGCCGCCATCATCGGGCAATTCGGCGTCGGCTTCTACTCGGCTTTTATGGTGGCGAAGCAGGTGGATGTGATATCGCGTTCTTTCCGGAAGGACGACGAGGCGGTCAAGTGGTCGGCGACTGGCGGGACGAATTATACGCTGGAGACGGCATCGAAGGATGTGCGCGGCACCGAGGTGGTGATTCATCTCAAGGACGACGAAGAAGAATTCACGCGCAGCTTCCGCATCAAGGACATCATCCGGCGGCATTCGGATTATGTCGCCTTCCCGATTTTTGTGGGCGATGACGAAGAGCCGACCAATAAGCAGCAGGCGATCTGGCGGCGGGGGCCGTCCGAGGTGGAGGAAGAGGAATACGACAGCTTCTACAAGATGCTGACGATGGACTTCGCCGGCGCGCGCCATCATATCCATGTGCGCGCTGATGTGCCGATGCAATTTTACGCGCTGCTATTTTTGCCGGGCAGCGGACAGCAGAATATGTTCAGTCCGCGAACCGAGGCGGGCTTGAAGCTCTATGCGCGCAAGGTGTTGATCGAAGAATACAATCGCGAACTGCTGCCGGAGTATTTGAGTTTTGTGCAGGGCGTGGTCGATAGCGAGGATCTGCCGCTGAGCGTCACGCGGGAGAGCATTCAGGCGACGCGGGTGATGGCGAGCTTGAAGAAGACGCTCACGCGGCGCGTCTTGTCCGAGTTGAAGCGGATGGCGAAGAATGACCGCGACAAGTACCTGGGCATTTTTCAGGAGTTCGGCGCCTATTTGAAGCAGGGCTTGGTGATCGAAGCGGAAGACCGGGGCGACCTGGAGCCGCTGATGTTCTTCCAGACGACGCATGATGATGATCCGAGCCAGTTTCATACGCTGGACGAGTATGTCGAGCGGATGTCGGCGAACCAGGACGACATCTATTATGTGGTGGCGGACGACTATGCCAGCGGCTCGCGCAGCCCGCATTTGGATGCCTTCCGCCAGCGGGGGATTGAGGTGCTTTATTTCACGCATCCGGTGGACGCCATGCTGCCAATGGGCTTGGTCGATTTCAAGGGGCATAAGCTGGTCAGCGTCGATTCGGCCGACTTGGATCTGGCTGAGGTAGGCGAGGCGGCTGCGGCTGAAGACACGGTGAAAGAGGCGCTGCAGGCGGATTCGTTCGGGGCGCTGCTGGAGCGGGTCAAGGCGACGCTGGGCGGGCGCGTCAGCGATGTGCGCGAGGGCAAGACGCTGGTGGGCAGTCCGGCGCGGCTGGTCAGCGAAGACGGCAGCGCGAACCGCTATATGTTCCGCATCAATCGCTTGCTGGACCAGGATTATGAGCTGCCGGTGAAGGCGATGGAGTTGAATCCGCGGCACCCGCTGATGCACAATCTGAGCGGGATGATCGCGGCTGGCGGCGCTGCCGATTTGATCGAGGCGGTGGTTGAACAGGTCTTTGAGACGGCGCTTCTGCAGGACGGGATTCATCCGGATCCGTCGAGCATGGCGGAAAGGTTGACGCTGCTGATGCAAGCGGCGACGGGGACGGCGGGCGCGGATTTGGACTTTGCCGGGGTGAAGACGGTGATCAGTGAGCCGGCCGCGGATGAAATGCCGCAGATTGATTTGGGCGAACTGGATATCGAAGATGCCGAGTTCGAGCCGATTGAAGATGATGGGCCGGAATCGAAACACGACTGAGCAGAACCGAGCGAGTTATGTACGGTCGAGCCGCCGGCTCGCCCCTACAGCATTCGCGATAATTTGTTGTTAGCTGGAAGGACGACGTATGGCGGAGAACAAGACGCAGCGCAATGATGGCGATGTGCTGGCGTATCTCGAATCGGTATCGAACAAGCGCCGGCGAGAAGATTCGCTTGCCTTGCTGAAGATGATGGAGGAAGTGACGGGCGAGCCGGCTGAAATGTGGGGGACGAGCATCGTTGGCTTCGGCAGCTATCATTACCGGTACGAGAGCGGGCGCGAAGGCGACATGATGCTGACCGGCTTCGCGCCGCGCAAAGCGTCGCTGTCGCTGTACATCATGGGCGGGCACGAGCGCTACGATGCGTTAATGGCGAGGCTGGGCAAGCATCGGACGGGCAGTTCTTGCGTCTATATCAACAAGCTGGCCGATGTGGATTTGGATGTGCTGCGGGAGTTGATTGCCGAGTCGGTGGAGTACATGCGCAGCGCCAATCACATTGCTGGCGATTGATGGCCATTGCGCGAGTTGCGAGCCCGCAGAATATTTCACCACAGAGGAAGACGAGGAGACACAGAGGGGCACAGAGACGAAAGCTCTGAAAGTTATTCGCAACGTAATTGTTCCGCGGTCGAAGCTCGCTAAAAGCAACCGGCATTTGCCACGAAACGTATAGATTTATAGGCGCATCGGTGAGCGGATTATCTTTGTGTATAATACGGGAACAAACGAAACGGGAGCCGCCGGTTCTGATGCGATGGATGGATTGAAGTTACTCGGTCAGATGGTCAAGGGAATTGCCAAGAGCGTTGAATTGCTTGGCAAGGGCATTGGATTGACCGGACAAGCGCTAAATGACGGCTCAGTAGCAGTGAGGACGGCCATGCCAGTTACAGAATTGACATCGGTGTTCAATACGACGGATGAGACGATCAAGTTCATCAATCAGGAATCGCCGCGGGACAGCAAAGAGATCCTGCCGCAGAGCGCGGTCTCGATGAAGACGCAGAAGACGGACGGCGCTTGGGTGCCCTGGTTTCATCCGCCGCGCTTCGCCCCATTCAACCGCAAGCGCATGGAGATTGTGGTGGATGATGTGCCGGTGATTTATCTCTGGCAGCGCGATGACCACATATACTGGTGCAATCGCCTGGACAGCCAGGGCAATCCGGCGAAAGCCTATGAGGTGCCGGGCATCTCGCATGTGGGCGGCAAGCGCATGCTGGTGGTGCGGAATGATCCGGAGAATGGCTACAGCGCCTTCTTGAGCGAGAGCGTGGAGAATAAGTAAGGCGATTTTGCCCCATTTTCAATTCACCACAGAGGCACAGAGAGCACAGAGAAAATCAACGCACGTTGATGGGGATTCACCATGATAACCACAATCGCGACTGTTACCGTCTTCGTCGAGGACCAGGACCGAGCGAAGGCTTTTTATACGGAGAAGCTGGGCTTTGAGTTGATCAATGACTCGGAGATGTTTCCGGGGGCGGGCATTCGCTGGCTGACGGTGGCGCCAAAGGGCTGCCCGACCGAGCTGACGCTCTTCCCGATGGGCGGGCAGTGGGAGCATTATCGCGAGGCGATGGGCAAGCCGCAGTGCTTCACGCTCCATTGCGACGATTTGATGAAGACTTATCGCGAGTTGACGGCGAAGGGCGTGCGATTCCGGGGCGATCCGCAGGTGCAGGAATGGGGCAGCTTCGCGATATTGGTGGATTCGGAAGGCAACCAGATCGTCTTGGGTCAGCGGGCTTAGCCTCGCTATCCCCCGACCGCCAGCGAGGATTTAGAAGGCGGGTGAGCCAACGTTCGCCCTGACGGACATATAGGCCTTAGGCAGTGGGCGACACAAGGGTCGCGTAGACACTGACCTTCTGTCGCCCCTACATATTTGGCTAGAGAGGAGACATGCGATGATCAACAGGGTGGGGACGGTATCGATATTTGTGGAAGATCAGGACCGGGCGAAGGCTTTCTACACCGAGAAGCTGGGTATGGAATGCACGGCCGATAACGAGCTTTGGCCCGGCGCCGATTCGCGCTGGCTGTCAGTAAAGCCGGCGGGCGCCGAGACCGAGATCGTGCTTTACAAATTCGATGAGAATTGGGAGCACTACCGCTCGACCTTTCAACAATCGCAATCGCTGACGCTGCAAAGTGAAGATATCGACGAAACCTATCACTTGTATAAGGAGAGAGGCGTCGAGTTTCTGGGCGAGCCGGAGACGCAATTTTGGGGTCGTTTCGTGATGATGAAAGATTCGGAAGGCAATACGCTGATTCTGGTTCAGGTGTAATGGCGGGCGATTTGCTGGCGCTGTCGCAGCGGGTCGGCGCGGCGCTGATGGAGCGGGGCCTGACGGTCTGCGCGGCCGAGTCCTGCACCGGCGGGTTGGCTCTGAGCACGCTGACCGACTGCGCAGGCAGCTCGGCTTATGTGGCGGGCGGCGTGGTCAGCTACTCCAATGAAGCCAAGATGCGGCTGCTGGGCGTGAGCGAGGAGACGCTGGTGGCGCACGGGGCGGTCAGCGAAGCGACAGCGGCCGAGATGGCGAGCGGTGCGCTGGCGCTATTCGGCGCGGACTACGCTTTGAGCGTGACGGGCATTGCCGGTCCTGGCGGCGGCAGCCCGGAGAAGCCGGTTGGCTTGACCTACATTGGCATGGCGGGCTCGAAGGGACTGCTGCGGGTGGCGCGGCATGTTTGGGACCGAGATCGAATTGGGAATAAAGCGGCGAGCGTCGAGGCGGCTTTGGAGATGCTGATAGAGGCGCTCGCGGACTAGTCGGGCGGCGCTTCAAATTGGATGCCGCGGTAAACCTGCGTCAAGGGCAATTTGCAATTCAGTACTTCAAGTGGAACGACATCATCTAAATCTTCGTTTGATGTCGTCTGCCAGCCGGCATCGGCGCGAATAGAGAGCTCGGCGCAGACGCGATGCTGATCGATGATCAAGTATGCCTGGATAGATGGCACTTCAAAATAGAGGTCCATCTTCTCGCCGCGGTCAATGTCCATTGTCGACGGTGATGTGACTTCGATTACGAGAATGGGATTCACTAACTCCATTTCGTTCTCGCGGGCAAACTCTTCCTCGCCACATACGGCGGATAAATCGGGATAAACGAAACGTGTTTACGCCGCTTGCACTCTCATTTCGCTGCTGAGAAGAAAGCAGTCGGAATCATCAAGCTGTCGTCCGATAGCTGTATTCGTATTTGACATGATGCGATTATGTGGTGCCTTAGCGCCAGCCATGCAGCGTACCTCGCCATCGATGTATTCATGTTTTTCGAAGTTCGTTTCTTCCCAGGCGAGATACTCCTCGACGGTGAGACGGACTGGGGTTTCAATTGCCATGATCTTCCTCAAATCAACTTGACGCGTTTCAATTATATCGCGTTTGGGCAAGTGGATACAGGCAACTGTGCCAAGGGGGGACGGCGCGTGGGGCGCGGAAGCTCTTTAGCGCGGAATATGCATTGAGCGTAACGGGCATCGCCGGTCCTGGCGGCGGGAGCTTGGAGAAGCCGGTTGGCTTGGCGGTAACGGAAGGGCTGCTGCGGGTGGCGCGGCACGTGTGGGACCGAGATCGAATTGGGAACAAAGCGGCGAGCGTCGAGGCGGCTTTGGAGATGCTGATAAAGGCGCTCACGGACTAGTCGGGCGGCGGGTCAAATTTGATGCCGCGGTAAACCTGTGTCAAAGGCAATTTGCAATTCAGAACTTCAAGTGGAACGACATCATCTAAATCTTTGAACGACGTCGTCTGCCAGCCGGCATCGGCGCGAATAGAGAGCTCGGCGCAGACGCGATGCTGGTCGATGATCAGGTATGCCTGGATTGATGGCACGTCAAAGTAAAGGTCCATCTTCTCGCCGCGGTCAATGTCTATTGAGGTGGGCGAGGTCACTTCTATCACGAGCAGCGGATTTACCAGTTCCATCTCGTTCTCGCGGGCAAACTGCGCTTCACCACAGACCACGCTTAGGTCCGGGTATACAAATCGTGCATCACCGACTTTGGCTCGCATGTCGCTGCTCAAGATGATGCAATCTGAGTCAGCGATCTGATTGCCAATTACAATACCGGTGTTCATTGCAATTTGACTGTGTTTCCGAGTGGCTCCAGCTATGCAACGTACCTCGCCATCGATGTATTCATGTTTTTCGAAGTTCGTCTCTTCCCAGGCGAGATACTCCTCGACGGTGAGACGCACGGGGGTTTCAATTGCCATGATCTTCCTCGCATCAACTCCACGCACAGCAATTGTAGCGCGCAATCCGCTGCGGTGATGGATGGTCGCATCGCCCAAGCGCATTCAAGCCTTGGCGTCACCACAGACCCAGCGTACCGCGCAGGATGCCGAACTCACCGATGTGATAGGCGTTATGGGCGGCGATGACCAGGATTTCGCGCAGGATCGTGTGCCCGGCTTGGCCGTGGGGAATCTGCGCGGTGAGATTGCGCGCTGGATCCTGAATGATGGCGACCAGCGCGTCGCGGTCGGCGAGGAAACGCTCAACCGTGCGCAGCCATTGCGGCTGATTCCCCAGAGCATCGGCTGGGGGCCAGTAATCATCGGGGAACTTCAGGTATTGGTATTGCGAATTCTCGATGTAATCGAGGATGTCGGCTTGCGTGATGCGCATGTGTTCGAGAAGATGCCAGAACGAGTAGGGCGTGTTGGGTGGCTTGGCATGGTAATGCGCCGCTGGAAAGCCATCGATCACGGTTTCAAATGACTGATGCGCCTGACGTTTGGTCAAGGCATTGACAAGCTGCTGACGCAAGTGTTGGTCATTCAAGTCGGATTCTCATCGGGCTGTCTTTGCGGTGAAGGCGAGATTGTAACATGTCGCCGATCTGTTCCTCGCGGCAGACAGCGCAAGGGTTGATTCACCGCCGAGGGCACAGAGAGCACAGAGTTTTCTTGTTTGCATAGCGAAACAGTCACGTATACCGAAGACACCAGGCCCAAAATATAAAGTTTTTTGCAAATGGTGGCGCTGCCGCTATAATCTTGATGTCTCAGGGTCGGTTTGCCTTTGGGTCGGCGCATCTAGGGGATGAAGATTGGTGAAATTCCACAAGCCGCCTCGGCTATGTTTTGGCGATTGTCTTAATGATCCGCTAAGGATTTCGCGCTAGCCTTTGACAGATCTGATCTGAAATAAGCAATCAGCGTCAGGCAAGCGTAGTTTAGGCAGTGGCGACGAAACGAAGATTTGCGCTACACTAGAGGGAGAGATTAATCAGGGCGATTATGTACGATCAAAACCCGAATCATGACGTTCCGCAGAACAATCTGATTCAGCGTTTCTTCTCTCAGCGTTGGAGCGCGATTGCGCTTGAGATCGTTATGACGATTGTCATTACGATAGCGGCTGGCGCGGCATTTGACTTTTTTGATCCCTTAGATGGTGAAGACACGGCACGGACAGGGGCGGTCAAGGTTGAGGAAGTTCACGCAGTGGAGCCGCTTGACTTCATAAAGCAGCGGGGCAAGGATTATCTGCGTGAGCGGCGCTTTGCCGCGGCCAAGGCGATGTTCGCCTGGGCAATCGCTGTAGCGCCGGAAGACGGCGAGAATTATTCCTGGCGCGGTTATGTCAAATTGCAGGCGGGCGATTACATCGGCGCGCAGGCAGATTATCGGGTGGTGCTGGAACAAGAGCCCAGGGATTTCAATGCCCTGAGCGCGCTGTGTTGGGCTTATGGTGAAACAAGGGACTACACGCGGGCTATTACGCATTGTCAACTGGCTCTGCAAAGCGCGGGGAACCGGTCGAACTATGCAATAGCGCTTGAGAATTGGTGCTGGCTGCAGGTGGAGATGGGCGAATACGAGGCGGCGGCGAAGGATTGCCTCTTCTCGCTGGAGTATGCGCCGGAATATGAAGAAGTTCATGCGCTGGCGAATTACAATATGGGCCGCGTCTATGTGGCACAGGGGAATATCCAAAGGGCTTTGCCGCATTTTCACGAGGCATTGCGGATTGGATCGTCGTATCCGAAGATGTATTTGGAAATCGGCGCGATATACGATACACTAGGTAAGCACGCGGCGGCGCGCTCAAGTTACGCGCAGTATCAGGAGTTGCTTGGTGGCGAGGCCGGGCGTGGCACAGCCGTTGGGTTGGCGGATGGTTAGAGATGGCAGTGGGCTGGCGATGTCGCTTGACGAGGGCAACGTCAGATGTGTTATACTAAGTGTCAAGTAGTTTTGTTCAATGGTCGGTAGCTGAAAGAGCGGGGGGTAAATTATGAAGAAGCCGTACCCGGAATATGATATTCCCAAGCGTTCAATCAAAGACCGCGTACTCAGCCAGCGCCCAAGCGCTCTGATCATCGAGGGTTTGTTGGTGCTGGTTGCCGTCGTGGTCACCATCGGGTTTCTGACGCCGGCGACGCCGGTGGAAGACAAGAGCGATGTGGTAGCCGAGTTGGAAGCCATCATCGCGGCGCAGGAAGCGGCCTTGCAGGAAGCGGCGGAAGCCATCGCGCAAGCGGCGGAAGCGGCCGCCGTGCCGCAAGCCTTTTTAAGCGCTAGCGCCGCCAAGAATATGGCTTGGTCGAGCTTGTCCAACGAAGAGTACCGTTCGGCGATTGCGCTTTACGATGCTCTGATCGCCGAAGGCGAAGCGGACATGCAGACGATCTTCGCGCGCGGTTACGCCTACAGCATGGTTGATGAGCATGCGCTGGCGGCGCGGGATTACACGTCTGTGTTGCAGCAGGAGCCGGACAACCTGGCGCCCTTGAACAACCGCTGCTGGGCTTATAGCGAGATTGGCCAATTCGACTTGGCGCTGGCGGACTGCAACAAGTTGATGTCGCTTGCGCCGGAAGCCGACTATCCCTATCTGAATCGTGGCATCGTCTATGAGAAGATGGGCGATATGGGCGCCGCGATGCGGGATTATGTCGAATGGATCAAGCGCATCAAGACCAATGTCATTCGCAATGACAATCTGGCTTGGGAGGGCAGCCTCGAAGTGCCGATGTCGGAAGGCATCGTCTACATCTTCCCCTTCACCGCCAGCGCCGATCAAGAAATCGTGGTCAGCGCCATCAGCAGCCAGCGCGACCTGGATGCCGACCCTCTGGTCCTGATTCTGGATCCGGATGGCCTGCCGCTGACGGCGAATGATGACACTGGTGAATGGTGGGACAGCTATGTTCAGTTCCGCGCGCCGGTGAGTGGCGAATACGCTGTGGTCATGACCCATGCTGGCGGCAGCACTGAGGGCCGCGTGGAAGTGTCCTTCGATGTCTCGGGCATGTTCACCTTGGGCAATGACGGCGCCCGCTTCAAAGCCGATGCCTATCGCGCCTTGATGTCCGGCGATTACACGGTGGCGCTGGAGAATTTCCGCCGCGCCCTGAACCTCAATCGCCATGACGCGGAAGCGATGAACTGGATGGGCGTCACTTACCGCTATATGGGCGAATACGATGCGTCAATCAGCCATATCAGCACGGCGATGCAGCTGGACGAAAGCTATTCGTTGCCGTATCTCTCGCGGGGCATCACCTATGAAGAGATGGGGCAGCCGGAAGTCAGCGCGGCCGATTACTATCGCTATGCGATGATGAATCGGAATCGGACGCTCTTCCACGCCGAGCTGGAGGGCGACAGCAACTTTGAATTGCCGATGCGCGAGGGCTGGGTTTACAGCATTCCCTTTGACGCGAAGCGCGGTCAGAGGCTGGATATCGCGGTGGACACGGTCGAGCCGGGCTTCGTCGATCCGCTGATCATTTTGATCGGTCCCGAGGGGCAAGCGCTGATCGGCGACGATGACATTTCGCGCAGCGAGTATGACTCCGTCATCAGCGGCTATGAGGTCGCCAAGAGCGGACAGTACACGCTGGTGATCAGCCATGCCGAGGGCGGCTCCAACGGCACCTTGAATGTCGACATTGACGTGACAGCGCCGGCGCCGATGTCAGTGGCCAGCTTCGACGGCTACGGCTGCGGTCACTAGACAAAAGAGCAGTTCACTTCAAAAAGAGGCAAGTCGAGCGGCTTGCCTCTTTTTTGTTGGCCACCCCATCCCCCGGCCCCTGGTCCCCCCATAAATCCCCCCCGTTTGGCGGGGGGCGTCCAGCGAGCTAGGGAAGGGGAGCTAGTTTGAGCGAGATCGGCGCTGATTTAGCAGTCTTGCATAGAGAGCGACCACCAAGACCGATTATCAATCGACCCGGTAGTTTCAACAGAAATATGGCCTGTACGGGTCAGCCGGTGGCTGACCCACGAGAGCTTGCGCGCATTGAAGGGCGGGCGCGACGAGTCTCGCCCCTGCAGATTGCGTTTTGGCGGCGACTTGATAGGTCGCGTAGGTCGCGTGGACACTGACCGTCGGTCGCCGCTACGATATAAATTGAGAACCGGATTATCAGCCGCCGGTGACGGAATGGGCGCCGCGGAAGATATGCTTGAGGCGGGCGCTGATCTCTGGCGGCAGGGGCGGGCGAGCGAAGGCAGCGAGGTTGGCGTCAAGATGCTCCGGATTACCCGTGCCGGACAAGATGACGTGTGTGCCGGGTTCATCGCGGCAGAAACGGTAGGCGGCATCGGCGATGCTGGGCGCGGCGCCGCTCTCGACCAGGAAGCTGAGCGGATTTTCGCGATCGATGTCCTGCGGGTCAATTTCGCCGCTTTCGATTAACCTTTGAATGGTCGTCTTTAGTTTCTCCCTTTGGCTGAGGGCGCGGCGGATGGCGAACATGATCAGTACGCCGATGTCTTTTTCGATAGCTGCCGCCAGTACGGACTCGCGGGCCGTCTGATTCAGCAGATTGAAGCCGACCATGATGACATCCCAGCAGCCGTCATGCACCGCGCGCTTGAGCATCTTGTGCGCCAGGTCGCCGCTCCAGTTTTCAGTGACACCGATGAAACGGATCTTCCCCTCTTGGCGCAGGTCTTGCATGGCCGGGAGGATTTCTTGCCGGTAGTAATCATATTGTTCGGGTTTCAGCCCGTGCAGGTGGTAGACATCGACGTAGTCGGTACCGAGGCGGCGCAGGCTGTCGTGCAAGCCGGCGCGCAGTTCCGTCCGCGTGATATTCTCGCCACGCAGCCGTTTTTTGGTTGAGATTACAATTTGGCTGCGATCGCGTTGAGCGACGGCGGCGCCGACGATTTCTTCGGTGCGATAAGCTTCGGCGGTGTCGATGAAGTTGATGCCGGCGTCCAATCCACGCAGGACGAGCGCGGCCGATTCCGCTTCCGTTCTGACGATGTCATGTTGACCGAGCCGGCTGGGTCCGCCGGCGCCGATGCCCATGACGGAGACTTGCAATCCGGTGCGTCCCAAATTGCGATATTGCATATTCTCTCCGTTGCGGTCTTCCTTTTACAAATCAGTTTAACCATAGAGGCACAGAGGGCACAGAGTCACTTTTCTGGAAGGTTTTGAATACATTCCCGGCAGGCTGATGTCGTGACCTAGCTGGATGAGGCTGGGCGCGGTGAAACTTACCGACTTGGCATCGGGGCTGTTATAATCTGGCGACGAATACGCAGGCGGAATCATGATGAGCGTACATACCTTTTCCATCGTCGCCCATTGCGCGGAAGAAGCGGCTTGGGGCGTGGCGGTGGCGAGCAAGTTTCCGGCGGTTGGGGCGGTCGTGCCTTGGGCGCGGGCGGGCGCGGGCGCGGTGGCGACTCAGTCCTACGCCAAACTCGGCTTTGGTCCCGATGGCTTGGCGCTGATGGACGAGGGGCTACCGGCGGCGGAGGCTTTGAGCCGGCTGCTGGAGGCGGACGACGGGCGCGAGACGCGGCAGGTGGCGCTGGTGGACGGGCGTGGCGGGGTTGCCGCGCACACTGGCGGCGAGTGTCATGAATGGGCTGGGCATCAGACGGGGGATGGCTTCTCGGTTCAGGGCAATTTGCTGGCGGGCGAAGCGGTCATCGAGGCGATGGCGGCCGGCTTCCAGCGGTCCGAAGGCGAATTGGCGGATCGATTGGCATCTGCCTTGCGCGCTGGCGAAAGCGCCGGTGGCGACAAGCGCGGCAAGCAATCAGCGGCCCTTCTGGTGGTGCGCCGGAATGCGGGATATGGCGGCGACAACGATCGCTATCTCGACTTGCGGGTGGATGATGCCGCGGAGCCGGTAGCTGATCTCATCGCGCTGGTAAAGCTGCATCATCTGTATTTTCAGCCGCCGCGGGCGCAGGACGCGATAAGGATTGATGAGGATATTGCGCGCGAATTGCAGGCGATCATGATTGAAAACGGTTATATGACCGGCGAGATCAACGGCGTCTGGGACGAGGTTTGCCAGCAGGTCTTTTGGATGCTGATTGGCAACGAGAATCTGGAAATGCGCTGGACGCCGGAGAAGAACCGTTATTCCATCGATCGCGTCGTTCTGGAGTATTTGCGGAAGCGCTTTGGCTGAGAGACGTTTCCGGCAAGGCGGGCGCTGGGCGGCGCCGCTTCTGCTCCTCCTGTTGACGAGCTTCGCTCAGTTTCATCAGCTCACGCGCGATTTGCGCTTTCTCCCCGATGAAGCCTTCTTCATGACCTTCGCGCGCGGCGCCGCGGTCAATGGCGATTGGCTGCTGCCGGGACCGCTCGACAAGCCGCCGCTTTCCATCTATATCAGCGCCTTGAGCATGGTCGCGGTAGCGGTCACGGCGGACGAAGATGGCGTATTGCACCTTGATGCAGGCGTGGGGGAGTTCGCGGGCCGGCTGCCGAATGTCTACCTGGCGATCTTGCTGACGGCGCTGCTGATGCGGCTGGCCTGGCGAATGCATCGCGACCGCTGGGCGGCGGTGATCGCTGGCGCCCTCGCGGCGGCATCGCCCTATCTGCTCGCTTATGGCGCTAGCGCTCTCACGGACATGAGCTTGCTGTTTTGGGCGGCGGCGGCGCTGTATTTGGCGCTTGCCGGTCGCTGGGGGCTGAGTGGCTTGGCGCTGGGGCTGGCTTTCTGGAGCAAGCAGCAGGCGGCGCTCTTTGTCCCGCTGCTGGTGATGATCTTGCTGGCGCGCGGCGGCCGGCGTGAAGATTGGCTGCGCCTGGGGCTGCCCGCCATAATTTTAGGCGCGGCGCTGCTGATCTGGGATGGCGCGCGGCCCGAGGCGAGCATCTTCGCGCAGGCGGCGGTCAATAACGCGCCGGAGACGTGGCTGGCTGCGCCAGCGCTGTGGCTGCGGCGATTTTGGGACTGGCTTGGGCGCCTTTTGTGGCTGCTGGGTCCGCCGCTGGTGACGGGCGTCTTGCTCTTAGGGGCGGCTTTTGTGTCAGCGCGTCGTTGGGGCGGGCGGACGTCCAGGAATCGGGCGCTCACGGTCGAGCGGGCGCTGCTGCTCTATATCGTCGGCTACCTGGGCGCGCTGATGTTGATGCCGTTCAATCTTTATGATCGCTATCTGCTGCTGATTCTGCCGCCTCTGATTATGCTCGTCGCTGGTCAGTTGGCGCGTCTGACTCGTGCCGGCGCGCGCGCCACTGGTATCGGTCTGAGTGATTCCGAGTTGGGCTTGCGAAGACGCAACATACAGGCGGGCGACTCACAGAGTCGCCCCTACACGGCTACCTATTTATTGCTTGTCGCCGTTAGATGCTATAGCTTTTCAAAACTGAATTGGCGTAGTCTGGGACTGGCGGCGCTGCTCGCGGCGGGCGGATTATGGAGCTGGCAAACGGGCTGGATGGTCGGCGGCGACCGACGCGCCTTTGACGGTGTTGACGCGCTGGCGGATCATGTCAATTCGAAGCCGGTCGCGAGCGTCATCTACGATCCCTGGCTGGGCTGGGAGCTGGGTTATTATTTGGGGCAATGGCATGACAAGCGGACGGTGCATTATCCGACCCCGGCGACGCTGGTGGCGGGCGCGCTGGCGCTGGATGAGATCGGCGACCGCTACCTGGTCGCTCCTGCCGATCAGGCGCATGAGGAATGGCTGGCGGCGCTGGATGCGGCTGGATTCCGCGTCGCGGTGGATTATGCGCGCGATCGCTTCATCGTCTATCGTTTGGGCATCCCTCCGAAGTAGAGCCCCAGGAATTGGGGGTGAGCGGTCGGTTTTTTGGCTTATACTGAGAGGTATAGCGTGGCGCGGAGGTTGAAATGGGTTGTCTAGTATTGCTGATTTCGGCGTTCATCTTTCGTGGCGCGATTTTCGGGCTGCTTGCCTGGCTGTTCGGCGCGATCATCACTGTGCTGACCTTCTTTCTGAGCTTGGGTTTCTGGGGCATTATCGCTATCCTCGTGTTATGCGCTATTGTTGCTGCGCTCAATTAGGGGCGAAACTATGGATTTCCTGACAGATCCCAACGTGATTTATCTGCTGCTGATGGCGGGATTGTGGATCAGCGCGACCGGCACCTATATTCCGGGAACGGGCGTGGCCGAGACTGGCGGCGCGGCGCTGATCATCGGTACGCTGTTTTTGCTGAGCCAGGCGGCCGCCAACTGGATCGCCGTGATCGCGCTGGTGATTGGCGCGTCGCTCTTCTTTTTGCTGCCGCTGCTCAAGTCTGAATGGGAGCGCTTCGCCATCGGCGGCTTGGCGATTCAGGCGGTCGCCAGCTTTTTCCTTTTCGCCGAGGGGGGCGTCTCGCCGATTTGGATTGTGCTGGGCTTGATAGTGGCTTGGGCTTATCATCGGACGATCCTGCGATCGGTGCTGCAGCAGCAACGAACGCTGTCATCAACGCAGAAGGACGCCTTCCTGGTCGGGGAGCGCGGCCGGGTGGTGGCCGAGATTGAAGATCGCGGCACGGTGCAGGTTCATGGCGAGTTGTGGACGGCGCGCAGTCACTCGCGGTTGGAAAGCGGCGCCGAGGTCGTGGTGACGGCTCAAGATGGCTTGGAGTTGCATGTTGAGAAGGCGAAGCGGCTGGAACAGAGCAATTCCATACAAGAAATAGAATGACTGGCTGACGAAAGATAGCGCTTCCAAGGGAACCGTTGTAGGGGCGACTGACGTGCAGTGTCTACGCGCACTATTAAGTCGCCCGCCTTAAATTCGCAGGATTCGATAGCTTTGAGACATAGAGGAGTGAGACATGAATGGGGAATTAACACAGGCACTGGGCGCGGGCTTTAGCGGCATCTTGCTCGTCATCGTCGTTTTGGCGATTTTCATGCTGCTGCGGAGTTCGATCCGAGCGGTCAAGGAATATGATCGGCTGGTCATCTTTTTCATAGGGCGCTTTAGCACGGTGCGCGGACCGGGGTTGACCTTTGTCATCCCCTTTGTGGAATCGGCGACCAGAGTCGACATGCGCGAGAACATCATCGACATCCCGTCGCAGACCGCCATCACCAAGGACAACGCCTCGATCGGCATTGATTTTCTGGTGTACTACCGGATCACCAATCCGGAGCACTCGGTAACCAAGGTCGAGGATGTGGTGGAGGCGACTGGCAAGATCGCGACTACGACTCTGCGCGCGGTGATCGGCGATATCGTGCTGGATGATGTGCTATCGCGGCGCGACCAGATCAACGATGTGCTGCGGGTCAAGCTGGATGAGACGACCGAGCGCTGGGGCATGAAGAT
>JAPOWK010000156.1 GCA_026707665.1 Chloroflexota bacterium
AATGCCAGGTGTCCTCGAAAGCGGTGATCTGCGCTTCGCTGTCGGCGCCGCTCTCCGACTTGAAGAGCACGTTGTAGTTGCGGTTGCTGTTGAAGGGCGGGTCGAGGTAGATCAGGTCGACGCATTCATCGGGGAAGTATTCGCGATTGCGCAGGATTTCCAGGTTGTCGCCGTAATAGAGCCGGTTGTTCATGGGACTGTCTCGCGGGTGAATGGGCGCGTTCAGTATAGCACATGGGGTTTCGGCGGCGTTGACAGGTGTAGCCGCTGACGATATGCTATGGGAGGAAAGTGTGCAAAAGCAAGCATACCTTGCATATGATGGTCCACGATATGCAATCGGAGTAATGACATGTCAGCGAGAACAAACGCATTCATCCGCGGCTTCGGCGGCTTGTTCAGTTGGATTGATGTGCTGAATCGACGTCTCTTTGCGGAGACCGCGGCTGAAGCGGATGCCGAAGCATTGCGTGAAGATTGGGAGACGGTCGGCGGCTATTTGTACGATGCAATGGGTGTGCATGCGCGTACATTCAGGACATACGTAGAACGTCCCAGAGAAGAGACATGTCAAACGAATCCCAAGAACGCGAATTCGTCCAGATAGAACAGCATGTTGCCTATTATTCGGGTCCTCTGCCGCCACCGGAGATGATGCGCGGCTATGAGGACGTGCAATCTGGGAGCGCCGACCGAATCCTGGCGACAATGGAGCGAGAACAAAAACAGCGCGCTCGATATGAGAATCTAGGCTTGATATTAGCGTTTCTCGTAGCAGTGGCTCTCATAGCTTTGAGCGCCTATGCGCTTACCTTAGGCGCAGTGGCGGCAAGCATTGGCGTAATTGTAACAGGCATAGCTGGCACGGCCGGGACCTTCATATTGGGCAACCGCGCCCGCCACCGTCAACTGCGCGAAAGGCGGGACGCCTTGCAGAATCGCCCGCCGCCTCCCGAATTGCCGCAGGGCAAAGGCGACCCTAGCTAGCGAATTCTCCCCAGCCGACAGTCTCCCCAGGCCACGCTCGCATCACCCCCGCTAAATCACTTCCAGGTAATCCCGATCCGGCATTTCCGGGAAGGGCGCGTGCGGCTCGGCTTGATACCAGAAGGCGGTCGAGGCGATATCGTCTTGCAGTGCCAGATAGCGCCACTCTTCATGGGGCGCTTCGTGCATGGACCCGGATCGCCAGCCTAGCGCCTGAATCGTCACGCGCAGGTCCTGCTCGAATCGGATCGGGTCGGGGATATGCCAGCGATACATGCCGAAGCGCTGCTGGCTCTGGTAGAAGCCGTCCGGCTTGATCACCTGCGGCAAGCCCAGATAGGGCGTTGTGTAAGGCGTGTAGAAGCCGTCTTGATTGCCGAAGCACCAGGCGCCGCCGAAGTAGTCTTCGGTGCCGGTGCCGCAGATCGTGGGGAAGTCGCTGTCACCGTCCATGTAGAATTTGATCTCGCCCTCGCCCCACCAGCCGCGGTTATTGCTGCCCCAAGCCATGTAGGTCCCGACGTAGTGGCCCATGCCCTGGATACCGTCGACGATCGTATAGACTTCCTTGTATGGTAGCGGATTGCTGCGCCGCCATTGGGCGTGCAAGTAGCCGACATCCTCCGGCACATCGGTCAACGTGTAGTCGAATTGGTAGAACATGGGTTGAACGGGCTTGTCCAGCAGGTTTTCAATTGTGACGCGGGCGCTCTTGCGGAAGGGCATCTCCCAATAGCTGTTGAATGCGCTATGAGAATTGGCTGATATTGGCATTGAGTTGACGTGACAGTATTCGGTCCAGCCGTTGCAGAAGAAATCGCCGAAGGGTACTTCGATGGAAGGCGTCTCTTCATCGTCCCAATAGAAGCGCAGGATCAACGAGCGCCAGTATTTGGCAAAGGTGGTAATCCAGATATGTTGAATGGCGCCCGGTCCTTCTATTTCGGCTAAGGTGGTGACGCTGTTGGCTTCCAGTTGGATGCAAGGCGAGACCTTCCAGCCTTGCCCCAAGTCTTGCGCGGCCGACAGAGAGAAGCCGTCGGTGGCCATGCCGCCCTTGCCTTTTTCGCCTTTGAAATTCTCGGCGCTGATGGAGCGCGTTTTCGCCCGCGACAAGCGCGAGATATTGCCCATATTCAAATGCAATCCGTTGAAATATTCCATTTGACTCTCCTTCACATTCGCGATGCATAGACCCTTCGCTATTTGCCAGTTGTGGCCACTGCTTCATTCGCGCCCGGCGGCGCAACTGAATTTGGCGCGAAATCGACCGGCTTGTAGCAAAGCGCCTGCCGCTCAGCCGAAACTTGCACTACCGGCGGCACGGTAGTTTCACAGATCGCCTGCGCATATTTGCAGCGCTTGGCGAATTTGCAGGCTTGCGCCTGGTATTCCTTCAATTCGATATCGGGCAGCTTCACGTCGCGTTCCCATCGGTGGTCGACGGTCGGGACGGAATCGAGCAGCAGTTCGGTATATGGATGGGCGGAATCGGTCAGGATTTGATCGGAGGGTCCGTATTCCACGACGCTGCCGCGGTACATAATGGCGATGTAATCGCTGACATAGTAGGCGGTCGAGAGATCGTGCGTGATGTAGACAAAGCTGACCTTGTAGCGTTCTTTGAGCTCCAGGAATAGATTGACTATGTTCATGCGCAGCGAGGCATCGATCATGCTTACCGGTTCATCGGCGACGATCAGCTTCGGACGCGGGATCAAGCTGCGGGCGACCGAGATTCGCTGCAATTCGCCGCCCGAGAACTGATTGGCGTATTTGCCTTCCACGCGCGTTAGATCCAGGCCGACCGACTCCAGCACCTCGGCCACGACTTCGCGCGCTTCCTTGCGATTCGCCGCGATCTTCAGCCGCAACGCCGCATTATAAAGATACCTGTCTACCTTTTTGCGCGCGCTGAAGGCTTCAAAGGGATTCTGGAAGATCGGCTGAACCGCCCGGTAATATTCTCGACCTTTGAGTCCGTCGCCGCCTTTTGCATACAGGGGATGACCGTCGATAAGCACATCGCCCGATGTCGGATGCTCCAACTCCAGGATGATGCGCGCCAGGGTGGTCTTGCCGCTGCCGGATTCGCCGACGATGCTCAGGATCGATGGCTCGGCCGCCGGCAAGCTCAAACTGACCTCGTCTACCGCGACCAGGCGCGTCCCGAAGACCAAGCCGCCAATGCGGAATACCTTGCTGACTTTGCGCAGTTCGAGCAAGTTGTCACTCACGAGGCGCGCTCTCCGTATAAGTGGCAAGATACGAAGTGCCCCGGCTCAATCTGAATCAGAGCCGGCTCCAGATTGGCGCAGTGGTCCATCACTTTGGGGCAGCGCGCGGCGAAGCGGCAGCCGGCCGGCGGGTCAATCAAATTGGGCGGCCGGCCCGAGATGCCGGAACGCTGCGTCCGATCGCCGACGCGCGGCAGAGATTGGATCAGCATCTGCGTATAGGGATGGGCGGGATGGTTGAAGATCGTTTCCGTGGGCCCATATTCGACCAGCTTGCCAGCGTACATGATCGCTAGTCGGTCGCTGATTTGAAAGTGCACACCCATATCATGCGATACCACCACCAGCGTGTTCTGCATCTGCTGTTGCAATTCGGTGAGCATGAGCAGGATGCCCTTCTGCACGACCACATCCAGCGCCGTTGTTGGTTCGTCCGCCAAGACGATCTGGGGATGCAGAAAAGTGCCGAGCGCCACCAGCACGCGCTGCTTCATGCCGCCGCTCAGTTGATGGGGGTAAGATTTCAGCACCTCGACCGGCAGCTCCAGCTCTTTCAGATAAGCCGCGACCCGCTCGCGTATCGCTGTTTTGCCCACCGCTTTGAGGGGGTGGTCTTTTGGCACCGCATCAAAGAATTGATTCTCGATGCGGATGACTGGATTGAGCACACTCATCGAGCCTTGAGGAATATAAGAAATGAAGTCCCACCAGTGCTCACGGATTTCGCCTGGCCCGATCGTCATGACCTTTCCACTGCCATCAGGAAAATCGGCTTCGTAGCTGCCGGAGACGATCTGCAGCGGTGGTTGAATGTAGTCGTAAAGCACCTTTAACAGCGTGGACTTTCCGCAGCCCGATTCACCGGCGATGCCCAGCACCTCGTTGGGTCGGATTTCAAAGGAAACGCCATCGACCGCCTGCACCACGCCACGCGGCGTCTGGTAATAGCATTTGAGCTCACTCAGCCTAAGCATCGCCGTGCCCCCGCCGTTCGGCCGACAGGCTGGAAATGCCGGTCGAAATCAAGAATAAGCCAATAAACAACAGGATGATGGCGACAACGGGCGAGCCGATCCACCACCAGCGCTGGCCGAGTAGCGCCTGATGTTGCAGCGCCCAATAGATCATCGTCCCAAGCGTGGCTTCTTCCAGGCTTGACAATCCGATGACAGCCAGGCCGGACTCGATGGCGATGGCGACAAGAACCGTGTTCACGAAATTCGCCATCGCCCAGCTGAAGATATGGGGCACGATTTCTTCCGCCAGTATTTGAAGTGTGCCCGAGCCAGAGAAACGCGCCGTGTTGACAAATTGACGCTCGCGCATGCTTAGGGCGATTGAGCGCATCTGGCGGGCGGGCCAGGGCCAGTTGAAGAGTATCAGTATGATGCTGATCAGAAACAACGATGCGCGCCCCTGCAAGAGCGAGGACATCAAAATGAGAATGGGCAGAGAAGGGACCACAATGAAGACATCGGCCAGCAATGTGATGACGCGGTCCGGAATGCCGCCGAGAAAGCCGGATCCCAGCCCGGCGAAAACACCTATGAGCGTGGCAAAGAAAGCGACGAATAAGCCGATGAAAAGCGAGTTCTGCGTCGCGTATGAAAGCAGCCAGAAGGTGTCCTGCCCCAAATTGGTCGTGCCCAGCAGATGCTCGGCGCTGGGCGGCAAGTTGCGCGGGTACCGGATCCAGTCGCGCGGGTCTTCCCGGGAAAAGAAGGGAAGGATGCCGCCAAGCACGATGAAAGCGGCAAAGACAAAGATGCCAATCGTCAACCTGGGATTGGATTGGCGCATCATTACCTCAGTCTGATCCGCGGATCAAAGAAGGGATACAACAGGTCGATTATCAAAGTGGACGTGGCGACAGCGATGATGGATATCGTTATCGTGCCCATGAGCAGGTTATAGTCGGCTTGCAATACCGCGCTATAGGTAATCGTGCCCAAACCGGGAAAACTAAAGAGAATCTCCGTGATTAACGCGCCGTTGAAGATGGTGCCCAGTTGCAGCGCCAGCACGGTGACCTGCGGCAGGATGGCGTTGCGCAGCACGTAGGCGGTCATGATCCGGCCTTCGCCCGCGCCTTTCAACTTGGCGAAGTAGACGAAGTCTTCTTCCGAGATACTTGACGCGAGCGCCTTCATGCTCAAGACCCACCAGCCAAAGCCGACGATGACGATCGAGGCGGCCGGCAGAATCGAGTTGTATATCACGCTTACGATGAATTCGAGAGAGGGTGGGTCGCCGCGGATGGAGAAGAAGAGCGGGAAAATCGGATTGATGTGGATAAACAAGATGATCAAAATGAGCGCGGTGATGTAATAGGGGATGGGGTATACAAAAATGGCGATGACTTCCAGCGCGCGGGAGGAGAACCAGCGGCTCTTGTAACCGGCGAGCAAGCCAATGGCGTTGCCCAGGATCCAGGCGATGATGGTTGAGCACAGCAGCAAGCCGAGAGTCCAGGGGAGTGCGCGCCCGATCAATTCGTTAACCGGGGTGGGAAACATCGAAAGCGAGGGACCGAAGTCACGCGTGAGAAAGGTGCGGTGGAAGAAGCCGAAATACTGCTCCGCTAAGGTCCCTTCCAGGCCGAAAGCCTGTGTCAGGGTGGCGCGCATCGCCTCGACCTGTCCCGCCTCCATATAGGCGCCTTGGCTCATGATACGACCCAGCATTGACTCAACCGGGTCAGACGGCATGAAGCGCGGCACAAAGAAGACAACCGAGATGCCGATCCATATCACCAGGACATAGGCGATAATCCGCGTGAGTACGAACTTGGCGAATTGCATGAATGAATCTCGCGCAAGGTGGATTGGGTCTGCTCCATTGAACAGACCCAATCCAATACGCTATCGCTAGAGTCTAGCCGTCAGACTTTGGCTGGATGAAGGGCATGTGATACTTGAACAGCGACCACCACCACCAAGGTCCCTCGTAGAAGTTATCGGCGGTGGGCATGCCGTCCCAATAGGTGGTGACGACCGGCACGAATTTCGAGGTGCCGAACATCGGCAGCCAGGGACGCTCGACGATGAACTGCTTCTCGAATTCTGTCAGCAACGGAATCGTGTCCGGATGGTCGCTCGGCAGCGGCGCGATCTGATCAAGGATGCCGCTTAGCGCATCGCTGTCGTAACGCATGGCGTTGCCGGGCGCCGGCTGGCCAACGGGCACGATGTGACGCTTGTGCCAGAAGACATCCAGCAGGTCCCAGCTATCGGGCAAGGCGCCGCAACCGGGCCAATAGGAGCCGGCATCAAAGGTTCCATTGCTGTAATTGCTCCAGAATGTGCCGGAGTCCATTTGCTGCACCGTCGCGTCAATGCCGAAATCGCGCCAGTTATCGGCGATAGCGAAAGCCAGCCGCTGCGATTGCACCTCGAAGTTCGATGGCGAGTTAATGTTAATCTGCCAAGGGCTGCCATCCGGCTTGTGCCAGGCGCCATCTTGTAGCGTGAAGCCCTCAGCTTGCAGCATCTCAGTCGCTTTGGCCGGGTCATGCTTCCACCAGCCCACACCAAATAGGTCGACCAGCGCCTCTTCGCTCTCAGGCAAGCCCTCGATGCCCTGCTCCGCCAGGATGGCGGCGATGTCGACCGCGTAGTTGGGGTCGAAGGGCTGATAGCCGTCCTCAAAAGCGAACTCCGTCATCCAGTCGCGCATCGGTTTGTGGAAGGCGTCATGGATGACCTGCACAGGCGGCACAGCCAGCGGTGAAACGCGCAAGATGCCGGCGAAGGTGGCCAAGCCGACGCTCTTGATGTCGGTTGCCAGCGCCATCGCCCAGCGCACATTCTGGTTGTCCCATGGCTCCTGATGGTTGGCGAAGACGATGCCGCGCTCGCAGGGGTCATCGAAATTCGCATAGGGGAAGTTCTGGTGCCAGGCGGCGGCATTCGGGTTGGCGTCGCGCAGGATGTCCCAGGCTTCCGGCGAGATATCGGTCAAGATATCCAGCTGGTTCTGAATGGCGGCGATGATGCGGCGTTCTTCGGTGCCATAGAAGCGGAAGAGCACATAATCCGGTCCCGGCTCGCCATAGATCTGGCCGACATCGGTGTGCTGCCAGTCCTCGCGCTTGGTATAAAGGAACCAATTGCCGTTGGGGTCATAATCCGTCCAGGTGTATGGCCCACTGCCAATCGGTGGATAATTCTGGAAGGTCGCCGGGTCTTCATTTTCCCAGATGTGCTTGGGCACGAGGCGGAAGTTGTCACCCCAGATATGTACGCCCAGGGTGTAGGCCAGGCGCGGCTCCGAGCGCTTGAGGTTGAGAATCATCGTCAGATCATCGACGACTTCGTAATTGTCGATCACCTGCGCCAAGAAGCCGCTATAGGGGAATTCCGGCGTATTCAAGATCATGTCGATGTTGAAAGCCATATCCGCCGTGGTGATTGGCACGCCATCGCTCCAGCGCAGATTATCGCGCAAGGTAACGCGGAAGCTGGTGAAATCATCATTCAGCGCCTCTGGCATTTCAGCAGCCAAAGCCGGGAATTGCTCACCGGTCGCCGTATTGATTTCCCACAGATTTGTATAGACCAACTGGTGCAAGCCAGCGCTCTGGTGCGTGCCCGCTTGGTAGGGGTTAGTCTGGGTCGGGTTATTGACGCGCCCACCAAGGTTGTCGACGATGAGGGTTGTCGCGCGAGGCGTGCCGACTTCGGTCTGCTCCTGCGCCGTGACCAGCGACGTGGATAACAAGACGACAGCCAGCAGTACAACGATCGAGAGAAGCATTGTGCGATGTCTCTTGTACATCAGAAATCTCCTTTGCATGATTCTTGAATCGTTTGAAATTAAGCCGTGGATCTGTTCGTCTATGTTCACCTTCCTCTCAGCGTTGCTTCGTCCTGCTCAATATCGCGTCAAAAAACACTTCGGCAGCGACAATAACATAACATATCTGCGCTGGCGCAACAACAAGATGACGTGACTAGGGCAATCGTCTTTCGACGGGAATTCGCCTAGACATAGCTCAATTAAATTGAGCCAATTGTCTGGCTTGCCTTTTAGCGCGGACGCATCCCGCAATCCGAGCAAGCCTTGGGTTACCCCGTGCATGAGCGCAGGTTATCGCCGTCCGCTGACGCGACCCATGCTGTCGTCTTCATGGAGCCGATTGTTCGTGTGCTGACGGGCTTATGAATTGACAAGTTGAGTATAGAGTTGAGTGGATCTGGCGTTTTTTACAGGTGGCGGCGCTGACACTATGCTTAGTGAGAAATCGTTGACATGGTAAAGAATCTGCGTGTTTGGTGTGGGCAGTTGGTTGGAGCAAGGCATGGCATACGACAAGCGCAAGATCGCGAATTCATTCTACTTGCCAAAGCATTCTTTTCTGCGTGGCTTGGCAAGCCTGATGGACTTCACCGGTTCCGAAAGCAGGGAGTTCACCGACAGAATCCTCGCTCGTTCGGATGCGGACGCCATGCGTGCCGACTGGGAGGCGGTTGGCGCTAGCCTATGGTGGGCAATCGGCGAGCATGAAAGGCGCAATACAAAAGGCGTTAGCACAATTCCAAGTGTATGTGGCGAGCAAGAGCGGGGAGTATAACATGGCAGCCAGAACAAATGCTTTCATACGTGGCTTTGGAGGGTTGTTCAGTTGGGTGGATGTGCTGAACCGGCGTCTCTTTGCCGAAACCGCTGCGGAAGCCGACGCGGAGGCGCTGCGTGAAATATGGGAGGATGTCGGCGGCTATCTTTATGATGCAATGGGCTCATATAACGTGCAGTACAAAGTCTATCCAGCTGCGCATCAAGAGGAAGCATGTCAGACGACGGCGAACGGCGAGAATCCTTCACCCGAGTAGAAGCTCACTTTGTAGAGTATTCGGGACCGCTTCCGCCGCCAGGGGCAATGCAGGGATATGAAGATGTATTGCCGGGCAGCGCCGACCGGATCTTGACAATGGCGGAGCTACGGCAGCGCCAGCTAGCGCGATACGAGACTCTTGGCCTGATACTAGCGTTTCTAGTCGCAATGGCTCTAATCGCTTTGAGCGCTTATGCTCTTGCCTTGGGATCGGTGGCGGCAAGTATTGGTGTGATTGTAGCAGTTATTGCCAGCACGGCCGGAACTTTCGTGTATGGCAACCGCGCCCGCCATCGGCAACTGCGCGAAAGGCGTGAAGCGATGCATAAGCCGCCGCCTCGCCCCGAACTTCCCGAACGCGACTCCAGCTAGAAACCCCTAAATCAACCGATTCACCCCATCGAATGCCGCCGTCTTGTAACACTCGGCCAGCGTCGGATAATTGAAGACGGTGTTGATGAAGTAATCGACCGCGCCGCCAAAAGCCATCACCGTCTGCCCGATGTGGATCAGCTCGCTCGCGCCCTCGCCGATGATGTGCACGCCCAGAAGCTTGTGATTCTCGCGATGAAAAACCAGCTTGAGCATGCCGATGGTGTCGCCGATGATCTGCCCGCGCGCGATCTCCTTGTAATAGGCTTTGCCAATCTCGTAGGGGATGCCGGCCTGCGTCAATTCTTCTTCGTTCGCGCCCACCGTTGAAATCTCGGGGATGGCGTAGATGCCGTAAGGGAAGAGCTCGGGGATGCTCTGATGCTCCATGCCGAAAGCGTGGCAAGCCGCCATCCGCCCCTGTTCCATCGAAGTTGATGCCAGGCTGGGGAAACCGACCACATCGCCGACCGCGTAAATGCTGGGGATCTCGGTCTGGTAATGCTCATTGACGGCGATGCGGCCGCGATGATCGGGAATGATGCCGATATTCTCCAAGCCCAGCCCGCCGGTGGCGCCTTGCCGGCCGATGGCGTAGAGCGCCATCTCGGTGACGATCTCCTTGCCGCTCTCCAGCCGCGTCTTGACGCCACTGCCGTAGCGCGTCTTCGTCTTCTCGATGCTGCGCACATTCTCGCCCAGGCGCAGGGTCACGCGCTGCTGCCGCATGTGATAGACCAGCGCGTCCACAATCTCGTGATCGACGAAGGTAAGCAGCCGCTCGCTCATCTCGACCAGGGTCACGCGCGTCCCCAGCGTGGCGAACATGCAGGCGTATTCGCAGCCGATCACGCCGCCGCCGACCACCGTCAGCGTCTTCGGCAGATGATCCAGCTTGAGCAAACCATCGCTGGTGAAGATCGTCTCGCCATCAAAGGGGATGCCGGCCGGCTTGGCCACCGTCGTGCCCACCGCGATCATGATGCAGCGCGTCGTCAGCTCGTCTTCGCCTTTCTGGCCCACAAAGTTGAGGTGCACCGTGTGCTCGTTGACAATGGTGGCGATACCGGCAAAGAGCTGGACGCCGTTGCGCTGCAACTGATGCCGATTGATCTCGATCTCGTGGCGAATCACATGGTCGGCGCGCAGCAACAAGTCGTTCATCGTGATATTTTCTTTGACGGTGTAGGAGGCGCCGTATATCGAGCGTTGACGGAAGCCGGAGAGGTGTAGAATCGCCTCGCGCAGCGTCTTCGATGGGATGGTGCCGGTATTGACCGAGACGCCGCCGATCAGCGTCTTCTTTTCGATGACGGCGACGCGCTTTCCCAACTTGGCCGATTGAATCGCGGCGCGATGCCCGGCCGGTCCCGAACCGATGATGACGATGTCGTAGTCGTAACGCCGCGGTTTCGGCGCCCGTTCGGCTTGCGGCTGGCCATTTGCCGCGGGCTTGGCCGGTGCGACCATCTCGGACATGCTTGTGCCTCTTCTATCCATCCCCGCTGTGTCGATCTGTAGGGGCGACTGACGGGCAATGTCAGCGGTCAGTGTCGTCGCGACCTTCGCGACCTACGCGCCCCTGTGAGTCGCCCGCGACCCGAAACAGACGATATCTGAATAATCCGCATTTACACTGAGCATACCGCAAACGCGGGCCCGCTGGCAACTTGGGCCCGGCGGTCGGTACGGCAGTCGGCGGGCAAGCGCGTGAGAGCCGTCGCTTCCCAATGGGATTGTTTGTAGGGGCGAGGCGGTGACTCGCCCACAAAAGACGTTATTTGTCGTCCACCGGCCCGTCGGTATGCGCCCGGCTCAACGCGGAGGCAAGCAGGGCGGTGGGAACAGCCACGATACCCATTCCCGTCAGCACCATCGCCAATGTTAAGATTCGCCCGGCAGTGGTCACCGGGTAGACATCACCGTAGCCAACCGAGGTTAGTGATATGACCGCCCACCATACCGAATCGAAGATATTGCTGTAGACCTCCGGCTGCACTTCATGCTCGACCTCGTATATCAGGAAAGCAAAGCTGGTGATGAAAACGAAGGCCACGCTTCCGAAGATCGTCGCCTCCGCCGCGATAGACTTCAGCGCTTGGTTATAACGATCCAGGGCATTGGTGTACCGCGTCACCTTCAGCAAGCGCAATATACGCAGAACACGAAGGAGTCGCAGTACACGCAGGCTGGCCGCCGCATGAATCAATATCGGGAGCAAGGCGATCAGATCTATGATGCCGTAGAAACTGGTTATGTAGCCGCGCCTATTGTCAGAAGTAACGATACGCAAGACATATTCTACGATGAAAATAAGTGACAGGATGACGTCCGCTACCAAAAGTGCATGTTTCCAAGTGTCTGGAAACGAGAAAGTCTCCAGCGCCATGATCGCAATCGAAGCGAAGACCGCGACGCTGACAATGATTTCGAAGCGGGCATTATTCTTTAAGTCCATCTCTTGATAAGTTCCGTTAAGCCAATCCGACTGGTTCGGCTAATCGCGCAGGACAATTTGCAGAATCTCGCCCGACCTGATATCGACGCTGAACAACCGCCCATCCGGCGATTCGACTATCCCGTTGCTCGCTTGCAGCGGACTTTGATCAGCCGGCAAGCCTTCGGCGAGCTGCGTCACGCTCTCATAGACGCCATCGCCGTCATTGTCGCGCAGCAGGCTTATCCGCGGGCCATTCAGCAGAATCAGCGCCTCGCCGCGCGCGACCAAACCGGCAACCTGGCTGAGTTGCTGCGCCTCGTCGGCGAAGATCAGGCGCGTCTCATCGGCGACCCCATCGCCATCGCGGTCGGGCAGGACGTAAATCTCGCCTGCGCGCGTGGCGGCTAGCAATTGCCCGTCGGCGTCAAACCCCAGGGCGGCGATAATGTTGAGCCGGTCGCTATCGATTGGTACGCTGCCGTAGAGGACGGTCTCGGCAGAAGCGGGCGCTGGCAGTGCAACGGCTGTCGGCGCGCTCGTCGGCGTCGCGTTCAGCGCGGCGATGGCGGCGGCTGCCTGCGTCGCCTCCGTGGAGAGCGCCCCTTCAGTCGCCCGGGCATCAGCCAATGCGCCTTCCAGAGCCAAGACCGTCGGGTCCGCCGTCGCAGAAGCCGAGCCCGCTGCCGCGCTGGACTGGTCCTGGTAAAGCTCTATCGCGCTGCAGCCCGCTGTGTTTAGCATAACAAGCGCAAAAACGGCGACGACCATACGCGCTGGAAGAGTCAATCTTTCCTTCGAGTTCACGCGCTTGAGTATACCGCTTCTGCGCAATCTCAAACGGGTGGGGAGGCAGTCACGATGAAGAAGAAGATGAAGGCGAGAAAAGCGGCGAGTATGCCAAAGGAGACCGCCGGCTTGATGCTCTTGCCTTCGCTCGTGGCGGCAACGGTTGCCTCGCGCTGGCGCAGCATGGCGTCCGCCATCTTGTTCACCACCCAGCTCATGCCCACGCCAGTAACGACGATGGCGGCGGCATATGCCAGGTTGTCCGATTCACCCAAGTTGTAGATATGACGAATGACAAAGGCGTTCAGCGCCATAGCGGCGATGACGGCGGCCGCAGTCCCGCGCCATTCTGGCTCGCGATTGCGGATGGCGCTGCAGTAATATGCCCAGAGATCAATGGCGAGCAAGGGCAAAAGCGCCGCCACCCAGGCGACGTATTGCAGCTTTTCCGCGTCAAATAGCGTTATCAATCCGATTCGAATGATCAAGGCGAGCAGCCCGGCCGCTGTCGCCGCGCCGGCGCAGCGCAGCAGACGAGTGGCGAGCACACCGGTGAATGTGACGCAAGCCAACAGATTCGCCGCCAGCAGCCATTCCGGGCGATACGACCCGATCCATTCCGAGCTGAGGCCGGCCAGCGTCGCGTCCCAATCAATGAGCATGAGCTGCAGCCAGAGCAGCATGATGGCGGCCAGGATCACCAGCGATAGGCTGTCGCTGAAGCGGAGTCTGAATATGACGTGCCATTCGTGCCTGCGCCAGGTGGATACATGCAGGTCCAGCGCGAGCAATTGCGTCAAGACAAAGCTCATCAGCAAGATCAGATGCGGTATGCTCCAGGCGGTTATGTCTTCACCGAGTGTCCAGTGCCAGAGGGGGTCGGTTGGCAGGGCGTAGAGCAGGAAGGCGGCGTTCAATATAAGCAGACCGATCATGGTGTTGGAGCGGAAGCGTTGCTGAAAGTTGCCGCGCATGTGGCGATTGAGATACAGCAGCGCCCAAAAGCCGGTTACGGTCGCGGTCGCGAAGCCAAAATACATGAGAAGATGGGGCCGCCAGAAGAGATCCTCGCCAAAGGGAATGCCATAACTGCGGTGCCAGATTTCATCCCAGACGCCGCCGATGAAGATCGATATGCCGCCGCTCGCCAAGATCAGCGCGAGCAACTCACGCGCGCGAAACGACAAAGCTAACTTCTGTGGTTGGCGCAAGTTTGGCGCTAGCGGACGGACGAGCAGATGCCAAATAGCCAGGGCGAAGGCGCAAATAACGAGGAAAAACAGGCTCGCTTGCAGCCAGAATAAACCAACCTTGGATTCCGTCGGGATGCCGCCCCAGATGGTGAAGGCGACAAATACGACGACGCCCGCGATGGCGGTCAGTGTCCAGCCGAGGCGGTGGTTGGGCTTGCTCATGCGCGCTCCGCAGGGAAAGACTTTAGTTGATTTCAGGTTAACACAGTTGGTGGGGCGGGTCTACGGTTTGAGGAGTTGGCGGAGGAAGGCTTTGGCTGGTTTGAATTGTGGCTTGTCCCACATCTTTTCGTCCTTCCACCATTTCATGTCTACAGCCTGCGTTAGGAACCAACGACGAGAGTCATCGTTTGTCGCATATGTTTTGTCGACGATCTTGCCGGAGATATAGACACTTAATCTGCTTCTGGGCTCTCGCGCTTTCTGCAATTTGACTTGAGCCTGCGATTCAAGGCAAGCGTAATAGGCGTCGACACAATTCGTTATATTGTCTTCCCCTATGGCGTCCAAGACCAGATTCTCTAGCATGCCATCGCGATGGTCATCAGGCAGCAGCAAGACGGAAACTTTAGGTTTCGTACCTTCTGTCTCTCTCGGCTTTCGCGGTCTGGGCAGCTTGCGTGTGGTCTTCAGAGATTCGTCGATCGCGTTGTTTGCTTCGTCGATTTCGTCTTGCACAGTTTCCAGCGCGCCTCTGCCATCGCGGCTGTCGGGAAAGTCGTTGTCACAGATGATGCCTATTTGCTGAATACCGTGAAAATTGCCGTCGTTTAGAATATTCTCGAGAGTACTTCCCAAGCAATCTTTCCCGTTGCACGTGATGAAATGCAACTGATCGTTGATGCCTAGCTGTTCGGCGAGGGCGCTAAAGAAAGTCTTATCTTCCGGTCCCTCAAGGACGACAATACGTGTCACATCCGCGGGAATGCGGACTCCTGCCTCGGGAATTCGACTAGTCATCCGCGAATCTCCCAATTTGTTGTCATGGCAGCCTCGATTCCGGATTCATTGTACGTTACGACTTCTATGTCGCCGAATTCTGGATGATGGTCAAGGCGGTGGTAACGAAACTGATCAAGGCGATTGCCTTCGCTGAATGCATCATACGCAGCCTGAACGAATTCTAGGCTGTGCGTGGTCGCGAAAACCTGTACGTTTAGCTCTTGTGCCAAGTCGCCTATGGTTTTCCATGCCTCTTGCTGAATAGTGTGATGTAAGCCAATTTCAATTTCGTCGACGAAAATGACGCCGTGCGCCAAGTTGCTCATGGCCAAAATCACGCTGGCAAATCTATTTGTGCCATCTCCAAGACTTGTGAACGGAAGTAATTGGCTCAAGCCGATGTCTGCACTCAATACGAGACGCCCATCCACAAACAGCAAGTCCACATCGCTGATGCGCGGCTCGACGACTCGCAGTGTTTCGATGAACCAGATTTTACGATTTGATTGTCGGACTCGGCTATACAGACTCGCTAGCCTGCGGCTGCTGATTCTCTCCATAGCGAAAACGAATTCAGACGAATACAGACTTGAGTTGCGTAGGCGTGACGCCCGAACTTTACCTTGAACATAAAGTAGAAGCGTGGGTTGACGGTCGTATTCAGCGTCGATCTCAAGAATGGCGGCGCTCTTTAAGAGATCAAAGTCTTCTACATTGAAGTGATCGAGTGCTACAACGTAGTCTTCGCTTTCGGAAGACTTAACTGATAATTTGACTGAAGTTGTTTCGTTGAGGCCGAAGAGAGACTGCTGCATCGGCACTGTGTCGGCAGTTAGATCAATCTCATCCGCAATGTTGAAATCTCGAAAAACAATAGGCCACCCACCAATGTCAGCGCTCACAAGATCAGGATCTCGAGATACAGAATCGCGTGCGAACAGTGAATGAGCCGCACGATCTGTCCGCAGCAGAGTCTTGACGTCCCTATTTCCGGTGTGCAAATACATCGCCTCCAGCAGAGCCGTCTTGCCCGTGTTATTCTTCCCGGCAATCAAATTCACCCGACCCAGATCGTTGATCTGCAAGTCCTTGAAGCAACGGAAATTCTTGACCCGAAACGACTTGTACATCGCGCGCCTCCTCGTCCAAAGCGCTCAACCTGCCCATCATTATACATCCGCGACCGTCAATTCCAGTGCTACAATGCGGGCATGACCGCCATCCTCGCCATCGAAACCTCTTGCGACGAAACCGCCGCCGCCGTCATCACCGATGGCCTCACGATTCGATCCAACATCGTTGCCTCGCAGATTGACCTGCACGCCCAATACGGGGGCGTCTTCCCCGAGCTCGCGTCGCGCGCCCACGCCGAATCCATCAGCGCGGTGGTGGGGCAGGCGATGACGGAAGCCGCGATGACCTACGCCGATCTGGACGCCCTCGCCGTCACGCAGGGACCCGGTCTCGTTGGCTCGCTGCTCGTCGGCATCAATTTCGCCAAGGGGCTGGCGCTGGCGACCGGGCTGCCGCTGCTCGGCATCAACCACC
>JAPOWK010000153.1 GCA_026707665.1 Chloroflexota bacterium
GGCAACATCTACGGCGTGCCCTTCATGTCCAATACCATGCACCTCTTCTACCGCACCGATATCTTTGAAGAGCACGGGTTGGCTGTCCCCACCACCTACGACGAAGTCATCGACGCCTGCGCTGTGCTTGCGGAGAACGAAGACAGCATCGACCTGCCTTTCACCATGAACCTCCACGCCGGCTGGGCTTGGGAGATCGAGTTCATGCACTTCATCCGCTCTTTCGGCGGCAAGTTCCTGGACGACGAAACCAATATGCCGACCTTCAATAGCGACGCCGGCGTCGCCGCCTTGACCAAGATGAAGGAAGTCGTTGACGGCTGCATGGGCGCCGAAGGGCTGACATACAGCATTGACGACAGCGAGATCGGCATGGAGACCGGCGGCCTCGCCTTCGTCCATATCTGGGCCAGCCGCGCCGCCAATATGGACGATCCCGAAAAGTCGGATTATGTCGGTATCATCGGTTTCGCCGGCTCGCCCGCGCCCAATCCCGATAGCGGCATCCTGGGCGGCAGCGCCTGGATCGACGCCTACTCCATTGCCAAGCGCTCCGGCGTCGACCATGACCTGGCTTTCCGCGCCATCATGGAAACCTTTGACTTTGAAGGGCAAGTCGGCGGCGCCGCCCATGGCGCAGTCGTGCGCACCTCCGTCGCCGAAGCCGGCCACGGCGGCCGCAACCTGCCGGCGATGGCGGTTTCCCTTGGGCAAGGCGTCGGTGGTAGCTCGCTGAACCCGGCCGCGGCCCTGGTGAGCACCGCCCTAGGCAACTGGCTGCCGCTGGTAGGCAGCGGCGACCTTAGTCCGCAGGAAGCCCTGGATAACGCCGCCGAAGAATACATCGCCGAAGCGACAGCCCAAGGTTATATCGAAGGCTAAACCCACAACTTCGTAGGGGCGAGCCGGTGGCTCGCCCTCCCGTGCAAACTATGTAGGGGCGTCTCGCCGAGACGCCCGCTGCCTAATACCAACGCGTTGTAGGGGCGACCCTTGGGTCGCCCGCTGGGCAAAGGCCACCCACATGAACCGACGCACCTTCTATATGTTCATGTCACCCAGTCTCCTCGTCATGCTGGCGCTGATGGTTTTCCCCTTGCTCACCTCCGTTTGGCTCAGCTTGCAATACATGACCTTTCGCAATATCAATGAGCCGGAATTTGTCGGGCTGGCGAATTATGTCGCTGTATTCGAAGACCTGAAGTTCTGGAACGCCTTCAGCTTCACCATGACTTATATCGCCATCTCCGTACCGTTGTACATTTTCACCGGTTTCTTGATCGCGGTCTTGCTGGATCAGGTCTCGCGGCGCATCCGCGGCATCTATATCGCCGCCTTTCTGATGCCCTTCATCGTCGTGCCAGTGGTCGGCACCTTGATGGTCAAGCAGCTCTTCGAATCGGGCGGCATCATCGCCTGGGCTTTTCGCCAATTGATTGGCTCGCGCTTTATACTCACTGAGCAATCGGTTAAATCGCTCATCATCATACACGCGCTTTGGGCGGCGACGCCCTTTCCACTCATCGTCTTCTTCGCTGGCTTGCAAACACTCCCCCACGAACTGGTCGAAGCCTCGATGATTGATGGCGCCACACGCCTGCGTCAGGTCCGCCATATCATGATCCCCCACCTGCGCTCGCTCTTTGTCTTCGTCGGTTTGATCTCGATCATGGATGCTTATCGCGTCTTCGATAGCGTCTTTGTGCTCACCGAGCAAAACCCGATTTACAAAGCCGAAGTGATGATGCTCTACACCTTCCGCACCGCCATGAGCGTACAGCGCCTGGGTAAAGCCAACGCCATGTCGGTCATCACCGTCGTCTTGATTCTCGTCGTGCTCGTACCCTTCTTGCTGCGCACCTATAAAGAACAGACCGAAGAGCGCTAGCATGAGGCGAATCGACAACCGCTACGTCCTCGGCATCATATATTTGATATTGACTCTTTACGCCGCCTTCAGCGTGATCCCTTTCTTTTGGACAGCCATCCAATCCTTCAAGACCCCGCGCCAAGCCAACTCGCGCGTGCCGCTCTTCATTTTCGAGCCGACATTGGACAATTACACCGACCTCTGGCTGAAGTCGATACCCGACGATCCGCTGTTTGTCACCATCATTCTCGTCGCTGTATTCGGCCTCCTGGTCTTGGTGGCGATCAACGCCAAACGCTTTCCGCTTCCGCGAGGCTATGTCTACATTGCTGTACTCCTTGTCGGTTTCTTCGTGCTCGTGCAAATTCCTGAATTCATCAAAACGCAAACCTTCTACGATTACTTTCTCAACACCATCATCGTCACCGCCGGCACCATCTGCATCTCGATTTCGATTGGCTGCCTGGCTGGCTATGGGCTGGCACGCTATAGCGGCATCGCCGGCGTCATCATCCTGGTCGCCGCGCTCGGCTTTCGTTCCCTTCCCGGCATGTCCTACATCCTGCCCTATTGGTGGTTCGGCCAGCGCTCCGGCCTCTACGACACCCATATCCTTTTGATCATCACCCTGGTCGCCATCAATCAGCCCTTCACCATCTGGATGCTGCGCAGCTTCTTCATGAATATCCCCAAAGAAATCGAAGAATCCGCCATGGTCGACGGCGCCAACCGGCTGACCGCCTTCATCAGCGTCATCATTCCCATCATGTGGCCCGGCATCATTTCCACCGCGCTCTTCACCCTGCTGCTGGCTTACAGTGATTTTCTGCTGGTGCGCATCCTCACCCAATCCAACTGGACGCTGACGGTCGCCATCTCAAAATATGCTGGCGGCGAAGACCCCGGGCATATTACCCTGGCCGCGGCCGCGGCCGTATCGGCCGCCGTCCCTATCATCATTGTCGTCTTCATCTTCCAGGGACAGCTTGTCAAAGGCTTGACTTCCGGCGCGGTAAAAGGCTGATCGTGGCCGTCGCGTTCGACAAGGTCCCGGCGGCGGAATCACGCTTTCACCCCTATCATCGCTTCCTCATTGGCGCGCTTATTCTCGCCGCCCACACGTCCATCGGATTGAATTTCTTCAACGTCACGCCTTTGCTGCCGCTAGTGATTGAGGACTACGAGATTAACCGGGCCAGCGCCAGCCTTCTTATCGCGCTGCCGACAGTCGTTAAGGCGCTGGTCGGCCTGCCGGGCAGTCTTATCATCAATCGCTTCGGTCTGAATCGGACTTTCACCATCAGTTGGTTCATGGTCGGGCTGCTGACGCTATCCCCCCTGGTCAGTGAATTCTCAACCATGATTCTACTGCGCCTGCTCTACGGCTTGGGTACTGGCTTGATGATGACCGCTTCGGCGGCGCTCATTATGCAATGGTTTGAACCGCGTGAGGCGCCAATTGTCAACACGCTGCTATTGATAGTCATTGTGACTGGCACAGCAGTATCCATTACGCTTGCTGTTCCGATGTCCCAAAAAATGAGCTGGGAAGCGGTACTTGGCGCATTCGGCGCGGTAGGCTTGGCCGGCGCCATCGCTTGGAGCTTGCTAGGCCGAACGCGACCCTCAGCAAGTGATGCGCGAGAGTCTTTCAGCATGCGCGAAATGTGGCGCGTCTTCAAGAATCGCACGGTGTTTCTGCTCGTTGTCGGTGACGCGCTGGTATTTATCAACTATGCCGCCATCACCAGTTGGCTGCCCAGCTTTCTGCATGAACACCGTGAAATGAGCCTGGAAGCGGCGGGCTACATCACCGGCTTGCTGCCCGCCGTCGGCCTGCTGTCCGTCGTTATCGGCGGCTACCTGACAGTGAAAGTAAAGGCGCGGCGCCCCTTCTTCATTGTGCCTGGCATTCTGGCTGGGCTGGGCGGCTTTGGCGCGTTTCTGTTGACCGATACCTTTGCCATCCAGGTCTCTGTGATGCTGCTCGGTGTTGGAACCTGGGTCTATCAGCCCATTCTCCTGACCTTGCCCATGCAGCTACCCTGGATGACGCCGCGCAAGATCACAGTGGTATGGGGCGCGTCGTTGACAATCGCTGGCTTCGGCATGTTCCTCTCGCCGATCGTCGTCGGCGCCTCGCGCGATTTACTTGGCAGCTTCATCCCCGGCTTCAGCGTCTGGGCGCTGCTCGCTTGGTCGCTTGTCCTCACTGGCGTCTTTCTGCCACGCAAGTCACGCAGGGCTGCGACGGCTTAGCCCATAGCATTTGACTCCAATATCACGAAAGGATGTGAACAAATGTCGAACGACTTGAACCAGCAAAACAAAGACGCCGTCTGGGACTACTGGCAAAAGCTCAACCACGTTGGCATTGACAACGTGCCCGCAGCCATCCGCGCCGCCATCCACGATGATGTCGATTGGAATGGCTCCGCGCCCATCGATCAAATTATCGGGGTTGAGAATCTCATTTCCGGCTTCTGGCTGCCGCTGCTGCATGCCTTCCCCGACCTCAAAATCAGACCCTACGTCTTCATGGGCGGCATCGAATCGGGCCTGTCTGAATGGGCGGGCGAAACCGGCAGCGAGTGGGTCACCGGCTGCGGCTACCTCACCGGCACATTCGTCAACGATTGGCTCGGCATCCCGGCCACGGGCAAGCTTACCAATATCTGGTTCGGGCAATTCTACGTGATGCGCGAGGGTAAAATCGGAGAGAGCTACGTCCAGTATGACATCCTCTCGGTCATGCGGCAAGCCGGTTATCAAGTGCTGCCGCCTTCGCCCGGTTTTGACGGCGGCAAGATTCCCGGTCCCGTCGCCAAAGACGGCATTCTGCTTACCGAGCAAGACCCGCTGGAGTCGCGCAAGAGCCTGCAACTGGTCCAAGCGATGGGCAAAGGCTTGATGCGCTACGTCCGCGATCGCGATGGCGGCGACATGAGCCGCATGGAACAAAACAAGTATTGGCATCGCGATATGAAATGGTTCGGCCCCAGCGGCATCGGCGGCTGCTTCACGCTCGAAGAATTCGAAGACTTTCACCAGCGGAATTGGCTCTTCGGCTTCGGCGACCGACATCTCGATGTCGAGCGCGGCGGCCGCAATATGGGCTTTATCGGCGAAGGCGCCTACGCCTGCGGCGGCATCTGGGACTCGGCCTTTTCCTACAGCAACGGAGAATACGCCGGCATCCCGGCCACCGGAGAACTCTTGACACTGCGCGATTTCGACTGGTGGAAACGCGAAGGCGATTATCTCATCGAAAACTGGGTGCCGATCGATATGATCGACCTCTGCCGCCAGTTAGGCGTCGACCTCATGGAGCGCCTGCGCCAGCAGATAGAACTGCGCAAGAGCGGCTCGCCCGGCCTCTGGTAGCCAGCCACAGGGCAACCGTTCAGTGTCTGCGCGACCCGCTGGCTCGCCCCTCAAAGCGCGACATTCGTATTCACTCGCGGCATGTCGCCGACCATGCAAAGTATCTTGCGTCTCGCTTTGGGCGAGTAGTTTGATAAATCAAGCGTTCGCGATGTCTAGCTCCCCTGCCCTAGCTCGCTGGGGAAGGGGCCGGGGGAAGGGGTTGAATGAGCCCGCCTGCGATTCCGATTCTACCCCGGCGACCGCGCCGCCCGCACCGATACCAATGTGAAAATCAGCAAGGCGCCGAAGTAAAGAACGGCGCCCACCCAGGTCAGCGTCTCGCCATTGCCGGCAAACATCATGAACGCCGCTACAACGGTCAGCGCGCCGATCAGGAAAATGATCGGCTGGCTCACCGATGACTTCAGTTCGCCGCCATCGGTTTCCGCCGTCGCCTCGCCATCGACAATATAACCTTGTTCCTCTAGCCGCAGCCGCGATTCCGGATCGACATCCGCGTAACCGCCGCCCACCCAGCTCGCCATACGCTGCAGCCCGAAGCCAACCGCGCTCGTCTCCCGATGCAGCAGAACCACCGGCGTCCGCGTCCGGTCGGCGATGATAAAGGGCGTGTTGCCGAAGAGGCGCCGCTGATAGCCCGGGTCGCGCGTTTCACCCACAGCCACATAATCGTAATCCTGCGCCGCCTCCACAATGGCATCGATGCGGTCACGCGCGATCTCGGTTATCAGATTGACCTCCGCATCGATCAACTTCAATTCATCAATCTCGCGTTGCAGCGATCGGGTCATGCGCTCGCGCTCAGCCTGCGGCGTATCCACGCTGAAGACATGCAGCAGATCCAGCTCCATTTCCGCCGCCGACAGCAACTGAATCAGCCGCAGCGAATAGCCCACCTGCCGCGGCTCTGCCACCGGCAGCAAGATGCGCTTCGCCGCCGCCGTATCGCCCGACTGCAGCATCAAGACATCACAGTTCACCTCGCTCAACACCTGGTCAATATTGTGACCGACGGTCGTCCCGCCCTGCTGATCTTTGACGCCCTGCCAGCCGATGACCACCAGGTCCGCCCGCTGCTCATGCGCCGTATCAATGATGGCCGGCGCCACCCGCCGCGCCACTCGTACGATATACTCCACCGCCACCTCGTCATCGCGCACCATCGAAATGGCTTGCTCCTGCAAAGCCTCGCTGGCATCGAGGTAACGATAGCCGGAAGACAAGGGCGTCGGCGACGGCACCGTCACGATATGCAAGAGGGTCACCTTACCATCGTGCGTCTTCGCCGCGTGGACCGCCGGCGGCAGCAAGGTCGAAAGCGAATCGGGATTGGCCACGGGCACCAGAACTCGGTACGGCGCGTCTTGCGTCGGCGTCATCAATTCGGTCTGCTGCACGACCGGTGTGCGATGCGCCCGCTCCTGTCGCGGCCGCGCGTAGAGATAATAGATCAGGAATCCGCCGCCGATCCAAATCCCCGCGTAGATCCAGGCGATGATCGAGACATTAAACAGCGACAGCAGCAGCAAGAACTGCATGCCAATCGCGATCATCGGCAAGATGGGGAAGAAGGGCAGCAAGAAGCCATATTTGAGATCCTTGCCATATTTGCTGCGGATCGTGATCACCGCCAGATTCACTTGCAGAAAGAGCAAGATAAACATGATATCGGCTGAGGCTGCCACATCTTCAATCGGCAACGTCAAAGCAACGAAGATGATCAGCAGTCCCGACCAGCCCAAAGCGATATGGGGCGTGCGCGTCTTGGAGCTCACGTTGGAGAAGCTGTCCGGCAGCGCCCGATCCCGCCCCATCGCAAAGGAAACCCGCGTCGACGAGAATGTAGTCGCGTTCAAGGCGCTCATCGTTGAGAGCAAGCCGCCTACCATAATCAGAAATAAGCCCAGCGGCATGAACTGATCGGCGGCGCGCGCGATGCCGATCTCGCCCAGATCGCCCAGCCATTCGTGGATAAGTCGTCCCTCCGGCGGGTCCACCGCCCCGATGACCACAAAAGCCACCAGCATGTATATCGGCACCACGATCGCCAGCGACAGGAATACCGCCCGCGGGATGTTCCTCCGCGGATCCTTCACCTCTTCGCCCGCCTGCACAATGATCTCATAGCCCTCGAAGGCAATGAAAGTTAAGCCCATCGCGCTGACGATGCCGATGATGTCATTGGGCGCAAATGGCTGGAAATTCTGGAAACGGGCAGGATCGCCGAAAATCACAAACATGCCGCTGACGATGAAGATGCCAATGATCACGACCTTCAGCACCGTCACGATATTACCAACGGCGCCCGTCTCTGATGTGCCCTTATAGTTGATATAAAGAAACAGCAAAATGATCAAAACCGCGAAAATCTTCTGCACCAGATCAGCTTCGGTCAACTCAATGCCAAAGGGCAAATGCAGCGGTCCCGTCAGAAAGACGCCAATATGCTCATCATGATGCGCCGCCTGATCGAGAAACAAGATCCGCAGCAGCTCATAGATGAAGCCGCCAAAACCAACGCCGTACAAACTGCCCGCCACCGCATGGGCGAACCAACTCATCCAACCCGCCAGGAAACCGTTCGGTCCCGGCAAACCCTCCTTCACCCACAGATAGCCGCCGCCCGCCTCCGGAATCGCCGAGCCAAGCTCCGCATACACCATCGCCGTCAATACGGTGATGACCCCGTTCATGGCGAATGCCAGTATCAGCGCCGGACCAGCCGTGCCGGCGGCAATCCCGGTCAAGACGAAGATGCCGGCGCCAATCATCGCGCCGACGCCGATCATCGTGATATCAAATAAACCAAGATTGCGGACTAACCCGACGTGATGTGAGGACTCAGTCGATGATGCCATGGTCAGTTTTCCTCATTTAGCCAGCAACATAAAATCTATTGTAGCCGCCTAAACGGACGGCGGCATACAAGTATCACTTTATCGCAGACGCGGCGCATTTGACAAGTACCCGCCGCAAAGGCTGCCCATTCCAATTGCAATTGTAGGGGCGACCTATCAGGTCGCCCGCCGTCGCGCACAAGCTGTACGGGCGAGCCGGTGGCTCGCCCCCTAATCAAAAGTCAATCTGCTCTACATTCCCAACTTATACGCCAGATCATTCCAGCGCAGCTCATTCTTAAACGCTCGCAATTCCGTCGACTGATCTATCAGAACGAATTCCACCCCCGCAATCTCGCTGAAATCGTAGAGATGCGCCGCTCCCAACGCCTGACTGAATACCGTGTGATGGGCGCCGCCGGCATAAATCCAGGCGGCCGCGCCAACTGGCAAATCGGGATGAGGCTGCCACAAAGCCCGCGCCACCGGCAGCTTCGGCAGCGGCTCTTCCGGCTCGATCACGTCAACAGTATTGACGATCATTCGGAAGCGATCGCCCAAATCGATGAGCGAGGCGTTGAGCGCCGCGCCCGCCCCCGTATCGAAGATCAGTCGCGCCGGATCCGCCTTGCCGCCGATCCCCAGCGGATGCACCTCCAAGCTCGCCTGCCCGGCCGCGATGCTCGGGCAAATCTCCAGCATATGCGCGCCCAAGACCGCCATGTTACCTGGCTGGAAATGATAAGTGTAATCCTCCATGAACGAAGTGCCGCCATCCAGTCCCTCAGCCATCACTTTCAGCGCCCGCAGCAGCGCCGCCGTTTTCCAGTCGCCTTCGGCCCCGAAGCCATAGCCGGCTTCCATCAAGCGCTGCACCGCCAAGCCCGGCAGCTGCGCCAAGCCATGCAAATCCTCAAAGGTAGTCGTGAAGGCGGTGAAATCGCCTTCGCGCAGGAATTGACCCAAGCCGAGCTCGATGCGCGCCGCCTCGCGAATCGACGCATGGCGCTCGCCGCCTTTCCGCAGATCGGCCGCGATGCGATAGGCGCTCTCATATTCCGCGACCAAAGCGTCAATCTCGGCTTCGCTCACCTCATTCACCACCACGACCAGATCGCCCACGCCGTAGCCATTCACCGAATAGCCAAACTGCGCCTGCGCCGCAACCTTGTCGCCTTCCGTGACCGCCACCGAGCGCATATTGTCGCCGAAGCGCGCCACCTTGATGCGACCCGTCTCCTGCCAGGCGGCCGCCGCCCGCGCCCAGACGCCAATCTGCGCCTGCACATTTTCATCGCGCCAATGCCCAACCACGACCTTGCGCCGCATACGCAGACGGCTCATCATGAAGCCGAATTCGCGGTCGCCATGCGCCGCCTGATTCAGATTCATAAAGTCCATGTCAATCTCAGACCAGGGGATATCGCGGTTATATTGCGTGTGCAGATGCAGCAGCGGCTTCCGCAGCGCCGCCAGCCCGGCGATCCAATTCTTCGCCGGCGAAAACGTATGCATCCAGGCGATCACCCCGATGCAGCGCCCATCGTTTTCCGCCTCGCTGCAAAGGCCCGCGATCTCCTCCGCCGTCGTCAAGACTGGCTTGTATTCGACCGATACCGGTATCGTTGCCGCCTCGCTGAGATAGGCCGCGATCTCCCGCGAATTCCGCCCCACCTGCTCAATCGCTTCCGGTCCATACAGATGTTGGCTGCCGGTCAAAAACCAAACTTGGTAGTCGCTTAGTGCCATTCCCTTACTCCCCACAGCAGCGTTCAAAGTACCTCTGTCATGCCATTTTAGATGTAACCACTAAATTCCCACTTAAATTAAGTCGAAATCTGTAGGGGCGACCTATCAGGTCGCCCGAAAGTGTACGCTATGACATCGACGGGCGAGCTAATAGGCCGCCCCTACACTTTCACCCTTCACCGCTGCCCATACACATTCTGATACCGCTCATACAAGCTGTCGATATCCTCGGGCGATATCGGAATCACCTCGCCCAGCTGGCGCGCCGTCCAGACAATGGCCGCGTTGTCTTCCGTCATTACCGCCGCCTTCACGGCCGCCTCCGCGCTCTCGCCAATGGTGAACACACCGTGGCTCCGAAGCAGCGCCGCCGGGCTCCGATGTCCCTTCAAGGCTTCCACCACCAGCGCCCCTATCTCTTCGCCCCCGATCAAACCGAAGCCGGCGCAAGGGATCTCGCCGCCAAATTCATCGGCCATCGCCGTTGTCAAACAGGGAATCGCTTTGCCAACGACCGCAAAAGCTGTCGCAAAACGAGAATGCGTATGTGCCACGCCCTGAACCGCTGGCATATGGCGGTAGATGTAACAATGCGATGCGGTATCGGAAGAGGGCGCCAAATCGCCATCAACGACGTTTCCCCGCAAGTCGGTGACAACCATGCTGGCGGGGCTCAGGTCTTCAAATCGCAGGCCGCTCGGCTTGATCACCACCAAGCCCGTCGCCGGATCACGCGCGCTGATATTACCGCTCGTCCATGCCACCAGATTATTCTTCGGCAGCTCGGCGTGAAGCCGACAGACTTCCTCGCGCAACTGCGGCAGCAGCATCAATAGAGCCCTTCGCTAATCTCTTGAATGCGGCGCGGGCTCGCTGCCGACTAAACGCGCGGCAACCCGATTGGCGAATGGAATCGTCCGCTCCTCGCCCCGCAGCGCCACGACCGCCAAGCTGACCAGCCAATTCGCCGCCAGAAATATCGCCATCGCGATCACCAGCGAGAACAAAGCGATCGCCAAAATCGGCCCAGCAATTGGAATCAAACTGATGAGGTAGCCGCCCACCGCCCAGGCAAAAAATGTCAATATCAACGTTAGAACAGCCGCGATGCTTTGCCGAGCATGAAAGCGCGTCAAGGAATTGCCGCTATCCGCGAGCAATCCGATAATTCCACCGACCACCGGCAACACATACGCCAGCACCGCAAACAGCCGCCCTTGCTCGCTACTGCTAGCCTTAAGTCCCCCCTGATGCTGAGGGGTGTTTCCCCCAATGGGGGAGCGTGGAAGGGGGCCGCTTTTATGTTGGGTTGAGGCTGACATCCGCCACTCCTTGCAACTCCAGCTCTTCGGCGAAGTGACAGCGCGCGCTATGTCCGGGCATAATCTCGACCACCGGCGGCTCTTGTTCGCGACAAATGTCCTGCGCATAACGGCAGCGCGGATGGAATACGCAGCCCGCCGGCGGATTCGCCGGGCTCGGCACATCGCCCTCCAGGATGATCCGTTCCATCTTGATCAGCGGGTCAGCCGGCGGCACTGCCGAAACCAGCGCTTCCGTATAAGGATGCCGCGGATTGCGCAGCAACTCATCCGTCGGCGCCAGCTCCACCAGCTTGCCCACGTACATTACCGCAATCCGATCACAAATATGCTCAACCACCGAGAGGTCGTGCGAGATGAAGATGAAGGTCAAGCGCAAATCATCCTTCAGTTTCTGCAAGAGATTCAGCACTTGCGCCTGTACCGAGACATCCAGCGCAGACACCGGTTCATCAGCCACGATCAAGCGCGGATTCAGCGCCAGCGTCCGCGCCACGCCAATCCGCTGACGCTGCCCGCCGGAAAACTCATGCGGATATCGCCCCATATAAGCCGGCTTCAGTCCGACCGCCTCCATCAACTCAGCGACCCGCGCGCTTATCGCATCTCCCGAGACGGCGCCGTGAATCACCAGCGGCTCGGCGATGATGTCCCGCACCGTCAGGCGCGGATTCAACGAACTGAAGGGATCCTGAAAGATCATGCGCAGCTCTTTGCGCAAGTCCTTCATCTCTCTGTGGCTGATCTTTGCCAAGTCCACCCAGGTGCCATCAGCCCGGTGAAACAACACTTCGCCATCGGTCGGGTCATACAATCGCAGCAGCGTTCGCCCAACCGTCGTTTTGCCACAGCCGCTCTCGCCGACCAGACCCATCACTTCCTGCTCGCCCAACTCAAAGCTGACGCCGTCGACCGCCTTGATCGTGCCGACGCGCCGCTGCAAGATGCCCTGCCGCAAGGGAAAGTGCATCTTCAGATCATTAACCTTGAGTATGATTCCGTCGCCTGCCGTCTCCATTGTGCTTTTTCCCATCGACAGAGCCCCTAGATTTCCCCCGATAACAATAGGGAGTGATGCTTTTCACTGGCAAGACCGCTCGCGAGGCTGCCATATTCCCCTCCCTGATGCATCTGGGAGGGGCCGAGGGAGGGGTAGGCGCCGGTCTCTGCCATGCTTTGATCCGCCCGCTTACAAATTCGAATAGGGATCAGCCGCGTCGCGCAAGCCATCCCCCAGGAAATTCAGCCCCAGCACCGCCACCACGATGAAGATCACCGGCGTCAAGATCCAGGTGTTTTGCCCCAGCGTCTCCAGGCTCTGCGCGCTTTTCATCAGAAAACCCCAACTCGTCAGCGGCTCGTTAATGCCGATGCCCAGGAAACTCAGAAAGGCTTCCGCTAAGATGATATCGGGGATCATCAGCGTCAAAATCACAATCACATGGCTGAGCACGTTGGGATACAAATGCTTGAAGATAATCCGGAAGTCGCCCGCGCCCTGTTCCTTCGCCGCCAGGATGAAATCGGTCTCGCGCAGCGATAGCACCTTGCCGCGCACCTCCCGCGCCAGCACCGCCCAGCGCAAGAACGGGAAGATGAAAGCCATGACCAAAAACTTCTGCTCGCCCGACCAGGTCGTCGGGATCACCGCCGCCAACGCCATCCACAAGGGCAACTCCGGGAAAGACATGACGACTTCCACCAGCCGCTGAATTGCATTGTCTATCGCGCCGCCATAGTAGCCCGAAATCACCCCGACCGACGAGCCAATGACGATCGCGATTACCGCCGCCAGAATGCTCAGCGACAGCGACACCCGCCCAGCCAGGCAAATCCGCCCCCATAAATCGCGCCCGAAGCGATCCGTTCCCAACAGGTGCAATCGCACTTCATCGGTATCGAGACCGAACAAATGCAAGTCCGTTTTGATCAAACCAAAGAGTTCATACTCCCAGCTGCGCACGAAGAACCGCACGTTGTAACGATTGTCCGGGTCGATCTTCGGCCGCGCCTGATACGTCACCGGGTCGATCTCCAACTCCTGCTTATACACGAATGGGCGAAGACTGAAGTTGCCATCCAAATCAACAAAACGAATCTGCGTCGGCGGCGTATAAGAATCGCTCAGCGCGGTCGCGTATAGGTTATAGGGCGAGAAAAACTCGGGAAAAACCGCCAGCACGACCAACATCACGATCATCAGACCGCCGACGATCGCCGCCTTGCTGCGGCTGAAGCGCTGCCATACCAACTGCGAATACGAGTCGCTGCTCTCCTCGGACTCTTCCTCGCTCAGCGCTGCGTCTTCGTATACGTCTTGCACGCTTTTCTTACCCTGCCGCTAACTATATGAAATTCGCGGATCTAGCACACCCAGCGCCATATCTGCAATGAAATTGCCCGCGATCAGCAATATGCCGTAGAGCAGCATGATGCTGCCCGACAAAAAGACATCTTGTTTCAGCAGCGCTTCGGCGAACATCGGCGCGATGGTCGGCAAGCCAAATACAATTGCCGCCTCCAACTCGCCCTGCAGCATATAAGGCAGCACCGTGCCCTGATAGGCTATGATCGGATGCAGCGCATTCGGCACCGCGTGGCGATTCAACACCCGGCGCTCGTGCAATCCCTTGGAGCGCGCCGTCGTCACATACTGCTGGTTCAGCACATCCAGCAAATTGCCCCGCATCACGCGAAGATTGCGTGCCACGCCGCCCAAGCCCGCAATCAATATCACCGGGCCGACATGCTTGAGCAGATCAATCGCCTTTTCAATCGACCAGGGCGCGTAGCGAAACTCCGGCGAGTGCATCGCGCTGACATGCTCCCAACCCAAGCCAAATGCCAGGAAATACATGATGATTAATGCAATGGAAAATCGCGGGAAGGACGTCGCGAAAAACGCGAAGGCTGCCGCCGTATTGTCCGCGAAGCTATACTGCCGATTGGCGACGTAAATGCCTAGAATAATGCCGACTAAGGATGAAATAGCGTGCGCCGAAAGCGCGATCCAAAGTGTACGCGGCAAGCGCTGCGCCAGCAATTGGCTGACATCGACCCGCTGCGAGAAAGACCAGCCAAAGTCCCCGTGCAGCACAATCGCGCCAATCCACTTGATATATTGAATCGGCAACGGGTCCAGCAAGCCGTATTTATCACGCAACCTGTTGGCCGCTTCTTCCGCCTGCTCCTCAGACGTGCCCCCCAATGCCACCAGCTCCGCCTTGTATACCTCGGCAAAGTCCCCAGGCGGAATCTGAATAATTGTGAACGCCACGATGGTGATGACGATCAAAATGAAGATTGACGACAAGAGGCGGTTTACGATGTAACGTACCATTTATGGCGGTCTCGTCGCTCGGTGAAAGGAGCTTCCGGTTAACCCATGCAAGTATAAAACATTATTCCTATGGCAGACAACAGAGGCGCGACGACTCGCGCCCCTGTCTCAACTCCGAAAGCCGTGATGAGCCCAGGCTCACCCGGAATTCGGCAATTTACATATCGTCCATGCCGTAGTCCGGCGCCGTGTTGGGGAAGATCTCAGCGATCTGCTCATCCGGATCCACCCAAACTGCTTCCGGAATTACGTTGCCCCATGTCCACTGATAGAAGAAGGGCGGCGCGCCAACCGGAATGTTGTTGAAGCGCTGCGCCAATGCCAGACCATAGCGACCGATGATGCCGCCGACATGGTAGACGTTCTCGGTGAAGAGCGTGATGTAACGCGACATCAGTTCCTTGCGCGCATCGAAGTCCGGCTCAAGGCAGAATTCATTCACTATCTCGACAATCTCCACCTCGAAGTCCAGCAGATCGCGGCTGCCACCATCGGCGCGGTGGAAGTCAGGCGAAAGATCCGTGACCGGACCCAGATCGCGGCAGCGGGTGAAGGACGTGGTGTACTCCTGCCCGGCGCGGTCCACGCGCATTTCCCAGGTGCCAGTCGTGATGGCATCGCCCGCAGCCGGACCCTGCAAGGGCTGCAAGTTAACCTGTACGCCGACATCCTGCATCAGCAGCACGAAGGCATCGCCGATCTGACCCGTGGCTTCAGCGGCGACGCTGGTATTCAGCACCACAATCAGGTTCTCGCCGGCCAAGGGACCGTCCGTCCAGTTTACGATGCCGTCGCCATCGGTGTCCTCAAAACCAAGCTCGGCCAATAGGGCGCGCGCCGAATCGGGCGAATAGGGATAGAAGACCACGCTGTCGATATCAAAGTACGGCGAGCCGGGCGTAATGCCGCCAGCAAAGGCGCGCATGAAGGGACCGCGGATGACCGCCTGCCCGATGCCGTCGCCATCAACGGCGTGCTGTACCGCGCGGCGGAAGCGCAGATCGCGGAAGAGTTCCCGCAGCGCCTGATCGCGCTCATTCTGTACGCCGAGCGTAGAAGACAGATTGAACTCGATATTGAAGGACAAGGTCTCCGGACCCCACTCAATGCGGA
>JAPOWK010000075.1 GCA_026707665.1 Chloroflexota bacterium
ATCGAGACCTGGCCCGGCTGGGGCACGATGCCGCATCCCTGGATGACGCTGGATACCGACTATCGCGACGAATACATCATCGGGATTCCAGCGGCGGCGGGGGAGGGCGCGCTGGCGCTCGCGATTCGCTGGTACGTCTTTCCCGATGGTCCCGATTTGCCGGCACTGTTGGAGGCGGGCGAGGAAATGGAGGTTTTGAGGCTGCCTTTGGGGAGATTGGTTGGGGACTGAAGGTTGTACATTCACCCGAGTCCCTCGCAAGTCATAACTTGGCTCACACAAGACAAACACCCACGGAGTAAGTAGCGGTAGGGGCGAGCCACCGTCTCGCCCGTCGAATTCCTAGATATTTGGAGACGGGCGACTCACCGAGTCGCCCCTACAAGTTTCGCCAAAAGAGACGTTATCGACGTATATCGCGGCGCCTCAATACTCGATCGCTTCGAGCATGTCCACTCGTTAGCCCATACAGGCAGCGCGCCGGACTTGATTAGCGCTTGTCTTTTAGCAGTGCCGGACCGGGATCTTTAACGGCGACCGGCATTCTCAGCGTGTTTCTCGCGGCGATGTATCTGATTGCCAGCGATTGAAGGATGATTGACAGATGTATGGACAGGGCCGCCAATGGCTCGTCGGCGGCCAGTGCTATGCCTGGCAATATCGTCAGCAGCCAGGGCCAGCGGCGGTACATGTGCATTGGCAAGCTGAAATACTGGAAGACCGTCGGGATCCCGAATAACAGAATAAAACCGACCGGTTCATAGCTGAACATTGCCTCTACGTTTTCGTCCCAGCTCGTATGAAAGACGATATCTCTCCAGAGGCTTTCGCAGAGAAGGCCAACGATTGTTCCCAAGAGAGTCCACAGCAGCCATCGGTGCGGTTCAATGTGCAGTAGCCGCCGCATGAGCATAAGCTGCAAGGCGGCAAAGCTCAGCGTAGCCAGTAGCCACACGGCGCCTTCTATGATGCGAGGCAAAGGCGCCGGGTAACCGAATATGACCGCCATCCGGTTGACCGCTACCATGGTCAGGAACCAGCCGACAATCCAGGCGGCGAAGAAGAAGAGACTCTTAATCTTGGCGCCGGGCTTAAGCCGTCTCATTATCGCGCGTTCTCTTGGGTTGACCGGAATCGTAGGATCTTCTGGAAATAGGGACCGATTTTAGCAACGATGATTATCTTTGTGCTGCGCGCCGTCGTCAATGAGCGCTTGCGTAAAGCGAGTTTTGCCGAATTGCCTCGTGCTGGGTATAATGAGCCAATCAGAAATGAATCTGATGGGACAATCATAATTTCGGAGGAATGAAATGACTAAGCTAAGATTAGCGCTTGCGGTGATGCTTGTGTTCCTGCTGGCATTTAGCGCCGTCGCCCAGGATGAGCCGCTCAAGGTCGTGTCGGTAATCAACGGCACGCTCGGCGACAAGTCCTTCTTCGATAGCGCCCAGCGCGGCATGGACGCCATCGCCGATGAATACGATATCGAGATCGACACGGTCGAGCTCGGCATCGACCCGGCCAACTGGGAACCGGGCTTGCTGGATGTCATGGCTGATACTGATTCCTACGACATCTTGCTCGCCGGCACTTTCCAGATGATCGACTTCATGGCGGCCAACGTGCACAACTATCCCGACAAGCTCTTCATGTTCTATGACGCGCCGATGCCCTACGGCAACGCGGATATCTGCGTCGATGCCTGCGCCAACGTCTATTCGATGACATACGCGCAGAATCAAGGCTCCTTCCTGGCTGGCGTTTACGCCGCGGCGATCACGACCAGCATGATCGACGGCACCAATGACGCGCCTATCATCGGCGCGGTTGGCGGGCAGCAGATCCCGGTCATTGACGACTTCATCGTCGGCTACGAGCAGGGCGCCTGCCTGGTCAATCCGGAGTCGCAGAGCATTGTCCAGTACGCCGGCAGCTGGAACGATCCGGCGCGCGGCAAAGAAATCACCCTGGCGATGTATGAGCAGGGCGCGGATATTGTCTTCCAGGTCGCGGGCGGCACCGGCGTCGGCGTCTTTGAAGCGGCGCAGGAACAGGGGCGCTACGCCATCGGCGTCGACTCGGATCAGGCGGTGATTGTCGCCGAGACTGATCCCGATCAAGCCGAGCGCATCCTGACATCCATGCTGAAGAATGTCGATAACTCCATCTTCCGCGCCATCACCCTGCACCTCGATGGTGAATTGCCCTACGGCTCATCCGAGAGCCTGGGCATCCCCGAAGGCGGCGTCGGTCTAGCCAAGAACGAGTTCTACGATATGGCGACATCCGATGACATCAAGGCGATGGTGGAAGCGGCCGAGGCCGCTGTGGTCGCCGGCGATATCGAAGTTCAGACGGTCTTCACCAGCGAGGATATGATGGCGGCGGTCGGAACGGCTTGCGCCGATATGCCGACGGCAGGCATGAGCATCGACGACCTGATGATGGATGATATGTAGCCCAATCCGCATAAGCCGGAATCACATTTCAGGGGCGACCGAACCGCTGTGTCGGCGGTCAGTGTTTACGCGACCTAAGCACGGCATTGGGTCGCCCGATTTGTACGAATCCAGCAAGAATGGGCGAGCCACCGGCTCGCCCCTACACATATGTAGACAGTCGGGCGGACTTGTAACAGAATGGCAGGCGATGTGCTAGAATGCGGGGTGTACAGGTTGCGCGAAGGATAAACTGATGTCGAAGCCATTGGAGAAAGAATACGAATATTACCTCACAATCCGGGACGACTTGGCACGGGAACATCACGGGAAACTGGTCGCGATCAAGGGTCAAGAAGTACTGGGAATCTTCGACAATTACCGGCATGCTGCAAATGCTGTATACGTTGGGCATGAGCGCGGCACGGTGCTCATGCAAGAACTCGGGCGCGATTACGAGATTGTTCCTAGCTTCATTGCAGTCTTGGATTCCTAACGCATTAATGACTCAAAAAAGGGTTGGCTTTACAATCAACGCCGATTGATAGCAGTCGAAACCACGCAAGTCTAATGATGAAATGCTCGTCAATTGGCGAACAGTCGAGCACTATATCATATGAATAGCGGCATTATCTACTCCCACCGAACTAGAGACTTGGATTACCAAGTCATCTGCGGCGACAGCGACACTGAGCTTTCAACGCTGGCAGCGCGCTCAGTTGATCTGGTAGTCACGTCACCACCCTATTTTCAACAAAGAGAGTATGGCGCAGAAGGTCTTGGAAACGAGGAAACGGTTGAACAATATCTTGAAAGCATTATGACTACCTTCGCGAAAGTCGTTCGTGTCATGAAGCCAACGGGAAACATCGTCTACAACATGGGTGACAAGATTATTGACGGAAGCATGCTCCTCGTTCCGTATCGCTTTGCTCTTAACGTACTGTCCGACTTTAATTTACGGCTGGTTAATGACATTACATGGGTCAAATCCAATCCGACGCCGCATCAGTTTTCTCGCCGGCTTATCGCTAGTACCGAACCCTTTTTTCATTTTGCGCTAGGTAGTGACTACTACTATGACCGGAAGGCGTTTCAACGGGCGGGTCGCAGACGGCGTTCAAAGCCAACAAAAAAGCTCGGCTCCAAGTATCGGGATCTGATAGATTCTTCGACATTGAGTCAGACTGAGAAGGAAGGGGCGCATAGGGCTCTAGACGAAGTAATTTATGATGTTCGCAAGGGTAAGATTCATAGTTTTCGGATGAAGATTCGTGGCATTCACGCCCCCGCTTATGGCGGGCAAGAAGGCGGCCGCAAGATGCGCATTGAGAGATACGGCTTTACCATAATTCGCATTTCAGGACAGCCGTTGAAGCGGGATGTTATTGAAAACCCTGTTGAGAGTTTACCTGGAAACGGACATCCCGCTGTATTTCCAGTGAAAGTTATCAGAGAGTTGATTAGGTTACTTTGCCCAGAAAGTGGGACGGTCTTAGATCCGTATCTTGGAAGTGGGTCGACAATGGTTGCGGCTCTACTTGAAGGTCGAAGCTGTATCGGAATTGATATCAGCCGAGATTATTGTATTGACGCGCAAGAGCGTATGCGGCATTCGTTGGGAGAAACGGTTGTGCCTGTGATGGAGAGACTCTCGTGACGGAGACGAAGAGAGCTGAGGAGATACTGAAAGACATTTACGAAGAGGCATTGGGCATTCATGATCTCAACGGCGCGTGTCCTCCATTGAGCGACGAAGACCAAGACACCTTAAACGTCTTTCGCAAGTATTTTGGCGAAAGGCTATCCGGTTTGAATGTATTGGTCACACTGCTATTGAAGAAAGTACAGAGCCCTGACCAGGATATTCGGCGACACCAAGCACAGATTCAAGGTGGATTTGCTGGTCGGCCTTTGGATACAAAAGTGGTCGCACCGTTCCTGAAAGAGATGCAATTTCCTAGTGCAAGCGAATCAGGATGGACAACTCGAACTTTCGAGCACGAGCATCCTTACACCTTTGATTATCCCGGAAACATTAGCCCTGCTGAGTTAAAGCACACTTTTCTACGCCTAGTAAACTCCGCGCAATGCCGTGGACATGAATATGCGCACGCTATGTTGCTGAATATCTTAGTTTTGTTGATAGAGATGCGAGAAAAAGATAGAAGCTTGGTACTGTCGCGCCCGGTTAATCTAACCGTTGCGGATGTCGTACGGATGCTCAAGCAGCATCATGATGTTGAAACAAGCGGAGTAGCGCGACTGCCAGTCCTATCAGTTAATGCAATTCTCACGGTACTGGTTGGCGAAGCCGATCGCTATCGCGGATGCAGAATCCTGCCCTTGGAATCGCATACTTCCGCTGACTCGCGGAGCCACCTCATTGGCGATGTGAATATTCTCGATGGTGACGGCAGGTTTTTCGAAGGTTATGAAATCAAACATAACGTGCGCATTACGTCAAACGTAATTCAAAACTCATTTCTGAAGTTGAGGACAACAACCGTCGACAGATATTACATATTGACCACTTATCCTCACGATGATTACCGGGAGTTTGATGACGATGTACTACAAATTGCTAAAACACACGGTTGTCAAATGATCATTAACGGCGTGGACAAGACACTTGCATATTATTTGAGACTTATTGAAGATACTAAGTCTTTCATTGACATATATGTTTCGCACCTTGAATCTGATCCGGCACTCAATTATCAAATTCGTGAAAGATGGAACGACATCGTCTTGAACCGTTAGATACACGAAGTACTGACATGCCCATCATCGAAACGCGTAATATTCACAAGATTTATCCCAACGGCGTGCACGCCAACGACGACATCGACTTCGCGGTGGAACAGGGCGAGATCCACGCCCTCGTCGGCGAGAACGGCGCCGGCAAATCCACCTTGATGAAGATGATCTACGGGCTGGAGCATGCCACCTCGGGGCAGATATTCATACGCGATCAAGAGGTGCAAATCGGCAATCCGCAAGACGCCATCGAGCAGGGCATCGGCATGGTGCATCAGAATTTCATGCTGGTCGATTCCTTCACCGTGGCGCAGAACATCATCCTCAACCGTGAGACCAAGCAGGGCATGCAGATCGATTTCCAGCAGGCGGTCGCCGATACCGAGTCGCTGTCCAGAGAGTACGGCTTGGCGGTCAATCCCGATGCCAAAATCGAAGACATCCCGGTGGGCATGCGGCAGCGGGTCGAGATTCTGAAAGCCCTTTATCGCGGCGCCGAGATTCTCATCCTCGATGAGCCCACCGCCGTCTTGACCCCGAGCGAAACGCAAGACCTCTTCGCCGCCATCCGCAATCTGGTTGAGGGCGGCAAGACGGTCATCTTCATCACGCACAAGCTGAAAGAAGTCATCGAGATCTCCGACCGCGTCACCGTCATGCGCGACGCGCGCAAAATCGGCACGGTGGAGACGGCGCAGACCAGCGAGCGAGAATTGGCGCGCATGATGGTAGGGCGGGAAGTCTTCATGCAAGTCGACCGGCCCGAGGTCGCGCGCGGCGCATCGGTGCTGCAAGTCGCCGACTTGACCTATGCCGATTCCAGCGGACATCAGCTATTGAAGCAGGTCAGCTTCAATGTTTACGAACGCGAGATCCTCGGCATCGCCGGCGTCGAAGGCAATGGCCAGACCGAGCTGGCCGAGGTGCTGACCGGCTTGCGACCCCCGACCACCGGCGAGGCCTTCATCAACAACGAGCAGATTCTGGGGCGCGGTCCGCGCTCCGTGCGCGAGCATCAGGTGGCGCATATTCCGGAAGACCGCCTGACCAACGGCGTCGCCTTGACCTCATCAATCGAAGATAACTTGATCATCGATCGTTATTATCGCGAGCCCTTCACCCGGCGCCGTCTGCTTGATATCAACTCCATCGTAGACAACGGCGCGAGTTTGATCCGTGAATTCAATATCATCGCTCCCAACGGCGCAATTCCGGTTAACGCGCTTTCCGGCGGCAATATGCAAAAAGTGGTGGTGGCGCGCGAGCTATCGTCTTCGCCCAAGCTGTTGATCGCCGCCCAGCCGACCCGCGGCGTCGATATCGGCGCGATCGAGTTCATCCACCAGGAACTCGTCGACCAGCGGACGCAGGGCTTGGCGATTCTGCTGATTTCGGCCGACTTGCAGGAAGTGATGAAGCTGTCCGATCGCATTATGGTCATGTATGAGGGCGAGATTGTCGGCATCTTCCCCAACGACGAAAGCCTGACCGAGGAGCGGATCGGCTACTTCATGCTCGGCGCCGAAGTCCAGGCGGCGGAAGAAATGGAGCGCTTCGTATGACCGCTAAGATCATAAGCTCTCCCGCTGAATCGAGTTCGGGTATGTCCTTCATGAAGAAGCATTTGCTGCTGATTGTGGGCGGCGCGGCCGGCATTATCGTCACCCTCTTCGTGATGAATACGCTCTTTGACGGCTCCATGGAAAAGATGACCGGCACGACGGATTGGCAGAACATCCTGCTGGTGAACGCGCTAGTCGGCGCCTGCATCTTTCTCTTCGTGGTTGAGTTGAAGCGGCAGGCGATCCGCGTCTTGCTGACGGTGGTCGTGGCGCTGCTGCTAGGCTTCCTGGTGACTTTCATCTTCAACCTCGATTCAGCCGAGCGCTTCGGAGCGGGCGAGTTTCGCGCCCAGGTAGTCTCCGAGGCCGAGCCGACCGAGAATGACGAAGTCGATCTGGAATACAACAAGCGGCGTGGCGGCGAATTCAACAAACCGAATGTGGTCGCGCCGGTCAGTGAGATTTCCTGGACCTTTGCCGGGCGCGCGGGCGATACGGTCTCGCTGCTGGCTTACGCCAAGAATCGCCGCTCCGAAGTCGACTTGCTGGTTGAGCTGCGTGATGAATCTGGCGCCATCCTGGCTGCGGCGACATCGGCGACTGAAACGCAGGTGGAAGAGACTTTTGACGATCTGGTGAGCGTCAAGGACGCTGTCATCGAGGGCTTCGAATTGCCGGCCGACGGGGTCTATACCCTCTTTTCTCGTCCCGAAGAAATTGCGACGGAGACCGTGTTATCCGAAGCGCTTGGGCAGTCGCGCCTGGCTTTTGAAGCTTTGCTGCTCGGTCCGATCGAGCGCGTGAATCGCTGGGGCGTCTGGATTCAAGACGCCATCACGCTGATCCTGCTCGGTATGTCCTTCGCGATTGTCTTTCGTGCCCAGCAATTCAGCCTCGGCGCGGAGGGGCAGCTTTATTTCGGCGCCCTTGTCAGCGGCATTATCGCGCTGAACTCGCCGCATGTGCCCGGCATCATTCTGATTCCTTTCATCATCCTGGCTTCTGGTACAGCCGGCTTCATTTACGGCTTGATACCGGGCGCCTTAAAGGCCTACTTGGGCGCCAACGAGCTGGTCTCGACTCTCATGCTCAATTTTGTCGCCACCCGTTTCTTCGAGATGGTGCTCAACTTCCAGCTGAAGCCGCCGGACGCCGGTTATGTCGCCTCGGCAAAATTCACCAGTAACGCTGTTCTGCCCGTGATTGTGGACAAGACCCAAGTGACCATGGCCGTCTTTGTCTTAGCTGCCGTTGTTTTCGTCTCCTGGCTCCTGATTCGCCGGACGCCGCTCGGTTACGAAATTCGCATCATCGGCTCCAACCTTCGATTCGCCGATTATGGCGGCGTCAACACTAAGCGGACGATCATGCTGGTGATGGCGATCGGTGGCATCGTCGCTGGCTTGGCCGGCATGCACCTGGCCAATGGCATCCACCGGCAGTTGATCCTCAATATATCGTTTAACCTGGCATTTGAAGGGGTGGTGGTCGCTTTGCTGGCGCGCTTGAATGTGCTGGTCGTGCCCTTCACCGGCTTGCTCTACGCTTACTTGCGGGCGGGCGCGCAATTCATGGAGCGCGACGCCAATGTCAGCTTCGAAGTCGTGCGCATGATCCAGGCGATTATCATCTTGCTGATCACGGCGGAGGCGCTGGTGACCTTCTTCCAGGCGCGCCAGAAACGCGCTGATATCGACGAGGAAGGGCATGCGGTAGCGGCGCTGGACGTGGCTGATGATAGCTGAGATTCGCCGGGCGCCGAAAGGCTCTGATTCACCACAGAGGCACAGAGGGCACAGAGAAAATGGATGAACGGCCATGCACAGTTCGCAAGATGAAGACCCGTTGACATACGAGATTATCGGCGCGGCAATTGAAGTACATCGCGGTTTAGGCGCTGGACTGTTGGAAGAACTGTATGAGCAAGCTTTCTGCATAGAGCTGGAAGATCGCAAGCTCATATACGAGAGGCAGAGGCATATCGACGTCCTATACAAAGGTAGAAACATTGGCGATATGTATGTTGACATCGTCATAGAGAATTCTGTGGTAGTAGAGTTGAAGTCCGTCAAGCGCTTGAACCCGATTCACGTCGCGCAACTGATGACTTACATGAAGCTCTTGAATCTCAAGAAAGGACTGCTTATCAACTTTAATGTTCGGTTCCTGAGGGAAGGCATCAAGCGGATTGTTCTTTAGTTTATTCCCTCTGTGTTCTCTGTGCCTCTGTGGTGAACGCCTTGGACTTGCATGACATTCAGGGCAGTTCTAGGGGCTCAGAGAATACTCGAGAGATACGGATTGGTTATAGAATGCCCTCTGTTCCCATTGCGCACATGTCTGTTGTCGCATTGAGAGGTGACAATGTTTGAGAATGTCATTGACGGGATTTTCAGCGCGCTGTTTGTCGCCGCTATCTTGCGCGTCACCACGCCGATCCTGCTGCCATCGCTGGGCGCGCTGATTTCGGAAAAAGCCGGTGTGCTCAACATCGGGCTCGAGGGCATGATGCTCTCCTCGGCTTTCACCGGCGTTGTCGTTAGCGCCTACGCGCAAGACTGGTTCGGCTTCGAGACCGGCGTCAGCATTGGTCCCTGGCTGGGGCTGGTTCTGGGTGTCAGCGTCTCGGTCTTGCTCTCATTCGTTCTGGCGCTCTTTCATCTCGATTTGAAGGGCGATCTCTTCCTCTCCGGCATCGCGCTGAATATCCTCGGCTCGTCGGCGACGGTCGCCATCATGTTCGAATTGACCGGCGACCGCGGCAACACCAGCACCCTGGCCAGCTTACAGATGCCTTTCATTCAACTGCCCGGCTGTGTCAAAACAGAAACGACGACCAACGTCTTCGAGTTTCTTTGCGGCGCTTTCAGCAATCAAAATTTGATGACCTGGATCGCTTTCATCGCCGTCTTCATCGTCGCCTTTGTCTTGTACCGCACACCCTTCGGCATGCATCTGCGCGCCGTCGGCGAGAACCCGGAAGCGGCCGCTTCGGTCGGCATCAACGTCAAGCGCGTTCGCTATTACGCGCTGATGATCAGCGGCTTCTTCGCCGGTTTGGGCGGCATCCATATCGGCATGGGCTACTTGCAGCTCTTCCAGCGTGACATGACAAATGGGCGCGGTTTCATCGCTTTGGTCACGCCATCGCTCGGCGGCGGCACGCCCGTGGGCACCATGATCGCCTCGTCGATATTCGGCTTCTTCGACGCGCTTGGTTTGCGCATCGGCTCGCTCGAGATACCGGCGCAGCTGCCGCAGTCGATTCCTTATTTCGCCACCGTGCTGGCGCTGGTCATCTATGCGCTGCAGCGGCGGATTTCGCAGCGCGTCACCGAGATGCGGACGGCTTCCGGCGCCGCTTTTGACGCCGCCTTCTGGGGCTCGATCCAACGCATCAGCATTTTGCACATGCTGCTGATGATGATCGCCGTGATCGGCGTCGTGACGGGGGGCGCCATGCTGGCCGCGCCCAATGGCTTTGGCGGCGCCGAGACGGCGGTGCCGGCGGGCTTGCTCATCGGCGTCGCCTCGGTCGCGCTCTTCGTGATCGGGACCCCCTTCGTGCGCGATATTTTCAGCATCCAGCGGCATTGGCTGGCGAGCGCGCTGGTGACGATCGTCTCGCTGGGCATTTACCTGACGCTCTTCATGGCGCTCTTCTTCGAGCCGCTCGTGGCGCTGATTATTGGGCTGGTGTTGAGCGCTGTCGTGTGGTTCATGATTGGCGGGCGGGTGCTGATGCGGGGGACTTGATTGATTCTGATAGTGTTCGAATCAATGAATTGGTTGTTTGCTTGTATTCTGCTATTCTATCGATAAGCGGGAAGAAGGAAATATTAGTGAATCTGACCTTTGATTCAAGCGCCGCATTTGAAGTCATTTCGGTGCTCGCAATTATTGTGGTGTTTGTCTGGCGCATGCCTTCAAGGCGCGACATTGAGCGGATTGAAGACCGGCTCGACAAGGTGGACGAGCGCTTCGATAAGGTGGACGAGCGCTTCGACAAGGTGGACGAGCGCTTCGACAGGGTGGACGAGCGCTTCGACAGGGTTTACGAGCGTTTTGACAAGACGGACGACAAGATTGAGAATACGCGCAAGGAAGCAAAGGCGGATCTGGCGCGACTGGAAGACCGCATAGCCGCGGGAAACAGTTATCAGGCAAAAAGCGTTGAATTGCTTGATGCAATCCGCCGCGAGCTTGAGGAACGCCGCGAACCACTCTAAATCATTTAACTTATCTAGGCGGCGCTAAATCGCTTTAGCGACGCCGGCGACTGCCTAAACTGAGGCCGGGCTTTGATGCGGGGGAATCAGCTTTCTGGTCGTGGTGGAGGAGCGGGGAGGGAATTAGAATTGACGGACGCTGACACTACGTCCCTTGTACCAATAGCATGACGAGCGCGACAATGACGCCGGCGGTTATGGCGCCCAAAAATGCGATGACCGCCCCGAGAATCCACTTCATGTTGTCCAGTTTCGTCTCGATGCGGACCAGCGTAGGCGCAACCTCGCTGCGTTTCAAATATTCTTCCGCGCGCGTTTCGACTCTGGTGAGAAGGTTGTTCAAGGCTGATTCAACCATCGTTCACCTAGCTCTGCCGCTTCTCTTCAAGATTTTCACATTTGGATTATAACATATATTGCATTCATTGTTACAGTGTTTAATGATCCGCGAGTGAACTTTGACAGGGGCATGGACAGTATCCTTGTATATTGTAGCTCTTGCATAGCAATTGTGTCCGCTTCATTTTCCGTTTGCGTATTGCGGTCTGTATCCGGGCTGGCATGAAAGATATGCTCAACAAAATCCTCGGCTGCCTCTACGGCCAAGCGCTGGGCGACGCCTTCGCCATGCCAGCGCAGGTCCATCCCGATGACACCGAGCGCGCTTTCGGCTGGCTCGACACTTGGCAGCCCGCTCCCGATGATCACATTGTGCACGCTGGCCTGCCCGCCGGGCGCATCACCGATGACTCCGAGCAGGCTTTCTCGATCGCGCAGGCGGTTGTCGACGCTGGCGGCGTCACGCTGGAAGCGGCCGTCAATGGGCTGACGGCATGGTATGACCGCGTCGATGGCGACAACTCGCCTTATGTCGGTCCCAGCACGCGGCGTGGCATGAACGCGCTCAAACGGGGCGAAGACCCGCGGACGACGGGATTGTGGGGTGATACCAATGGCGCGCCCATGCGTATCGCGCCCATCGGCTTGCTGCATCCTGGCGATATTGAAGGCGTGGTCGCCGACGCAGTAGCGGTCTGCATGCCGACGCACTTCACACAGCCGGCCGTTTCGGGCGCGGCGGCGGTGGCGGCAGCGGTGGCGAGTGCGATGGGTGAAGGCGCTTCGCTTGATGCGGTGATGGCGGCCGGGCTGCGCGGCGCGGAACTGGGAGCGAAGCATGGGCGGCGCTGGTTCGGCTGTTCGGTGGTTTTCAAGATCGAGCAGGCTTTGGAAATCGCGAACAGCAACTCGAATACGCGCATTCGTTTGCGGCGTCTGTTCGATGAAGTCGGCGCCACCCTGAACGTGCCGGAGACCGTTGGCGCGGCGTTTGGCTTGCTGGCAATGGCAGGGGGCGATCCCAAGCGGACGGCGATCCTGGCGGCGAATCTCTCTGGCGATGCCGATACCATCGGCGCGATCGCCTGCGCCATGGCCGGGACCTACGCCGGTTTCAACGCGATTCCGGTGGAAGACGTAGCCGTGCTTGAAGGCGATGAGGTCTTCCAATCTTACGAGGTGCGCGGGATTGCGGTCGGTTTGCAGCGAATGATTGAAGCGCCGGCGCCCGCTAAGTAGATATGCCTAAACGCCTCGTCTCCGTCGGCGATCTCGTCCTGGATCTGGTAGTTGATGCGCGGCTGCCAGTGCAGCCCAACCAGCATCAGACGGCAAAAGCGCTGCAATTTGAAGCGGGCGGAGCTTGCACGACCATCTTGGCGGCGCGGCAGATGGGGCTGGATGTGGCTGCGTTGGGAACGGTCGGCGACGATCTGCAAGGGCGGATGCTGCTGGAAATCCTCGATGAGGCGGCCGTCGATACCGCGGCGCTGGTGATTCCGCGCGCAAGCACGACAACCACGGTTTTGGCGCTCACCGATAGGGCGCGGGGCAAGCACGTATTCCTCGGCCACTACGGCGAAGGCGCGCCAATCGAATTCACTGAGGGTGCGGAAACGCGCCTGGCGCGGTCTGACGCCGTCTTCATCCCCGGCTATACGCTCGCCGAAGCGCGGCTGTCGCGCCTGGTCGCCGGGGTGTTCGACTGGCTGACAGCAAATGACCGCCGGCTATATTTCGACGCTGGACCCTTTTCAAGTCAGTTGACTCAGACGCAGGTGGATCAGGCCTTGGCGCGCTGCCATACCTTGCTGCTGACCGAAGACGAGATTCCCTACGTCGCCGCGGGCGAGAGTGGGCTGGATGCTGGCCGCCGCCTCCGCCAGCGATATCCGCAGCTGACGATTGTGCTGAAGCGAGGGCAGGAGGGCTGCCACATCTTGGCCCGCGCTGTCGATCTGGCTTGCCCGGGCTTCGCGGTCGCCATCACCGATACGGTCGGCGCGGGAGACGCCTTCGCCGGCGCGTACATCTGGGCTGATTTGAACGGGTATTCGCCGCTGGAATGTGGCACAATCGCCAATGCGATGGGCGCGGCCAGCGTGACGAAAGCGGGCGCGGGACGCAACGTGCCGTCAAGCGCCGAAGTGCAATCTCTGTTGGACGATCACAAGACAGGAATACAACTCTCATGCTGAAGACGATCACAATCGAAACGCCGGCCGGCGATGCGCTGGTGGACATTACCGGGCACGCGAAGGCGCTGGTGGCGGAGAGCGGCGTCCAGTCGGGCGTCTGCGTTTTGATCGTGCCCCATACCACCGCCGCCATCACGCTGAACTCGGGCTTGGACCCGGCGACACCCGCTGATATCGTCGCCGAGCTCAAGCGGCTGGTGCCGACGCGGGTCGACTTCATCCACCAATATGATACGCCCGCAGATGCCGCCGCCCATGTCAAAGCTACCCTGGTCGGCAACAGCATCACCCTGGCGATTGACGAAGGCGAATTGCTGGTCGGCTGGTCGCAGAGCGTCTTATTCTGCGAATTTGACGGACCGCGCCGGCGCGAGATTCAGGTGAAAATCCTCGACGGCTAATGTCGTGATACTTGTGATACTGAAAAGGAGCAAGCGATGGAAAAGCAGAAGGTGGATAAGATGAGCTTCTACGGCGCGCCTCTGGCCGCGAATGTCGGACGCTGCCGTACACAGTTGTCAATCTTCCAAGTGATCGGCCATGTGGTCATCTGGCTAATCGTCTCGGCGATCACTTTGGGAATCGGCCTGCTATTCTGGCCTTATGCCGCCGCAAAGCTGATCCTGGAATCGATTGTGATTGTGGATGAAAGCGGAAGCGCAAGCGCCACTTTGCGCTGCAATCTCGGCTTCGGCGAACAGATCGGGCACGCCGTCTTGTGGCTGATTCTGATTGCCCTAACGGGCGGAATCGCCGGACTGTGCTATCTCTTTGGTGTGGCGCATTTTGTGCTCAACCGCACTGAATTGGTATCGCCATCACATCGTTAGTCTGTTTTGCGCAGGAGCGATTATGCCACGCAAAATCATCATTGATACCGACCCGGGCGTTGACGATACGATGGCGATCTTCTTCGCCTTGTGTTCGCCGGAGCTCGAGCTGATCGGGCTGACCACCATCTTCGGCAATGTGACCACCGAGCTGGCGACCAAGAATGCGCTGCGGCTGCTTGAAATCGCCGGACGGCCGGATATCCCGGTGGCGCATGGCGCTGATGACCCGCTGACACGACCCTTCGAGGGACCGGTGCCGTTTGTGCATGGCGCCGACGGCCAGGGCGAGATCTTCCTCCCCGACCCGGCTGGAGCGCCAATCGATCTCAGCGCTGCCCACTTCATCATTGAGCAGTTGCGCGCCAATCCCGGCGAGATTTCGCTGGTTCCGGTCGGTCCGCTGACCAATATTGCGCTTGCGCTGCGCCTGGAGCCGCGCGTCGCCGAATGGGCGTGCGAGGTGGTGCTGATGGGCGGGAACGCGCTTGTGCCCGGCAATGCCAGCCCGGCGGGCGAGGCGAATATCCGCAATGATCCCGAAGCGGCCGATCTGGTCTTCGGCGCCGACTGGCAAACGACCATGGTCGGGCTGGACGTGACCCTGCGCGTGCACATGAAACCCGAAGATATCGCAGATTACGCAGCGCATGGCAATCCCATGTCGGACCACATCACCCGCATTCTGCCGCATTATCGCAATTATTTCGAAGCGAATTATGACGTCGAAGGCATCTTCGTGCACGACTCCAGCGCCATCGCCTATTTGATTGATCCCGGGCT
>JAPOWK010000019.1 GCA_026707665.1 Chloroflexota bacterium
GTCGCCAATGCCGTGCGCGACCTGATGACGGGCACGGTCAATCCGGACGAGATCGCCATCGCCCTGGCCTGGATCATCGGCATCTTCCTCGTCTTCATGCCGCTTTCGGTCTGGCAATACGCCAAGGTGGCATCACGCTAGCCCACTCCACCAGCGTGCTGAAGGGGCGAGCCATTGGGTCGCCCATTACCAACCCCACCCCCGGCCCCTCCCCGAAGCATCAGGGAGGGGAGCTAGATATTGCGGGTTTCCCCGTTGGATAGATGCCGGAAGAATTTACGCGCTTTTCTACCCCATCCCCGCGCCACCAGCGTGCTGTAGGGGCGAGCCGTTGGGTCGCCCATTACCAACCCCACCCCCGGCCCCTCCCCGAAGCATCAGGGAGGGGAGCTAGATATTGCGGGTTTCCCCGTTGGATAGATGCCGGAAGAATTTACGCGCTTTTCTACCCCATCCCCGCGCCACCAGCGTGCTGTAGGGGCGAGCCGTTGGGTCGCCCATTACCAACCCCACCCCCGGCCCCTCCCCGAAGCATCAGGGAGGGGAGCTAGATATTGCGGGTTTCCCCGTTGGATAGATGCCGGAAGAATTTACGCGCTCTTCTACCCCATCCCCGCGCCACAAGCGTGCTGTAGGGGCGAGCCAGTGGGTCGCCCTCTTGGCGCCCCTCTGTGTTACCTCGATTCCTCTGTGGTGAAAAAGACTACTGAATTCAGCAACACGCAAACACCAAGGGACTGACCACTCCCGACGATGAGTCGCCCGCTTGTCTATCGCCAGCCCGCGTCATCTGCGCTAAACTTGGCGGAATTTGCGACGATTGGAAAGGACAGCGCATGACCGCCAACCTCGTCTACATCGCCAACTCCGGCGACGCCGACTACGGCATTACCGTCGCCGAGCTGGATTACGAAAACGCCACGCTCAATGTCGTCCAGCGCGTCACCGAGATCAGCGAATGCCACTACCTCAATATCCATCCCAACGGGCGCTGTCTGGTGGCGACGACTATGGACGCGGGCGTGCAAGTCGTATCCTTCGCCATTGACGCGGACGGGCTGCTGTCGCTGATTAGCCGTCAGCCGGCCGCCGGCACCTCGCCCGCCTACGTTTGCGTTGAGGGGAGTGAACGCAATGTGCTAATGGTCAACTACGTCGTTGGCGAAGCGCGCGGCAATATCCGCGTCTATCCCATCGATGGCGACGGCGTCATCGGCGAACACACAGAACATATCGAGATTAATGACGACACCGGACCCAACGCGGAGCGGCAGGATGTTTCCCATCCGCACATGATCGTCACCACGCCGGACAATCGCTTCGCGGTCGTGCCCGACTTGGGCACCGATCGGGTCTACCTGTACGCGCTGGATGCGGACGCGGGCGCGCTGAGCCTAGCGCAGACGCTGGAGCTGCCGCCCGGCGCCGGACCGCGCCACGTCGCCTTCCATCCGCGCCTGCCGATCATGTATGTCATCAACGAGTTGGATTCGACAATGGCGATCTTCGCCTGGGATGAAGACGACAACTGGACGCGCCTCTCGGTCCTGTCGACCATGCCGACTTATTATGTCCAACCGGCGGGCCGACCGAATACCTGCGCTGACGTGCATGTCCATCCCAACGGCAAGTTCCTTTACGGCAGCAATCGCGGGCACGATTCCATCGTGATCTACGCCCTGGACGGTGATGGCTTGCCGCGGCCGATCGGGCATGAAGCGACGCGAGGCGCCTGGCCCCGCGCTTTCATGATTGATCCTCGCGGGGAAGTCCTGGTCGTCGGCAATCGCCACACCGACAGCGCTGCCATCTTCTCCATCGACGGCGACTCGGGCGCGCTCACCTATCGCAGCTCAGTTGCCATGTCGGCGCCGATCGCCTTCAAAATGGTCGTCTAGCCGCTCATGCGCGTACTCATCACCGGCGGCGCTGGCCACGTCGGTACGCCAATTTGCGAGCGATTTGTTCGCAAAGGCTGGGATGTGCGCGTCATCGACTTGGCGCCGGACCCGCTCATCGAGGGTGTCAGTTTCGCCAGATGCGACATCTGCGATTTCGCCGCTCTGTCGCGGCAGGTCGAAGGCTGCGACGCCATTGTACACCTCGCCGGGATTCCGTCGACGATGACCCATCCTGCCGCAACCCTCTTTGGCATCAATGTCGCCGGCACCTACAACGTCTTTGAAGCGGCGGAACGGGCCGGTGTCAAACGCATCGCCCAAGCCAGCTCGATCAACGCCTTCGGCAGTTACTGGGGCTGCGATGATCGCCAGCACGATTATTTCCCGCTGGACGAAGGACATCCGTCACATACCACCGACGCCTATTCTTTTTCCAAGCAGTTGGTCGAAGAGATCGCCGCCTATTACCAGCGGCGCAGCGGAATCGACAGCGTCTCCTTCCGCCTGCCCGCCGTCTGGAGCGATGGAGACATCGCCGAACAGAATCTGCGCGAAAGTCTTTTGAAGCGGCGGCAGCTGCTGGAAGACTTCATCGCGGGTCCGCCGAGGGAGCGGGAGAAGCGACTGGCGGAAGCGCGCGCCCGAGCGCTTGACCTGCGCGCGCGCCGCGTTCAAGAGTACGAGGCTATCAGAGTTGAACAGTTCGACCGCGACGCCCTTGAAGACTGGCTCCTGCGCGCCTACTTCTTTGATCGCTTCAATTACTGGGCTTTCATCCACACGGATGACTCGACCCAAGCCTTCGAAAAGGCGCTGACTGCCGACTTCCAGGGCGCCCACGCCCTCTTCGTCAACAGCGATTTGAATTACTTGAACAGCAATTCTGAAGCCTTGCTCGCGACCTTTTTTCCCGAAGTGAGGCGCCGCTCGAAAGCGATTCAGGGCGCGGATGCCCTGGTCAGCATTGACCGCGCCCGCAAAATAATCGGGTTCGAGCCGACCGTGCGTTCGCTGATTTGATGCCAAATGTCGGCGATTATCGCATTAACACGGTGACGTCTGTAGGACTTCTCAGCAACTGAAAAATGTGTGTAACCAATACGGTTTTACCCCTTCCCCGGCCCTTCCCGAAGGTCTATGTCTACGTGACCCAGTAAACTTGGGAAGGGTGACTCGAAGACGGAATTGGAGAGGCCCGAAGATGCAGTAGTGAGAAAACCGCGCTAGGTTGTGCTCGACGAAGGCACTCCCCCTTCCCTAGCTGGCTGGGGAAGGGGGTTGGGGGGATGGGGTTGATCTAGCGGTCAAGTGATGTCGTATACCCCGGTGCTGAAGATGTAAACATAGTTCACAATCTCGCCGTCTTCGTTTGGCTCGGCGCCCAGCATCCAGTCGTATATCCAGCGCGCGTCGCTGATGGTCAGGTTGACGCAGCCCTTGCTGCGCCGATAACCGAAGGAATCGTGCCAATAAGTCCCGTGCAGGCTTTGACCGCGATTGAAGTACATCACCCAGGGCACCATCTGCAGGGCGTAGGCATCCGGTCCGCCGACCGCGCCGCTCATCGGGTCACTGATCAAGCGCGCCCAGACATCGAACAGCCCTTCATCGGTCTCCCAGTCGGCCATCCCGCTCGAAATGACGGTGGCGAATACTGGCGCCTCGTCTTCATAGGCGATCAGCGTCTGCTCGAAGAGGTCGACGGCTACCCAGCGTCCTGAGACTTCGCTGGGCTTCTCAGCCGGCGCGAATTTGGCGACCAGCTCTTGGCGCAGCCATTGCCGCGGTCCAACCAGGTACCAGACCTTGCCGGCGTCGTCTTCGGCGCGGGCGAAAATATTGACCAGGCGATAGCGCCGCGCGATGAATCCGCTGTCGGCGCTGGCCGGTTCACCGGGCCGCAGCGAGGCGCGCGTTCCGGCCTTGTCCAGGATGATGGCGTAGGGATGCGTCCAGTCGTTCGGCAGCAGCATGCCAGTAAAAGTCGATGCCTGTACCGGTTTGGCGTCTTCTCGCGACAGCCAGCGGCCGCTTTCCTCTTGGACCCAGCCGTCAACACCGGTATTGATCGCATTGACGAAGTTGAATCCGGCCGGAATCATGCCGACCACCTGGCCGCCCGGCGCGTCATACAGATTCGCCCCGTCGCGACTGACGCGCCAGAAATGGTATTGGCTGAGCGTCGTGTGGTCGCGGTTGATGCGCTCCAACTCAGGACGAGGAAAGGCCTCCATCATGGCCAGGCAGTCAGCGCTTTCGGCGGCAGCAACCGCCCGCTCGACGCGCGATTCCACCGCGCCCTTGGCTGCCGCGCAGACGCTTGGGTCATATTCGAGGTTCGTTAAAGAGTCATCCGCCAGCGCGCTTGACAAGCAGGCGCAAACCGCCAGCAGAATTGAGCTTAGCACACGTAACATTCGTCTCGCTCCTTCCTGGAACCGGCAGCGCCCGAGGCGAAATGCTGCACCCGCATCCAAACCCTATCATGCGGGAGCGAGAGCGTACTGAACGCGATCTCTACGCCCGCCATACGATTGCCCGACGCAAGGTATAATTGGTTGAGAGACAAGTCTGAATCCTGGCACAACAAACATGAAGAGGGTCATTCGACTGGGGACGCGCCGTTCCAGATTATCGCTCTGGCAAGCCAATCACATCGCGAATCTGATCCGGCGCCACCATGCAAACGTACAAGTGGAAATCCGCGAATACCGGACGGGCAGCGATCGGAACATGTCGGCGCCGCTCCGCAGTATCAGCGGGGGCGGTCTCTTCACCGACGCCCTTGAGGCGGCGCTCCAGGCTCGCGACATCGATTGCGCCGTCCACAGCCTGAAGGACCTGCCGACGAACATAGCGGACGGGTTGGCGCTGGCGGCAGTCCCCAAACGCGGCGATCACCGCGATGCGCTCATCAGCCGTACCGGCGCCGGGCTTGCGCAACTTCGGCCAGGCGCAAGGATTGGAACCGGCAGCCTGCGCCGCCGCGCCCAGCTGCTCGCGATGCGGCCCGATCTCAAGATGGCGCATATCCGCGGCAACGTGCCGACGCGCCTCGAGAAACTGAGGGCGGATGATGGGCGGTTTGATGCCATAGTCCTGGCGGCGGCCGGTTTGATTCGGCTGGGACTCGCTGGGCAGATCAGCGAGATTTTTGACGGCAGGCAGATGCTTTGCGCGGCTGGCCAGGGGGCGCTCGCCGTCCAATGTCGCGATAACCGCGATGACCTGGGCTTCTTCGGACCGCTTGCCGACTGGCGGACGACGCAGGCCACGGCGGCGGAGCGCGCCTTCCTCAGCGTTCTCGATGCCGGCTGTTCGCTGCCCGTCGCCGCCTATGCCCACGTTGAGGACAATCGGCTGCTGCTTCAGGGTCGTGTGATCGCGCTGGATGGGAGCGGGCAGGTGGATGTCGCCGGCGACACCGGCGCGGTTGTGGGCGCCGTCGGTATTTCCATGGCGCAAGAACTTGGCGCCGCGTTGGCGGACAAGGCGCTGGCAAAGGGAGCGCAACAGATTCTGGCAGCCAGCGAAACTGGCAACGACCGATGAAAAACGTGAAGCCGCTGGCGGGGAAACGCATCGCCGTCACCCGCGCTCGACATCAGGCGCCGGCGCTTGAAGCCTTGATTCGTGATTTTGGCGGCGCGCCCGTAGCCTATCCTTGCATTGACATTGCGCCGCCGACCGACCGGCGCCCGCTCGAAGACTGCCTGCGACGGCTCGGCCAATTCGACTGGCTTCTGCTGACCAGCAGCAACACCGTTAGCGCCATCGCTAATGGTCTGAGCGCGCTGGGAATTCGGCCGGCAGACAGCGGGATCAGGCTGGCCGCCGCCGGTCCAGCGACCGCTGCCGCAGCGCGAAAACAATTGGCGCAACGGGTTCAGCATGTGCCGGCCGAATTTGGCGCCGCACAGCTGGCGCGGAGCCTCCCTCTCAGAGTGCCATGTCGGATCCTGCTGCCACAGTCGGACCTGGCAAGCGCGTCAACGGCGGCGCTCCTGCGGGCGCGAGGCGCGCTTGTGACGACAGTCGTCGCTTACCGCACAGTGCTGGCGGCAGGCGGCGCCGATCTGCCGGCGATGATCAGCCGGCGCGAGCTGGACGCGCTCACCTTCACCAGCCCGTCAGCAGTCTCGTTTTTTCGGCGGCGCTGCCTATCGTCGGCGGCGCTGCTGCTGCCCGCCGCGTGCATCGGCAGCTCGACATCGGCAGCCGCCCGTGAACACGGCTTCGGCCGATTAATCAAGCCCGAAAAGCCAACCTTGAGCGACATGATCGCCGCTCTCGCCGCTTACTGGGCGCCCGCCTCGGCGGCCGACCAATTCTGAAGCAATTGTCAGATGGCAGACAGCGCCGATTGCATTAACCTTGTGCGGCACATAGTTCAATTGAGGCGCATCAATTCCAATTTTGTTCTCGCGCGCAGCCGATTCCACTATAATGAAATTAGCGGAAGCGACGAACTCATTCGCTGGACGAAACGGCAGTTAGCCGCCAGCGCCGACTCTTCCGCCGAGCGCTCCACTTGAGCTTGCCACCTGGCAGCCCGCATCTCAGCGATGAGGCGATATTGGAGGCGGACCTGATGGAACTGAGCCAGAACATTTACACCCACGAGAAATACACTGAGGGCGATCAGTATTGGAGTCCGGAATCCGAAGAATACGCCGCTGCCAGCCAGTTGATCTCCATCATGCGCGAAGGCTGGATCCTGGCTCTGCCGCGGGTCAGCGCGCGGCAAGTGTGGAATAGCGGCAGCCGCCCGCGCACCGTCTACGACTTTACCTTGATGCGCGGCAGCCAATTGATGATCATGCCCGTATTGAGCAACCCATATATTGAGCGCTACATTATCCAAAACGACATACGCATCATCTTTGATGTCACGCAGGATTGCGCGGTCATCCCGGACTGAATCCGCGTCGAAGCCAGTTTGAGCGCAGTTGGCTATCTTGAAGGGGGCGAAGATGGCGCCTATAATCTTCGCCGACATTCGCGTTCTCAGGGAAAGACGGAGAAGATGACGACAGAGCGGCGGCACAATCTCGAAAATCAAGACCATGACGTCACCTCACAGCACTGGAGCTATTCTTCCGAACGATACGCTGGTGGCGACAATCTGCTGACGGCGATCGCCCGTGGTTGGGAGATTGACAAGGTAGTCACCCTGCGCCGGCACTGGTTTGCTGGCATGCGCTGCATCGAGATATTCCACTTCACCATTCGCCGCGATGATGTCGTCGCCGATATGGCTGTCCTGGGCAACCCCTATGTTTACCGCTACCTCGCCGGCGGCGCTCACAAGCTGGTCGAGGAAGAGGACGGGGCGCTGGCTTAGGGAGCGCGTTTGGCATCGCTGACAAAATCGAGTCGGCGCCACCGCAAAGTCAATCGCGCTGGAGCGGGACAAGTCGGTTAAATCCGCTGCGCCAGGAAGGCAAAGGCTGAAATCGGTCGACAGCGGGATCGCCTCGCGCCGCCTCAGCTTGTTAGGCGGGCAGCGTTCGCACTCTACCAATCGCCGATGTAAACTTGCCTTTTGCCAGCTGCGGTACCATACTCCACTAAAAGTCCCTAACCAAAGATTAGAAAATTGATGCGGCGTAACGGCGACCAGATCGACCAACGGCGAAGTCAAAGACGGTTGAGGAATAGCTGAAGAATGCCTCAATCGCTGAATCTTACAGTCGTCTTGGGATACGAATCGACCCTGGCAAAGCTCGACGAAATCGGCATGTTCGACCGCGAAATGGCGCTGCTTCGCCGCCTGCAGGCCAGAGGGATCAAAATCCGCATACTCTCTTACGGTGGCAAGGAAGAGCTCGACTACGCTGACAGAATCGAGGGAATGGGGATCCTCTGCAATCGCGCCAATTTGCCACAGCAGACTTACATCCGGCGCATTCACCAGCTGCACGCGCTGCCTCTGCTACGCAGCGATGCGCTGCGAAACTGGCAATCGTCCGGGTTGTTTTCAGCGCACCGGGCAAGCTGGGCATGGCAAGTGCCGATGATTCTGCGAATGGATTACTTTTGGTCAGAGCTCACACGGCTTCGGCAAGCGGCAGGTTCGCCAGATGCCGACCGCATTCGGGGAATTGAACGGAAAGCGCTGGCAAGCGCCGCTCACATTATTGTCACCACACAAGAAATGGCCGAGTATGTCATTGAGATTTCGCCGGCGGCGGCAACCAAGATAGCGATGATTCCGAACTTCGTTGATGTGGATTTGTTTCAGCCGGCCCCAGCCACAAAGCGATATGACCTGGTCTACATCGGTCGCCTGTCATCGGAAAAGAACTTGGCTGCGGTTCTTCAAGCGGTCAAAGAGTTGCAACTGTCCATCGCCATCGTTGGCGGACGAAACCTGTCGATTCACACTACGGCGCAAGATGATGACGAGGAAGAGAAGCTGAAGCGAGACTTCGGCACACTGGATGGGCGCATTCACTGGCTGGGCCGCCTAAGGAACGAGGAATTGCCCGCGATTATGAATCAGTCTCGAGCGTTTGTCCTTTGCTCATTCATTGAAGGGCAGCCGCGTGTGCTCATTGAGGCGATGGCTTGCGGTATGCCCATTATCGGCAGCAATGTACGCGGCATTCGAAGCGCCATTCAACACAAAGTGACCGGCTTCCTCTGTGACACCGATACCGAAAAGATCGCAGCCGCCATTCGGACGGTCCTTTCAAATCCCGAGCTCATGCGGAAGCTGGGCGCGAATGCAAGGCAGTATGCGCTTGAACATTACGCGTTGGAACAGCAGGAACGACATGAGTACGAGCTGCTCTGTGATGTCGTACAACGTTTTCCGGTGCGCAACGCGGCTGCGCGGCTCGCGGAATATCTGCTGCGGCGCAACCCCCCTTACGATGTATCCGCATCGTCTTCGCCAAATTGAGAATCGGACAAAATATGCGATTCCTGTTTTCGCCTGCTTAGCTCGGCCAGGTGCTATACTTTGGGCGGTGGCGCGTTTGACGGGGTATGGCGACGTAGCTTTTGCGCAGGCGGCAAAAGTACCGCGCCATGCTTATTCACAGCCTGCTCAGAGGACGCCTTCGTCTCGCGGGACGATCCCATGACTTGATATGGCGGCGACATCTATACGGTATGGCGCGGATGTGGAAACGACGCTACAAACACCGACACAAGTTATGGCACTGGCTGCTGCGCAACGATGTCGTCCCGGTTGAGTATTCGATCATCCTCTATGGCAGCGAAGGCGGCGGATGGTATCTGCCCAGCGAGTTGATAAGTTCCGATTGGCTGGTCTACGACTTTGGCGTCGGCGAAGATATCTCCCTGGACATCGCCCTGCTAGAGCGTCATGGCTGTACCATCCACGCATTTGACCCAACACCCAAAGCCATCGCCTTTATGGGAAACCGGCTTTTGCCCGGCTTTCACTTTCACCCGGTCGGCGTTTGGAATGCGAACACGATTCTTGGATTTTGGGAGCCGCGCCATGCGGATCGCGCCTCCTATTCCGCCTTGAATTTGCACGGCACGGCGGCTTTTGTCGAATGTGAGGTAAAGACAATTCGCACGCTGGCGGCAGAACTGGGACATGAGCAAATCGACATGATTAAGATGGACATTGAAGGGGCGGAACAGCGGGTCATACCGGATATGCTCGCTGAAGGCATCCGGCCAAGATTACTCTGCGTCGAGTTTGACCAGGCTGACGACGTCGTATCGCTGCTTTCTTTGAAGACGTTCTTGACTTCGCTTCGACTGCATCGAGCGCTGCTGAAAGTGGGCTACCAGCTCATTTTCAAGACCGGGTCAAATGTGATTTACGTCCACAAATCGGTTTCGTAACACTTGCCGCCTCGCCGCTGAGAGCGATTTCCCCGAATCTGCGCTCTCCACTATAATGAACGCGATACGCTACATTTCCAGACGGGAATCGACCCATGCCCGACGACCCGACCCGAGAGAAGCCGCCCGCCGACGATGGCGTCGGTAGTCTGTCTGATACGAGCGTAAATGGTGAACTCGAAAACCACGTGCCTGAAAGCGCTCGGATTTCACTGGTAGCCTTGGGATCCGAGAAGGCAAAACAGTGGAAATAGATTGGTGCCCCTCTGAAAAAAACTTGTGCCGAGTGAATCGTCAATGGTCTCCCGCTGAATTGAAGACGAAGATGGGCGATTTGAATTGGCAGATTTGGCAAGAAGCCGATCAGTTGGTCTTCGCCTTTCGTGGTCACAGCTCTCAACTCTATTTGAGTGGCGCGATTCAGACGAGCTTGATACCCGTCGAGGGCAGCGACTACTGGGTGGCGACAATACGCATTCGCAATATCGAATGCGCTGTCATAAGACACTGGCTCTATCGTCACGGTCATCTTGGACAAGATTACATCCCAGAGACTCTGGGGGTTTGGCGCGGTAGATTAGCGCCTCCAGCGCCGACAATTGCCGAGCCCTTGCGCGGTACAGTCCGCGAGACAGAACTATTCAGCGACCGGCTCAACACAACTCGCCGCATCACCTATTACCTGCCGCCGGCCTACACAGAGTCGCAACGATACCCGGTTGTCTATATGACTGATGGCGACCAGTTTAGCGACTTTGGATTTGCACAGGTGGTTGAACCGTTAATTGACCAAGACCTTATACCCCCGCTCGTCTTGGTGGCTGTTCATGCCGCGCCATTTTTGCTTCACCACGATCGCAGGGCGGAGGAGTATGTCCTCGGCATCAATGAGGCAGTTTATCAGAAGCACGAGCGGTTCTTCACCGAGACCGTGCGCGTTTGGGCGGAAGCGACGCTAAATGCCTCGCGCGATGCAAATCGACGCGCGCTTATGGGCTATTCGCGGGGCGCTGTCTTCGCTGGCAACATGGGAATCCGCAAACCGGGGATTTACGGTCATGTAATGATGTTTTCACCTGGCGATGAACTACAGAGAGAGCAATCCGGCATGACAAGCGCTCGCTTCTATCTGCTCGCCGGTACGCTAGAAGACCACTTCTATCAGGCTACCGAACATATCCATCGCGCCTTAAAGTCGGCGGAGACAGATGTGGTGTTCAAGACCCGCGTCGCAGGCCATGCCTCAACAATGTGGGTGGAGGAGTTTCCCCGCGCCCTGATGTGGATGTTCAACATGGATTAGAATTGATTCCTCCCCTTAGAATCAAGATACTTCGTAGCGCAACCCCGATTTCCCCGAATCTGCGCTCTCCACTATAATGAACGCGATACGCACCATTTCCAGACGGGAATCGACCCATGCCCGACGACCCGACCCGGGAGAAGCCGCCCGCCGACGAAAACGCGGCGCCAACGCCCAAGTCGCCCGAAGAAATGATGGGGGCGCTGCTCAAGCCGGCGTCGGCTGATAGCGAGCCGGCGCCGCCGGAAGACTACGACTCGCACCTCGGCGAGAGCGCAGCCAAGCGCCAAGCCCGCCCGGAAGACCTGCCCGTCGACGAGCCGAAGCCGGCAGCGCTTGAGCCCCGCGATCAGGCAGTCGGCGAAGTCGCTCAGCGCTTCATAGACATGCGCAATCAAGCGGCTACCCTGGCCGACTTGCTCGGAAAAGAAGAAATCAGCTTTGAGGATTATCAACGTCTTCTTTATGAAGCGATGGTGCAGGACGAGGCCGGCTTCTGGTGGATGATTGACGCCGAAAACGGAGACTGGTATCGCCACGACCCCGACCGCAACCAATGGCAAGTTGATTACCCGGCCGCCCTGCGCGAGGCCGAGCGTCAACAGGGCGCGAGCTTCAATGGCGACGAGACGCTGACCGAGTACGATCTGCCCGCGACCCTGGGCGCGCCCGTCGCTGGCGACCCTGTGTATGACGAACGTGGCGTGAAAATCGGCGCCGTGCCGCCCACCAAAGATGAGCTCTATACCGTTCCAGGCGCGGCCGCGCTCGCCGATGAAATTCCCGGGCAGCAGCCGACCTTGACCTCAGACGCGCGTCTATCGGGTACGATACCGATTCCGGCGCCTGCTGATGGGGATGCGGTCATCCCGCGCGCCATCGATGCCGACTATGAATTGAGGGCGGCGCCGGTCGTGCAGGATTTGCTGGCTTCGCGGGGTAGCAAGCGGGGGCGCCTGTTGATGACCTTGCTGGCCGCACTTCTGATGGCTGTTTTGGCTGGGGGCATCGTCGCCGCCGGCGTCATCATGATGTGGTATCGCGATACGGTCGAACCCTTCGCCTTGGGCATTGCCGCCTTGGAAGACTATAGCGGCGCCTACCAGACCGCCCGCATTTTCGATTCGGAAGGCAATCTGCTCGCCGCGCTCAATAGCCAGGAAACGGGCGCCCGCACCGCCATCCCGCTGGGGCAGGTCAGCCCCTTTATGATCCACGCCATTGTATCGCAGGAAAATGAACGATTTTTTGATGATCCGGGTTTTGACCCAATCGCCATCGCGCGCGCCTTCATCCAGAATGTCAGCGGTGGCGGCATCGAATCCGGCGCCAGCACCATCACCCAGCAGATCGCGCGCAACCTCGTCTTAAAGGACCGCGATGTCAGCGTCCAGCGCAAACTCAAGGAGATCCTGGTCGCGCTGGAAATCGCCAATCGCTACGACAAGAATTTCATCCTGGAACTCTATCTCAACGAGATTTTCTTCGCTAATCAGAGTTACGGGGTCGAGGCGGCCGCCAATTTCTATTTTGGACACAGCGCCGCTCAACTCAACTTTGCCGAGGCGGCGCTGCTGGCGAGCATCGTGCCCTCGCCGGTTCAGCATGACCCGGTGGCGAATCGAGATTCCGCCGTCTCGGGCATGCGCGCGACCATGCGCAAGATGATCAAGGTCGGCTGTCTGCAATTCCAGCACGGCGACTGGCTTGAGCGCGGTCCCTTCTGCATCGCCGCTGGCGCCGCCGACGATCTGGTGACAACCAACGCCGAGGGCGAGATCGCTGGCGGCCGGGCGATCTTGCAAATCGCCGAGATCGAGACCACGCAATTCCAGCCGGGCGAGTATCGGGCGCGCTTTCCGCATTTTGTCGACTTCGTTCGCGCGGCGGTGGTGGCGGAGTTGGGTGAGGAGGCGCTTTTCCAGCGTGGGCTTAGCATCCACACCACCTTGAATCCAGCGCTGCAAGAGGCGGCGCAAGCAGCTTTGAGCGATCAGGTGCGGGGGCTGAAAGCATTGGCGACCGGCGTGCATACTGGCGCCGTCATGGTCACCGATCCGAACAGCGGCGCCATCCGCGCCATGGTCGGAAGCCATGACTATTACGATTCCCAGGCAGGCCAGATAAACAATGCGCTGACCTTCCAGCAGCCCGGTTCCGCCATGAAGCCATTTGTGTACCTGGCCGCTCTGCAAGACAACGACGGCAGCTATCTAACGCCGGCCAGCATCATTTGGGATGTGCCGCTGGTAGAGGATTTGGGCGCCGGCGGAATCTATGAGCCGCAAAATGTCGACCGCGAATTTCATGGGCCGGTGTCGGCGCGGGCCGCCCTGCAAAATAGTTACAATGTGCCGACAGTGAAAGTATTCCGTGATTACGTCGGCGCCGGGCGCTTCGAAAATACCGCAGACGCGCTAGGCTTGCAGTTTCCCGAAGAATCCTTCGTGTCACTGGCCAGCGCGCTGGGATCAAACGAAGTCCGGCTCTTCGATATGATGGGCGCTTACGGCGTAATTGCCAGCGGCGGGCGGCGCGTCCCGCTCTATGTCATTGAGCGCATCACGGAATCGATCGATGGCGAGCAAGTCGAGCTCCCGCGCGAGCGCCCCGCTGGCGAGCAGGTGATTTCGCCGGCGTTGGCCTACCTGATGCAGAACATCCTCAGCGATGACGCCGCCCGCGCGCCCAGCTTCCCTCCCGGCTCGAACTTGACGCTGGCGCGCCTCGGCATCCCGGCGCAGAACACCGTCGCCGCCAAGACCGGCACCACCAACGGCGGCCGCGATCTCTGGACGATGGGTTTCACCCGTAACGCTGTCGTGGGCGTCTGGCTGGGCACATCGGATAATTCGCCGACCTATAACACCAGCGGATATCGCAGCGCCGCCCCCCTTTGGAACAGCGTGATGGCGATGGCGACCAACTGGTACCCGCCCGCCCCTTTCGAGAATCCAGGCGGCGTGGTCGCGCGCGAGATCTGCCGGACGACAGGCACGCTTCACTACCCGGCCTGCCCGCAGCCGACGACCGACCTGTTCTTGCATGAACGATATCCGCCGGCGCCCGAAGCAAGTTTCCTCCAGCGCGTCACCGTCGACAGCTGGACCCTGCAGCGCGCCAACGAGTTTTGCACGGGCCATGTCATCGAGCAGAATTTCGCCTCGGTCAGCGATGCCGCCGCCCTCGATTGGCTGAACAATGCCGAAGAGGGGCGGGCTTACGCCGAGTCGCTCGGTTTGCGCCTGCCGGCCCGACCGGCGCCCGATCGCGGCTGCGCCCAAGGGCAGCAACTACCGCTGATCAATCTCAGCAATCCCAACGATGGCGCGGTGATCCGAGGCGTGGTGGAGCTGCGCGGGCAAGTGAGCGCGCCCGACTTCGACAAGTTTGAACTGCTTTACGCCAGTTCTGAAGATCCGGAGACCTTCTTTCCAATCAGCGCCTCGCTGGTGCAGATGCCGCAATACGGAAGTTCACTGGGCATCTGGGACACGGTCGCGGCGCAGGCGCCAAACGGCGATTATATCTTGCGGCTGGCCGCGGATTCGCTCAGCGGCGGCTTCATCCACTTCGATTTGAACGTCAGCGTCGACAATAGCGCCGTCGAGCCGGGCGAGCCGGCTTTTGGTCCCACGGTTGAAGAAATCATCATCCCGACGCCCACCAGTGGTTGACAAATATTCAGCACAACCGCTCGCCAGTTCCAACTTGCCTAACCCAAATATGACGAACCCGCATAAGAGCAATCTGTAGGGGCGACCAACCTGGTCGCCCGCAGGTGCAAGGCGATATTCATCGGGCGACCTAATAGGTCGCCCCTGTTTTCTTTGCCAAGAAGCACATTTTAGTCTAACTTTATGTTTGCCTT
>JAPOWK010000143.1 GCA_026707665.1 Chloroflexota bacterium
GCAACAAAAAACGAGCCAGAAGCTCGCTTTGGATCGATTTCCCTGCGCCAGTAGGGAAGTCAAGATCGTTTAAATCTTGCAGCAAGTTTAGCACAGATTCACCGCACTGTCACGCGAGAATTGCCCGCATTATTCGGTCAATTCTCCTGGAAAGCCACCCGTTGTTGGGCTGACTTTCCCGGGCAGCCGGAAACGAAGAAGAAGGGGCTCGCGCACCTTCTCCACACAATAGCTCCGCAAGTTGCGCTCATAAAGAGGATCGGCCGGTGTAGGCGCAGCAGCCGATCCATCTTAAGTCTGTATCTGCCCACATCGTGGAGCAGTCTGCTTCGTGTTTATCGTATCGCGCCTTCGATATCATGGCAAGAAGCAACAAAAAGTAGTGGAAGGAAAGAAGGTAAATGACAGAAATTTCTCTCCAACATCAATTGATCACTCGCGCGAAAACATTGGCGCAAGTTGGCTACTCAACAATTCCGGTCCATGGCAATAGCGCGCCGGCGGAACCAAAAAGACCTTCGGTGAGCTGGCGCCAGTTTCAGCGTCGCATCGCAACCGAGGCCGAGATCGAGCGCGGATTTAATGAGAAGGTGACGGCTCTGGGCATCGTTTGCGGCCGCGTGTCCAAGCTTCTGGTGATCGACTTTGATGACGCGCTGCGCTATCAGCGGTTTTGTCGTCACCTGCCACAGTATGCGAACACATATACGGTAAAGACGATGCGCGGCTTTCATGTCTATTATCGAACGGTGGAAAAGGTGCCGAGCCATCAGTTCAATGGAGGTGATATCAAGGGGGAGCGATCGTATGTGGTGGCGCCACCTTCGAAGATTGGGACCCATGTATATCGCTGTGTGCGGAATATCGCTGAGTGTGAACTCGGAAAAAAGGACGTCGATCAGATTCTGAATTACTTTCATGTCAACGCGGTGTCTGCGATCGAATCCAGCCAGCGGAGTGGGAAGATGAAAGCGGTCGACGTGACGAAACTTTACCGACGTCTTGCGCCGCGTATCGGCCGGAATAACGCCTTATATCGTGTTGCGTCGGTGGCGAGGGATTCTAGCAGGTCAAGGACTGACATAGAGGATCTCTTGCTCGGTTTACATTGTGAGATGCCTAGCGGCCCGGGGCACAAGTTGGAGACATGGGCGGAGCGATGGAATGAAGGGAAGCGCACAATCAGCAGCGCGTATCGAACTGGACGAGGTAAAGACGATAGAAGATTTGGAGTACCGAACTCGGTGCGAGAGAGACTGTTGAAGTCGCAGAAGTCAACGGTGGTAGCTCGGCTATTAGATATTTTAGGCCTAGCGGGCTGGGTGAGCGAATCGTACTTCACCTTGAGCGAAGCAGTAAGGCTGGGAGGAGAATACGGGCTAAACAGGAAGAGTGTGTTGCAGGCCTTGACTGGTGACTACAGCACATATGACGGCAGGCATATTATCAGTAGAAGATATGTAGAATACTTGGACATTGGGGGACTTAATGTTCGGAAGCGAGGCAGGCCGGTGGAGCTGGCCTTTCAAGTGCCGTCGGTGGCGAGGCTGCTTAGCGTGATGAATGTGAGGCGATCGCCGAGTGATTGTATTGGTGTTGAGGATGTCAGAACGGCAAAAGCCTATCGAAGCGCGATGCACCGGGAATACATTCAGCGGTTGTCGCCGAGGTCTTCGTTGAGAGTGTTGGCCGGGCGTTTGGGCTTGAATGAGCGTACGATACGCCGTTACAACCGGGCTTTGCAGGTGAAGGTGACGGCTTGTGTTGGCTGTCTGAAGTTGACGGGCGAGGCGCTTGCGCGCTTGCCCAAGCGTGGCTGGCGAGCGCGGAAAAACACGACGAACGGGTTTTGGCTTGAGACTGGCGACGGATCGCGCTTGCCCGCGTGGCGTCATCTTGGCGCGAAGCTGTTGAGGGCAGGGGAAGCACAGGCGCAGATTTGTATCCGACAGGGCTCGGTGTTTAGCTTGGGTGATGAGCTCAGGCCGGCTGTGCAGTTCGAGAATGTGTCGCTGAGGCAATTGGCGCGCTTGCTTGTCTTAAGGGGCGAGTCGGCGGGTGAGCGCGGGCTGATGAGGGGCCTGGGGAATGCGATGGATGCGGCGCGTACAAGGGCGTCTGCGCTGAGATACGAAAAGATCCAGTTGTTTTTCGACAGTGTGGAAGCGCGCGTCGCCGATGATAAAGTGGCAGAGACGATTAGCGGCTACTTATTCGCGAGCGATCAGGCGGGCGCAGAAGTGCGGCGGCCGGCGCGCCGGGGCATCGCTTACCGAATGCTGAAGGAGTATGGCAACGGGAATGTTTACCTGGCGTTGCGCAGTTCGTACAAGGAGGTGATGCTGTCAATGGCGCGTCGGGCGCTGCATGCAGGCGATGCGGATCAGGGGTTGGATTTGTTTGCGCGGTCATTGGCTTAGCCGCGGCGTTCGGTCCGGCGGCTGGAGGAAGAGGCGGGTTATACCGTTACTCGTGTAACGGTTGGCGCCAGATTGGAGAACCGGAGGAGGCGCATCGAGCGATGCGCTTTTTGCTTTCCGGCGGTGGAGAAGGTCGCGCTTGGAGAATCAGTTGCTGGATTCGTCGATATCGGCCATCAGACGGAGGAGCTGTCGTATTTCAGCTTCTATCAGCTTACGAATCTTAGGTCGGTTATCCAGATCGACGGAGTCAATCTCTTTGCGGAGTTTATTGCGCCATTGGGTGGCATCGGCGGCGAGGCGGGCGATCGTGTCCTTCTTGCGCTTTCCTCGAGCTACCGTTACACGTGTAACGTTATCGAGAGCGGCGCGCATTTTGCGCAATTCGCCTTCACTCAAATCTTCATCGTCGCCTTTGCGCCACAACTCGCCCGGCAGCCGCAGGAGCGCCCGATATTGACGGAGCTGGCTTGCATCGGATAGCCCCATAGCGTTGAGCAGGCGTTCGCCCTGGCCGCGAGGAATGCGCCAGGCGGATCCGTCGGCGACTTGGGCGTAGAAGGCTTGCTCGTTGTCGCAGGCGTCGAGTGTGCTGAAATTCTGCCAGCCATGCAGGTCCATCAGAAGGAGCGCCAATTGCCGGGCGCGGCTGACGGCGTTGAGATTGTCGCGCGCGTTGTTTTCGCTCGCCTGCCGCCAGACATCGACCTGCTTTACAATGCGGGCCGGAATGCGCGACCAATTGACGACACTGCCGTCTGGCCGTTTATCGCCGTCACCGAATTTCCAATACAGGACGTGATAAGCGAGCCAGCGCCGCTCACCGGTTTCTATTTCGTAGCGGTCGTCGTGCTGTACCAGACTGATCGGATTGGACAGGCCGTCGCGGCGAATGCTGGCGGCCAAGTCGATCAACTTCATCAGTGCCAGTTCTTTGCCGGATGCCAACTGGCTTGCTGGCGGCGCCTCTCCATCTTCGCTTTCGACGCGCTCGCCGCGGTCGGTTGCGCTCCCCAAGAGGAAGTTGATGATGTCGTAATCCTGCTGCCCTTTTTCAAGCTGAATCTCGATAATCCAGCGCTCGAAAATGTCGACGATGTTTTTGGGATTGAAGGCGAAGATATCTGTTAGGTTGTGAGGAATGCTGTAGCGCGGTTGGATGGTATTCGGATGGATTTCATGGATGCTGACCGCTTCAATGGGCTGAAATTCGCTATCAGCCGCGGCGATCTCCAGCCCCAGTTCTCCCAAGCCAAATCCGATGGCGTCGGCGGTTTTGGGATCGAGCGTATTGGGATTGGCGAAAAGCAGGTTTTCTTCGTCCTGAATTTTCCGCCGGCGCTCACGACTGCTCATATATCCGTTCCTCCAACTGCTCGACCAGTCGCCAGGCATCTTCGGCGGTGCTGCTGCCAGGCGCGAGCGAGAAAACGGTGCGGCGGGCGCTCGCGACTTCTGTCCAGATGGTGCGCACGGGAAGCGGCTTCCAGACCAGACTGCCGAAAGTGTCTTGCAAGCGGCGCAAGTTGTCCTGGTGTTCGAGGGTGCGGCCGCGGTACATCGTCGGCACGACCCCGAGGACTTTGATATCGTTCAAATTGTATTGCTGACGAATGGGACTGAATTGGTCTTTATGGGTGAGGCTCTCGCGCAGCCCATCAAAGCTCCAGGCTTCGCATTTGGTCGGATAAATGATGCCGTCTGTCGCCATATAGATGGAAGAGTGCAGCAAGGACGGTGTTGGGGACGTATCAAAAAACACGAAATCGATCGCGTTGCGCAATTGATTGAATCGCTTCAGAACGGTAAAGGCGTCTGATATGTTGCCGGCTATGCTGCGGGTCTCAATGTTTGACGGCACGACCAGCAGCTGCCCGCTGGTATTGTTGGCTTCGTCCGGCACATTAAAGCGCTCCGGCGGCACCGGCCGCAGCACCTTCTGGAAGGCCGCATTGCGCACGATAAGATCGTAGAAGCCCGGCTCCTTCGATAAACCGAAAGCAATGGTGGCATGTCCCTGGGGATCGGCATCTACGAGGATGACGCGTTTTCCACGGATTGCCAAACCAGCGGCAAGATGAGTGGCGAGGGTGGTCTTGCCCACCCCGCCTTTTTCATTCAGGAGTGTAATGATCTTCATGATGGTCTGCCTACTCCCGCGCGTAATCCCCGGGCTATCGAGTATTCGTAACCAGTAACGCCGTTGTTGAAGGTGACAATGCTGCGACGAAAAACGCCTTCATCCACCAAGGCGTCCATCATGTTGATGAGGTGCGGCGTTTTCTTCCGATTGAGTCGGTTGACAATTTCGGTCCGCGTCAGTGGACGCTCGCTGCGCGCGACGATATCGATCATCAACTGCCGGGTCTCGGAACGCGGACGGTGGTCCTGTGACATAAGCAAGTCGACTCCGCCATTGAACAGTATAGATACAATATAACTATAGCGCGTTTGCTCGGATTGTGCAAGAGTAAAGAGTCAAATTGCTCAAATCTGTTACATTACACGAGATCACAGCTCTGGAGTAGCCTCGCGCCTGTCTGAGGTCCCAGTGAAAAGCAACTGAGAACGGATGTGCTATCCTATACATGCATGCATGCTTCGCTCAAGGAGAGAATATCGCAGCCCGGGCGGAGTCGCCATATAATCGATGGCAGGTTTCTCTTGTGACTGGATGGCATACTTTGGCCGACAAGGCGCGCAGCCCACTTACCGCGGCGCAGTCCGAGCTGGTATCGGCGCCGCTTCAGGGGAAGATTTGGCTCGAGGGCATCGCTGGCGGTGGCAAGACCAGCGTTGGCGTTGCGCGGGTCGTAACCCTGCTGGGGCAAGGCGTGCCAGCGGAATCGATCCTGATTTTCGTGCCACAGCGCTCTTTAGCGCAGCCCTATATTGCGGCATTGCGTGGATGGACGGCGCATCGGGGCGGTCAGGTCTCTGTGCAAACTATCGGCAGCTTGTCCCTGCAGATGGTGGAGACTTTCTGGTTTCTGATCTCCGGCGACGCAGGTTTCAAGCGTCCGCAGGATCTGCCGAACTTCCTGAGCCTGGAACTGGCGCAATACTTCATGACGCGCGCGATTGAGCCGCTGGTAGATGAGCGAGATTATTTCAACAGCGTTCGGATTGATCGGCCGCGGCTCTACAGCCAGATTGTCGACAATATGAATAAGGCGGCTCTTGTTGGCTTCCCCATCAGCGAGATCGGTTCCCGCCTGAAATCGGCGCTGGCGAGCGGGGTGGAGCAGGCCCATATCTTTGATGACGCCCAGACCTGCGCCCTGGCCTTTCGCAAATACTGTCTCACCCATAATCTGCTGGATTTCTCGTTGCAGCTGGAGGTCTTTCGCGATCATGTTTGGGCGGTTCAGCCAGCGCGGGCTTATCTGCGCGGCCGCTTCAAGCATCTCATCGTCGACGGCGTGGAAGAAGACAATCCCGCGTCTCATTTCCTGATTCACGAACTGCTGCAAAGCTGCGAATCGGCGCTAATCATATACGACCGCGACGCCGGCTTTCGCCGATTTCTGGGGGCGGATCCGGATAGCGCACGCCGCTTGCGCGACAAGTGCGAGCGGAAAGCGACGCTAGACGAGACTTTCGTCATGGAGGAGGCGGTGGCGGCGCTAGGCGCTGGACTGGGGGCGCAGCTTGGTCTGTCAGTCAAGGCGGAATGGGATGTCGATCCGGCGCCCGCATTGATCACGGAAGCGCACCGCTACCATCCGGCCATGGTGGACTGGGTGGCGCGGCAGGTGGAGACTCTTGTTCGCGAGCGTGATGTGTCGCCGAATGACATCGTCATCGTAGCGCCCTTTATGTCCGACGCGCTCCGCTTCGGCTTGGCGGACCGCTTGACGCAGCGCGGCATCCCCCTGCGGTCGCATCGGCCGTCGCGGGCGCTGCGCGACGAGCCGGCCGCCCGAACGCTGTTAACGCTGGCGCGGCTGGCGCATCCGCATTGGAACATGCCGCCGACCGATTTCGACATCGTCTTCGCCCTGATGGCGGCGATCAAAGACCTCGATCTGGTCCGCGCCAAGCTGTTGACCGAGATGCTCTATCGGAATGGTCGGCTGCTGCCCTTTGCCGAGATGCGCTCAACCGCGATGCAAGAGCGCATCACCTTTGATATCGGCGAGCGTTATGACCGGCTGGCGGCTTGGATTGACCGTTACATCGACCGCGATCGGGGCGATGCCATTGATATCTTCTTCCGGCGGCTGTATGGCGCCTTGCTGTCACGCGCCGGATTCGGCTTTCACGATGATGTCGATGCAGGCAATACCGCCCAGAATCTTGTCGATTCCGCCCGCGGATTCCGCTGGTCGCTCGACTTCATGAGCCGCTACGATGAGCAAATCGACTTGAGCCAGGACTACGTGAAGATGGTGGACCGCGGCGTCATCGCCAATTTCTACCTGCGAGATTGGATCGCGGATGCGGAAGAAGGGCTGTTGATCGCGCCGGCCTACACCTTTTTGCTGAACAACCGCGCGGTCGATTATCAGTTCTGGCTCAACATCGGCAGCGAGGGCTGGTCACGGCGACTCTATCAGCCCTTGACCCATCCTTATGTTTTGAGCCGGGGCTGGCCGCCAGGTATATTGTGGACCGAGGAGGACGAACGCAGCCTGAGCCGCGAGACGCTGGGACGGCTCCTGCTGGCTTTGACGCGCCGCTGTCGCAAGGCGGTTTACCTGGGTTACAGCGAGCTCAGCGAAAGCGGTTATGAACAGCGTGGGCTGCTCCTGGAGACGATACAGAGTATGCTGCGGCGCGCTGCGCGGGAGGGGCCAAATGTTTAAGCCACGGCCCAAACAGGCGGAAGTGCTGGCTTTTCGGCGCGGGTATATGGGGGTGGCGGCCGTGCCCGGCAGCGGCAAGACGGCCACTCTCTCGTATCTGGCGGCGCAGCTGCTGGCGGAGACGGAACTGGCTGAGGGACAAGAAATCCTGATCGTCACATTGGTGAATTCGGCGGCCACGAACTTCGCACGGCAAGTCAGCGAGTATGTCAAGGGGGATGGGCTGCTGCCCGGCTACGGCTATCGAGTGCGCACCTTGCATGGCCTGGCGAACGATATCGTCCGCGGAAAGCCTAGCGCCGCGGGCCTCGACGATCAGTTCACCATTGTCGATGAGCGCGAGAGCAACGCGATCCTCGCCGATGCCGTCGAGGCTTGGGCTCGCCGATATCCGGAGGCGCCCGATGCTTACCTGGCGCCCGAGTATGTGGAAAAAGGGCACTATCGAACGCAGAAGTGGGCGGAGATCTTGACGGAGACGGCGCGCAACTTCATTAAGCAGGCGAAGGACAATCTGCTTTCGCCGTCAGAAGTCGGGAGCATGCTCGAGGCCTACCCGGGCGATCTTCTGCTGGCCGAGATATGCGCCGAAATCTACCGTGATTATGATCGCGCGCTTGTGTATCGCGGCGCGGTCGATTTTCAGGATTTGATCCGGCTGGCGCTGAAGCTGCTGCGCGACGAGCAGGCCTATTTGCGGTCGCTGCAGAGCAAGTGGGTCGCCATCCTGGAGGACGAAGCGCAAGACAGTTCGCGGCTGCAGGAAGACATCCTGCGCGCGCTGGCGGGGGAGGGCGGCAACTGGGTGCGGGTGGGCGACCCCAATCAAGCGATCTATGAGACCTTCACCACCGCCGATCCCAAATATCTGCGCGAATTCATCGCTTCGGACGGGGTCGATGGGCGTGAATTGCCCAATTCAGGGCGCAGCACGCGCAGCATTCAGAAGCTGGCGAATCACTTGATCGATTGGTCGCTGGCGCATCCGCATCGGGCGATACGTGAGCGCGCGCCACTGAGCAAACCTTATATACTGCCGACGCCGCCAGGAGACCCGCAGCCCAATCCTGTCGACAATCCTGACGCGGTCGTCTTGTTCGCGGAGGCTTACAGCGCGACCAAAGAAGCCCTGGTGGTGACCGAATCGTGCCGGCGCTGGCTGGCGGCCAACCCCGATGGGACGGCGGCGATTCTGGTGGCGCGCAATTCGCGTGGCTCGGAGATCGTCAAGTTCCTGCGTCAGTCGGGCGTACCTTACGTCGAGAATCTCAACAGCACCTCATCGACGCGCGCGGTGGTCGGCGCCCTTTCGCGTATACTAGGCTATTTGGCCGACCCCAAGAGCGCGGGAAAACTGGCTGAGGTCTACCGCGTGTGGCGGCGCGATGAGCGCGACGAACCGGCAGCGGTCGCCGAGATAAAGGCGATGTCGGACGCGCTAAAACGAATCAAGAAAGTGGAAGACCTGGTCGCGCCGCGCTTGGACGACTGGCTCGAAGACATCCTCGCCGAAGAAGGCGACGGGCGGCGATACGGGGACCTGCGCGATTTCCGGGAGCGTGTTGGCGCCTGGCTGCGCGCGGCCGAGATGCCCATCGACCAATTGATTCTGACAATCGCCGGCGACATATTTCGCGATGTGGGCGAGATCGCAACGGCGCATATGGTCGCGCTCTATCTGGGGCGCCTGGCGCAGACTCATCCGCTGATGCGCCCGCCCGAATTCGCCGCCGAGCTTTTCGATATCGCCAGCAACAGACGCCGCTTCGCCGGCTTGGGCGATGACGAGGGGCAATTTGACCCGGACGCGCATAAAGGCAAAGTGACGGTGACCACGTTGCACAAAGCCAAGGGACTGGAATGGGATCGCGTCTATTTGATCTCGGTGAACAATTACGATTTTCCATCGGCCGAAGCCGGCGACAGCTTCATCGGGGAGAAGTGGTTCATCCGCGATGGCCTCAATCTGTCGGCTGAGGCGCTGGCGCAGTTGGCTGCGCTGCAAAAGGGGAAGGCCTACCAGGAAGGAGCAGCCAGCCTGAACGCGCGCGTCGATTACGCCGCTGAGCGACTGCGCTTGCTCTATGTCGGCATCACACGGGCGCGTAAGGCGCTGACCATCACCTGGAACACGGGAAGAGGCGCAGCCACCGAAGCCACGCCCTTGATCGCCCTGCGCACGTTCTGGGAGAGCGAGCGAGAGAAAGTGAGGGCGCGTGAGCCTCAGCCCTGATTTCGCCTTCACCCAGGGCAGCCTTCAGGATTTCGCCGATTGCGCCCGCCGTTTTGAGCTCCGTTTTATCCGGCGCATGCGCTACCCAGCGCTGGAAACGCAGGAGCCCCTGCAATTCGAGAAGCGGATGCGCCAGGGCGCGCGCTTCCACAAGTTGGTACAGCAGCATCTGCTCGGTGTGCCGGCTGAGGCGCTGACTGCGTCCCTGGCGGATGATGCGGAGTTGGCGGGCTGGTGGCGGAATTATCTGGCGCGGGGCTTGAGCGGACTGCCGGCGCAGCGTTTCAGCGAGATCACCTTGCAGACGCACCTGGCAGGTCGGCGGCTGGTGGCGAAATATGATTTGCTGGCGCTGGAACCGGGCGGACCGGCGATAATTGTCGACTGGAAGACGGGCGCGCGCGTTCCATCGCAATCTCACTTGCGCGCGCGGATGCAGACGATCGTCTATCGTTATGTGCTGGCGCAAGCGGGCGCCCACCTGTACGGTGGGGAAAGCATACCGCCGGAGCGGATTCGTATGGATTATGTCTATGTGGCGCAGGGCGCTGAGCGCCTTAGCTTTGCATACTCGGCGGCGCAGATGGGCGAGGATGAGGCGCAACTCTCGGCGATGATCGCGGCCATCGATGGCGCCGAGGCATTTCCGCTGACCAATGAGGAGAGGCGCTGCCGCTTTTGCAGTTACCGCACGCTCTGTGACCGGGGTGGGGCGGGGCGGCTGGAAGATTTTGACCTGGACGAATATGCGGATGACGAAGAAGACGAGGCTTTCATGCTGGACTTTGACCAGATCGCTGAGATTGAATTCTAAGTTCGCCGACCCTGTCTGGCAACGATGAGCCAAATGGCAAACTCTCGCACTGGACTCTCGGCGCACTCATGTGAACTCGGTGTCCTCGGTGGTAAAAACTGGTCGGTAGCCTCATGATTTATGCGCGACACACCTGAGCAAAGGAGAAAACCCATGAAAATCGACCGCGTCCGCAGCCTGCACGTCAGCGCCGAATGGGATTACCACGAGCCGCTTGGCGAAGCCCATCTATCCCGTCCCGAGAGCATCTACAGCGATCTTGAAGCGCGCGTGCCGAGTTGGCCCGTGAATGATGTATCCAGCGGTCCGCCTTACGCTGTTGACGCGCATTTCCTGCTCATCGACACCGACGACGGCGCGACTGGCATCTGCGGGCCCGTCGGCGAGGAAGACATTGCCATCATCAATCGCACCTTCGTCGACATCCTGATCGGCGAGGACCCGCACGCGATTGAACGCATCTGGGACAAGATGTACCGCCATTCGATCCACGGCCGCAAAGGCACGCCGATGATCGCGCAGAGCAAAGTCGATCTGGCGCTATGGGATCTGAAGGGCAAGCTATTGAATGCGCCCGTCCATCAACTGCTCGGCGGACCCAGCCGGGGTAGAATCCGCGCTTACGCCTCCATGCTCGGTTACTCGGTCGAGCCGAACAAGGTGGTCGAGCGGACGCGGAACTTTCTGGCGCAGGGCTTCACCGCCTTCAAGTGGTTCCTGCCTTGCGCGCCCAAGGATGGCGAGCCGGGCATCCGCCGAAATCTGGCGGTGATCCGCGCGGCACGGGAGGCGGCCGGCCCCGACTGCGATCTCATGTTCGACGCCTGGAGCAGTTGGAATGTGCCCTATACCTTGCGTATGGTCGAGCTAGCACGTGAGTATCGCCCGTATTGGTTTGAAGAGCCGGTCTTGGCCGATCTGATCCCGCAATACGCTGAACTGCGGCGGGAGGCGAGCGGCGTCTTCATCACCGGCGGCGAGCATGAATATACGCGCTGGGGTGTCAAGGCGCTGCTGGATGCGCGCGCGGTTGACGTGCTGCAAGCCGATGTGACCTGGGCTGGCGGCATCAGCGAGATGACGAAGATCTGCGCCTTGGCGTCGGCTTATGATATCCCGGTGATACCGCATCATGGCGGCTGGCCTTCGACCCATCTGATCGCCTCGCAGAGCCTGACCACTTGCCCCATGCAGGAGTGGCTCATCCAGCATGGTCGCATGCCCAATGTCTTCTACAAGCACAAACTCGTGCCGGTTGACGGGCATATCGAAGTGCCAAACGTCCCCGGAATGAACATGGACCTGGCGGAAGAGGGCTTGACCGTGCTTGAGGAGCGAGTGCTGGCGGGCTGATGGCGGGGCAGAGAATATCGCGCCGCCAATGGGTGGAACCGACCCCGGCCGAGATACCCGGGCCGCTCGCCGATCTCGTCGGCGGTCATGAGCTGATTGCGCAGTATCTGGCGCGCAAGGGCATCACATCGGTCGCCGAAGCGCAGGGCTTTCTCTCGACCGAGATGTATCGACCGGCGTCGCCGGATGACCTGCCCGACATCGACCGCGCCGTCGATCGGCTGGGGCGAGCCATAGGCGATTGTGAGCGCATCTTGATCTGGGGCGACTTTGATGTCGACGGGCAGACGTCGACCGCGTTGCTCTATTCGGCGCTGCAGCGGCGTGGCGCGCGCGTTAGCTATCATGTGCCCAATCGCTTCAGCGAAGGGCATGGCATCCACCTGCCTACTTTTAAGCGTCACCTTGATGGCGGCGTTGATCTACTGCTGACCTGTGATACCGGCGTGACCGCCAACGACGCGGTCGACTATGCCGCGAGCCGCGGGGTCGATACGATCATCACCGATCATCATGCCTTGCCCGAGACGCTGCCCGCCGCCGTCGCTGTGGTCAACCCGCGCCGCTTGTCAGATGGGCATCCCTTGCTTGAGCTGCCGGGGGTTGGCGTCGCCTACAAGCTGATTGAGGCGCTCTATGGCGGCGACGACAGCGACTTTCTGCTGGATTTGGTGGCGCTCGGGATCGTATCCGATGTCATGGTGCAAGTGGACGATACGCGCTATCTCTTGCAGCAGGGCTTGAAACGCCTGCGTGAGAATCGGCGGCTGGGCGTGAAAGCGATTTTGGAACGGGCGGAGATCCCCGCCGCCGAGCTTAACGAGGGGCATATTGGCTTTGCGATCGCGCCCCGTTTGAATGCGCTGGGGCGGCTTGACGATGCCAACCCGGCGGTCGAACTGCTGACAACAGCGGATTGGGGGCGGGCGCGTATCCTGGCGAACACGCTGGAAGGATTGAACAGGCGGCGGAAATTCCTATCGAATCAAGTCTATGAATCGGCGCTCGCCCAGATTGAAGCCCAGCCCTGGCTGTTGGACTATGCCGCGCTCGTACTCAGCCATGCCGACTGGCATAGCGGCGTGATCGGGATCGTGGCCAGCCGGCTGGTCGAAGAGTTCGGCATGCCGGCCGTGCTAATCGCGACACCCGATGAGGTCGGGCGCGGCTCGGCCCGGTCGGTGGCGGGTGTGGATTTGACGGGCGCATTGACGGCGGTGTCGGACACGCTCATTCGCCATGGCGGGCACAGCATGGCGGCCGGTCTCAGCTTGCCGGCCGACAAAATCTTCCAATTCCGGCGCGCCCTCTCGCGCGTTGTGCGAGCGCAGGCCGGCGACACGCCTATCACGCCATCATTAGCGATTGACGGCTTTTTGGACTTGGCGGACATCTCGCTGGAGCTGACGGCCGATATCGAGCGCCTGGCGCCATTTGGCAACGGCAATCCACCGCTGACGCTGGCGACGCGAAACTTGAAAGTGGCCAGCCGCAAAGGCTTGGGGCGGCGCGGAGAGCATCTGCAAGTCGAAGTCGAAGATGCGCAGGGACGGCGGCAGCGGGTCATTTGGTGGCGAGGCGCGCGCGCTGAATTGCCGAAGGGACGCTTCGACCTCGCTTATACCGTGCGCGCGAGCGTCCATAAAGGCGAGCGTGAAGCGCTGGTCGAGTGGCTGGATTATCGTCTTCTGGAGGCGGCGTCGGTCGATCTCCAAGCAGGCGAGCGGACCTATGAGCTGCTGGATCAGCGCCAATCCGCAGACCCGCTGGTCGACTTGGCTCGTGCCCGGGAGCGCTATCCGGCGGCTTTGACCTGGTCTGAAGTGGAGCAAGTCGACGGCGCGGTGAATCGTCTGGGGCTGAAGGCGGCCGAAACATTGATTGTCTGGACCATCCCGCCATCAGCCGAGATTTGGGCGGCAGCGCTGGCGACTGTGAATCCGGAAAGACTTATTTTATTCGGAACGCGACCGTCAAGAGAAACGACCGGGACCTTCCTGGCGCGCCTGGCGGCTTTGGTCAAATACGCTGTGAACCAGCGGGATGGGACGGCCGCGCTCGATGCGCTGGCGGCGGCGCTGGGCGAGCGCGAGCGCAGCATACAAGACGGATTGCAAGTGCTGCGCGCAATGGGTAAACTGGATTATCGGGTGGGCGCGGCCGGCGACTATCGGCTGGAACTGGCTGACAAGGCGCCGAGCGATCCGTTGAAGACGCTGCAAAAGCGGCTGAGCCTGCTAATGCGGGAGACGCGCGCCTACCGCAACTATTGGCAGACGATGAAGATTCAGGAATGAGGCTATGGCTTACGAACAATCAGTATCCTGGTGGTGCATCGCCCGGGAAAACACCGACCTTGTCGATATGCTGCAGACGTGCAAGGCCATCGGCTACACGGCGATGGAACTGGTGCCGGAGGAGCAGTTCGCGTTAGTGCGGGATCAGGGCTTGAAGATCGCGACTCATGGACTGCACTGGGGAATACCGGTCGGCATCAACGATCCGGCGAATTGGGACGACATCAAGCGCCAATCTGAAGCCAACCTGAAACTGGCTGTCGAATGGGACATCCCCTACCTGATCGTCTTCAGTGGCAATCGCGAGGGCATGGATGACGCACTTGGCGCTGAGAACTCGATCAAACACCTGGAGATGCTGGCGCGCGATGCCGAATCCGCCGGCATTGTTCTGATACTCGAATTGCTCAACAGCAAGGTGAATCATCCCGATTATATGTGCGACCACACGGCTTGGGGCGTACAAGTGGTGTCGGCGGTGGATTCGCCCAATGCGCGTCTGCTTTATGACATCTATCACATGCAGGTGATGGAGGGCGATGTCATTCAGACGATTCGCGACAACCACCAATGGTTCGCTCATTATCACACGGCCGGCGTGCCCGGGCGCAATGAAATCGACGAGTCGCAAGAACTCTATTACCCCGCCATTTGCCGCGCGATCGCCGAGACCGGCTTTAGCGGCTACGTCGGTCAGGAATTCGTGCCCCTCGGCGATTGGAAGGCGGCTATGCAATACGCCTACGACGCCTGCAACGTGGACTAAGCGATGGCGATAAGAAAGAAGTCGCTAAATTAACAGCAATCTCGTAGACATACGCGCGATCATGCCGCTGCCCACTAAGAATACCTTGCGTTTCGCTCTGAGCAAGAACTTTGATCTATTGAGTGCTCTCAGGCTCTAGCTCCCCTTCCCTAGCTGTATAGTCCTGTAGTGAGATGGTGCGGTTCAGTATGAAAGTTTTCCGGGTTTTC
>JAPOWK010000009.1 GCA_026707665.1 Chloroflexota bacterium
GGGGATGGGGTGTAACCGGCGAGAAAGCATGGCCCAGTATCGGACAAGCCTTACAGTTTTCGCCAGGATAGATGCTTTCGATGTCTAACCTGGGCCATAAGTATTCGAATAGACCAAACCTGTCCTGTCCTAAGATTGCAATGGGGGGAGGCTGACTCGCACGGAGTCGACTAAGAATGTCAGGCGGCGAATCTGAATGTAACTGGCATGTCAGTGTGATGTCGCTCAATTTTGCCCCCCGTCTAGGATGCTTCGGATTCCCGCAACAGAGATGGCGGGATGGGGCCTGGGAGTGCTTGAACTGCCCCGCGATCTTTGCCCCCGCCCCCCTCAATGCAGCCTAGACCAACCAGACAAACTGATTCATAATATGGCGCAGTTAGCTCCTGGCAGTCTTGGAGGACGGCGATGGCGATAGCGGTCATGATTGTGATTATCCTGTTGAATTTCGCCTTGCTTTTGGCGGTGATGCGCGTCGGCACGAAGGAAGAACACCACAGCGAAATTGCCGCGGAAGATTCCGCCGCCGTCCTGGCTTGGCGGGCGCGTCTGGCGGCGCGAGCTGGCGAAAGTGACGCAGGCGCCGCTGAAGCAAACGACGCCTAGCTGACCCGCCCTCGAAGCCTTGTGATCGCGTCACCTGCCTTCTCGCAATGCGGATTGGACTGATCGCCCCCGATCTGAGCACGCAAAATGGCTGGGCCACCTATAGCCTGAATCTGATTCGGCAGCTGCGCGCGCGCGGCATCGTGACCACAACCGTTTGCGCGCGCAACAGCCCCGCCGTCGACTTTGAAACGCATCCGCTGCTCCCCTCGGTAACGCCGCCCGAGCGCCACACCTTCATCAAGTCGCTGCGGCTGATCCCGCGCGTGACTCGCCTCCTGCGCGAATGCGATTTGGTGCATAGCACCGTCGAACCCTACGCGATTTTGGCGGCGACGGTCGCGGGCGGCCGGCCCCTATTCGTGACAGCGCACGGCAGCTATGTTAATCTGCCGCGGATGCGCCCCTTTCCCGCTGGCAATCTGTATCGGTGGGCGTTTGAGCGAGCGCGGCTCATCTGTGTCAGTCGCTATACGGCGCAGGTGGCGCGCGAGTTGATGCCGGGCGCGCGCTTTGAAGTCATCAGCAATGGCGTCGATGTCGCGCGATTCCTCGAGCCGCCCGCGCTGCCCGTCGAAAAACGCGGACCGACGGTCATCACCGCCGGCGGGATCAAGCCGCGAAAAGGCACACTGCAGTTGGTGGAGGCGATCGCCGTCCTGCGGGAGCGGCTGCCGCAAATTCAGTGCCTGATCATGGGGAACCCGCAGCGGGGCAGCGCCTACAGCGCGCTGGTCGAGCGGCGCATCGACGAACTGGGGCTGCGCGACCATGTGCAAATTCTGGGATTTGTTGACGACGAGCGGATGCGCGCCTTATTCGCGGCGGCCGATGTCTTCGCCTTGCCCGCGATGAATGACGGTCTGTGGTTCGAAGGTTTTGGCTTGGTGCTAGTGGAGGCCGGCGCGGCCGGTACAGCCGTGGTCGGCACGGATGGCTGCGGCGTAGCTGATGCCATCGAGCATGGCGAAACCGGGCTGGTCGTGTCGCAAGCCAATATCACGGAAGAGCTGCCGCGCGCGCTCCTGGAATTGTTGCGGAACCCGGCGCTGGCGGCACAGTTTGGCGCGGCGGGCCGGCGGCGAGCGCAAGCGAAGTCCTGGTCCTCAGTGGCGGACAAGGTGATCGACTTGTATCAGCAGGCGCTGGATTAAAGCCTATTGGGTGAAAACTCTGGACGCGACCCGCTGCGCCCTCTGTGTTCTCTGTGTTGAAAAAAACTTCATTGGTTGCTCTGGGTCACGCCCGCTTCCGCCCATCAGCATAGATGAAAAAGTTCTCCGTCTCCTCCACCTCGATGTCGAAACCGTGCTCCCGCAACGTTTCGGTCAATTCGGCAGGCTCATAATAAACCTTGACGATGTCGAACTGGCGGCCGTCCTTCAACGCCCGCCGCTGCAAATCAGCGCCGAGATTCGCCGTGCCGGTGCGATTCTTAGCCAGGTCCAGCGCGCGCGAATCCACCAGGAAGAGTCGCCCGCCCGGCTTCAGAGCGTCGTGCACTGTCTCGAGGAAGCGCGGCAACTTGTCCGCGGGCACATGAGACAGCCAGAAGCCGAAGAAGACCATGTCATATTGGCGCGCCGGCTGATAGCGGAAGAGATCGACCAGCTGATAATCGACCCGTTCCGAACCCAGCTTGGCGCGGTTGATCGCGATCATTTCCGGCGAGGCGTCGAGTGCGCTGACGCGTTCGCCGATCTGAATGAGCTCCGCCGTCCAGATGCCGGTGCCGGGCGCCAGCTCCAGAATATGTCCCAGGTCGGTAACACGATGCAACTGATCGCGGACTTGCCGGATTTCCCTCCGCCATTGCCGCGTGTGCGCCTCGCCTTGATCATAGCGGTCGCGGCGGTAAAACCAGTCGTCGTACTCCGGCGCGCGGGCGCGATAGTATTCGATTTGCTTTTGCAGCAGGTTGGACATGACTGGTTGCGGTTGCGGGCGAGCCACCGGCTCGCTCCTACAGTTTTCCACGAAATTGATGTCTGTAGGCAAACGCGCGACAATGCCGCCGACCACGCAAAATACCTTGCGCCCGCTGGATTTAGCTCCCCCTCCCTAGCTCGCTGGGGAGGGGGCCGGGGGGTGGGGTTGGCTGACCCGTTGTCATCATACTACGTATTATCAAACATACGCTACAGATTCCCCACCATCGTCATTGGACCCTGCGGCGATAAGCCATCGGGATCATTCAGCTCGGCCTCGGGCGGCGCGGGCACCGGTCCGCTGAGGAGCGGGTCGTCAGTCTCGCGCATCCAGCGGTCCAGCCGCGCGCGCATATCCGCCAGCACGTCCGCGTGCTCGGCGCTGTCGACGAGATTGACGCGTTCGACCGGATCCAGCCAGGTATCGTAGAGTCGTTCCGGAGCGATTTCGCTTTCGCCGTAGCCGGCCGCCAGCCATTCGCTCTTGGTGAAGCCATCATCGATATTTGAAAGCACAGGCTTCGCGCGTCCATCGAAGCGGCGGATGTATTTGTAGCGCTCCGTGCGGACCGCGCGCTTGGGCTCGTAAGCGGCATGATAACTGACTTCGGCAAAGAGCTCATCGCGGATCGACTCGCGCTCGCCGGTCAGCAGCGGAGTGATCGAATGCCCCTGCAGCCAGTCGGGACGGTCGCTGCCGAGCCAGTCGCAAAGGGTGGGAAAGATATCGATCTGGCTGACCATAGCGTCGATTGTGCGCCCGCCCTTGAATGGCGCCGGACCATCCATGATCAAGGCGACGCCGATGCCATGGTCGGTCAGGTTGCATTTCATATCGGGGAAGGCGAGCCCGTGATCGGTGGTATAAATGACCAGCGTATTCTCGCGCAGACCGGTTTCGTCGAGCGCCGCAAGAACATGGCCGACCTTGTCATCCAGGATCCGCGCCATCGCGATGTAATTCGCCATGTCTTGCCGCGTACCAGGCGTATCGGGAAAAAGCGCCGGCGGCTGCACATAATCCGGATTGACATCATGCTCGGTCGGGAATTCGCGGTGCGTCTCGAAGAAGCCGACACTGAGCCAGAAAGGTTCTGCCGGTTCTGAGCGGATGAAGTCGGCAGCGGCGATATGCGCTTGCGCTCGCTCTACGGTCAATATCTGGTCGTAGCCGACATCCGCGGCGCCGCCATGATAGCGCGCCCCCGAGAGATGCTGGGTGCCAGCCAGCGCCGAACTGTAACCGTCGCCCTTCAGCGTGTGGATGATGTGCTGTTTGAAGTCGCGCAGACGAAAGTGGCGATTGGCCAGCCCCAACATGCCGGCGCTATGCGGCGATTGGCCGGTCAGCAAGGCGGCGCGGCTGGGCGAGCAGGTGGGCGCGGCGCAATAGGCGCGGCGGAAAAGGACGCCCCGCTCCGCGAGCCGCTGCAAGTTGGGCGTGGGAATTGCATGGCCGTAGGGCTGCAGATAGCGACCCGTGTCGTGCGAGTGAATGTAGAGGATATTCGGCTTAGACAAATCAAGGCTTCCTTTTCCGATTCACCGCCAAGCGTAATTCCAATTGTACATGGGCGACACTGATATCGCCCGCCCGCTACCATCCCAATCTGTACGCGCGAGCCTTGGCTCGCTCCCTCGTCGACCTAATCCCCCATCCACTGCTCCAGGCCGCGGAAGGGCATGTGAACGTCAGGATCAAAGACCGGGCGCTCGGCGTATTCGTTGCTATTGCCTGCGTCCGGATTCCCGCGCACAAGAATAGAGGGATGATTCTCGCGCATGACGCGAGTCGATGTCGGGATGTAGCGCAGCGTCAAGCCAATCCGCCACTTGTCCGATGTATTGGCTTCCGAGCTGTGGATGATGCGCGGATTGTGAACGGAGACATCGCCCGGCTTGAGCTCGAGATCAACGACATGTGAGTCGTCAATCTGCGACGGATGAATGCCGGATTCCAGCACATTCTTGCCGTCCTTGACATCAATCATTTCGCGGCGGGATAGCAGGCGGTTGTTCTGCGTGCCGGGCAGCAGGCGCATACAGCCGTTTTCGCGCGTGGACTCGGTCGCGGCCAGCCAGATGGTGGTCACTTCCATCGGCTCCAGCGGCCAATAGCTACCGTCCTGGTGCCACAGGACTTTCTGACCGTGCTCCGGCGGCTTGGCGATATAATGCGCCGCCCACATAGCGATATTGGGTCCCAGGAATTGCTCGACGATATCTACCAGGCGCGCGTCCCCCACGAGCCGGTGCATGAAGGGGTCGGTCACCAGCATGTTGTGGCCAAATTTCTCCGGGCGAATGTCGGGATGGCGCTCGGCAAGCCAATGCACATGCGCCGCCGTTTCGCGCGCCAGCTCGGCGTCCACAGCGCCGCGCACGACAACGTAGCCTGTCTCGTCATATTCCTGCTTTAGCGGCGTGGTCATCATGCGCCTCCTGAGGCTGAGTCTCGGCTCGCTGCCAATCAGGAGAGATGATGGACTGTTAGGGCGGGGATGTCAAGCGGATGAACCCCCGCCACAAACCCCTACTTGCCGTTCAACTCTATTTGCGCGCCCGCAGACACACAAAGTGTAGGGGCGACCTATCAGGTCGCCCGCCGGAGCGCAATACAGTAGGGGCAACCCTTCTGTCGCCCGTCTATGTCCACTTGCCCTGCGTCATTCAATGTCAACATCTTCCTTCGGCTTCCGCGGCGGACGCTCCGCCTTCAACTCCACCGTGATGCCGCCGAAGATGGGCGCGACGACATTGTAGATGGAGACCGTCAGCGCGGTCGAGATGCCACCGGCGATGGCGGCCCACAAGGCAATCTGCGCCAAAATGGGAGCGAGCGCATCGAGCGGAATGTCGACATCGAGGAACTTGAAGATGGCGTTGAGCAAAACGAGCAGGATGATGGGCAAGACAGCCGCCCCCGCCGAGACCAGCGCCGCGATCTTGACGGCCGAGAGGAAGCCGATGCGTTTGAGTGTGTAGGTCATATCATCACCTTTAGAAGAATCCAGTATGCTGCGCTATTCGCTGAAAGTACTGCTCACGCGGGCTTGACAACCACTTGGCGCAGGCGCAATCAGTTCTTGTTCTTTTCTGCTGGCTGCGCCTCTTGCAACTCGAAATCTATGTTGATGCCACCATGCAATCTGACGCTCAAATTGTAGACCAGCGCCACGATGGATGCGCCTAGGGCGACGACCAGAGCATAGATTAGCAGGTGGCCAATCGTGGTAAACAGGTGTTCGAGCCATACGTGAGAGGGTTCTCCAATTCCAAAGTAAGTCGGCGGTATAGCAAGCAGTATGAACGGCAGCAAGGGAATCATGCCGATTATCATGGATACGAATGCGGCCATAGCCACTGATTTAATGCCAACGCGTTTGATTGAATACGTCATGATTTTTCCTCACCGTTCCGGCAAGCACTCGAGACGCTACCCGGAATTTCCCTGCCAAAGAAATATTGGAATCGTCACTATGGCTACTTGCCCAATATCTGCCTGGCGCGATCCAAGTCGCCGACGCTGTAGTACTTCGCCGCCGGATGATGCGTAAAGAGCGCCGCCGTGCTCTGCTCCGGCACCCACTGCCAGGACTCGGTCAGCGACAAGCCCAACTCACTCTCCAATTGCGGCAGCAGGCGCAGGACAATCTCGTGATCAGCCAGCTCGGGGCAAGCCGGATAACCCCAGCTGTAGCGTTTGCCCCGCCCCGTCGGAATCCCCAGCTGACCGGCCACGATATGCGTCAGGTAGTTGGCGGTCGCTTCGGCAGCTTGCACCGCTAGGCCGTGGAAATAATAAGCTTCGCTGTATTCGTTTTCGGATTGGAGGCGCTCCACTTCGGCGCTGGCGGCCGCCCCGACCGTGACCGTCTGCAAGACCAGGGTGTCGGTCCGCCCGCTATCGATGGCTGCGAAATAATCGCTGATGCAGAGCGCCTCGCCATCGGGCTGGCGCGGGAAACGGAAGCGAGCCGCTTCGCGCTTTTCGCCGTCGGCGGCGTAGGCAGCCGCCTCCCAGACGATCAAGTCATCGCCGTCGCTGTTGGCCGGCAGGTATGCGTAGACCGCTTGCGGCTGCAGCGTTTGGGCGCGCGCCGCTTCCTTCGCCATCCTTAGGAGGCGTTCCTCAAATTCGGCTTCGAGCTGCCGCCATTCCGCGCCTTGGGTATTCTTGGCGCCCCAGGAAAGGCGGAAGAGTTCCGGCTTGTGCAAGTGCTGAAGCACGATTTCCAGCGGCATCGATCGTACAACGCGGCTCCCCCAGAAGGGCGGCGTCGGGATATCGGGCGCGTCAGGCACCGTCTTCTGATCCGGCGCGCGGTGGGCGCGGCGGCGGCGTGGCGCCCGTTCAACCTCGGCGTAGGCTTCGCCGAAGACCTCATCGAGAAATTGCTCATGGCGCTCAGCATCCAGCAATTGATCGACCACCGCCAGCCCCTCAAAAGCATCCTTGCAGTAAAAGACGCCGGCGTCATAGGGCTCCCGCGATTCATCGAGGAAGAGAATGCGGCGGCCGAAGCGGCGGTTGATGGCGGCGCCACCAACCAGCACCGGGATGTTCAAATCGCGCCGCGCCAGCTCGTTCACGATCAAGGGCATCTGCTTCGATGTGCTGACCAGCAGCGCCGAGAGTCCGATGGCGTCGGCTTTGAATTCCAGCGCCTTGTCAATGATGGTGTTGGCCGGCACCTGCTTGCCCAAATCGTGCACGGTGTAGCCGTTGTTGCTGAGGATGGTCTTCACCAGATTCTTGCCAATATCGTGCACATCGCCGTAAACGGTGGCAAGCACAACAATGCCCTTGCTGGCGCCCTCAATCTTTTCCATGAAGCCTTCGAGATAAGCCACCGATTTCTTCATCACTTCAGCCGATTGCAGCACGAAAGGCAAGATGAGCTCGCCAGCGCCGAACTTGTCGCCCACCTCTTTCATCGCCGGCAGCAGCACGGTATTCAACGCGGATACGGCATCCATACGCCCCAGGATGTCATCAATCAGCGCTTCGACTCCCTCTTTCTTGCGATGCACGATTTGCCAGTGCAAGGCTTCTTCGCTGGTCATATCGGCGGTCGGGTCAATCTCATCCGCGCCGGCGATCTGGACTTCGTTCTCCTCGAAATACTGGATGAATCGGGGCAACGCATCGGGGTCGCTGTTGAAGATCAGGTCTTCAGCGATCTTGCGCTGCTCGTCGGGGATTTCGAAATAAGGCGTGATATGAGCCGGATTGACGATCGCCATATCGAGCCCGGCTTTGACCGCGTGAAAGAGGAAGACGCTGTTGAGCACACCGCGGGCCGCCGCGCCCACGCCGAAGCTGACATTGCTGATCCCCAGCGCCGTCATCACGCCGGGGAGCTGCGCTTTGATCAGACGGATGCCTTCGATCGTCTCGACAGCATCGTTGCGCAGCTCCTCCTGGCCCGTCGTCAGCGGGAAAGTCAGCGTATCGAAGATCAGGTCTTCAGCCGACATGCCGTAGTCCGTGCCGGCGATCTCGCTGATGCGCCGGGCGATTTCCAGCTTCTTCTCGCGGCTATGCGCCATGCCCGCTTCGTCGATGGTCATGGAAAGCACGGCCGCCCCGTGTTTGGCCGCAATCGGCAATATCTCATTGATGCGCTCGCGGCCGTTTTCCAGGTTGTTGCCATTGATGATGCCGCGGCCAGGGTAGAGCGCCAGCGCCGCTTCGGCGACATCGGCTTCGGTCGTGTCGATGATGAGCGGTACTTCAACCGCCATCGACAGCTTCTTGACCAGTTGCTCCATCTGCTCTTTTTCGTCAGCGCGCTCAGTCAGGGCGACGCAGACATCGAGCATGTGGGCGCCCCGCTTCACCTGCCCGACGGCGATTTCGACTATCCCGTCGTAGTCCTCTTCCAGCAGCAGGCGCTTGACTTTGCGGCTGCCCTGGCTGTTGACGCGCTCGCCGATCAGCGTGGGACCGGGGTCCTGCATCATGCGCGTTGCCGTCATGCCGCTGGAGGCTTGCGGCTCCTGCATGATTTCTCGCCGCCGCGGCGCTTTCGGTTTCAAGTTCCGCGCAAGCGCCTCGTCGTATGTCTGGCCATGCACCTGCTCAAAGAGCCGCGCGATATGTGCCGGCGTTGTGCCACAGCAGCCGCCGACGGCGTTGACGCCCCAGCGGGTAAATTCTGCCACCATCTCGCTGAATGGCGCCGGCTTCATCGGATAGACCGCCTCGCCATCGACATTGATGGGCAAGCCCGCGTTGGGCAAGACGCTGATGGGATAGGGGCAGCGCTCGACCAGGTACTGAATCGGCAAGCGCATATATTCGGGTCCCGTCGAGCAGTTCATGCCCAGCACGTCAATCGGCAACGCCTCCAGCGTAGCCAGCGCGCCGGCCATATCAGTGCCGAAGAGCATGCGCCCGCTCACATCCAGCGTGATCTGCACTTGCAGTGGAATGCGAAGCCCGCTCTCGCCGAAGTATCGGTTGATGCCGTGCACCGCCGCCTTGACTTCGAGGATGTCCTGCCCGGTTTCGAGCAGCAGCAGGTCAGCCCCGCCTTCGACCAGACCGCGCGCCTGTTCGCCGAAGAGATCGGCGAGCTCGTCAAAACTGATGCCGCTGAGATCGGGATCATCGCCCGAGGGCAGCATGCCGCTGGGACCCATGCTGCCGGCAACGAAGCGGGCGATGCCGGTCTCGGCTTCCGCTTGATCACAGGCGGCGCGCGCGATGCGGGCGGCCGCGCGATTGATCTCCAGCGTCCGCTCGCCCAAGCCGTGTTCCGCCAGGGTGCGGCGGTTGCTTCTGAAGGTGTTGGTCTCGATCGCCTCGGCGCCGACTTGCAGGAATGACTCGTGGATCTCACGGATGATATCGGGTCGGGTGATGACGAGATAATCAATGCAATCTTGATAGGCGGCGCCGCCGAAGTCGTATCTGTTTAGATCGTAAGCCTGAATGCTCGTGCCCATCGCGCCATCAAAGATGACGATATGATCGTCGATGGCGTCGAGGTAGCGTCTGTTACGGAAGTCTGGCATCGGCGTTTTCATGGCGCGCATGATAGCACAGGCCGCACGCTATCCATAGTCTTTCCCAGCCCCTCGCGCCGGCGTTGACAAAGCGAAGTCGCGATCTAGCGCCGAACAGCGCTTCAGAGAATGCCGCTTCCACGTTCTTCAGCGCCTGCATTGCAATCGGCTGCTGCTTCTCGTGTTTCATTATGTTTATGTTAAGCGTCATTAACTAGATTTAATGACAGACTTGCTCCATCATGCGCCTGTGCAAGATCGCAATTCCACACAATACTGCCCTTTGAGAAAACACAGTATTCACCTTCGTCGACATTCTCGTCACAAAAAAGTCTTGCCTCTCGTGACACATTGCGTTAATGTTAAGAGCCTTAAAGTACAATTAAAGTTCAGTGTGATTCGTTTTGTGGGCGTGTGTAATCGCAATGCCGAGCACAACACCACATGGACAAGCACTTTGACGGCGTTCTTTCCACTCTCAGGAATCGCAGATAGGTCAAGACGATGAAAATTCTGCCAATGTGGCGAGGCCGCCCGCAGGAGTCGCCCCGAATGCAAGCGGCGTCAACAACTGCAACCAATAACAGCGAGGTAGAACGCAGCGAAACATTTCAGGCAAATCGCATCATCTTGATTAGCGGCGGACATATGGTGCACGACAGCTTCAGCTCTTTCATTGCGCCGCTGCTGCCGCTCTTGATCGACAAATTGGGACTGTCGCTGCTGTTGGCGGGATCGCTTCCGGTATTTGCGCTTATGCCATCATTGCTGAGTCCGCTGATCGGTTATGTCGCGGATCGTTTCACGATACGTTATTTGGTGATTTTCGCCCCGGCTGCAACGGCAACTCTGGCGACCCTAATCGGCTTTATGCCTAGTTATAGTCTGGCGGCGCTACTGCTATTCGCCATGGGTCTGAGCGTGATGTCCTTTCATGCGCCGGCGCCGGCCATGGTCGCGCATATTGCCGGCAAGTCGGTCGGGCGCGGCCTGAGTTTCTTCATGGCGGGCGGCGAACTGGGTAGAACGCTGGCGCCGCTGCTGGTGGGATTCGGCGTGGCGCAGTGGGGCTTTGAAGGCTTGTGGCGCTTGATGTTCTTCGGCTGGTTGGCAAGTCTAATCCTATTCATTCGATTGCGGGATGTGTCCGCCAGAAGCGATCGGCAACTGCCAATAGCCAAGCCGCTGCCGAGCAGAATTGTACGCGTATTTGCGCCTCTGTTGGGCGTTATGATTCTTAGAAATCTACCGGTGAGCAGCCTCACCATCTTCATGGTCGTCTATCTGGTGAGTGTCCGCGGTTACGATCTTTTACTGGCGACCGGCGCGCTAGCAATCTATGGACTGGCCGGTGTGGCCGGGGCGCTCGCCGGCGGCACACTTAGCGATCGAATTGGCCGCCGGAAGACGGTGGCGCTGGCGGCGACTTGCACCGCTGTATTCATGCTGTTATTCGTGCACACCGACGGTCCGTTTCTGCTTCCCATTTTGCTGGGGCTGGGCGCAAGCTCCTACTCTGTGACGCCGGTATTTCAAGCGCTGGTGCAAGATCAACTACCGGATAACCGCGCCACGGCCAGCGGCATATTCTTCATGTATGAATATGGCGTTCGCGCTTTCAATATTATGATCGTGGGAGTTTTGGGCGATGCGCTGGGCTTGCAGATGGCTTTTGTCGTCGCTGCTCTGGTCTCGCTGATTTCATTGCCCCTGACCATGACTCTGCCGGCTGCGCCCGCGGTTCGGCATGAAGATCTCTAGACCAGTGGCGAGTTATTCGCCATCCTAGCAGGTTCCGTTCGAGTTCATCGCATCCGCAAATGGATTATAGTCAGGCCTTTGCGCCAGGAAGCTTCTCTTCCGCGAGCTGCGGGATCCTTTGCATCATTTCACTGGCGACTCTGGGTAAGATCAAGTGGTTCTGCAATCTGTTGCCCAAACTATGAACAAGGCGGCACCCTCAGCGAGCCAGCTGCACAGCAGAGGCTGCGACAATTCGGAGCCCGCGTTATAATTCTACTTTGGTCGGGCGAGTGATTCGAGGCGTCGTGACTGTCGAAGCGGCAGCCATCAAAAGCAAGACAAAACAGAAATATGAATTCCAGTACCCGCGCATTCTGCTGATCTGCAGCGGGCATTTTGTGCATGATATTTATTCCGCCTTCATCGCGCCGCTGCTGCCGCTGCTGATAGACAAACTGGGCTTGACCCTGGTGATGGCTGGTTCACTGCCCGTCTTCATGCAGGCGCCTTCCCTGCTCGGTCCCCTCATCGGTTATTTGGCCGACCGCTTCTCGGTACGCTATTTGGTGATCTTCGCGCCCGCGATCACGGCGACGCTGGCGACGCTCATCGGCTTCATGCCGACTTATGGCACGGCGGCGCTGCTGCTCTTTTGCGTCGGCGTGAACATCATGGCATTCCACGCGCCGGCGCCCGCGATGATCGCGCATGTTGCCGGCGACAAGGTCGGGCGCGGCATGAGCTTCTTCATGGCTTCCGGCGAATTGGCGCGCTCGGTGGGTCCGCTGCTGGTCGGTTTCGGCGTCGCCCAGTGGGGCATGGAAGGCTTGTGGCGGCTGATGTTCTTCGGCTGGCTCTCGACCGCGATTCTCTTCTGGCGGCTGCGCGATGTCTCCGCCAAGCGCGAGCGCCGCAAGAGCAAGACCAAGCCCATGCTCAAGCGCTTCGCCCGCGTCTTCGCGCCGCTGCTGGGCGTGATGCTCCTGCGCAATATGGCGGCGAGCAGCCTCGGCATTTTCATGGTCGTCTACCTGGTGGATATCCGCGGCTTTGAGTTGACGCTGGCGACAGGCGCGCTGGCGCTCTACGAGTTCTCCGGCGTCGGCGGCGCGCTGATGGGCGGGACGCTCAGCGATCGCTTCGGGCGGCGAAAAATGGTGGCCGGCGCGGCGCTGTGCTCGGCGCTGCTGATGCTGATCTTCGTGCATGTCGAAGGCGCGCTGATGATCCCGCTGCTTATGGGCTTGGGCTTCACGGCGCTTTCGGTGTCGCCGGTCTTCCTGGCGCTGGTCCAAGACCACCTGCCCGAGAACCGCGCCACCGCCAACGGCATGTTCATGCTCTATGCCTTTGGCGTACGCGCCCTCAACGTGATGATGGTAGGCGCGCTGGGCGATGCCCTCGGCTTGCAGAATGCCTTCATCGCCGCCGCGCTGATTTCCCTGCTTTGCCTGCCAGTGATCGTGACCCTGCCCTCATCGCCGCCCGTCAGCCACGAAGACCTCTAGCCGCCCCGCTCCATCGCCCGCGCCGGCTGGTCTTGCCGCGATTGGCGCGCTATGCCACAATGCGGATGAAGAGTTCATCGTAAGGCGCGTACAGACAAAGTTGGTCGCGATGCAATTGCGCTTTCGCTTTATCTTGCTGGCGCTGGTGGCGCTGCTCGCCATCGCCGTCTGGACCTTTCCCGCCTGGCGCGGCGCCTTTCGCCAGCGCAGCGCCGATGACGCCTTCCCCGGCTTGGCGCTGGATCTGCAAGATGACTTCCTGGCGCTGCCGCCCACCCTGCGCGTGGCCTTGCTGGACCTGCACGAGACCAATGCAGCCATGGCCCGCGAAATGGCGCTGCTCGCCATCAGCGGACCCGAAGCGGCGCCAATTGACGACCGGGCGGGAAGCGCTCTGGACGGCGCGACTGTCCTGGTCAGCGGCGAATTTCAAGAGTTGGACGCGCTGCATTATGGCTCGGGACGCGCCACAATCTACGAATTGGCGGACGAAACGCGGATTCTGCGCTTCGAGGATTTTACTTCGGCGCGCGGTGGCGATGTGCGCGTCTACCTGGCTCGCGACCCACAGCCAAGGAGCGCGCTGCAATTGGGCGACGACTTCTTCGATCTGGGAAGACTCAAGGGCAATGTCGGCGATCAGAGTTACTTTCTGCCGGCAAACCGCGATCTGAGCGGCTATCGATCAGCGGTGGTATTCTGCCGCCAATTCAATGTGTCGATTACGGTCGCCACCCTGCGTTGATTAGACCTGTCCCCTACTCGCACGACTGGACTCACCCGCCTCATACGCAAACCTTAGGGGCGAGCCATCGGGTCGCCCGCCCGCCAATCCCAACCCGTAGTGGCGACCGACCAACTCAACCGCTCTACGCGAATCTCTAAGGCTTGTCTGGTACTGCAGAAAGCCTGTTTCCCGTACGTCTTACCCCATCCCCGGCCCTTCCCGAAGGTCTATGTCGGCGGTCAGTGTCTACGCGACCTACGTGACCCAGTGAACTAGGGAAGGGTGACTCGTCGGCGGAATTGGGATATTCGGCGCGGTGACAGTCAGAAACCCGTAGTTACGAGCGCGCTCCAAGAGTGCTCCCCCTTCCTTAGCTTGCTGGGGAAGGGGGTTGGGGGGATGGGGTGTAACGGGCGCGATAACATGTACCAGTACCGGACAAGCCTTGTAGCGGCGAGACTTGTCTCGCCCGCCCGCCACCATCCCAAACCCGCACACAGCGTCACCCCTTCCCTAGCTCGCTGGGGAAGGGGCCGGGGGATGGGGTTAGATTGCCGTGCGCAAAAACAAGGTGCTTGACCGTGAAGATGAGTCAGGAGACCACAAGACACCCAGAGGTTTTCCTTAGTGCTGCTGCCGTTAGGCCCTGACACGGTTCGGAATTTTCTGCCGCAAGGGGCCCGACTCATCCTCACGAGCAAGCACGGAGTAGCAAAAGTATAATCCTGGCGCAGCGCCGAGTCAACATTTGTCCTCACCGATAGCCCGAATCGCCCACTTGACCATCCCAACCCCACCACCATCCCAACCTGTACGGGCGAGCCGGTGGCTCTCCCTCCGCCCGTTCCCATCCCCGCCACCACCCCAACCCGTCTGTACGGGCGAGCCGGCGGCTCGCCCTCTCAGTGCTCTCTGTGTTGCCTCATTTCCTCTGTGGTGAAAAACTGCGTCCCCGCGCCCCTTGGCTCGCCCTCCCGCCAATCCCATCCCCGCCATCACTGCCGACTGTAGACAAACGCGCGACAATGCCGCCGTCCACGCAAAATACCTTGCGCCGGCTGGATTTAGCTCCCCCTCCCTAGCTCGCTGGGGAGGGGGCCGGGGGGTGGGGTTGGCTGACCGCAACGTAAACAGGGGCGCCCTCTCAGGTCGCCCGCCGCTGTAGCAAAAGAAATGTATCCGCGACCAATTCTTCACCCTATACTAGAACATCTATGCTACGTTGTCCTAACCGCCCGATCCCAATAGGAATCCACTACATGCCACCAAATTACACCCTCGACGACAAAATCGCCGCCCTCAACCTCCTCGACCAACACGACG
>JAPOWK010000148.1 GCA_026707665.1 Chloroflexota bacterium
TTGTCGACCATACTGATCTGCTTGCCTTTAGTTCTGTGCTCACGCTGGCTGAGGTTCTGGTGTTGCCGCTTAGACAGGATGACCAACAGCTCGTCCAAGCATATCAAGAGATACTTGTAGCAGGAGATGACTATGAGCTCGTTGTCGTTACACCGGAGATTGCTGTTACGGCAGCTGACATTCGAGCGCGATATAGTCTAGGCACGCCGGATTCACTTCATGTCGCCACTGCAATCGCTAGCCATTGCGATGCCATGCTCACCAATGACCGCGACATGAAGCGCATTAAAGAGCTTTCGGTCCTTCTGCTTGATGACCTGGAATTCTAGGAGCTTGTCGGAACGCATTTTCAATCCCTATTTGGAATAAGAGCCGAGAAACACCACTACGATCAGTCCCGCGCTACGCCGCCCCAACGCCCCGGAATCCTGACGACTTCACGCTCACATTCCTCATAGGAATTCATATCTGCCGTCTGGTAAATGTAGCCGGCGCCAGCACGTGAAGACATGCCAACGTGCTCGCCGTTTCGGTCCAGCGCGATCAAATTCATGCCGCCGATGAATTCGCCGCCCAAGTCGCGCAGATCCATCATCGCTTGTCGCGCCGCCTCTCGCAGCGGCATGCCCGTCTTGAGATAAAGGACCAGGCTACGGGCGGTCCCGGCGCGGATCGCCATTTCACCCATGCCGGTACAGGCGCAAGCGCCATAGCGATTGTCAGCAAAGTTGCCAGCGCCGATGATGGGCGAATCACCGATGCGCCCGGGGTATTTCCAAGCCCAGCCGCTGGTGCTGACGCCGGAAGCGATATCGCCATTGCCGTCGATGGCGATGAAGTTGACTGTGCCCTCGACGCGCTCGGGGTCGGTGGCCAAGGTAACCAAGTCGAGCAGCGGTGTCTCATCAGTTATCTCGGGGATTATGTCTGACTGGCGGTCGACCCACTGGGTCGTCCCTACAGCTTTCAGACCTTCGCGCCAGACATCGACGGTTTCAGCTGTCAGCATGGCGTCCCACTGTTCGGCTTTGATCTCGCGGGCGAAACGCTCTGCCCCTTCGCCAGCGAGCAGGACATGAGGCAACTCCCGCTCCATGACCTGGCGGGCGACAGAAATGGCGTAGGGGTAGCCGCGCAGCAAGGCGACGGCGCCCGAATCGAGCGTCCGCCCGTCCATGATGCTGGCGTCCAATTCGAGATGTCCCAAGATATTGGGATAGCCGTTGTAGCCGACGCTATGCTCTTTGGGATTGGCTTCGACCAGACGGATGCCGATTTCGACCGCGTCGAGCGCGCTGCAGCCATTTTTCAGCGCGCGTATGGCTTGGTCCATGCCGATGGCGCCGTTGCTGCTGGCGATGATGAGCATGGGCGCCGGACTCCCGTTTTGACTACTTGAGCACCGAGTTCACCGACGAATGATTTGTCCGCTATGCGCTCACTCGAAACTGAAGCGAGTCGCCCTTCTTCAAGCTTTGCCCCGCCGCAAAGGTGACTTTGCCCAATCCAGTCAAGGCGAATTCGTTGAAGCTGATCTCGCCGCCGCGGACACTGAATTCGACATCGCAGGCGTCATCGCCCGCCGGGTCGAGCATGCAAGACCCCCAGGCGTAGCCGCTCGACCATACATACCGGCGACTGGCATCGGGCGCGGCGAAACGAATCCTCTGATCGACAGCCGAGTATTGGAAACCGGTCAGCGCCAGAATCGCCGCCCAGCTGACCATCGCCCGCGCGTAATGATGACCGCACTCGGCTTCGTCAAAGGGATTGCGCTTTTGCCCGTCATAGCGGTCGCGGATGGCGGCGATGCACTTCAGTCCGTTTTCGACGTCGCCTTCGTAAAGCATGCCAATCGCGGCGGTGTATTCAAAGCCGGTCATCACTTCGTTGTAGTAGGGGAAGGGCCGCGCGGGCCGATCGCCTCGTGGGTAAGTCGCCATTAGCAGCGCCGATTCATCGTTCAGCACGTAGGAGCGCATGTGGTTGAAGTGCCCGTACATGGTCTCCTTGAAGTTGAAGCGCATGATGCTGTCCAGCGTCCGCTTGACGTGGTCCGCATCTATCAGGTAACCCAAGCCGCTGACATGGGCAAGCAGCTGCCCAATCAGTTGATCGACCAGACAGCCGGCGCCTAGCTGCAAAACGGGCTGGGTGGGATCAGCCGCGCCCATATCGCTCATCAACATGCCCAGCACGGCGTCGGCTCCTGAGGCGGGGACGATCTCGTGCTCATAGTAATCGCCGTTGAAGAGGTTGGCGTCGATCCAGGCGCTGCCATTCTCATAGAGTCGCTGGCATTCAGCTGCAAATTCAGTCTCTCCCAAGTGGCGCGCCATCTCTTCCATCGCCCGCAGGGCGCCCAGATACCAGATGCCCATCTGCGGATTCGGACCATAATATTCGACATCCATCGTATTATGCTGGCAGCCTTCCATGATGCCGTCTCTGTCCGCGTCCCAGCCGCCCGGCAGCCAACAGAATTCGAGCGCCTTTCGCGCATTGGACCACAGGTTTCGCAACCGCTCGTCGTCGCCGGAGAGCTGCCAATCGCGGTAGAGCTTCATGATGCAGCCCATCTGACCATCGGCGGCCGCCAGCGACCAGGCTTGCGCATGCTCCAACGGCAATTCGACGCGGAAGCTCATGCCGCCGTCGTTGCGCGTGGCGTAGTTGAACTCGACCTCGCGCATGCCCAAAGCCAAGCCGCCGAAGAGGAAGGCGGTCGCTTGCTCGTAATTCCAAACGTGGGTGCAGGAGCCGAAGCAGCAGCCGGCGGTATCGTCACAACCTTCCCAGCCGAACATGAAACCGTCCGGCGTGCGGAATACGGTCTGCGAGCGCAGTGTGCTCAGGTTGAAGAGGGCGGATTCCTTGACCACGTCCGGTAGGTCGCTCTCGCAGACGGCGTCGACAAAGGCCCGCGTTTCCGCTTCCAGCCATTCGAGATTCTTCGCCGTGTAGGCGGCCGCGTCCCAGGCGTTGGCATACTTTGTCGTGTAATAGTTGCCGACTCTGATCCCAGTCTGGTCGAGGCTATGCGGGTGATTGGAGCCGGTTTCCTTCCAGGTTGTGCGGTTGGGGAAGTGCCAGGTCAAGAAAAAGGTCACCTCGGCCGCGCCATTGGCGGGGACGACCAGCGAGACGCAGAGCGAGCCGGTCGGGTCGTCTTTGCCCGAACGCTCCCGTTCTTCCAAGCGGCCATCGTCGCTGAAATCATCCCAGAAATCGAGCAGGGAATCGCCCCAACTGTAATTCGCCCAGGCGGTGCGGTGCGTAATGCCCGCACGCTGTGGCGTAGAAAGCGCCAATGTGCCCCATTGCGGCGCATCGCGGTCGACGTCGCCTGACTCCATGAATATGCCAGCCAAGCCGTCTGCCTCGCGATACGTATTGTGGTTGTCTTGAGGCGCGCCGCTCGTGCCATCGGCGCCAATGAAATTGTTCAAACTGCCGCAGACAGCCGCTTCGATATCGGATTCGCTCTCGTTAAACAAGATGAAGCGCAAGATTGCGACCGGAATGCTGCTGTTGTCGCTGTCGGTCGGGATCAGCGGGTTGAATGCCTGCAGCTTTGCAGTGAGCGGTACACTCTCGTCGCTGAGTGTCACGGCGCCGAAGGGGTATGCCGCTTCAAATCTGCACTTGCGGAAGCGCGGCAAGCCATGATTGGGAATGGTGGCGCCGCGAGCGCCTTCGTAATCGGCCCGCGGGATGACGCCCTCAAGCGCAGTCGCCGTCCGGCTGCCATCGGCGGATTTTGTGTACAAGCTGAAGAAGCTTTGCTGCAAATCGAAGCCTTTTGCCGGGCGGTTGACGATCTCCCAATCGTGGAGATTGCCGCGCCCGCCGAGCGAGACGACGCCGGTGCCGATGCCGCCTAGCGGCAGCCCAATCTGTCGCAGGTGGTCTTGGTCGTATGCAACTAGTGATGGATAGCCATTTGAAACAGTCATTCTGTCATCCTCTAGTTCATATTATGCATGACATCGCACCTACTGAGCCTCAATCTGCGGGGGCGAGCCACCGGCTCGCCCGTACAACATTGCTGCTAATTTGAATCTGTAGGGGCGACCGACGGTCAGTGTCTACGCGACCCTTGGGTCGCCCGCGCAGATGCCTATATGCAAGTTGAAATGTGATTCGCCTCAACCCTTTAATCCCGACCGCGTCAGCGCCTCGATGATCCAGCGCTGCAACGCGATAAACACGATCAGCACCGGAATGATCGCCATGGTCACTGCCGCCATTACCACCGACGGATTGCCCGAACCCATATAACCGGTGAGCAGCGCGATTCCTTGTGGAAGCGTCATCTTATGCCAGGAATTGAGGAATACGAGCGGCAGGAAATAGGCGTTCCAGGTGGCGTTGAAAGTAATTATGGCGAGCGTCGCCATCGCCGGTCCAGCCAGGGGCAGGGCGATCTGCAGGAAGGAACGGACATGCCCGGCGCCATCCACGCGCGCCGCGTCAAAGAGCTCCTGCGGCATCTGCTTGAAGAATTGCCGCATCAAAAAGACGCCGAATGCGCTGATGAGACCGGGGAGGATGATGGCAAGCGGATTATCGATCAAGCCCAGATCGCGCATCAGCAAAAATATGGGAATGATCGTCACCTGAAATGGCACCATCAAGGAGCCAAGAAGAAGGAGAAAGAGCAAATCGCGCCCGGGGAAGCGCAGGCGGGCGAAGGCGTAGCCGGCGAGCGAACAAGTCACCAGCTGACCCAGGGTAACCGCCACCGTGATCCTCATGCTGTTGATAAAGAGATCAACAAAGGGCACGCTGGATTCGAAGGGGGCGATGTAATTCTCCCAGCGGAAATCGGTCGGCAGCCAGGCCGGCGGCAGATGATAGCTTTCCTGGGCTGGGCGAAGCGATGTGGAAAACATCCAAGCCAGCGGCATCATGACCAGGATGGCGGCGATGGTCAATATGGTGTATGAGATGATATCGCCTATATTGATCGGCTTCCTGCTTTTGCCGCGCGTCTGATTGGCTTGCCGGGAAGCGTTCGCTTCTATCGTTGCCATGTCATGGTCTCGCTATTCGTAATGCACCCAGCGGCGGCTGATCCAAAATTGCAGGGCGGTCAGCATCAGAATGATGGCGAAAAGGGTCATGGATACCGCGGCCGCGTAACCCATATTGAAGGTGCGGAAGGCAATTTCATAGACGTAGAGCACGACGCTGCGGGTGGCGTCGCCGGGTCCGCCTTGCGTGAGCACGATGATCGTGTCGAAGACCTGCAAGGCGCCGATCATGAAAATGACAAGAATGAAGAAAATGGTAGGGCTTAGCATTGGAATCGTGATGCGGAAAAATAGCTGCCGCTCGTTAGCGCCGTCAAGCTGAGCCGCTTCATAATATTCATTTGGGATGCTCTGTAAGCCGGCGAGAAATACCAGCATGGCGAAACCGGTATTCTTCCAGACATCGAGAATGATGATCGCCGCCATCGCCCAATGCGCGTTGCTCAGCCAGGGGATGGGCTCGACGCCGAAAACACCGAGGTAATAGTTGACAACGCCGGTATCATAGTGATAGAGAAAGCGCCAGATGACCGCGATATAGGTATGAGCGATGAGCACAGGGAAGAAAAAGATGGAGCGATAAAGATTGCGCATCAATACCGGCAGCCGTCGATTAAGCATGACCGCCAGGATCAAGCCGATGCCAGCATTGAAGAAGACGGCGAAAAGGGTGAAGATGATCGTATTGACATAGGCTATCCGCAAGCGCGCGTCCGCAAACATCTGGACATAATTGTCGAAGCCGATATAGGTCGAGCCGCGAAGCAGGCTGAATTCCTGAAAACTGATGCGCACTGATTCAATCAGCGGATAAAGAATGAAGATCGTGAAACCAACATAGGTAGGCAAAATGAAAAGATAGCCCACGAAGGCTTCTCGATGCCTGGGTGTCAGTTCGGGCAGAAGTCCGCTTTTCTGCATTTTCAACCTGTTTGTCGCGCGAATATAGGGCGACCCAATGGGTCGCCCCTACAATTCTGTGCCATAGCTGGCTTGCGACCCATCGGGCCGCCAGCGCGAATGTTTTGTCTAGCCAGCCAAGCGCTCAGCCAGCTTGTCCATTGCGGCGGTCAACTCGATATGCGCCGCTTCCAGACCTTGCTCGGCGGTTACGGTGTTCGCCATGATTTGACTCATGTGACGCATGAAGATTGCTTCGTACTCGGCGAAGTTCGCCGGCGACGGCACCGGTTTGATGTCTTCCAGGCTGCCGAAGAAGTGGTGGGCGTTGGCCGGGAAGCTGTTGAAGATCTCGTTCTCGGTGGCGCTGCGGCGGGCAGGCAAGGACGTGCCGACAGCGACCGCTTCCAGGTCGGTTTCGAAGGCGGCCAAATCCTTGATTAATTCAAGCGCCAGCGGGACATTCTCGGCTGTTTTGGATACTGCCCAGCCGCCGGAACCGAAGACGGTCGTGCCAGCGCGTTTGCGCGGCCAGGGCGTGATGTCTACCGTGCGCCAGTCGGTCGTGACGTAGGTATCAAAGGGCCAGCGCCCGGCGCCAGTCATGGCGGTCGTCCCAGCCATGAAGTGGTCAGTCATAGAGATGCCCTCCACCGCGGGCGACACGCCATGCTCATGCACCAACGAATGCACGAACTTGACCGATTCCAGCATCAGCGGATCGTCCAAGTTGGATTGTGACCAATCCTCGGTGAGCGTCGCCGTGCCATTGGTATGCCACCAAGGCGTCAAGCCGAAATTAAACCAGGGGATGGAGAAGCCGAATTGCTTGTCCGCGCCCTCGCCGTGCGTAAGGGTGAGGCAGGTTTCGAGGAAGTCTTCCCAGGTCCAGTCAACCGCGGGCGGATCCAAGCCCGCTTCTTCAAACTTGACCGGATTGTAGTGGATGATCATATTGTTCCACTCGCGGGTGAAGAAGTAAGTCTGCCCATCCGGTCCCTTGAGGCCATCGTGCAGCACCGGCTCGACCTCGTCGACAATGGCGGCGAGTTCCGCATCGGTGGCGATGACGTCATCCATCGGCAGCACGAGATCCTCGAAGATCATCTCGCGCGTGCCTTCGATGGCGATGGCGATGATGTCGGTTTTCAAGCCGCTGGCGGCGCGCAGCTTCATGTTGGTTATGTAGTGGCCCCAACCTTCGGGCCAAGGAATGTAGAGGTCTTCGACGACCACGTTGGGATAACGTTCGTTGAAGCGCGCGATGGCGTTGGCGAACATGCGCTGCTGCTCGGCGCCGCCAAAATTGTAGATGACCAGGTGGCCCGCGGTATCGCCCGGAGGCGCTTGCGCGAGAGCCGTGCCGAGCGGCATGCCATAGGCGGCGGCAAAGGCGGCGGCGCTGCCCATGCCCGTGTACTTCAAAAAGTCGCGGCGTGAAAGGTTCTTAGACATATCACTTCTCCCTCTGTGCGAATAGATTTTACTGAATTGCAGACTCTCGCAATTATATCGCGGCGACGCGATGTTGCAAGATACACGAATCACGCAACCTCGCTAGAATAAACTCCCCTCCGGCGGGACGCGTAGACTCTGACCGGTGGGAGGGGCTGGGAGGGGTTGTATTAAACTCACTTACTTCGTGTCCAGCAGCAGGTCCCGTTCTCCCAGCGGCTGGACCGGACGCGCGTTGCCGTCATAGATGGCGGTGAAGGCGGCGATCTGTTGCGCCGAGAGCGCCACCGGCTGATCCAGCAGCAGCCAGCGCACGATCTCGCTGCAAGGCGGCGTGGTCAGCGAGCCCTGATAAGTGTAGAAAGTGCGCGCTTCCGGCAGCAGCGCCGCCAGAGCAATCGGCTCGCCAGCCGCTTCCGGCTCGCCGACCTGGGCCGGCAGATGATCGAATACGACCGCGTAAGCGTCGCTGTAGTTTTCGCCTTCCACGAGCAAGACGCCTACCACGGCGAGGTTGCCCGAGTTCGGATCCTGGTGAACGAAATGGATTTCCAGCGGCGCCGGCATCCCGTCAATCGTATGCTCGCTGGGGCTGTGGAAGTGGAATTGCAACAGCTCGTAAGTAATGCCGTTGTAAACGATGGCGCTGCCCTCATCGATATTCACTTGAATCGTGTGGCCGTTGTTGAAGATATTGTTCGCGCTCTCGCCATAGCGGAAATCGATGGCAACCAGGTCGAGCGCGCTGGCGTCGCGAATATCGATCGGCGATTGAGCCGCGCCGTCAGCGCACAAGGCATAATCCGGCGACAGCTCTCCCCAGTTCTCAGGCCCCCCATCGCCGCTATAGCCCCAATGGATATCAGCCGCCAGCGTGTTGAGCAGCAGCGCAACAAAAACAATGAGGAAAAGCAGCGTAGCGAACAATAATCTGCAATTTGAAAACTTCACAAGCTGCACTCCTAATATATTGTAATCTTCCTTGATTATAGAGCATTGCTGTCGGCGCGTAAAGCGAACCGCACAGGCGGACATGGGCGGTTCCGCCTGCGTGATAGCTTTTCAAGCAAGGAGAATACTCGGTTCCCTCAGAAGTTCCAAGTTAGTCATGCGAAAGAAACCCGCGCTAGAAAGACTCCCCTTCCCTAGCTGGCTGGGTCACGTAGACATAGACCTTCGGGAAGGGGCCGCGCCGCGTAGACACAGGCGGTCGGGGATGGGTAAAAGACTGTGTATTAGATATCCAATTGGTTTCTTGGAACTACTTCTGCGCCCTCGTTCGTGAAATACCCTGTGGGTGCTCGCGAATGGCATACTATCCGTAACGATGCCACTAGCTCGGTTGGCGGGGCTTAGACTTATCCTTCCTATCGTTTATAATTGGCACGGTGAGCTGAAATCGCGCTGCGTGTTTTCGGGCGCAATGAATACGGAACAGGAGATCAGGAATGGCTGAACAAGGATTTACGCCGCCGACCAGCGAATGGTATCGCCCGGACGCGGACATGGTGAATCAGGCAAACGTGCCGGACTACGATGCGGTCTATGATTTGGCGCGGCAGGATCCGCAAGCCTTCTGGGCGGAACGCGCTTGTGAACTCGAGTGGTACAAGAAATGGGAGCAGGTGCTCGATGACAGCAACAAGCCCTTTTTCAAGTGGTTTGTCGGCGGCAAGACCAACATGGCGCTCAACGCTCTCGATCGCCATGTGACTACCTGGCGGCGGAATAAGCTGGCGATCATCTGGGAGGGCGAAGACGGCGAGCAGCAGACGCTTTCCTACTGGCGGCTGTGGCAAGAGGTCAATAAATTCGCCAACGTCTTGCGCGGCATGGGCGTAAAAAAGGGCGATCGCGTAACGATCTATATGGGGCGCGTGCCGGAGATTGCCATCGCCATGCTGGCTTGCGCCAAGATTGGCGCGCCGCACAGCGTCGTCTACGGCGGCTTCTCTGAGCAGGCGCTGGCCAGCCGCATCGACGACGCCCAAAGCAAGGTCGTAATCACCTGTGATGGCGCCTGGCTACGCGGCAAAATCGTCCCGCTCAAAGATACTGTCGATGAGGCGGTAATGCGCTCGCCGGTGGTGGAAACGGTGATCGTCGTCCAGCGAACGAATCATGACATCAACATGGAGTCGGGGCGCGATTACTGGTATCACGATCTGATGGCGCTGCCCTTCGCCCAGCCAAACGCCGAGACCGAAGTGATGGATGCCGAAGACCCGCTCTTCATCCTCTATACCAGCGGCACCACCGGCAAGCCGAAAGGCGTTCTGCACACGCACGGCGGCTATCAAGTCTATACCTCGACCACACTCAAGTGGGCGTTTGACCTCAAGGAAGAAGATCGCTGGTGGTGCGCGGCCGATCCCGGCTGGATCACCGGCCACAGCTATATCGTCTATGCCCCGCTGATTCTGGGCGCGACCAGCATCATCTACGAAGGCGCGCCGACCTATCCTTATCCCGACCGTTGGTGGCAGATCGTCGCCGATTATGGCGTGACGATACTGTATACCGCGCCGACAGCGATTCGCGGCTTGATGCGCTTTGGCGAGGCTTGGCCCGCGCGTCATGATCTGAGCAGCCTGCGCTTGCTCGGTTCGGTGGGCGAGCCGATCAATCCCGAAGCCTGGCGCTGGTATCACCGCGTGATCGGGGAGGAGCGTTGCCCGATCATCGATACCTGGTGGCAAACGGAGACCGGCGGCTTCATGATCACGCCGCTGCCATCGGTGGGCTTGAAGCCGGGCAGCGCCACCCGTCCCTTCCCCGGCATTGAAGTCGATATCGTCGATGATGATGGCGCGCCCGTCGGCACAAACGAAGATGGCAACCTCGTCATCACCAGCCCCTGGCCCAGCATGATCCGCACCGTCTATGGCGATGACGAGCGCTTCATCAGCCAATACTGGGAGAAATACCGCGATCAGGGCTGGTATCTGGCCGGCGATACGGCGCGGCGCGATGAAGATGGCTATCTCTGGGTGATCGGCCGCAATGACGATGTGCTGAAAGTCAGCGGCTATCGCTTGGGCACAGCCGAAGTCGAGTCGGGCTTGGTCAGCCACAGCGCCGTAGCCGAGTCGGCTGTGATCGGCGTGCCCGACGAATTGCGCGGCAACAAGATCTTCGCCTACTGCATCCTGGTGGAAGGCGTCGATGGCTCAGATGCGCTCGAGGCGGAGCTCAAAGCCCACATCCGGCATGAGGTCGGTCCCATCGCGGTGCCGGCGCAGATTGAGTTCGTGGACAACCTGCCCAAGACGCGCAGCGGCAAGATCATGCGGCGCGTGCTGAAGGCGCAGGCCCTGGGTCAGCCGCTGGGAGATTTGAGCACGCTGGAGGATTGATACTCTTGTAGCGAATGCTGTAGGGGCGTCTCGCCGAGACGCCCGCTGAATTCACTAGTTGTTCGGCGCGTTAAGAGTGACTGTCGGCACAGATCTTGTAAGAGTCCACCCGGGCGACTGAGAGAACCATTGCGACCCCGCGATAAAGGCATTTGGCTCGCCCTCCTCATCCCGATAATCGGCCTCCTGCCCATGTTCGGCGAGGGACTGGCCAACGGCGCCGACGCCCCCTTTCACGCCCATCGCATCTTCGCCCTGGCGCGCTTGATTGAAGCGGGCGATCTGTATCCGCGCTGGGTACCTTATTTCCACTTGGGATATGGTTATCCTGTTTTCACCTATTATGCGCCGGGCGCGACTCATATCGGCGCTTGGCTGCACCTGCTGGGCTTCAATGTCGTCAGCGCCTACACGCTCACAGTCGCATTCGCCTGGTGCATCGGCAGCCTGGGGACGTTCTTGCTGGCGCGCAGATTTCTTCCTGTCGCCGCCGCGCTCCTCGCCTGCGTCCTTTGGGTTTATGCGCCCTCGCGCTTCTACGAATTCTGGTGGCAGGGCAGTCTGGCGCAAATCGTATCCACTTCGTTTATCCCCTTCCTCTTTCATGGCATCTTATCGACGAGGCGGGTTCCTAATCTGCGTGCGAGCCTGTGGCTGGCGCTACCGCTGGCCGCGGTCATTCTGACGCATACGCCAACTACTTATATCGTGCTCATATTCGCTGTGCCCTTTTGCCTGGCAGCCGCTTTCATATCCCGAACGCGGCGCGAGGCGGCTCAGCGACTGCTTTTCATCGGCATCGGTTTGGCGCTCGGATTGGGCTTGTCCGCCATCTTCTGGCTGCCAGTTTCCGCTGAATTGCAGTTCGTGAAAATCGGAGGCGAACTGCGCGACACCGTCGACTTTCTCAAGCATGAATTTCTGAGTCTTGGCGAGCTCCTGAGTTTTCCGCAGCTTATCGATGGCAATGACGCGACCCTGCTGATGGCGCGAACGCTGGGACCAGTTGGCGTGCTTCTGAGCGCTCTCGGCGGCGCCGCGCTGTTGATTCGCCAGCGCTACGCGGCTGCGCTGATTTTGATCATTGCGCTTATCGCCGCGATTCTGTTGACCTTGGAGCCATCGCTTGATTTCTGGCTTAGCATGCCCGGCTTTCGCAATCTGCGTTTTCCGGCGCGGATTATCCGCTTGGCCGCGCTGATTGTCGCCTTGCTTGGCGCGTCCAGCCTGCTACTCTTGCCGGCGCGCTGGCGCACGTTAGCGGCATTCGCCCTTTCGGCGGCGGCGATCGCGCAAGCGCTCCCCGTCATGCACCCGCGCGATGACGATCGCATTTGGTCCCAGCTCTCCGCCAAAGACGAAATTGAGATGGAATACCGCGAGCGCAATTGGGGCACCACCGCCTACAATGAATTCCGGCCCATCTGGGGAGAAGCCACATCATTTGACCTGCCACAAGACCTGGACAGTTACCTCAGCGCGCCCTTGCAAATTCATGTCTACCCAAGCGATTTCGCTCGCCGTCATTTTGATGTCAGCTACCAATATCAAGCCGACAATCAGATCTTGATTACCGTATCGGGCCGAGCGGTTGATGTGCGCCTGCGGCAGTTTTATATGCCCGGCTGGCGTCTGACAGTGGATGGCGAGGCTTATCCGTTTGAAGCGGATGATCGCTTCGGCTTGATCCAGTTCCACTTGCTCGAAGGAGAGCACCTGGTGCAGCTGGATTATGTAGGGACGCCGATTCAGCATCTGGCCGCGGTGATCAGCTTGGCGAGTGTTTGCCTCTGTATCGCTATCGCTCGATTTGCCGCGCCGTCCCTTCGCTCCCCCGCGCCCGCGCCGGCTATCCCCATGAGCGCGGCGCTGCTGACTGGCGGCGGCATCGTTGTCTTTTCCATCTTAAACGCATTCTACTTACAGGAAAATATCTTTCGCATAGTCAGAATAGACAGCCAGCCAGTTTATATGCAGCAGGACGCTCGCGCAAGTTTCGATGACGCCGTGATGCTGCTCGGTTATACGTTGGCGTCGAACTCCATCAGTGACGAAGAACCTTTGGATATCCGCTTGTATTGGGGGCTTGAAGCCGCGCCGGCGGACCGATACGAGCCAGTTGTGCAGTTGGTTGATCTCAATGTCTCTAGCGCCTGGGCCGTCAGCCAGCCAGGGAATTTTGAAGGTGGCTCGCTTTCTGATCTCGCGCCCGGGCAATTCATGTCCGATGGCCACAAGCTGAAGCTGAACGAGCTTGCTCCCGCCTATGTCGGGCGCATATCCATTCAGTTGATGAACTCCGATGACAGCGGCGCCTACGCCAAATTGCCTGACGGTTCCAATCGCTATTTGCTGCCGGAGATCATCAGGATCAACCGCCCAAGCGAAGCCTTCCGCGGGAAGTCTCAAGCGACTGATTTCGGCGGCTTCTTGATCTTGCACTGTGTGAAGACGCTTCGAAGCGCGGATCGATTGACCGGTACGCTCCATTGGGAGGTCAAAAGACAGCCGGCGCGCGACCTGCATCAATTTGTGCATGGCTTGGACGGGGCGGGGATCGTCATCGCGCAAAGCGACGGCGAACCCTTGCCCGGCTCGTACCCGATGTCATATTGGCGCGCGGGGCAACATATTACCAGCGAATTTTCGCTTGCAATCGGTGATGGCGTCGCTCAAGTAGCCTTCGGCTTATACGATCCGAGCAGCGGCGCGCGCATCCCAATTATGCTCGCGGGAGAAGCCGCCGATCGCATCCTGCTGGCGCCGGATGATTCTTCGTGCTAGGGGCAATTAAGAAGCAGGTCATTCCGAATACGTGGTAACTTCGCCGAGTAAACCACAAACTCTGTACTGACCGTCAGTCGGCTGACCGCCAGTCTTTCTGGAAATCAGTGGGCGAGCCAGCGGCTCGCCCCTACAAAGACCTGATTATTTTGGAAACTGGCTTCGCTTGACGATTAGATGTTGGTTATACTTTGCATGTGGCGAATTAAGCGTTGCCACGTTTTGGAAGAGCATAGCGATAAACATAAATCTGGAAAGGAAACGATTCATGGCGAACTTAAGTCGAAGAGATTTCTTGAAGGGCTTGGCCGCATCGGGCACGGTGCTTGGGGCGCAGATGACGGGCGGATTGCTATCCCGTATGCCCATGGCTGCGGCGCAAGATGTGGTTCAAGTGACGTATGCCACGCCTGGTGGCGCGGTGGAAGACGCCGCTTGGGAACCGGTTTGGGAAGCGTTCAACGAAGAGAACGATACCATTCAGGCCAATTATCTCGCCGTTGGCGGTGGCTACGGACCGCAGTATTTGCAGCTGCTGCAAGCGCAACTTGCGGCGGGCACCGGTCCTGATGTCTTCTTTGTCATGGACGGCTTCACGGTCGGTTTTGCCGCCCGCGGCGTCCTCGTGCCGATCGACAGCTATGTAGACGCGAACCCGGATGTCGACCTTGAAGACAACTATCCGGGTCATATCGCGGCGCTAAGGTGGCAAGACCAGCTTTGGGGATTGCCGCGTGATGGCGCGCCTTACGCCACTTGGTTCAACGCTGATATCTATGACGAGGCCGGCATCGATTATCCACACGGTTTGACCTGGGACGAGTATCTGGAACAAGCCGTCGCCTTGACCGACCGTGATGATCGCGGTCGCGCGCGCGTCATTGGCGGCGGCCGCGGCGCCTGGATCGACTGGATCTGGCAAGCCGGTGGCGATGTACTGAACGAAGAGGGCACCGCCTGTCTGATGGGCGAGCCGGAAGCGATTGATGGTTTGCGATTTGCGCAGAGCCTGGTGGTCGAGCACGAGTGCGCGCCATCCGCGTCGGACTTGGCGGACCAGAACGAGGGCGCTCTCTTCACTTCCGGTCGGATGGCGAGCTTCACGATTGCGCGCGGCTTCCTGGGCGCAGTCTGCAACACACCATTCCGCTTTGATGCCGCGCTGCCGCCGGCGGGCGCCGTCCGCGTGGGGCGCACCAACGTCGGGCCCACGGTCATGTCTTCGGATACAGCCGACAGGGACGCCGCCTGGGAATTGCTCAAGTTCATCAACAGCAGCCGTGGTCAGACATTGAAGATCAGCTCTGGTT
>JAPOWK010000057.1 GCA_026707665.1 Chloroflexota bacterium
GCCAGTTGCGCAGGGCATAACCCGAGACCAGGGGCACATCAACCGCGATGACATCGGGCACAGCCGAGCCAGCGCCCAACCTTACCTGGATTTGCGCGAAGAGATCGTTGAAGCCGATCTGTTCCGCTTCGACCTTGATATCGGGATTGCGCGCTTCAAACTCTTCGATGAGTGCTTCGGCGGGCCAGCCGAGCGTCAGCCAGGTGATGGTCGTGACATCCTGGGCGAGCGACGGCGTGAGGGAAATGAGTAGCAGGAGCGCAATAAGAATTGCCTTTTTCAGAAACATTAGCTGAATCCTCCATATAGGACTAGTCGTGCAAACTGTTGCGCAGATTAAAGGTAATCGGTTTCGCAGCAGATTGCAACATTTGCTTGGGGTTTGGTACGGCGCCATGCACCGACTAAAAAGCCGCGATCTGCCCATCGGCGCGGGGTTCGCTGCCGCCGTGCATAAGGCCGGTTTCGGGGTGGTAGCGAATGATCTGTCCGCGCCCGAAGTTGCCACGGCCTAGCCCCGCTTCCGGCTGGATCCGATGCCCGCGTTCGGCGAGATCCGCCATCGTCTTGAAGGGCGTGCCGTCTTCGATCAGCAGCGCGCCGCCAGGATCACCGCCACTGACCTGCCAGCGCGGGCGATTCAGCGCCTCCTGTGGATTGAGTTCATCATCGACCATGGCGCTGATCACCTGAAAGTGTCCTTGGGGCTGCATGAATCCGCCCATGACGCCGAAGCTCGCCCAGAGCGCGCCGTCCTTCAGCGCCATGCCGGGGATGATGGTGTGGTAGGGTCGTTTGCCCGGCGCCAGAGCGTTGCGATGCCCCGGGACCAGCGAGAAGCCAGCGCCCCGATTCTGCAGCCAGACGCCCGTTCCCTTCGCCACAATGCCGACGCCGAAGCCCATGTAGAGGCTTTTGATGAAAGAGCAGGCGTTGCCGGCGCCATCGACCACGCTGAGGTAGATCGTATCGGAACCGCCGGGCAGTTCGCCTGGAGATGGTGGCGAATCAGCGGCGAAGTATGGATGGATGAGCGCCGCTCGCCCAGCCGCGTATTGCTTGCTGAGCAGCGCATCAACCGGAACATCAGCCCGGCTCATATCGGCGATGTATTCGTGCGCGTCCGCCCAAGCCAGGCGCATGCACTCGACCATCAGATGGATGCGCTCAGGCGAATCCCAGGGGAGTGACCCGATATCGAAATTCTCGGCGATGTTGAGGGCGATGAGGGTGGTCAAGCCTTGGCCATTGGGCGGGCACTCGTAGACGGTGATGCCGCGATAGTCCGCCTGAATCGGCTCGTCCCAAGTGGAGTGGTGATGTTTCAGGTCGTCAAGCGTCATCAAGCCGCCCTTTTCCTGCAAAGACGACACGATGGCTTCGGCGATTGGACCGGTGTAGAAGGCTTCAGGCCCGCCGTCGGCGATGGCGCGCAGGGTATTCGCCAGCCCGGGCAAGCGCATCACCTGGCCTGCCTTCGGGGTTTCGCCGTTGGGCAGGTATTCCTCGGCATTGGCGGCGCTGCGCAGGAAGGCGCCCGAATGCTCCCAGCGGTAACCCACCACCGGCGCGGTCGGGAAACCTTCGCTCGCGTAGTGGATGGCGTCGCCCAACACATCAGCCAGCGTCATCCTCCCATGGCGCCTCAGCAGATCATGCCAGCCGCGTACCGCGCCCGGGATGGTTACCGAATGGACATGACGCGGGTTCATCTTCTGCCAGCCCAGGTCGCGGACAGTTTCGAGCGTCAAGTCAGCCGGCGCGCGTCCGCTGCCATTAAGAGCGCTGACCTGTTTCGTCTCGGCGTCGAAGTATAGCGCGAAGCAATCACCGCCGACGCCGCATGAGCCCGGATCCATCACATTCATCATGGCTGAGGTGGCGACGGCGGCGTCGGCTGCATTGCCGCCCTGGCGCAGGATGTTGAGGCCGGCTTGGGCGGCGAGGGGGTTGCTGGCGCCGACCATGCCGCGGCGGGCGCTGATCATGGAGCGGCGGGACTTGAAGTCGAATGACATGGTTTTCATGTGCACTAATCTCAATCTACTTATGGCTGGATTTCTTGATTGCTCGCACCTTGACTATTATGCCTCGCCTTGCTCCAGTATCGCGCTCTATCCGGAATGCCGCTCAATGTCAGCCACACCCGCCTAATCAGCAAAAGCGCGACTAGGCAAAGAATTACTGACAAGACCAAAACGGGCACCAGCCTGAGTGGATCGGTCAATATAGGTGGTAGAGTGTCCACAATCATCTGAGTTAGCCAATCTGGCGGCTCAACACGACCAAGCGCCAATGCTAATACAAGACTGGCAAAACCAGTGAGAGGAATGCCGATAGACAACAATACAATGTATCCCAACCTCTCCAACCATGATTCGGTTTCTAGCCTATGAATTGATTCCAGTAGAGCTGTTTCTGCTGTCATCACATTTTTTCGGTGTTGTGTGCTACAGCATTGGATCTTGCGGCACTGCTTTGTCGCACATTCAAAAAGTTGATACTTTGCCTTGATGCCGTTTCTATCGTTGCTATATGCCAGCGCTTTAAGCTCGGCTAGATGCAAGTCTATGAATAGATCCCGATTCTTCAATTGTTCAGCATACAGTCCTGTACACGCATTAGCAGACGATCTTGTCAAATCCAACATGCGCTGGTACTGCTTGCGCTGTGCGTCTGCATCTGGACCTGCATATGTGGTAAAGGCTTTGATCAGATCTTGCATTGAGCACTCTCCTTTTGCCTTGGTTCGACCACCGCCATACTCCCACTAGCGTAATGCAAAAGGACGTGCCAACAGAAAATAAGGCTACCTTGAGCTCGAATACTCTCGCGTGAGCGACTCGGCAATCCATGCTATCCCGCCATCATAGCGCACTTTCAGCCAGTTATACGGGTTGCCCGCCTGATAGCCGATAACTTCAAATGTGTCGCCGGATTGCGCTACGCCGAACCTTGCGTATTCAGTGCCCGGTCCCGAACGGAGATTGACATTGCTATTCACGGAGACACTAAAGGGCGTAGGGGTGTTGGTCGGCGTCGCTGTGTCGGTCGGAATCGGCGTGTCGGTTAGTGTTGCTGTTTCGGTTGGGGTTGGCGTGTCCGAGGCCGTCGCCGTCTGGGTCGGGGTACTAGAAGGTGTAAAGGTAGCGGAAGGCGTTAACGTGTTCGTTGGGGACGGCGTGTGGGTTGGGGTGGAAGTTGGGACTGGTGTGGCAGTACGGAATGGTGCGTATGTCCCCTTCACATCCTGCACAAGTTTTCCTTCCCAGAAAGCGGTACGATCGCCAACGCTTACATTCAGAGTGAAGTCGTAGTCTTTTCCGTCGTTCGGCACGTAACTTGCGTCAATCTCGATGGCGATGTGTTGAGTGCCAAGGGCAACAGCGAGGTTGCGGGCACGTATAGGCCAAAACAATTGCCCGTAGTCACGGCTCTCATCGACGAGCGTGCCTTCAGAGCGCGCGGCGATCTCAGACAGAAAGTCGCGCGTTTCAAAAAGAACTTCGCCTGTTGCGAAAACGTAGATTGGAATGCCTTGCATGCTGGCAGAGGCGAGGACCTCCTCAGCCGTGTTTTCGCTAACAACGCGCCGTCGATGATCATTGGTGACGATAACCACCACTTTACGGTCAAGTGGCGCTTCTTTGGCTATTTCAAGTGAATATCTGACAACATCGCGAATCGACTTTTGACACTGCCAGTCCAGCGCGTTACTCCACCCGTCCAACCAAAAGACGAAGTCGATGAAAGAATCGTTGGCCGTTTGGAATTCTTCATTGATCGTAGGAGGGGCAGTACAGAAGGACACAATATTGACCATATCATCCGCCCCCAGACGCAAAAAGTAACTCAACAAGAAATCCCTTGTACGGACTTCAGGGTCATCGGAGTCGATAACCAGAACTGAGGCAAACGGCCTATCGTCGCCGATTCCGTATATCACGTTGCGCACGTCCAGCACATCTTCTAGTTGTCCGCTTATTGAGAAATCCCAAGTGTCTAGCCGCTCGACGCGCCGGCCACCCCTGTCACGTATGTCGGCGAAAAGCGTGATATACGAGCCTACTACTTCCGCGCCGACGATATTTAGGGTGATGTCGCGGGAACTAGAATTGCTGGCATTCATGTACTTCGAGACAATACTGATCCTTCTTTCTGGGGTACTCGGTGTGACGGTCGGTGCTGGCGAAGCAGTTTCTGTCGGTGTTGGCGTAGGCGGTCCGATATCAATAATCGACTGCGTTACTTGTCGCATCACACTTGAGGGGATCGCAAAACCTAGCGCAGTCCCGCCATAGCCAGCTGTGTTGACACCGATAACTTCGCCAACCTGATTGAGAAGCGGTCCGCCGCTATTCCCGGGCGCAAGCGCGGCGTCGGTCTGTATCGCGCCTTCCATCGTCGTGCCGTCGTCCAACTCCAGTCTGCGATTCAGCCCGCTGATAATCCCGCGAGTCAGGGTCGCGTCCAGTCCATGCGGACTGCCTATCGCCACGACTGCCTCTCCCACGACGACGGCGTCCGAGTCGCCAAAAGTCACCGGTTTGAGGCGATGACGCGCCACATCGACTTTGATGACGGCGAGGTCGACGCGCGAATCCATGCCGACTAGCTTGGCCGGGGTTTCATATCCGTCGTGAAACACGACGTGCAAAGCAATGGCATCTTCGATCACATGGGCATTGGTGACGATATGCCCGTCTTCGTCGATAACAAATCCGGCACCGCCAGCCGTGTCAAATTGGCTAATTTCGACCTCTATCGACACAACCGATGGGCTGACTTCGCGATAGATGTCCGCTTCGTTTTGCGCCCAGAACGGCAAAGTTAGTGGCAATGCCAAGAGCGCGATCCACCAGAGCCTGCGAAACATTGCGACTCCCTTTTCATAGATTCTATCTTACGGATTGTAACTAGAGCGACGCGCAGCCGCTACCTTTGGATACGCTGCCACAAGCGCAAGGCGAAAGAGCTTGCGTCGTCCGCGCGGCATCCTGACTTCGGCGGAGGCAAAATCGCCGCAAGAGTCGAGTGAAAGGAGATGATAAGGCGCGGCGCATTAGACAAATTCAATGTCCACCAAAACGAGTCAAGTCCACGCGGCATCCAGAGCGGGCTGACGGCGGGCGCCATCAAGATGTGATGTTGGCGTACTTTTAGTTGTCGCCGCCCAACTCAAACAGTAGCCGAATCGCCACCTCGGTCGCAATCTGGATATCGTCGACATAGATGAATTCATTCGGCGCGTGTGAATTGGCGCCCGAGCCGTAGCCAAACATCGTCACCGGCAGGCCCAACTCCCGCCCCAGCAGCCCGCCGATGGCCAGCGAGCCGCCATGGCGCATGAGCAACGCCTCACGACCGAGCGCCTCTTTCAGAGCCCGTTGGATGGCGCGGATCTCCCTTCCATCATCGGGCATCAGGAAAGGATGCGCGATGCTGAACAATTCTGTTTCGATGCTGATTGCCGGCTCGGCGAAAGACCGTACATGGTCGACGAATCTCGACCACATCAGATCTGAATCTTGCCGGGCTACCGTGCGGATGGTGACTTTGCAGCGCGCGGCAGAAGGGATAATAGCGGGCGTTTCTTGGCCCCAATAGCCGCCGACGATCCCGCCAGCGTCCAAGGTTGGCTGCGAGGTAGTGCGCTCGGCGAATACCCCGAGAGAATCCCCGAAGAAGGCGTCAACCCCGGCGGCTCGCTGCAGATCCGGTCCGATGGATTTCCAGAGCTCATTCATGTGGCGGATTTGCCGGTCGGACATGGGTAAAATGTCATCATAAAGGCCTCTGATTTGGATGCGTCCGCTTTCGTCGTGAAAGGAAGCGATGATGCGAGCCAGTTGATGAATCGGATTCTTTACCGCGCCGCCATAGCGCCCAGAATGCAGATCATGGGGCGGACCTTGTACACGCACTTCGCCCGAGATGGCTCCGCGCAAGGCATAGCCAATGACGGGCTGTCGCACTGAGAAAGGTCCATCCGAAATGATCACAGCATCGCAGGCGAGCAGATCCCTGTTGGCGGCGATGCAGGCGGCGGCGTTCCTTGAGCCAAGCTCTTCTTCCCCGTCAAAGAACAATTTTACGTTGATCGGCAGCGTCTCACAGGTAGCCAGAATCGAGTCGATTGCCTGTAAATTGACCCATACACCGCATTTGTCGTCGATGGCGCCACGCGCCACCAGACGTCCGTTACTTATGGTCGGCTCAAATGGCGGCGAGTCCCAGCGTAATTCGTCGCCGATCGGCTGCACATCATAGTGGGCTTACAATAAGACGGTCGGCGCGTCCTCGCCGGCATCCAAGAATTCGGCGTATACGATTGGATTGCCGGCAGTGGGAAGGAGCCGGCAATTGCGCAGACCGATGCGCGTCATTTCGCCAAGAATCCATTCGGCGCAATCGCGGAGCTCGGACTGAAATGCGGCGTCCAGGCTTACGGATGGGAAGCGCAAGAGTTCTTTGAATCCATCGAGGTGCCGGCCTCGGTTCTGCCGCGCATGTTTCAAAGCATTCTGAATGCCAGTATTTTCCACCGCAGTCCCTTGATAGCCAATTGACGCGAATGTTAGCTTAACGGCGCGCGCCTGCAATTGGAAAGGTGGCGAATCCCGCGGAATTCAGTTCCTGTTCTTTACAAAGGCACAGAAGGCGCAGCGTTTACGTTCAGCTTGTCCGTGCTCAACTCGCCATCGCGGGGAATCCTACGCGTAGAAATTGCAAAAGGCCGATGCGCGCAAGTTTCACCATTGCGCAGGATTGGCGAGAGATTGACAATCCGGCGTGAGTTGTTAGACTCTCCGTTGGAATTACGGTCTGACTGTAGCACACTTTCATGCAAATGCGGTCAGCGACTATCACAGTCGGCTGATGCTTGGCGGCTTTGCAAATGCATGCCCGTCATCAAAACGTTTAACCGATTGTCTACACGCTCATAGGGAAAGGCGAGAAATGCAAGCACTTTATGAAACAAAGAACGCGAATCTGGAAGACGGCCTGCTGGCATCCCTGGCGCCGGACGAACCCTGGTCGATGATCGAGCGCTTCACCACCCTGGTGCGCGAATCGTCATCGGAAGACGAGCGCACGGCTTTTGATTATGTGGGCGAGCGCCTGGATGCGCTGGGCGTCGATTACACGATGCACATGCCGGAGCAATTTCTGAGCGTTCCGATCAGGGCGTCGCTGGAGGCGGGCGGCGCCACATATCGCGCGAAGACGCCCGGCTTCTCGGTCAGCACGCCGGCTGGCGGCGTCAGCGGCGAAGCGATCGTCATAGAGGGATTCGCCGCCGGGCGCAGCGTCGACTTCTTCGATTTCTCGCCGACGACCGAAGTCGATGTCACCGGCAAGATCGTGGTGGTCGATGGCTTCGGTGGACCGCCGCCGGTCTGGTATTTCCAGAACAAAGGCGCGAAAGGCGCGATTTTCATCAACCCGGGCGTAGACATCCACTGGGGCATCTGCACCACGATTTGGGGCGCGCCCGACCTCGACAATTATCATCGCCAGCCGACCATCCCCGTCTTGTCGATCAATCGGCCCGATGGCGAGGCGCTGCTGGCGCAATTGGAGATCGGCCTGAGCGAAGTCACGTTGCACACCGAGCTGAAAGAAGGCTGGTTCGAATGCCCCTGTCTGGTGGCGGAGATTCAGGGCAGTGTCGAGCCGGAGCGCTTTGTGCTGGTGCACGGGCACATGGATTCCTGGGATATCGGCATCGGCGACAACGCCGTCGGCGATGCCACCTTGCTGGAGTTGGCGCGGATCTTCAACGACAATCGCGATCAGATGGCGCGCAGCCTGCGCGTCGCCTGGTGGTCGGGCCATTCGACGGGGCGTTACGGCGCGTCCACCTGGTACGCCGATGCCTTCGGGCTTGATTTGGCGCGGAATTGCGTGGCGCAGATGAATATTGATTCGCCGGGCTGCCGCTGGGCGACTGAGTACCGCGATGTGACGGTGATGAGCGAAGTGGAAGATTTCGCCGCGCAGTCGGTGCTGGATTCAACCGGCAAGGGCTTCACCGGCGAGCGCCCGCATCAAGCCGGCGATTACTCCTTCAACAACATCGGCATCTCCAGCTTGTTCATGCTGTTGTCGTCGATGCCTCAGGCGAAAATCGACGAACTTGGCTATTACGGCGTCGGCGGCTGCGGCGCAAACATCGCCTGGCATACCGAGAACGATACCCTCGAGATCGCCGACAAGGACAATTTGATGCGCGATCTGCGGGTCTACGCCACCTCGCTGCAGCGCCTGCTCAACAATCCGGTACATCCCTACGATTTCCGCAAGTTGACCACCGAATTCAAGCACACGCTCGACAAGTATTCGGCGGCCTCCGGCGCGGATGCTGACTTTGGAGCGTGCTATGAGGCGTTGGCAGATTTGAATGGCGCGTTGGATGAGCTTTATGCGCAGACCGACCAACTGGCGAGCAGCGCGGTCGATGACCCGGCCGTGCGCGCCTATAACGACGCGCTTCTGGCCTTGGCGCGCGAGCTGGTGCCGATCAATTACACGCGCAAGGGGCGCTTTCGCACCGAGCCGGCGGTGCGCGTACCGGAATTGCCCGATTTGGCGCCGGCGCTGGACATCGCCAATGCCGATCATCACATGCGGCGGGTGACGCGCACGCATCTGGTTCGGGGCGTGAATCGGGTGGCTTGGGCGTTCGAGAGCTCGGCGAATATCGTGCGCGCGGCGCTGGAAAAGATCTGATTCACCGCTATTTTACCCCATCCCCCGGCCCCTTCCCCAGCGAGCTAGGGAAGGGGAGATCACTGGCGAGGCTGTATTCGCATGACTAACTTGGTTCTACTGAGGGTTGCGTAGACACTGACCGGCGGCACCGAGAATCTGTAGGGGCGACCTATCAGGTCGCCCTCAAAGTGGAGAATATAACATGAAACTTATCTACCTCGTATCCGGACCGATGGGGCGCAGTCCCGAAGGCCAAGCCGAGCTCGGACGGCGGCGCGAATACTTGAAGCGTCACGCGGCGGCCGGCACCGAAGTCGACATCACGGATATCCCGGCGGGACCGGGCTCTATCGAGAGCATGTACGAAGAATACCTGTCTATCCCGGAGACGGTGAAACGGGCGCATGAGCTGCAAGCCGATGGCTGGGACGGCATCCTGCTCGGCTGCTATGGCGATCCCGGCTTGGGCGCGCTGCGCGAGATTGTCGATATTCCGGTGGTGGGCGCGGGGCAGGCGACGGCGCTGATGGCTTCAGCTGTGGGGCGGCGCTATTCCGTCATCACCGTCACCGACAGCGTCATCGGTCCGCTGGAAGAGACGATGCGCAACAGCGGCGGCGGCGACAAGCTGGCGAGCGTGCGCGCGGTGAATATCCCGGTGCTCGAATTGCATAAAGACCGCGAACTGGCGATCGAGGCGACTCTGGAAGAAGGGGTGAAAGCAATCGAAGAAGACCGCGCCGATACCCTGATCGTCGGCTGCATGAGCATGGGATTTCTTGAGATTCCGGAAGCCTGCCAAGCTGAGTTGGGCGTGCCTTTCCTGAATCCGGCGCGTGTGCAGCTGAAGTTTCTGGAAGCGATGCTGGGCTCTGGACTGAGCCATTCGAAGCAGGCTTATATGACGCCGCCGAAGATCGCATCGGGCGAGGCGAGCGGCCCGGCGGATTTGTACTACAGCAAGAATTAAGGGGGGACGGAATGGGATACGTACTAACAGGCGCGACCCTGATTGACGGCAATGGCGGCGCGCCGCTAAATGACGCCGCGGTGCATGTTGAGGGCGAGCGGATCGCCTGGGTGGGCAGCGCGGCCGACCTGCCGCCCGCCGCGCAAAATATGGAGCAAATAGACGTATCGGGCAAGTGGATGATGCCCGGGATCATCGACGCCCATATCCACATCTGCTACAACGGCAGTGATAGCGTCTTCACCTTGCTGGAAAAGCATCGTGATGACCTAGTGCTGGAAGCGGTGGACATCTGCGAGCGCACCCTCTCCCAAGGCGTGACGTCGATTCGTGATGTCGGCGGCGAGCAATATATCGAGATGTCGCTGCGCAGTGCCATCAGTCGCGGCTTCATCAGGGGACCACGCATGAAACTTTCCGGTCGCGTCATCTCGATGACGGGCGGGCACGCCCACTTCATCGCCCGCGAAGCCGATGGTCCCGATGAGATGCGCAAGGCGGCGCGCGAACAGATCAAGGCGGGGGCTGATCTGGTCAAGTTGATGGCGACCGGCGGCAGCGCCACGCCCGGGCAGGATATCCACGCCAGCCAGCTCACAGTCGAAGAGATATCGGCGGTCACCGAAGTCGCGCATATGATGGGTCGACACGTTGCCGCCCACTGCCATGGCACTGGCGGCATCCGCAATTGCATGCTCGGCGGCGTCGACACGATTGAACACGGGACGTATCTCGATGAAGAAACAGCCGACATGATGGTGGCGAATGGCGCGCAGTTGGTGCTGACGCTCGGCGCTGGCAACCCCGATTTGGAGAGTTATCCGCTGTCGCCGGTGCAGCAGGCTGATGCCGAGCGCCGCAAGCCCATGATCGAGCAGGGCGTCAAGCAGATTCGCAAGACGATCGCCTTGGCGCGTTCCAAAGGTATCTTCCTGGGAATCGGCACCGATGCCGGCGGCAATCCGCTGGCGCCGCACCAATTTGCCATGGCGCGCGAGCTGGAACTGCTGGTTGAAAACGACTTGACGGCCATGGAAGCGATCACGATTGGCACGCGAAACAACGCCGAAGTCCTGCGCTGGGAAGACGAGATCGGCACCGTCGAGGCGGGCAAGTACGCGGATTTGCTGTTGCTGGACGCGGACCCGCTGGTGGATATTCGCAACTTGAGAAAGATCGCCGCTGTGTACAAGGGTGGCGAAAAGGTGTAGGGGCGAGGGCAGCCAACCCCACCCCCCGGCCCCCTCCCCAGCCAGCTAAGGAGGGGGAGCGTCGCCAAGTGCAAACGTTTAATTTTGGCGCCGATTTCTACATATAGATTCGGTAGATTCGAGGTAAGAATGGCGGTTGAGGCACAACTCGGATAGTGTGGCTTGGTGATGCCCACGATAGCGATGGTCGGCGACATATTTTTGCAGGAGGCGCTGCCCCAGTCGGCTGAACTTGCGGCGGTCGTTTCGCTTTTGCGATCGTCCGATATCGCCTTCGGCAACCTGGAGACGCCGGTTTCCGAGCGCGGAACGCCGATCGACAAGTGGATCAATATGCGAATGGCGCCCGCCCTGCTCGCCGATGTTGCCGACATGGGCTTCGACATCGTAACGCTGGCGAACAATCACATGTGGGATTTCGGCGAAGTCGCCTGCAACGACACGCTCGGCCATCTGCTCGCGCGCCAGTTGCCCTATGTCGGCGCTGGCGGGGATCTTGATGCGGCTTGGCGCGCGGAGGTCCTGCCAATGGGCGAACGCAAGGTCGCCTTCTTGGGCGCGACCTCCACACTGGGACCGGGTTCGGCCGCGGCTGAGGGGCGGCCCGGCGTCGCTCCGATTCGCGTGTCCGAAGCTTATCATCTGGATCCGCTGGCCAGCCTGGAGCAACCGGGCAGCGCGCCTTTTGTCTTCACGCGAGCCTGGCGCGAAGATCTGGAACGGGCAATCGCCGCGATCAAATTCGCCGGCGCCGAAGCGGACTTCGTCGTGCTGGCGCTCCATTGGGGTGTGCCGCCCTTCTGGCGTCCGCGCTTTCAGGATGGGCTCGCCGATTATCAGATTGAAGTCGGTCATGCGCTGATCGAAGCCGGCGCCGATGTCATCGTCGGGCATCATCCGCATTCCTTGCAAGAGGTGGAGGTCTATCGCGGCAAGCCAATCTTCTATAGCCTGGGCAATTTTGTCTTTCATCACAATCAAGGTCCAGTACGTGATACGCCTGTCAGCCGCAACGCCCCGTATTCCGTGCAGGTCGACCGCCGAGACCGCGAATGGTCGGAGACGGTGATTGTGCAGGCAGACCTAACTTCAGCGGGGGAGGCGCGCTATTCTCTCTTTCCCGCCTTGCTTGATGCGGCGGGCAACCCTCAGCTGCTCGCCGGCGATGAAGCGCGCGCGGTCATCGCAAGGCTGGATGCGATGTCGCCCCAAGCCCAAATTCGCTTTGATGACGGCCAGGGGCATTTGCATTTGCGCTAGAAAAGAAGCCATACTTGTATGCTTTCCAAAATTGACAGGTCATTTGTTGAAGGAGGTGGGTTAAAATCAACCATGCTGCTATGAGGAAGCGCTTTATCGTAAATCTTGCCATGTGAATTGTAAGGAGAAGAGCAAACCATGAGCAAAAAACTTGTAAGTATAGCTGTCCTGACGCTGATGCTGCTGGTGCTGGCGTTGCCGGTAACATCGCAGATGATGGGCGAAGCCGTGCCGCCGATCATCGTGCATTCGGTGACGCAAGCCGAGCGCCCGATCGAATATGAGACCACCCGATTGGTCGTTGAAAACATGCGCGAGCTGGGTCTCGAAGTCGAGCACCGCGCCATCCCCTGGGCGCAGCTGATTGACGAGATCTGGTACAGCCGCACGGAAGAGAGCTCCGCCGCTGATCGTCCCTTCCAGATGACGCACTGGCGCATGGTGGGCCGCCCCGAGCGCTCCGATCCGGACGAGTTCACCTACAACCTCTTCCACTCGAGCGTGCGTGACGGCGGTTACAACTTCATCGGTTACAACAACCCCGAATATGACGCCTTGGCGGAGGCGCAACGTGTGGAAGTGGGTGACAGGGAAGCGCGTCTGGATATCATCTGCGAAGCGCAGCGGGTCATCCGCAACGATATGGTGAACGCCTACTTTATTCACCCGTTGACGCCTCAGGTGGTCAATACCGCGGTCTTCAATCCGGACAGCATTACGACGCAGGCCGGCATCGGCGTGCATAACTTCTGGACCTGGATCGGCATCGAGCCGACCAGCGATGAAGGCAAGACGCTGATCACGTCGACGACGTCTTTCCTGAATTCCTTCAACCCGCTGGAGATCGCCGGCGACGCGCCGAGCCGCGTGACCGAGATGACCTGGGACCGCCTGATGCGCATCAACCCGATTGGCGTGCCTGAGCCCTGGGCGGCCGAGAGCGTCGTCTGGGAAGACTCGCACAATGTCGTCGTTACGCTGCGCGCGGGCATGAAGTGGCATGATGGCGAAGACGTGCAGTCCGATGATGCCGCCTACTCGTTTGAAGCGGCGCTGGCGGGCACGACGCAGACGGACGAAGATGGCAAAGAAGAGTTCCGGCCGGAAGCGCCCGACTATCACCCCTTTGCTCGCAACGTCGCCAATATCGAGATCATCGACGACCTGTCGCTGCGCTTTACGCTGCATAATCCGTCGGCAGCTTTTGAGACCAGTTCGCTGGCCAAGCTGAACTTGATCCCCAAGCACATCTGGGAACCGATCATCAACGACCTGCTGGAGCGCGATGACGCGGATGCCGATTCGATCCAGGAAGAGATTCCGATCGGCTCGGGTCCCTTCAAGTACGTCGCCTATGATGTGAATGAGTTCGTCTTCCTCGAGGCTTTCGACGATCATTGGGCGCGGCCGAATATCGATGCCTGGATCATGAACGTGCTGCCGAACCAGGAAGCGACACTGGGTCAGATTCAAGCCGGCGAAATGAACTTCCTCTGGGAATGGCCCGGCGATCCCGGTGTGCTGCAGCAGATCGTCGCCGATAACGAGCACCTTGATCTGTTCTCGGCGATCAGCATTGGCATGAACTACTTCGCGTTCAATGTGCGTTACGCGCCCTTTGACGATGTGACCTTCCGGCAGGCGATCGCGCATACGATTCCGCAGGAGTTCATCATCGACAACATCTTCAATGGCTTGGCGGCGCCGGCCGACAGCTTCGTCTCAGCCGCGCTGGAGTATTGGCGCCAATGCGATGATTTGCCGACTTACGACTACAGCATTGATGGCGCGCGCTCTCTGTTGGAAGGCGCTGGCTACAGCTGGGATGACGAGGGACGCCTGCATTACCCGGGGAACTAAGCGCATACCGGCGCAGATTATGTAGGGGCGATTGACGGTCAGTGTCTACGCGACCTATCATATCGTCCGCATATAGTCTACTCCTCCCCCGGCCCCTCCCCGAATCATCAAGGAGGGGAGCTAAGACGAGAGGAGTCTTGACTCGCTATATGGTTCACAGTATCTGCAAAGCTCGGCGAAACCTTCCCCCCGTTGATACGGGGGGACCGTGGGGGGTAGACCAAGAGCCGGCGGGCGACCGAACTGCAGTGTCTACGCGCAGAGGTTGGTCGCCCCTGCACACAACACAAATGACGAATTCTGTAGGGGCGACCCGGTGGGTCGCCCGTAAAAGCGAAATCCGCAGGACATAACGCATGAGCCGCGGCGTCGCCTATTACATATTGGGGCGTTTCCTGCAGAGTGTGATGGTGCTTTGGATCATCGTCACTTTGCTCTTTCTGTTGTTTCGGCTGGCGCCGAGCAATCCGCTGGCCAGCTATATCGACACCACCTTCACCAAACAGCAGGA
>JAPOWK010000109.1 GCA_026707665.1 Chloroflexota bacterium
TTTGAAGACCTGCACCCGATGAGCAGTTACGTCCGCCAGCAGGATATCGCCCGCATGCATTACGCCAGGGCGCGCGCCCGCGGCGAGGATAATCCGCATATCCTCACCTGGACCGCGATGCAAACGGACCGCCGCGCCGAGCAGATGTTTCCCGGGCTAAGTTATCAAACCGATGACGGCGAGCACATCATCAGCGCCAATTCATTCATCACCTGCGTCCTGCGCAAATTGCTGGCCGAAGGCTGGCTGCAGCTGCACGAGTACATCGGCGACACGTATGAATGGCAGGTCGATATTCCGGCTGCGAAGCGCGACTGGCGGGCGCGAGCGGCCTCCGTTTTGAGTTGGCTGGAAGATTCAATCCAGCTTGATCTTTACCCCAACATCGAGCGCGGCAGTTACCAGCCGCGGATATTCCGCCCCTTTGACGTACGGCACAATTTCATCCGCATCGGCCGTTGTGATTTCATCCGGCACTTCGTGCAAAATCATGAACGCCAGGTCGTCTTCAATACGTCGCATTTCCTGCACGAGCACGACGACCTGATCAGCCATCATTCGGGATACGGCGATGCAATTGGCTTAATGGTGGCGGAAAACACTATCCTGCGTCCGCCCATTTATCGCCGCGGCGCCCTGCTCTATGATGGCTCCGCCTGGCGCATTGCGTCTTACAGCCCGAGTGAAATCCAGCTCGTTCTGCCAGGGGACATCACGCTTTCCGCCAGCGCCGACGGCCTCCAGCGCTTCCACCTGAATCCATCGGATCCGCAGCCCATTGCCTTATACACGCGCGCCGGCGGAACAGGGCGTGGCAGGCGCCCGCTAGATCTAACGCCGGCAGCCGAAGATCGCATGGAGTTCGTCCTCGTCAATCGACAGGTGCTGAGCTGGAAGCGTGGCGGAGCGCTGCAGATCCCGCAAAATGGCTATGTTCTGTCGCTACAAGACGGCGCACTGCCCGCGCGCGTTGCCGACGACATCATCGAAAATGCCTGGGTCGAATATGAGTTCGCCGACGAGAACAGTCGACTGCAATCCGCTATCCAGGCCGGACCGATTCTGATGCGACAGGGAGAAAACGTGCTTGATCAGTCCGCCAGTACGGAAGAATTTTATCCGAGCCGGGGCGTTGCCGTTGGCGTTTCGCCGGTGCATATCGATCTGGCCGGGGAAAGCCGACGGAAAGCACGCAGCGCCCTCGGCATCAAGCCGGATGGCAACCTGCTTCTCGTTGTTGTGGACGGCTGCAATCCAAGCTTCCGCAGCGAGATGGACAGCCACGGCGCAACGCTGGAAGAGGTGATCGGCATCCTGCAAGAGGCGGGCGCCGTCGACGCGCTCAACCTCAGCGGAGAGGGCTCCAGTCATCTCTTTGTCGCAGGTGGCTTGGCAAATTTGCCAGCGGACAGACGCGGGCAGCGCGGCGTGATCTTCGAGCGTATGCTGCCCTCAATCGGGATCGTCGACTGAATTGCCGACGGCCTGCAAATCAAGCCAGATCTGTTCATCCATTTCGATTTCGCCCGCCGTCATGATGCGCTCATGGATGCGATCCCCGCGTTCGCCCGGCGCCAGAATCTCCTCGATGCCGGGCAAGCGCTTGAGACGCTTGAGGCGCGCCAGCAAATCGCTGACGCCATTCTGAAAACTCGCCAAATCATCCGCCAGCAGCTCGGGGTCGATGGCGAAAACCAGATTGCCCCAGTCTCGTTTCTTTCCCGCTTCATCGCGAATGGCGCCGACCAAAGGCCGTGTCAGCACTTCGACAATGAGAGCCAGCGCCGCGCCTTTGTAACCGCCGAAGGCTTTGATCGCGCCCGCCAGCGCCGCCGCCGGATCGGTGGTGATTTGTCCGTCGCGGTCATAGGCGACGCCTTCCGGTATTGACCGTCCCTCAGCCTGTGCCAGGTGAATGCCATACCAGGCGATCGCCGCCGTCGCCATGTCGAAGACGATGGGATTGCCCGCCGTTGGGATGCCAATCGCCAGCGGATTGGTGCCGAAGAAGGGCTCGTATGAGCCGTGCATCGCCATCAATTCCATCGAGCCGGAGCAAACGAAGCCGATCATGCCGGCGTCCGCCAGCAAACGCGCAAAATAGCCGATGGCGCCGGTGGGCGAGTTGCTGCGGCGCGTGCCGACGATGCCGAATCCATGCGCTTGCGCCTTCTCGATGGCCAGCCCGGTCGCGCGCGCGACGACCACCATGCCCTGGTTCCAGCCGCCGTCAATCAGCGCCGACAGCTTGGTATCCTTTATGACCTTGATTTCACCGGCCGCCGGATCCGCCGGCATGCCCGCGCCCAGCAGCTTGATCACATTCTGATTGTTTCCGCGCAGTTGAGCGTACAAGATGATCTCAAGGATGATCTCGGTATCAGCCGCGCTGAATCCCTGCGCCGCAATCGCCCGCCGCGTCGCCTGCCGTAGTGCTTCTATTGGAACATTCATGCTCTCGCATCCATGACTGTTTGGTGATGCGTTTTGGGCGACCCAAGGGTCGCGCCTACACTTTTCGCTTCCATGCCTGTACGCGCGCTTGCCTTACTTCTTACCGCGCGCGAAACCGTTTGAAGTCAGGTATGTATAGCTCTCGCGCACGGCTTCCAGCCGATCGTTATTGCTGCGATCCTGCTCGACGATGTACCAGTTGGCGGTCTCCGCCGTCGCGTCTACAATCGCAGGCACTTTCATGACGCCGTGCCCGACAGCCGCCATATCGCCGCGCGGCTCCAGCCAGCCATCCTTGAGATGAATCAGCGGCGCGCGCGCGCCCACCTGCCGGACCAGCTCAACGGCGTCTTGGCCACCCACCTGCACCCAATAAGTATCAATCTGCAAACCCACGCCCTCGTCCAACTCGTCCAGCATGACATCGAGCGTGGCGGTTCCGTTGATCTGTTTGTATTCCCACCAATGATTGTGATAGTGCAAGTCCAGATTGTTGGCGCGGGCGAAATCACCGGCTTGATTCAGCCTTTCGCAAGTTCGCTTGATGGAATCGATCGTCTCAAAGTCCTCCGGCGGCAGCATAGCGACGGCGACGCTTTCGAGATTGAAGGCTTCGGCGACTTCAAGCACGGCCTCCTGATTAGCCTCATCAGGGAAGGGCACGTGGCTGTTGAAGGTCTGCAAATCCAGTTCGCGGAACAGCGCCGCCGCTTCCGCCAATTCGCATGGCATGCCGGTGTAGGGTTCAACACCGATATAGCCCAAATCGGCGACAGCCCGTACTGTGCTTTCGAAATCTTCCCCGAGCATTTCGCGCACGGTATAAAGTTGAAGCGCTATCGGTTTCAGTTCAGACATGGCAATTCCCTCTCGGCATTGGACATATTCGCTCCCCATATTGTGACCAATCTCCCTAGGAATTCCAGTGCCTATTACAAGCCTGTCATCAATTACAAACTGCGTTATCTGCTCGTAGTCAACTGACATCCCCTGCTGTACACTGTAGGCTTGCGCGTCAAGAAAACGGCATCAAGACGCAGACAGATTGAGTGAAATACAGCCGCGCTTAGAGGAGACCGCGCATGGCATCGGCCGATTCCACCAGAGATCTTGAGGCCCTCCCCAAGCCGCCAAGGTTTGGCGCCTTGCGCATTTGGCAGCGCCTGATGGCATATCTTTCCAAGTATAGGTATTGGGTCGCTTTGGCTGCCGTCGGCATCATCGGCTTGAACGTGCTCTTGATCGTCGTACCTTATATCTTGCGCGATGTAGTAGATATCGGTATCGCCCGCCAAGACAGCGCCTATATGCTCAGCGCCGGCTTGCTCGTCGTCGCCCTGGGTGTGATCCGCGGGGCGGTCGCCTTCCTGGGCCGTTTCTTCGGCGAGCGCCTGTCCCATTATGTGTCTTACGATATCCGCAATCAAATCTATGACAAAGTACAGCAGCAATCCTTCAGCTATCACGACAGCGCCCAAGTGGGCACGATCATCACACGCGCGATCAGCGATGTCAACGAGATTCAGCGCTACTTCTCCTATGGGCTGATGGACGGCTTGAACTTTGTCATCTTGCTCGTCGGTGTGGTCGGAATCATGATGGCCTCGAGCCCGCTCTTGGCGATCATCGCTTTCATTCCGCTGGCGCCACTGGCCTTTTATTCCAACCATTTCGTAATGCGGGTGCATCCGCGCTGGAAAAAAGTGATGGATCGGATGCAGGTGCTCAGCAACCACATCCAGGAAAATGCCCTGGGCGCCGAGGTCGTGCGCGTATTCGCCCGCGAGCCCTACGAGATTGAGCGCTTCCACAAAGAAAACCAGAATCTCTTTGAAGAGCAGCTTGACTTCATCACGCAGTGGATTACGTACTTGCCGGCGAGCGCCTTCCTGGCGGCGATGTCGACAGCGCTGGTCTTGTTATTCGGCGGCATCTTGGAATCGCAGGGCATGGGGAAGATCACCGTGGGCTTGATCGTGACTTTCAACGCCTACGTACTGCTCTTGTCACAGCCGCTGCGTTTCATCGGCTTCATCATTCTGTTGACCACGCAGGCGGTCGCTAGTGGCGAGCGGGTTTTTGAAGTCCTGGACGAGCCGGAAACAATTGTCAACAAACCGAAAGCGATCAGGGCCGCCATTAGGGGCAAAGTCCGCTTTGAAAATGTCAGCACCCGCTACAACAGTTCCAACCACGCCGTGCTCAATCATATTGACCTGGAAGCGCAGCCGGGCGAAGTCGTCGCCATCATCGGTTTGACCGGCTCCGGCAAGACGACCATCGCCAACTTGATTCCGCGATTCTATGACGCGACTTCGGGCTCCGTCACCATCGACGGCATCGATGTGCGCGACTTTGATCTCGACAACTTGCGGAGCCAAATCGGCATCGTCATGCAGCAGCCGCTTCTCTTCAATGCCACGATCGATGAAAACATCGCCTACGGCAACCCGGAAGCCACGCGCGATCAGATCGTAGCAGCGGCTAAATCAGCCAACGCGCACGATTTCATCTCCGAGTTTCCCGATGGCTACTTGACGGAAGTCGGCGAGCGCGGCGTCACCTTGTCCGGCGGGCAGAAACAACGTATCGCCATCGCCCGCGCCCTGCTCATTGATCCGCGCATCCTCATTCTGGACGACGCCACCAGCAGCGTCGACACGCGGACGGAACACCTGATTCAGCAAGCGCTGGAACGCATCATGGAGGGCCGTACTACTTTTGTCATCGCCCAGCGCATGAGCACGATCCTGAAAGCCGATCAGATCATCGTCCTGCGCGATGGCGAGATCATCCAACAGGGCACGCACGAGACCTTGCTGCAAGATGGCGGGCTCTACGAAGAAATCTACAAGTTGCAGCTGGAAGAACAAGAGCGCGTCCGCCGCGAAGCGATCATCGCGGGCCTCATCAAGATTCCGCTGGACGAGCGGCGCTCCACCCAGCAATTCCGCGCCCTAATCGACCGGCTCACGGGCAAATTCTCGAATTAACGCAGGCAAAGATTGGGGCTTATGATCCTCCTGAATCGACGAAAACTGAAGCAGGCTGCCGCGAAAGACAAAGCGGCCGAGGCGGAACCGAGCATCCTCGAGATTGATGATGATCACAAGCCCGGCTTCGATCGCGAGGTGACCGCGCGCCTGTTCTCTTATTTGCAGCCCCACCGGAAGGACCTTGGGATCGCCGTTGTGATGATGATGTTCAGCGTGCTGGCCAATGTCGCCAGCCCGCCCCTGATCGGCTGGGCGATCGACGAAGGCATCAGCAAGCGAGACATGTCCGTGCTCGGCGGCGGCGTGGTTGCCTTCATCATCCTGCAATTGCTCGGTTTCGTCGGCTTTCGCGTACAACTGCGCAATATGGCGGTCATCGGGCAGACCATCATACAGACCCTGCGCAACCAGCTTTTCGACCATATCCAATATCTGTCCATCGGATTCTTCGCCGAATACGAGGTGGGCCGGTTGATCGCCCGCGTCATCAGCGATGTGAACGTCGTCCGCGAAGCCGTCACCTTCGCCGCCGTCGGCACCATCCGCGAGGTCTTGATGCTCTTCGGCATCATCATCTCGATGGTCCTCATAAACATCCCTCTGACCCTGGTCGCCTTCACGGCTCTGATCATCCTATCTGTGATCGCCAACGTCTGGCGCATTCACGCGCGCGAGGCTTACTTGCGCGTATCGGATTCCAACGCCAAAGTGTATGCCGAGCTGTCCGAGGCTTTTAACGGCGTCCGCGTCACCCAGGCTTTCGCCCGTCAGCGCCACAATCGCGACCGCTTTACCGGCGAAATCAATATGGCGAGCCGCAGCGCGGCCGAACGCGCCGCGTTGATCTCCAGCGTTTTCTATCCCGCCGTGGAGATGATCGGCGGCGTCGCCACCGGTACGCTGATATTTGTCGGCGGCACGCTCGTCCTGGACGAAAGCATCTCGGTCGGCGTGCTGCTCGCCTTCATCCTTTATATCCAGCAATTCTTCTTTCCGATCCGAATGCTGGCGCGGCGTTTCAACCTCTTGCAGACGGTCATCGCCTCTGGCTATCGCATATTCAAACTGATGGACTTCCCGGTCGATATCCGCGACGACCTCGATGCCAGCGATTTGCCCGTCATCAAGGGTCACGTCCGCTTCGAAGATGTTTCATTCCGCTATACGCGCGATGGTGATCTGGTGCTGAAGAATATCAATCTCGATGTGGCGCCCGGTTCACATGTTGCCTTCGTCGGGCATACTGGCGCCGGCAAGACCACCATGGTCAAGCTGATCATGCGCTTCTACGACACGACGACCGGCCGAGTGACCATTGATGAGCAGGACGTAAGGCACATCAGCCAGAATAGCCTGCGCCGGCAGATTGGCGTCGTCCCGCAAGACACGCACCTTTTCTCCGGCAGCGTGATGGAAAATATTCGCTATGGACGGTTGAACGCGACCGATGAAGAGGTGGTAGCGGCGGCCAAGGCGGTCGGCGCGCATCCATTCATTACCGAGATGCCCGATGGCTATCTCACCGATATCATGGAAGGCGGCGCTGTGCTTTCGACGGGTCAACGGCAGTTGCTGGCTTTCGCCCGCGCCCTGCTGGCTGACCCGCGCATCCTGATCCTTGATGAAGCGACCGCCAACATCGATACCCAGACCGAACGGCAAATCCAGGCGGCGTTGGAACATCTCTTGCTCGGGCGCACCAGTTTCGTCATCGCCCATCGCCTCAGCACGATCACTTCAGCCGACCTGATCGTGGTGATGGATCACGGCGAAATCATCGAAATGGGCAGCCATCAAGAATTGCTCGACCAGGAAGGCGTTTACCACCAATTGTTTACGCTGGTATAGCTGACCTCGTCATTCAACGTTTGTTGTCCTCATTGGGCACAAAGTGCAGATCGCTGGCTCTGGTTATCATCGATTCGCCGAACCGGTCGCGCAATTGATCTAGCGCGGACTGCAATTCCGCCGCGTGTCGTTCACCATCGCGGTCATCCCACAAGCCCATCTGATTGCTTGGCGCGCCGAAGCCGCCCAAGCCAACCCCAATCAAACGGACCGGTTTGCCTTTGATCCAGGCCTGGTCGAAGAGCTGGACGGCTGAACTGTAAATGACGCCGTCCAAATCAGTCGGACTGTCCAGCGTCAGTTGCCGGCTGAGCGTCGTAAAATCGGACCAGCGCAGTTTAAGCTTGATGGTTGTTCCGGCGAGATCGGCTTTGCGCGCCTGGCGCCCAATGCCATCGGACAAGCGCCGCAGCGTCAGCTTCAGCTGCGCCTCGTCGGCGACATCGTTGGCGAAAGTCACTTCCTTGCTGATCGACTTTGCCTCGTGCTCGGTTAGTACGGGCCGGAAGTCGATACCCTGCGCGCGCCGCCAGATATCGGCGCCCAGCTTGCCCAACCGCGCTGTCAAAGCCGCCTCGGTCCAGTTGGCGATATCGCCGACAGTCGTCAGCCCGAGCGCGCTCAGCGTTTCCGCGTTTTTCGGTCCGACGCCCCAAAGCCGCCGTATCGGCAGCGGCGCCAGAAAGCTCGCCTCTTCTCCCGGCGGAACAATCGTAATGGCGTTCGGCGGTTTGTCCGTCAGCTGCCGCGCCTTGCCAACGGTGTTGGCCGTCTTCGCCACCAGTTTGTTGGTCGCGCCACCCAAGGAACAGGGCAAGTCCAACTCGTCATTGATGCGCTTTTGCAGTTTGCTGGCAGTCGCCTCAATGTCATCCGGCAATATTGTCACATCGAGAAAGGCTTCATCAATCGACAGGGGCTCGACGTAGGGCGCGGTATCGCGCAAGATCGCCATCACCGCCTTCGACCGTTCGCCGTAGACGCCGCGCGTCTGCCCCACGACGATCAGATGCGGGCACAAGCGAATCGCCTGCGCCATCGGCATCGCCGAACGCACGCCATATTTCCGCGCCGGATACGACGCGGACGAGACGACGCCGCGCTCGTTCGGCTTGCCGCCAACTGCAATCGCCTTGCCGCGCAACTCCGGATTCAACTGCTCTTCGACCGCGCAGAAGAAGGCGTCCAAATCAAGATGGAGGATTTTGCGCGTCTTGGCCATCATTAACCGATCGCCGCCACAATCGGGACGAACATCATGATTCTACTGCGTCTATTGGATAGAATATATTTTCTATCGTAACATATATCGCTTTGATTCTCAACTTTCGCATTTCTGCCGCGCCGGCGAACAATCTACAAATCGGTACAATGCCGCTATAATGCGCGCAGTGATAACTGCATCAACCACAAGGACGGGGCATGCCGCTGTCAATTCATCCCGACGCGATGCAAGCGCTCATTGCTGGCGAGATGGGCGCGCCGTCATCGATTCTGGGGCGGCATCGCCATGGCGACGACGTGTCCGTCCGCACGCTGCGACCCTGGGCAAAACGTGTCACGCTGGTCAATGATGCGACTGATGCTCGCGTCCCGATGACGAAATGCCATAGCGAAGGTTTCTTCATCGCCGAGCTGGATTCGACTTGGGCTGAGGCGCCCTACCACTTCGAGGCGTTCACAATTGATGAGGGCCGCGAATCTTGGGGCGATCCCTATATTCACCGGCCGCTCCTGTCCGATTACGACATCTATCTTTTCAGCCAGGGACAGCACAAAGACATCTACCGGAAGCTCGGCGCGCATCCCCGCGAGATCAATGGAGTGGCCGGCGTCAACTTTGCCGTATGGGCGCCCAACTGCTATAAGGTCGCCTTGGTTGGAGACTTCAACCGCTGGGACGGGCGCAGCCACGCCATGGAAAACAACAGCGAGTCGGGCATCTGGGAGATTTTCGTGCCGGGCTTGGCCGAACGGACGCGCTACAAATACGAAATCCGCTCGCACAACCGCGGCTATCGCGCGCAGAAGGCCGACCCCTACGGCTTTTACAGCGAATTGCGCCCACATACCGCATCCATCGTTTATGACCTTGAGCAACATGAATGGAAGGACGGCGACTGGATGGAAGCGCGCTCGCAGAGGGATCCGCTCGCGCAGCCCATGAATATCTATGAGCTGCACCTGGGCTCCTGGCGGCGCAAAGACGGCGACGAATTCCTCACCTATCGCGAACTGACGGACGAGCTCGTGCCCTACCTCGTCGACATGGGCTACACCCACCTCGAATTGCTGCCGGTCGCCGAGCATCCGCTGGACGCCTCCTGGGGATATCAAGTGACCGGCTACTTCGCCCCGACCAGCCGCTACGGCGCGCCGGCCGACTTCATGCATTTGATCGACCGCTGCCATCAGAATGACATCGCCGTCATCCTGGACTGGGTGCCAGCCCACTTCCCCAAAGACGGTCATGGACTGAATTACTTTGATGGCACCCACCTCTACAGCCACGAAGATCCGCTGCAGGGTGAACAGCCTGACTGGGGCACGATGATCTTTAACTACGCCCGCAGCGAGGTCCGCAGTTTCTTGCTCTCCAACGCCCTGTTTTGGCTGCGAGAGTATCACATCGATGGCTTGCGCGTGGACGCCGTCTCGTCGATGATCTATCTCAATTTCTCGCGCGAAGACGGCGAGTGGCGAGCGAACGAATACGGCAGCCATGAGAATCTCGCCGCGCTCGCCTTCCTGCGTGAATTCAACGAAATCGTCCACGCCGAAGCGCCCGGCGCCATCACCATCGCCGAAGAATCAACCTCTTGGAACATGGTCTCACGCCCAACTTATATCGGCGGGCTCGGCTTCACCCTCAAGTGGAATATGGGTTGGATGCACGACACGCTGAATTACATGGCGCGCGAACCGGTGCATCGGCGTTTTCATCACCATCAGATTACCTTCGCCCTGCTCTACGCCTTTAGCGAAAACTTTGTTCTCCCTCTTTCCCATGATGAAGTCGTGCACCTGAAAGGCTCGCTGATTGGCAAGCTGCCCGGCGACTACTGGCAGAAATTCGCCGGTCTGCGCCTGCTCTTCGGTTACCAGTACACGCAGGTCGGCAAGGTGCTCAACTTCATGGGCAACGAAATCGCCCAGTTCGCCGAATGGAGCGAGGAGCGCAGCCTCGATTGGCACCTGCTGGACTACGAGATTCACGCGCAAATGCAGTCTTTTGTCCGCGACCTCAATCATCTTTATCGCGAACAGCCCGCTCTCTGGCAGCTTGATTTTGCGCCGGAGGGCTTCCGCTGGATCGAAGCCAATGACGCCGATTACAGCGTCTACAGCTATATCCGCTATGCCCAGGACAGAGACGACTTTCTCGTCGTCGTGCTGAACTGCACGCCGGTCGTTCGTGAGAATTATCGCATCGGCGTCCCTGCGCGCGGTTATTATCGCGAGCTGCTCAATAGCGATGCGAGCTGCTACGGCGGCGGCGATGTTGGCAACGCGGGCGGCGTCCACAGCGACGACTTTTCAACCCACGGCCTGCCTCACAGTGTTAACCTGCGCCTGCCGCCACTAGCGATTTTGATTCTGAAAATCGGCGAGCGTTAGTTACACCCCATCCCCCTACCCCCTTCCCCAGCAAGCTAAGGAAAGGGGAGCGCTCTTGCCACGCATTCGGTATCACCGACTTCTGACTGTTGCATCACCCGTATTTGCTAATTCTGCTGTCAAGTCACCCTTCCCTAGTTCACTGGGTCACGTAGACATAGACCTTCGGGAAGGGCCGGGGATGGGGTAAGTCGAAGGGGCGAGAGACCGACGGTGCGTACATACTCATTGACTTGCCCTATATTTGCCATCCAATCGCGCACCTCATACCGTCGCCTGTGACATAGCCTTGCGCCGCGGCGGAGGCGTCAAAAGCGCCGCCAACAGCACCAGCAGGCACAAGCCCGCGCCCAGCCACAGCACCGCTTGATAGCCGCCGCTCAGGTCATAGCTCAGGCCAAATAGCGCCGGACCCAGCGCGCTGCCGATGACGCTGGACGTGTATACGAAGCCGCGGATTTCGCCCTGAAACTTCCGCCCGAAGAGATTGGGCCAGACCGCGCCATCGAAGACGTAGCCGATGCCCATGCCCAGCCCAAAAGCCAAGGCGTAGGCGATCAGCTGGTGGGGCTCGCGCATGATCATCGCCAGTGAGGAGGCGCAAAGCAGCGCCAGCATCTGCAAGGCGGCCACATAAGAAGGTTTGAAGCGATCGATCAGGTAGCCGGCCAATAGCGCAGAAGCGGCTGCGAAAAGCGAGATCATCGCGAAGGTCTCGGTGGCGACCTGCGCGCTATGGTCCAGGACCGCGAAGATGGAAACCTGATGCAGGATCAGTCCCGTTCCCCAGGCGGATGGCAGTATGCGCGCGGCGATGAACACCCACAAAATCGGCGTGCGCAGCGCCTCTTGCAGTCTCCAGTTGTCCTCGTTATCTCCTGCTCCGGCGGCCGTCGATTTCTCACCGCTCGCGGCATTGTCGGGCATCAGCCCGTAAGGTTCTGGCCGGCTGCGCATCAGCAGACCGAATGCCGGTATGACGAGCGCCATTACGGCGAAGCCCAAGACGACGAAGACCGACCGCCAATCTGTCGTCTCCAGCAGCAGGCGCAGCAGATTGACATAGAGGCCCTGAAACAGAGCGAAAGCCAAAGCCAAGAGCGCCATCATACGGCCGCGATGCTGCCGAAACCAGTTGGCCACTGCCGTTGTGCTCACCAGCGTTAAGGCGCCCTGCCCCAAACCGCGCATGCCGGCGAAGGCGAAGAAGAGCATGACAGGACCGTTGATCAGCGAGCAAAGCGCCAAGACAATCGCAAACAGCACACCGATGGCGACGCCGACGCGGCGGTTGCCTATGGCGTCGATCCGCCGGCCAACCCAAGTCAATCCCAGCGAGGCGACGAAAGTGCCCGCGCCATACAATCCGCTGACCGTCGTGCGGTCCAGACTGAAGTCTTCAATGAAAAAATCCATGAACAACGAGACGGAAAAACTTTGCCCGGGCGAACTGCAAATTGACCCGATCAAGGCGACCAACCACACCACCCAGCCGTAGAAAAACGGGCTGGCGGCGACCAGTCTGCTCTGGCCCGGCGCGCTCGCTGTCAATAGCCGCAAGATTCGCTCGCCTCGCGTGATTGATTGATTCTCAAGATTATAGAAGTCAATCGCCCAATTGAAAGCCAATGTCAATGCCACATTAGGAAAAATAGCTTAGTATGTTAAAGTTAAAGAAGACACTGTTTCTTAACACTATCATCATTCGCCGCGCCTATCGCCCACTTTCGCCGCCCAGCTTGCATGATCGAAAGGCGACCCAGCATGAGCATCCCATCTGACTTGGCAATCGCGCAGAAGGCAAGCCTCGTTCATATCAATGAGATCGCCGAAAAAATGGGGCTCGATCCGGCGACGGACCTGGAGCATTACGGCAAGCATGTCGCCAAGATCAATCTCGATGCGCTTGACCGACTCCAATCAAAACCGGACGCCAAATATGTCGATGTAACCGCCATCACGCCGACGCCGCTGGGCGAAGGCAAATCCACCACCACCGTTGGCATCGGCCAAGCGATGAAACATATCGGCAAGAACGCCATCATCACCGTGCGCCAGCCCTCGCAGGGTCCGACCTTCGGCATCAAAGGCGGGGCGGCCGGCGGCGGCTACAGCCAGATCGTGCCGATGGAGAATTTCAACCTGCATTTGACCGGCGACATCCATGCCATCAGCGCCGCGCATAATCTGATCGCCGCCATGCTCGACGCCCACATTTATCATGGCAACGCCCGGGACATCGATATCCACAACATCGCCTGGCGCCGCGTCGTCGACCTCAACGACCGCGCCCTGCGCAATATCATCGTCGGTTTGGGGGCGCGCTTTGACGGTGTGCCGCGCCAATCCGGCTACGATATCACCGTCGCTTCGGAAATCATGGCGATTCTGGCGCTGACCACCTCGCTGCAGGATATGCGCCAGCGCATCGGCAAAATGGTGGTCGCCTACGACCGCGACAAGAATCCGGTCACCGCCGAAGACATTCAAGCAGCCGGCGCCGCCACCGTGCTGATGAAAGAAGCGATCAAGCCAAACCTCATGCAAACGCTGGAAAACACGCCGGCGCTGGTCCACGCTGGTCCCTTCGCCAATATCGCCCACGGCAATTCCTCCATCATCGCCGATCTGATCGCCATGAAATGCGGCGACTATGTCGTGACCGAGTCCGGCTTTGGCGCGGATATCGGCGCTGAGAAATTCTTCAACATCAAATCACGCGTCAGCGGCTTGAAGCCGAACGCAGTGGTTGTTGTGACCACTATCCGCGCCCTCAAGGCGCATACCGGCAAATACACCATCATCCCCGGCAAGCCGATTGATCCGGCGCTGAAAGAGGAAAACGTCGCTGATGTCGAAGCGGGCGCGGTCAATATGGTGCGCCACCTGGAAAACCTTAAGAAGTTCGGTGTCAATCCGGTGGTCGCCATCAACGTCTTCGCCGATGATACGGCCGCGGAAATCGATGCCGTGCGCGAGATCGCCTTGGCTTCTGGCGCAACAGGAGTCGCGGTGGCGCGCCACTGGGCGGAAGGCGGCGCCGGCGCGGTCGACCTGGCCGAGATGATCGTATCCGCTTGCGAAATGCCGAATCAATTTCGCCTGCTTTATAGCGACGACATGTCCATAAAAGATAAAATCGAAACGATCGCGACCGAAATCTATCGCGCCGATGGCGTCGATTACGCGCCGATAGCCAGCCGCAAGATCCGGCAGTTTGAAGAACAGGGACTGCGCTCGCTGCCGATCTGCATGGCCAAGACGCATCTCAGCCTGAGCGACAATCCCAAGCTGAAAGGCGCGCCCGATGGCTTCCGCATCACTATCACCGACATTCGCGCCGCGGCCGGCGCCGGCTTCATCTATCCGCTCTGTGGCAATGTGCGGACCATGCCTGGCTTGGGACGGCGACCGGCGGCGATGAACGTCGACATTGACGACGAGGGTAAGGTTGTTGGCTTGTTCTGAGCGAGTGGCACATTGTCGCGCTAATGAAATCTGTAGACACACGCCCGGCACAGCCGCCGCCCACGCAAAATGCTTTGCCTGTTTCA
>JAPOWK010000064.1 GCA_026707665.1 Chloroflexota bacterium
AGCCAGAAGCTCGCTTTGGATCGATTTCCCTGCGCCAGTAGGGAAGTCAAGATCATTAAAATCTAGTCGCTATTCTAGCACAGATTTGCCGAACTGTCACGCAAGATTTGACTGCAAAACAAGCGAATTTGTCGACCAAAATCTTCCACGGTTAAGCTGTCGTTTTCCGCGTACCGGGAAGGAAAATGAAGGAGAGTCATCTCCTTCTCCGAATCTCAGCTAGAACTGTTGCACTCAAGAAAGAGGATCGGCCGGTGTAGGCGCAGCAGCCGATCCGTCTTAAGTCAGCATCTGCCCAGATTCTGGAGCAGCGTGCTTTGCATTTAGCGTAACCTGTTTGCTAAAGCTTGACAAGCCCTGTGACATTTCGAAGGCGATAAAGCGAATGAAAAGCAGAGAAAAGTCTTTAATTGATGAGCTAAAAGACCGAGCGAAAATGTTGGCGCGAGCTGGATTCTCACCAATTCCGGTCCATGGCGATAACAGCCCGACGGAGCCGAAGCGGCCAGCAATCAGTTGGCGACAGTTCCAGAGTCGAATCGCGACGGACGCCGAAGTGGAACGGGACTTCAATGAGAATGTCACGGCACTGGGCGTTATTTGCGGCCGCGTGTCAAAGCTAATTGTCGTGGATTTTGACGATCTGCTGCGCTATCAACGCTTCTGTCGCCATCTCCCACAATACAGCGAAACGTATACGGTGCAGACAAGGCGCGGGTTTCATTTGTACTTTCGAACTTCAGTAAAGGTGCCCACACATCAGTTCGACGGCGGTGATATCAAGGCGGAGCGATCCTATATCATTGCGCCTCCATCAAGGATTGGTAACTTCGTGTATCGCTGTGTAAAGAATGTGAGGGAGCGGGACTTAGATAAGGCTGATGTAGATCACTTGCTCAACTACTTCCATGTGAAGTCATCAGTACATGTGGTCACGGGTAAGCGGACGAGAGAGCGCAGGGATGTAAATTTGAAGCGGGTGTATGGACGGCTGGCGCCGCGTATCGGTCGGAACAACGCGCTATACCGCGTGGCGTCGATCGCTCGAGAGCACGGAGTAAGTGAGATGGACGCAAAGAGAGAGTTGCTGAATTTGCATGCTGAAGCGGCAGGCCATGTTCGGCATAAAGTAGAACGGCTGGAAGAGCGATTGCAAGAGGGAGTACGAACCATTGAAAGCGCATACAGCAACGGTGGATCGGGCGGGGAGGCGCAGTCAGGTATACCAAATTCAGTGCGGGAGCAATTGTTGAAGGCGCAGCGTTCAACGATAGTGCCCCGTCTCCTGGATGCCTTCGCACTAGAAGGGTGGGAGACGGAGGCGTATTTTAGATAGAGCGAGGCGGTATGTCTTGGACAGCGATATGGCTTGAATAGAAAGAGTGTACTGCTCGCATTAACGGGTGAGCAGAGTATTTTCGATGGTCGGCATATTATCAGTAGAAGATATGTAGAATACCTGGACATTGGCGGACTAAATGGGCGGAAGCGGGGTCGGCCGGTGGAGTTGGCGTTTCAGGTGCCATCGGTGACGAGGCTGTTGAATGTGCTAAATGTGGGGCGGTCGCCGAGTGATCGGATGCGTAAGGAGGACGTGCAGTCGGCAAAGTCGTATCGGATGGCGATGCACCGGGAATACATTAGTCGGTTAAGGCCACGGGCGTCATTGACGGTGTTGGCGCGTCGTGTCGGTGTTAACGAGCGCACGATACGCCGATACAATGCGGCGTTGGAGGTAAAGCTGACGGCTTGTGTTGGCCGGCTGAGGCTGACTCGGGAAGCGTTGGCGAGCTTACCGAAACGCGGATGGCGGACGTGCAAGAATACGACAAGCGGGTTTTGGCTTGAGGCTGGCGACGGGGCGCGTTTGCCGGGCTGGCGCCACATCGGCTCCAGACTGCTCAATGCGGGAGAAAGGTCCGCGTGGATCTGCCTCAGGCTCGCATCGGTGTTTAGTTTGGGTGCTGAGCCGAGGCCGGAGACTCAATTTGAGAGTCTGTCGATACGTCAGTTGGCGCGCGGGCTACTGTTGCGGGCAGAATCTAGTGGCGCCGATGGTGCTGTGGAGCGCGTGATGAGAGCGGTTGACAGGTTGCGAGCGCGCGCGTCTGCGATGCGATATGAGAGGATTCAGTTATTCTTCGATAGCGTGGACAGGCGAATTGCGGAGGACAAGGTAGCGGAGTCGATTAACGGCTATTTGTTGGCGCGTGACGCCGGTGGCGCCGAAGTGCGGCGGCCAGCGCGCCGGGGGGTTGCCTATCGTATGCTGAAGGAGTACGGCAACGGGAATGTATACTTGGCGCTGCGGAGTACATACAAGGAGGTTATGCTGTCTTTGGCGCGCGATGTGTTGCAGGTTGGTGAAGCGGAACGGGGATTGAGCCTGGTCGCGCGAACGCTTGCGTGAGATGGCTTTGTGTGGAAGGTCATTGGCGCGAGAGTCTGGCCTGGAGGTCGAGCGATACCGTTACTCGTGTAACGGTAAACGAAGAGAAGGATGAGGCGCATCACTTGATGCGCCTTTTGTTTTGAGTCGAAATGCAAATAGGGCGTCTGGGGATCAGCTGTCGGATTCGTCGATGTCGGCCATGAGGCGGAGCAGTTGTCGGATTTCCGCTTCAATCAGTTTACGGATCTTAGGTCGTCTGTTGACATCGACAGAATTAATTTCCTTGCGCAATCTGTTTCGCCACTGGGTGGCATCGGCGGCAAGTCGGGTTATCGTATCCTTCTTGCGTTTGCCCTTGGGTAGCGTTACACGTGTAACGCTATCGAGGGCGGCGCGCATCTTTCGCAATTCGCCTTCACTCAGGTCTTCGTCGTCACCTTTGCGCCACAGCTCGCCAGGTAGGCGCAAGAGCGCGCGATACTGGCGCAGCTGGCCAGCGTCGGAGAGGCCCATGGCGTTGAGCAAGCGTTCGCCCTGACCGCGGGGAATGCGCCAGGCCGATCCATCAGCGACTTGCGCGTAGAAGGCCTGCTCGTTGTCGCAGCGATCGAGCTTGCTGAAATTGTGCCAGCCGTGCAGGTCCATCAAGAGTAGGGCCAATTGCCTCGCCCGGCTGATAGCGTTTAGGTTGTCACGCGCGTTGTTTTCACTGGCTTGGCGCCAGACGTCGACCTGGGTCACGATGCGTGCTGGAATGCGAGACCAGTTGACGACGCTGCCGTCTGGCCGCTTGTCGCCATCGCCAAATTTCCAGTAGAGGATGTGATACGCGAGCCAGCGTCGTTCGCCAGTCTCGATTTCGTAGTGGCTGTCGTGTTGGACGAGGCTGATTGGATTGGACAAGCCGTCGCGGCGGATGCTGGCCGCGAGGTCAATGAGTTTCATGAGCGCGAGTTCTTTGCTGGAGGCGACGTGTGCGGCTGGCGCGGTGTCGCGGTCATCGGTCTCGGCGCGCTCGCCCCGGTCGGTTGCCGTACCTAGGAGGTAGTTGAGGATATCGTAATCCTTCTGCCCCTTTTCCAGCTGAACTTCAATTATCCAGCGCTCGAAAATGTCTACGACGTTTTTGGGATTGAAGGCGAAGATATCGGCAAGATCATGCGGAATACTATAGCGGGGCTGAATGGAATTCGGATGAATCTCATGGATGCTGACCGCTTCAATGGGCTGAAATTCGTTGTCGGCCGCGGCGATCTCCAGACCCAGTTCCCCCAAACCAAAGCCGATGGCGTCAGCGGTTTTGGGGTCGAGGGTATTGGGGTTTGCGAAGAGCAGATTCTCTTCATCCTGGATTTTGCGCCGGCGCTCACGACTGCTCATACATCCGTTCCTCCAACTGCTCAACCAGGTGCCAAGCATCTTCGGCGGTACTGCTGCCTGGCGCCAGCGAGAAGACTGTGCGGCGGGCGCTCGCCACTTCCGTCCAGATGGTTCGCACTGGCAATGGCTTCCAGACGAGGCTGCCGAAAGTGTCTTGCAAACGGCGCAGGTTGTCCTGGTGTTCAAGGGTTCGGCCGCGGTACATCGTCGGCACCACACCGAGGACTTTGATATCGTTCAAATTGTATTGTTGCCGAATTGGGCTGAACTGGTCCTTGTGCGTCAGGCTTTCGCGGAGGCCATCGAAGCTCCAAGCCTCGCATTTCGTCGGATAAATGATCCCGTCAGTCGCCATATAGATTGAAGAATGCAGCAGCGACGGGGTCGGTGATGTATCGAAAAACACAAAATCGATCGCGCTGCGCAATTGATTAAATCGCTTCAAAACGGTGAAGGCATCGGATATGTTTCCGGCGATGCTGCGCGTCTCAATATTTGACGGTACGACCAGCAGCTGGCCTCCCGTACTGTTGGCCTCGTCGGGCACATTGAAGCGCTCTGGCGCCACCGGGCGTAGCACCTTCTGGAAAGGCGCGTTGCGGACAATGAGATCGTAGAAACCGGGTTCTTTCGACAAGCCGAAGGCGATGGTGGCGTGTCCCTGCGGATCGGCATCGACAAGGATGACGCGTTTGCCACGGATGGCTAATCCAGCGGCCAGATGAGTTGCGAGCGTCGTCTTGCCCACCCCGCCTTTTTCGTTCAGGAGCGTGACGATTTTCATAGCGGTTCACCTACTCGCGCGCATAGGTCCGGGCTATCGAATATTCGTAGCCGGTTACGCCGTTATTGAATGTGACAATGCTGCGGTGGAAAACGCCTTCGTCCGCCAGCGCATCCATCATGTCGATGAGATGTGGAGTCTTCTTCCGATTGAGCCGGTTGACAATCTCGGTACGCGTAAGCGGGCGCTCGCTTCGCGCGACGATGTCGATCATTAACTGCCGGGTCTCGGAACGAGGACGGTGGTCTTGGGACATACGCAATTCGACTCCGTCATTGGACAGTATAGATACAATATAACTATAGCGCCTTTTCACTCATCGCGCAAGAGTGAAGGCGCACATTGGTAAGATCTGAGACATTACGGCAGATTACGATTCTCGAAGTAGCATCCCGCTCGTCAAGGGTCTCTTGGCGTGAAGGTTAGAACAGACGTGCTAGCCAAGCTAAACAATACGAAGTTGCTAAACGGGAGAATATCGCAGTCGCCGCCGAGTCGCCATATAATCGTTTGCATGTTTGAATTCTGACGGGATGGAATACCTTGGCCGATAACGGTTTGTGGTCAAACACGGATGCGCAGTCCGAGATTATTGACGCGCCGCTGAATTGCAACATCTGGCTTGAAGGTATCGCGGGTAGCGGTAAATCGAGCGTGGGCGTTGCGCGCGTTTTGCATCTGCTGGGTCGCGGCGTGCCGGCTGAATCGATCCTCATATTTGTGCCGCAGCGCGCATTGGCGCAGCCATACATCACCGCTTTGCGCCGGCACACGGCGCATCGAGGCGGGCAAGTGTCGGTTCAGACAATCGGCAGTTTGTCGCTGCAAATGGTCGAGACTTTCTGGTTCCTCATCGCTGGCCGGGCCGGTTTCAAGCATCCGAACGATCTGCCAAATTTTCTCAGCCTGGAACTGGTGCAATATTTCATGACCCGCGCCATCGAGCCGCTGGTTGATGAACGGGATTACTTCAACAGTGTGCGCATTGACCGACCGCGGCTTTACAGCCAGATAGTTGACAATATGAATAAGGCGGCGCTGGTCGGCTTTCCCATCAGCGAAATCGGTACTCGGTTGAAGTCTGCACTTGCGAGCGGCGTAGAAGAGGCGCATATCTTTGATGACGCGCAGACCTGCGCCATAGCTTTTCGGAAGTATTGTCTGGAGCGGAATATGCTTGATTTTTCGCTGCAGCTGGAGATCTTCCGCGAGCATGTCTGGGCGGAGCCGTCCGCGCGCAGATATCTGCGCGGGCGCTATAGGCATGTGATCGTCGATGGTGTGGAAGAAGACAACCCGGCTTCTCACGGGCTGCTGCGCGATCTGTTGGAGAGCTGCGACTCGGCGCTGATCATATATGACCGCGACGCCGGCTTTCGCCGTTTTCTGGGGGCGGATCCCGATAGCGCGCGCCGCTTGCGCGACCGCTGTGATTTGAAAAAGACATTTGATGAGACCTTTGTAATGGGGGCGGAAGTGAAGACGCTGGGCGCTGAGTTGGCGGCGCAGTTGGACCTGTCCGTCCCATTGAAGTGCGATGCCGATCCGCGGCCAGCATTGATAACGGAGGCGCACCGCTATCATCCGGAAATGGTTGACTGGGTGGCGCGGCAGGTTGACATGCTGGTGCGCGAGCGGGATGTGTCGCCGAATGATATCGTGATACTGGCGCCATTCTTGTCCGACGCGCTCCGCTTCGGCTTGACGGATGGATTGTCGCAACGCGGGATCCCAATACGCTCGCATCGGCCGTCGCGGGCGCTGCGCGATGAGCCGGCCGCGCGAACCCTGCTCACGCTGGCGCGGCTGGCGCATCCGCACTGGAGAATGGCGCCGACCGATTTCGATATCGTCTTCGCCTTGATGACGGCGATCAAGGACCTCGATCTTGTGCGCGCGAAACTGTTGACGGAGATGCTGCATCGGAATGGTCAGTTGCTGCCCTTTGCCGAGGTGCGCTCGACCGCGATGCAAGAGCGCGTCACTTTTGATCTAGGCGAGCGTTATGACCGGCTGGCGGCCTGGATAAACCGGTACATTGATGACAATCGGGTCGATGCCATCGATATCTTCTTCCGGCGGCTGTTTGGCGGTTTGCTGGCGCGCGCTGGCTTTGGTTTCCACGATGATGTCGATGCCGGGAACACCGCCCAGAATCTCGTCGATTCCGCCCGTGGTTTCCGCTGGTCGCTCGACTTCATGAGCCGATATGATGAGAAGATCGACTTGGGGCTGGATTATGTGAAAATGGTGGACCGCGGCGTTATCGCTAACTTTTATCTGCGCGATTGGATCGCGGATGTGGAAGAGGGCGTGTTGATCGCGCCGGCTTATACTTTTCTGCTGAACAACCGGCCGGTGGATTATCAATTTTGGCTCAACATCGGCAGCGAGGGCTGGTCGCGCCGATTGTATCAGCCCTTGACCCACCCCTATGTTTTGAGCCGTGGCTGGTCCCCCGGCGCGGTATGGACCGAGGATGACGAGCAGCATTTGAGTCGCGAGACGCTAGGGCGGCTTCTGCTGGCATTGACGCGCCGCTGCCGCAAAGCGATATACCTGGGTTACAGCGAACTCAGTGAAAGCGGCTACGAGCAGCGCGGGCTGCTGCTGGAGACGATACAGAGCATGCTGCGCCGGCATGCGCGGGTAGAGCAACATGTTTAAGCCGCGGCCCAAACAGGCTGAAGTGCTTGCTTATCGGCGCGGCTATATGGGTGTGGCGGCTGTGCCCGGCAGCGGCAAAACGGCGACACTCTCGTACCTGGCGGCTCAGTTGCTGGCGGAGACAGACCTGGCTGAGGGGGGTGAAATCCTGATTGTCACGCTGGTCAATTCGGCTGTTACGAACTTCGCGCGGGGTGTCAACGAATACGTAAAAGGCGATGGCCTGTTGCCCGGCTATGGCTATCGCGTGCGCACCTTGCACGGCTTGGCGAACGATATCGTCCGCGGAAAGCCAAGCGCCGCGGGCCTCGACGATCAGTTCACTATCGTCGACGAGCGCGAGAGCAACGCGATTCTTGCCGATGCCGTTGATGCCTGGACGCGCCGTAATCCGGAGGCGCCCGATGCTTACCTGGCGCGCGAGTTTGTGGACAAGGGGCACTATCGTACGCAGAAGTGGGCGGAGATCTTGAGCGAGACGGCGCGCAATTTCATCAAGCAGGCCAAGGACGATCTACTGACGCCACTCGCTGTCGGCAGAATGCTCGACGCTTACCCGGGCGAATTGCTGCTGGCGGAGATTTGCGCCGAAATCTATAGCGATTACGATCGCGCGCTGGCTTATCGCGGGGCGGTCGATTTTCAAGATCTGATCCGCCTGGCTTTGAAGGTACTGCGGGACGAACCGGTCTATCTGGCTACGTTGCAGCGCAAGTGGGTCTATATCCTCGAGGACGAGGCGCAAGACAGCTCGCGTCTGCAGGAAGAGATCCTGCGCGCGCTGGCCGGGGAGGGCGGCAACTGGGTGCGCGTTGGCGACCCCAACCAGGCGATATTCGAGACCTTCACTACTGCCAATCCCAGGTATCTGCGCGAATTCATTTCTTCGGCCGGGGTCGACGGCCGTGAGTTGCCCAACTCCGGGCGCAGTACACGTAGCATTCAGCGGCTGGCGAATCAATTGATCGCCTGGTCGCTTGAGCATCCGCATCAGGCGATCCGCGAACGCATGCCGCTGAGCATACCTTATATTCAGCCGACGCCGGCGGGCGATCCGCAGCCCAATCCGGTAGACAATCCGGAGGCGGTGGTCTTGTACGCGGAAGCCTACAGCGCGACCAAAGAAGCCATGATCGTGACCGAGTCTTGCAAGCGCTGGCTGGCGGCGAACCCCGAGGGGACAGCGGCGATACTAGTGGCGCGCAACACGCGCGGCTCGGAGATCGTCAAATTCCTGCGACAGGCGGGGCTGCCCTACATCGAGAATCTCAACAGCACCTCATCGACGCGCGCGGTGGTCGGCGCCTTGGCGCGCGTGCTTGGCTATTTGGCCGATCCGAAAAGCGCGGGCAAGCTGGCGGAGGTCTATCGCGTGTGGCGGCGTGATGATCGCGATGATCCCGCGGCGGTCGCGGAGATTAAGGCGGTTGCTGACGCGCTGAGACGAATCAAGACGGTTGAAGACTTGGTTGCGCCGCGCCTAAGCGACTGGCTCGAAGATGTTGCCGATGAAGTGGACGAGGAGCAGCACGCAAGCCTTGAGGCTTTTCGCGAGCGGGTCGGCGCCTGGCTGCGCGCAGCCGAGATGCCCATTGATCAACTGATATTGACGATCGCCGGCGACATATTTCGCGATGTGGGCGAGATAGCGACGGCGCACATGGTCGCGCTTTACCTGGCGCGCCTGGCACAGACCCACCCGCTGATGCGACCGCCGGAATTCGCCGCCGAGCTATACGATATCGCCAGCAACAAACGCCGCTTCGCTGGCTTGAGCGATGACGAAGGGCAATTTGATCCGGATGCGCACAAGGGTAAAGTGACTGTGACCACGCTGCATAAAGCCAAAGGGCTGGAATGGGATCGCGTCTATATGATCTCGATCAACAATTATGACTTTCCCTCCGCCGAAGCCAACGACAGCTTCATCGGCGAGAAGTGGTATATCCGCGATGACCTCAACCTGTCGGCCGAAGCGCTGGCGCAGTTGGCGGCGCTGAAAGAAGGGAGCGTCTATCGGGAAGGGCGCCCCAGCCTAAACGCGCGCATCGATTACGCCGCCGAGCGCTTGCGACTGCTCTATGTCGGCATCACACGCGCGCGTAAAGCATTGACCATCACCTGGAATACAGGCCGCGGGTCGGCGACTGAAGCGACTCCCTTGCTGGCTCTGCGCACCTGGTGGGAAGGCGAGCGGGATAAGGAGATGGCGCGTGAGCCTCAGCGCTGATTTTGCCTTCACACAGGGCAGCCTGCAGGATTATGCCGATTGCTCCCGCCGCTTCGAGTTGCGCTTCATCAAGCGCATGCGTTACCCGGCGCTTGAGGTGCAGGAGCCGCTGCAATTCGAGAAGCGGACGCGACAAGGCGCGCGCTTCCATAAACTGGTGCAGCAGCATCTGCTCGGCGTGCCGGCTGAGGCGCTGACGGCGTCGCTGGTCGATGATGAGGAATTGGCGCGCTGGTGGGCGAACTACTTGGCGCGCGGCTTGATCGATCTGCCGGTGCAGCGTCACAGCGAGATCACCTTGCAGACGCACCTGGCCGGTCGGCGTCTGCTGGCGAAGTATGACTTGCTGGCGCTGGAGCCGGGCGGGGCCGCCGTCATCGTCGATTGGAAGACAGGAGCGCGACTGCCAGCGCATGCAACCCTGCGCGGGCGGATGCAGACGATCGTCTATCGTTATGTGCTGGCGGGTGCGGGCGCCCACCTGTACGCCGGCGAGGCTATTCCGCCGGAACGGATCCGCATGGATTATGTCTACGTGGCGCAGGGTGGAGAGCGCCTGAGCTTCGAATATTCGGCGGCGCAGATGCGCGAGGATGAAGCGTTGCTGTCGGGGATGATCGCGGCGATTGACCGCGCCGAAGTCTTCCCGCTGACCGATGACGTCAGGCGCTGCCGCTATTGCAGCTACCGCTCGCTTTGTGACCGCGGCGAGGCCGGGCGGCTGGAAGATTTTGACCTGGACGAATATGAGGATGAAGACGAACAAGAAGCCTTCGCGCTGGACTTTGATCAGATCGCCGAGATTGAATTCTAGATTCGCCACTATGGCGATATTCGACAACGATGAGCAAAGTGGCAAACGCTCACACTAGACTCTCGGTGCACTCGTGTAAACTCTGTGTCCTCGGTGGTAAAGGCTTGTTGAAAACCTCGTGAATTATGGGCGACACAATTGAGCAAGGGAGAAAGATGATGAAAATCGACCGCGTCCGCAGCCTGCATGTCAGCGCCGAATGGGATTACCACGAGCCGCTCGGCGAAGCTCACCTCTCCAGGCCGGAGAGCATCTATAGCGATCTAGAAGCGCGCGTACCGAGCTGGCCCGTCAAAAATGTGGCCAGCGGACCACCTTATACGGTAGACGCCCACTTTCTGCTCATCGACACCGATGAAGGCGCGACCGGCATCTGCGGTCCGGTCGGCGACGAAGACATCGCCATCATCAATCGCACTTTCGTCGACATCCTCATCGGCGAAGATCCGCAGGCGATCGAGCGCATTTGGGACAAGATGTACCGCCATTCGATCCACGGCCGCAAAGGCACGCCGATGATGGCGCAGAGCAAGGTCGATCTGGCGCTCTGGGATCTGAAGGGCAAGCTCTTGAATGCGCCGGTCCATCAACTGCTCGGCGGTCCCAGCCGGAGGAGAATCCGCGCTTATGCCTCAATGCTGGGTTACTCGGTCGATCCGATCAAAGTGGTCGAGCGGACGCGGCACTTCCTGGCGCAGGGCTTCACCGCCTTCAAGTGGTTCCTGCCTTGCGCGCCAAAAGACGGCGAACCGGGCATCCGAAAAAACCTGGCGGTCATCCGCGCCGCGCGGGAAGCGGCCGGTCCCGATGTCGATCTGATGTTCGATGCCTGGAGCAGTTGGAATGTGCCCTATACGTTGCGCATGGTCGAGCTATCGCGCGAGTACCGCCCATATTGGTTTGAAGAGCCGGTGCTGGCTGATCTGATCCCGCAATATGCTGAACTGCGAAAAGAGGTCAGTGGCGTCTTCATCAGCGGCGGGGAGCATGAGTATACGCGCTGGGGCGTCAAGGCGCTGCTGGATGCGCGCGCGGTTGATGTGCTTCAAGTCGATGTAACCTGGGCTGGCGGTTTGAGCGAGATGACTAAAATATGCGCTTTGGCTTCGGCTTACGACATTCCGGTGATTCCCCATCATGGCGGCTGGCCCTCGACCCACCTGATCGCCTCGCAGAGCTTGACGGCATGCCCGATGCAGGAGTGGCTGATTCAGTTTGGCCGCGCGCCCAATGTCTTCTACAAGCACAAACTGAATCCGGTCGCCGGGCATATCGAGGTGCCGAATGCGCCAGGCTTGAATATGGACCTGGCGGAAGAGGGCTTAACCGTGCTTGAGGAGCGGACGCTGACGGGCTGATGGGGGGGCAGGGGCGTCCGCGAAGAGAATGGCAGGAACCGGCGCCGATTGAGCTGCCGAAGCCGCTCGCCGATTTCGTCGGTGGGCATGAATTAGTGGCGCAATACTTGGCGCGCTTAGGCATCACATCCGTCCCTGCGGCCGAGCGCTACCTTTCGCCCGAGAAATACAGACCGGCCTCGCCTAATGACCTGCCCGACATCGACCGCGCCGTCGAGCGGCTGGGGCGCGCCATCCGCGACCGAGAGCGCATCCTGATCTGGGGCGACTTCGATGTTGACGGGCAGACATCAACCGCGCTGCTCTATTCGGCGCTGAAGCGGCGCGGCGCGCAGGTGAGCTACCACGTGCCGAATCGCTTCAGCGAAGGGCACGGCATTCATCTTCCGACTTTGAAGAATCACCTTGATTGCGGCGTGGATCTGCTGCTGACTTGCGACACCGGCGTCAGCGCACACGAAGCCATTCGATACGCTGCGAGCCGCGGCGTCGATACGATCATCACCGATCATCATGCCTTGCCCGAGACGCTGCCGGACGCTTTCGCTGTGGTCAACCCGCGCCGCACCCCCGAAGGGCACCCGCTGCTTGAATTGCCCGGCGTCGGCGTCGCCTACAAACTCATCGAGGCCCTCTATCGCGGTGATGACACCGACTTCCTGCTCGACCTGGTCGCGCTCGGCATCGTCGCCGATGTCATTGTGCAGGTGGACGACACGCGTTATCTCTTGCAGCGGGGCTTGGACAAGCTGCGCGAGAATCAGCGGCTGGGCTTGAAAGCGATTCTGGAGCGCGCCGAAATTCCGCCAGCTGAGCTCAACGAAGGGCATATCGGCTTCGCGATCGCGCCGCGATTGAATGCGCTGGGGCGGCTCGCTGACGCCAACCCCGCCGTCGAGCTATTAACCACGGACGATTGGGGGCGGGCGCGCATCCTGGCGAATACCCTGGAGAGCTACAACGCCCGGCGCAAGTTCTTATCGAATCAGGTTTATGAATCGGCGATCGCGCAGATCAACGCCGAGCCCTGGCTGTTGGAGTACGCTGCGCTCGTGCTGAGTCATGCGGATTGGCACAGTGGCGTAATCGGCATCGTGGCGGGACGGCTGGTCGAAGAGTACGGTTTGCCGGTCGTACTGATCGCGGCGCCTGATGAAACGGGGCGTGGCTCGGCGCGGTCGATTGACGGCGTGGATATTACGGCCGCCTTGGGGGAGGTGGCGAATTATTTGCATCGCTACGGCGGGCACAGCATGGCGGCCGGGCTCAGCTTGCCCGCCGACGAGGTCTTCCAATTTCGGCGCGCCCTCTCGCGGACCATTCGCCAAATGGCTGGCGACGCGCCAAGGACCCCAACGCTTACGATTGACGGCTATTTGAAACTGTCCGACATTTCGCTGGATTTTACGGCTGATATCGAGCGTTTGGCGCCATTTGGCAACGGCAACCCGCCGCTGACCCTGGCGACGCGCAACTTGAGAGTGGCGAGCCGCAGAGGCCTGGGGCGGCGCGGGGAACATCTGCAAGTTGAGGTCGATGATGAGCAGGGGAGGCGGCAGCGGGTCATCTGGTGGCGGGGCGCCAGCGGCGATTTGCCGGGCGGGCGCTTCGATCTCGCTTATACCTTGCGCACCAGCGTCTTCAAGGGAGAACGTGAAGCGCTCGTCGAGTGGCTGGACTATCGTCCGACCGACTCGGAATCGATTGATGTTGAAGCTGAGGAACCGGCCTGCGAGCTATTGGATATGCGCCTAAGCACGGACCCGCAGGCTGACTTGGCGGAAGCGCGGGAGGCGTTTCCCAGCGCCGTCGTTTGGGCGGAAGTGGAAACGGCGGACGGCGCGGTCGATCGGCTGGGGCTGCGGTCGAGCGAAACGCTGATCGTCAGCACCATACCGCCATCAGCCGAGATTTGGTCGGCGGCGCTGGCGACAGTGAATCCGGAAAGGCTCATTCTATTCGGCTTGCGACCGGGGACCGAGACGGCGCGCGACTTTTTGGCGCGGCTGGCGGCTTTGGTCAAATTCGCCGTCAACCAGCGGGATGGAACAGCCGCGCTCGAGGTGCTGGCGGCGGCGCTGGGCGAGCGCGAGCGCAGCGTACAAGTCGGATTGCAAGTGTTGCGCGCGCTGGGTAAACTTGATTATCAGGTGGGCGCGAGCGGCGAGTTTCGCGTGAAACTGGCGGATTCAGCGCCGAGCGACCAATTGGCGGCGCTGCAAAAGCGGTTGAGCCTGCTCCTACGGGAGTCGCGCGCCTACCGCAATTATTGGCAGACGATGAAGATACAGGAATGAGGCTATGGCTTACGAACAATCGGTTTCTTGGTGGTGCATCGCCCGGGAAAACACTGACCTGGTAGATATGCTTCAGACTTGCAAGAAAATAGGCTACACGGCGATGGAACTGGTGCCGGAGGAGCAGTTCGCGTTAGTGCGGGATC
>JAPOWK010000161.1 GCA_026707665.1 Chloroflexota bacterium
TGTATTTGGTCGGATGCCGCAAATAGACCAGCGGACCGATGAAGTCGTGCCAGGTGTGGATGATCTCGAAGATGGCGACGGTCAGGATAGCCGGCTTGGATAGCGGCACGGCGATGCGCCAGAAAATGCCCCATTCGCTGGCGCCATCAATGCGCGCCGCGTCGTCCAATTCTTTGGGCAGCGTCATCATGAATTGGCGCATCAGGAAAATATAGAAGGCGTTGCCGAAGAAGTTGGGCACGATCAGCGGCAGGAAGGAATTCAGCCAGCCGATCCGTGCGAACAAGATATAGAGCGGGATCATGCGCACTTGGAAGGGCAGCATCATGGTGGCGATGACGATGATGAAGAGCACATTCCGCCCCCGCCAGCGCACACGCGCGAAGCCGTAAGCGATGAAGGTATTCGAAAGCACCGCGCCGATGGTGGCGAATATCGTGTAATAGGTGGAATTCCACAGATATTGCCAAAAGGGGATGGCGTTGGTGGCGTCGATGTAATTCTCGAGGCGGAGCGACTTGGGAATCAGGCGAACGGGAATCTCAAAGATGTCGATGTTCGGCTTGACGGAGGAGCTTATCATCCAGACGAAGGGCAGCATGAAGGCGATGCCGAATGTGATCAAAACGGCATGCTTGATGAGAGATCTCACCCGCTGCAGAAGCAGGTAATTGCGCTCTTCGTCCGTCATGGCGCGGCGGCCAGGCGCGGCCGGCTGCAAAACTGCCATGCTAAAGTCCCATCCTAGCGCTCATAGATGACGCGTCCGCTCAAGAATTTGAAAATTAGCAAGGTTAAAGCCAGGATGAGGAGGAACATGATCCAGGCCAGCGCCGAGGCGTAACCCATGGCGTAATCTTCAAAGGCGCGGTTGTACAGATTGACGGCATAGAGCAGGGTCGAATTTGCCGGACCGCCCTGTGTCATGATGTAGACCTCGGAGAATGACTGCAAAGAAAAGATGATCAGGGTGACGACATTGAAGAATATCTGCGGCGAAAGCAGCGGCAAGGTGATCCGCCAGAACTTCTGAAGCCCGGAGGCGCCGTCGATGTCGGCCGCTTCATAGAGTTGGCTCGGAATATCGTTGAAACCGGAGAGATAAACGATGACCTGGCGTCCACTGCCCCAGACGCCGATGAAAATAAGCGAGTACATGGCCGTGTCCGGCGATGCCAGCCAATTCGGTCCTTTGATGCCAACTAGATCGAGCAAGCCGTTCATCAAGCCGAAGCGTGGATTCAGAATCCAGATCCAGGTCAAGCTGGCCGCCACCACCGGCACCAGCACCGGGAAGAAAAATATCGTGCGATAGATCGACAGGAACTTTACATTCTGGCTTAGCAAATAAGCGATAAAGATGTCAAAGATGGTGGCGAAGACAAGCAGCAGGGCGGCGTATCTTATCGAGTTGCTGATTGATGTCCAAAATAGCGGATCTGCGGTGAAGAGCTCGACATAATTGTCCAAGCCCACCCAGCGCGGCGTGAGATTGATGATGTTGAAATTGGTGAAGCTGTAATATAGAGAGGCGAAAAAGGGATAGACGGTAAACGCGACGAAGCCGAAGATCCAGGGCGAGACAAAGAACAAACCCCAGGCGGGCAGATTGTCCGTGCGCCAGCTGTTGGGTTGGTCGGCGGGGTCGCGTTTCAGTTTGAACATGGAAATTCTCGCAGTACCCCCATCCCCCGGCCCCTTCCCCCAAAATGAGGGAAGGGGAGCTTTCCAGCGATTCCGCGAATACTAAGCCCCTCCCTATTGATGGGGTCGCGTAGACACTGACCCGTCGGGGAGGGGTTTGGGGTGGGGGTGAAATTTAGCCCCGCATGCGCTCTACCTCACGCCGTGAACGCGCGACCGCATCGGCGATCACTTCCGCCGGGTCGGCGTCGTTGAACATGACATTTTCGACCGACTCATTCAAGGCGCGGCCCAGAAAGCCGTTGCCGGGGAAGCTCGGTCTTTCCAGCGTATTGGGCAGAATCTCGTCACGCGCCAGGACTGTCCAGGCGCCTTCTTCTTCGACTTCCGGCAGAGTCGCCAACGACGGGCGTGACGGCATGACGCTATCCGGCAGCGCCTTGTTGACCGCCACGTAGGGCGACGAACTCATGTAGTTGGCAAAGGCGAAGCCACCATCGGGGTTGGCGCAATTGGCGGGCACGAAATACATATTTCCGATGGACGTGCCCGGCGTGGCGTCTTCAACGCCCGCCCTGGTCGGGATTGGCGCGACGCCGAAATCGACATCAGGTCCGTATTCGCCCATGTCGTTGAACAGCCAACTGCCAATCACCCAGAAGCTGATCAAACCGGTATAGTAGATGCCTTGCGGCGAGTTGCGCCCAAAGCCGTTGCCGCCGTAAGTTGATCGGTAAGCGGCCAGGTTTTCGACGCCAAATCTGTCGCCATAACTCTTGTACCAGTTCAGCAGCTCGACCCAGGCTTCTTCGTCCAGCGCGATATTGCCCTCTTCTTCGTCCCAGTATTGACTGCCGAAGGCCGCGCCCCAATCCCAGACTTGCGCGCTCGGCAGCGTCGGCGAAAAGCCAAGACGCAGGATTTCGCCATCGTCGGCGATTTCATCAAGCTCCGCGCCCATAGCCTCCAGATCGGCGATCGACGTCGGCGGGCTGTCCGGATCCAAGCCGCCCTCTCTCATGCGATCCTTGTTGTAATACATGAAGTTCACGATGGTCGAAATGCTCATGGCGTGCACATCGCCCTGGTACTTCATTTGATTGAGCGTCGCGGGCCAGAAGTCCATCAAGTCGACATTCGCGGCGTCGACATAGGGCTGCAAGTTGGTCAGCGCGCCGATGGCGGCGTCGCCGACGATCCAAGCCCAGCCGCGATAGGCATCGGGCGGCGAACCGGCCGAGGTGGCGGCAATCACACGATCATGGATTTCGCCCCAGGGAACAATAATGTGCTCCGGGGCAAATTCGGGATTCTCCACGGCGAAATTGTCGATGGCGCCCTGCATGGCGTCGGCCATTCGCCCTTGACCGAAGCCGGTCCAGATTTCAACTTTCGCCTGGGCGCCGGCGGGCATGCCACGCAGCAATACGGCGGCGCCCCCGCCGAGACCGGCGATCTTCGCCATGCTCACGCCGGCCGCGCTGCCGCCAAGCATCTTCAGCATATCGCGCCGGCTGATGTGCTTTTCGTTTCTTTCCTTCATGTCTATCTCCTCATAATAGAAGTGCTGAATACTAGCCTACACCTGCCGCATCTCCTCACAGCGCCTCCCTTTTGACTAATCACGTTTGATCGCTCGCTTCTCAATTTGACATTCCACAAACCGAAACAGAAAGGTGCTAAACCGATTAACCTGCAATCAGAGTCTACCCAACTCTGGTCTACCTGTCAAATGCAGCGCGCATATTGCCTGTAGTTTGAACAACTGCCAAGCCAGCGCCGGACATTAGGCGGCATGAAAGCGCCAAACTTTGCCGCGCATGATAGCACGCGGGCGGCGCGCATGCCAACGATTCCCATCATTGGCGCAGGCGCCCTATAGGCGTTATTCTCCATGATTATCGTTTCACGCGGAGGTGAATTTAACATGCCCAGAATGACAGGCGGCAAATTGCTGGCGGATACCGTGCACGGCTATGGCATCACGCACGTCTTCTTCATGCCCTACATTGCGCCGCGCGCGCTGATGGAAATGGAATATCTGGGCATCAAGCGCGTGCAAACACATGGTGAAAAGGCGGCTGCTTACATGGCGGACGCCTACGCACGGGTAAAACGGGCGCCGGCGCTTTGCATGGCGCAGTCAGTTGGCGCGGTAAACCTGGCGGCGGGCTTGCAGGATGCCTGGCTCTCCTGCTCGCCGGTGGTCGCCATTACCGGGCGCGAGTGGCAGGGGCATCAACTGCGCCACGCCTATCAGGAGGTCGACCACATGGCGCCATTCTCCGCTGTCACCGATTACAGTGCTTATGTTGCCCGCCCGGACGAACTCTCCCATCATCTGCGGCAGGCTTTTCGCGCGGCCACCAGCGGCACGCCGCGACCGACGCACCTGGACCTGCAAGGTATTGACGCTGGCGGCGTCGTCAATGTCGAAGCCGAGCTCGAAGTCGTCATCGAAGAGCAATTCGCGGCGCTGCCCCCCTTCCGCCCGACAGCCGATCAGGCGTCGATTGACGAAGCGCTGAGGCTGCTTGCGGCGGCCGAGCGCCCACTGATCGTCGCCGGCGGCGGCGTGACCGCTTCTGACGCCCGCGCTGAACTCATCGCCCTGGCTGAAAAGCTGTCAATACCGGTTGCCACCGCGCTCAACGCCAAAGCGATGTTTCCAGCCGATCATCCGCTGGCGGTCGGCGTACCGGGTTCGTATTCGCGCGCCAGCTCCAATCAAATCGTCTGCGAAGCCGATCTGCTCTTCTACATCGGCAGCCACACCGGCGGGCAGCTCACCAACAACTACACCATCCCACCGCCCGGCGTCGCCGTCATCCAGCTCGATATCAATCCGGAAGAGATCGGGCGCAACTACGCGATATCAGCCGGCCTGCAGGGCGACGTGCGCGCCACCCTGCGGCAAATGCTGGCGAGCGCTGAAGCGGCCCCGCCGCGAGCGACTTGGCTCGCCTGGGTGCAAGAGCGCGTCGCTGCCTGGTGGCAAGAGGCCGACGAGCACTACAGCTCGGATAGCCTGCCCATGCGCCCCGAACGGCTCTGCAAGGAACTGAGCGAGAACCTGCCCGCTGACGCCATCCTGGTTTCCGATACCGGGCATTCCGGCGTCTGGACCGGCACGATGCTTGATTTGCGCCATCCCGGTCAATCGTTCATTCGCTGCTCCGGCTCGCTGGGTTGGGGATTGCCGGCCGCTATGGGCGCCAAGTGCGCCGCGCCCGATCGCCCGGTGCTCTGCTTCACCGGCGATGGCGGCATCTGGTATCACATCGCCGAGCTGGAGACAGCCGTCCGCTGCGGCATCAACACGGTCACCGTCATCAACAATAATCACTCCCTGAATCAGGAGCGCGATGGCGTCGAAGCGATCTACGGCGGGACAACCACCGGCTCCGACGAACTCTGGCTCTTCGATGATGTGGACTTCGCCGCGATCGCCGAGTCCTTCGGCTGCCTGGGCTTGACTGTGACGGAGCCGAGTGAGATCGGCTCGGCGCTGGAGCGGGCTTTTGCGGCCGAACGGCCGGCTGTGATAGATGTGAAGACGGCTGTGGACGGGATCGCGCCGCGGGCTTGGACGCCGGGTTGAGAGAATGCGAAGCTGTAAATTCCAATGCCTTCCGACAATATGCATGTCAGTATGTTAGGAGTGTCGCTGGCAACTGCTTATATCTCAGGGGAAATCAACCGTGAATAGTGACGCGCAAAAGGTATTCGAGAGAATTAAAGTCCAAATCGCGCAACTGAATGGCGAAGATCTCATCAAGCACCTCCTCATTAAGCTAAATGAGCCCCAGGCTACTGACGTTGAGCAGATGAGGCGATATGAGCCTTGGAATTTGCTACTGCTTGTCAAGTGGGCGGTACTATATGGAGACTTCTCTGAGTTAAAGGAAGACCAACCTGTAGAGGAACATCAAATTCATGAACTTCTGAATCTAACGCAAGTGATATGTAATCAGGTCAGTGAATTCTCGGCAGTTGCGGAAGTCCATCTGTACTTGAGAAAGCTTGCATACCAGCAGTTCTGGCTTCAAAGTCGAGAAACTATCCCGTTTGGGATTGCTCATCAATACTTGCTATTCGGAAAGTTGCCCCAAAATCATCCTTTCCACCAACGATTCAAGGGAATCGCTGGAGTATCCATCAACGACTTTATTGCTCTCACGATCTCATTGTTGCAGTTTCTATTGATTGATGACACAAAGATTCTGCTGATGAAAGAATGGTTTTTCGCAGAGGCGCAGGTTTACAGTTGGGACACGATTGAAGGGTTTCTTGACTCTATCTCAATGTCAACGGATGACGCTCGGTCCTGGCTTTCCACGTATGAAAACAGCAAGAGCGCGTCTCTAAGAAGTCTTGCCAACGAATACTTTGAACGTAGTCCCTTTGTACGTTATCCCCTCTTCAAATACGAAGACAAATACTTTGTGATTTCTCCAACGCTTTTATTGTTCTCTCTATCGACATTCATATATGACGTATTGCGGAAAGATGATCCCGATGACTTCATGAAAAAATTTGGCAATATGTTTGAAAAACTGCTGGATGAGTCGTTACGATCTGTGACATCAAACCTGTTGAGCGAGACTGATCTCTTGTGTCACTTTGGACGGAAGTCAAGTCAGAAGGTCGTGGACTTTCTTGTACCCGAGCCCAGTTGCAACATATTTATAGAGGCCAAGGGCGTGGCAATGCGCTGGCAAGGAATGGTGGCACGGCTGCCCCGAACTTTGCGAGATGAACGTAGTATTCGGTCGATACTAAAAGCTATTCGTCAAGCGTATGCTGCTGCGTCCAGTATACAAGCTGGCGACAAAATCTGCGGTACTCAAATTCACGGAGGTGCGAACTATCTGCTCGTCGTTACGATGAAAGACTTCTTTATAGGCAGTGGTCAGGACTTGCGCAGCTTCATTGCAGAGGACAAAATTGATGAAATAAAGGCCGAATACGGCGGACAAGAGGTGATACCGCTCCGTAATATCTTCTTTGTATCTGTCAACGAGCTAGACATAATACTTGGCCAGGTGTCACACGGTACTTGGAGTCTTTCACAATTGATGGAAGAAGCAGCCAAGCGGGGCCATACTTTCGGCGGACATCCGGCTTTTAGGCAACTTGTGACGAAAAGCAACGGCGACATTTATCCGCCGCCTATTGTCCAGAAGGCTACAGAAGAATTGCTTAAACGTCTTTCGGAGACCCTTCGCGGCCGAGCGCCTGGAGATGCTTGACGTGCAGACGGCGGTTGACGGGATTGGTTCGCGAGGGCGGACGCCGGGCTGAGGTGCGTCACCATTTTCGTACGTGGAAAATACTTGTAAATTAAGTTGACAATAGTACAGTTGTTCGTTATGCTCGTGTTGTGAGGATTACCCATGCTCCGTATGAACGGACATTCCGATTATGTGAACCATTCGCCGTTTGGTGTTGTTGAGGTCCACAGGTCGGAAAATCGTAGTGCGTTGCGTTGTGCTGACCTATTCTGCGGGATAGGCGGATTCCATGTCGCTGCCCGCAATCTGGGATTGCCTGTAGTCTTTGCTTGCGATATTGACGAGCATGCGCGACTCGCGTACGAAAAGAATTTCGGATTGAGACCTTGGGGTGACATTACTTCAATTTCACCACATGAAGTTCCCAAGTTTGACCTGCTATTCGCTGGGTTTCCATGCCAACCGTTTTCTATTATCGGTCGGCAGCGTGGATTCGCTGATCCAAGAGGTACGCTCTTTTTCGAGTTGCTAAAGTTTATTAGAGCAAAACGCCCTGTCGGAATCGTACTTGAAAATGTAAAGCAGTTGTCGACCATAAGCAAAGGTCGCGTGCTGCAACGAATTCTTGATGATATTTCCGAGCTTGGATACTCAGTTGACTCCAGAATACTCAACGCCTTACACTTTGGTCTTCCTCAGAAGCGAGAACGCACGATAGTTGTCGCGAGTCTAAAGCACTTTGCCACTTTCGACTGGCCGACGAAAGTCGTCGAGATGAAGCCACTGGCAGCGATACTTGAAGAAGAGCCACCTGAATCCTACTATGTTTCAGAATACATTAGGAACAAGCGGCAGGAATCTCACAGTGCGACCGTATCTCCAGCCATCTGGCACGAAAACAAGGGCGGAAACGTGTCAAGTCATGAGTGGTCTTGCGCGTTGCGGGCTGGCGCGTCTCACAATTACTTACTCGTCGACGGTATCAGGCGCTTGACACCGCGTGAACAGTTGAGATTGCAAGGCTTCCCGGACGATTGGGAAATTGTATGCACAGACGCGCAAACGCGAAAACAGACAGGCAATGCCGTGCCAGTTCCGATGGTGCAGGCAGTAATAGAAAGGTTGGTATCTCACGTTGAGCAACATTCGTTTGCGGGGAAACCGTCCGCGTCGTAACGATCCCTACCCTCTAGGCGAGATCCCTGATTTCGTTGTCGAAGCGATGGCGAAACAGATTGTGCATCGCTTGGCCATAGGGATGGGAGATCTCGAGGGCAACGACTTCGGTACGATTTTTGCCAACAGTATAGGCGGAGTACACAGAGCGCGACCGCTCGGCGTAGCGGATGTTGAATGGAACGGTTGCGCATGGTCCGTGAAAACGGTGAAAGACAAGACGCCATTAACCAAGGAGCGGTTGAGACTAATTTCGGGCAGGAATTCCCCAGACTATTCCGCAGGACTTGAAAACGCTCACGCTGACATTTCTTTAACTGGGCGCGCAGTACTTGAAATCTGGAACGCTCGAGTGAATGAAGCATTAGGCGAGCACGATGATTTAAGGGTGGTGGTACTTGTGCGCAATATTGAAACTAGGGAATTCGTGTTATTCGAAGAGGAAGCAGTCCGATTTGTCCCAGAAGAATACGAGTGGTCATATACTGCTAAGAACAATTTGGCGGGCCACCATAAGATTACGGGTACGCATAAATTCACTTGGCAGTTTCACGGCAGTCAGTTCACGGTTCTACGCGATGTTCCGCCGTCCGCGCGCCGCTTTAAGATAGTACCGAACGTGCCATTGCTGGATCCTGAAGACATAATCAGTTATGTGGGATTCGATCAGAACTGGATTGAATTCATCTAGTGACGGATAACGTATCCCCCGAAGTACGCAGCCGAATCATGGCGCGCGTACGGTCGAAAGACACAAAACCCGAACTCAAGGTTCGTCGGTTAGTACACGGCTTGGGTTTCCGTTATCGGCTACATCGCAAGGATCTACCTGGTCGACCCGACTTAGTATTCCCATCACGGCGCAAGGTCATTTTCGTGAACGGCTGCTTTTGGCACAATCATGCCAACTGTGCGAAGGTAAGGATTCCGGAAACAAATCGCGAGTATTGGGTATCCAAAATCGAACGAAACAGCGAACGTGACAGACGAAATCTGTCTTTGCTTCACGAAAGCGGATGGCAAACAGATACTATATGGGAATGCCAGCTGAACGACTTAGACGCGCTGGCGACGCGAATCGTCAATTTCCTAGATTAATCACGAAAATTTGAATGAGCGCGGCAGGACTCGAACCTGCAACCAATTGATTAAAAGTCAACTGCGCTGCCATTGCGCCACGCGCCCAAACAGCCAAGAATTATAGTGTCGCCGCCTCCGATATTCAAGCGCCAGCTCACCCCCGCCAGCCCGCTCTACAACAGCGGAACCCAGCCCCGTTATCGCGCCCAGTTTGATTGTCCGAATCCCAATGTCCCTATATACTGAATCTTGATTTACCGGACTTTGCGAAGAATCGCACTCACGGGGGACTTATGGCGGAATTTCCACCCCTTGAAGCGGCGGTCACGTCAGTGGCGGACTTGCCGCTGCGCCGCCTCGGCCGGCCCATTGGCCGCGACGAGTTGCTTCGCGCGCTTCTGCTGCGCCTGCGCCAAAGCCAGCAGCTGGTCCTCCATGGCGCCGCCGGCACCGGCAAGACCACCGTCGCCGCCACCATCGCCAATGTCTACTTGCAGCAGCACGACCGGCCCGTACTGTGGCTGAGCATCAATGATCCGCCACTGGTTGAGCTGATCGTCCGCATCGCGCGCGCTTACGGCGAAATCGAAGTCTGCAATGCGGACAATCCACTGACGGGAGCGTCCGCCGTGAATACGCTCCTGAGCGAGCAGCAGCCGCTGCTGGTGCTGGACGGCGAGATTGACTCGCGCGTGCTCGCGCCTTTTGTCAAGCGCTGCGCCGCCGATGTCCCATTGGTAGTTACCAGCGCCGCGCCGCTGGCGGATGGCGATTGGCGCAACCAGGCGATTGGCAACCTGGCCGAGGGCGACGCCGTCCGCCTTTTCAAGCAGAAAGCCGGCATCAAGGATGATAAAGATGATGTCGCCATCCAGGTCATCGCCGCGCAGCTCAAGCATCAGGCCTTCCCCCTGGCGCTGACCGCGCGCAGCATGATCATCGCTCGACAATCAACCGCCGACTTCAGCGATACCTTGGCGGAAGCGCTCGAAAGCCATGACGATCAAGCGGCGATGGCGGCGTTGAGCATCAGCTTCGCGGGCTTAAACGAACGACTGCGCGACTTGCTGCTCTTCCTCTGCGCGACCACAAGGGGCGAGGCTTCAGTCGCCTTTCTTAATCTGCTCAGTGGTATCGCCACCGAGTCAATCGATATGTCGATGACCATCCTCTCGCGCCTCTTCCTGGTGGAACGCTTCCAACGCCTCGGCCAAGCCTACTATCGCTTGCATCCGCTGGCCTGCGACTATCTCCGAGATTGGGCGCTCGAACGCGATCGTCTTGATGGGCTCCGCGTCGATATTGTGGATACCACGCGCGACTATCTCGATGTGCACGGCGGGACCGACGATTTCATCATGCGTCTCGTAGTTGAGATGGAGAATCTCGTCGCCACCGCCGAATGGGCGGCGCAGAACGAAGACGCCGAGCTGGCGGGCGATATCGCGGAATCGCTCAGCCCGGTCGACGCCCAGCTCATAGAAGCTGGTTACGGTTACGAGTTGATGCGGCTGCGCGCCATCCGTGACGGCGACGCCCTCGAGTTTGAAGACCTGCCGGAAGAAGTCCCCGAACCGGAGCCGGTCGTCGTGGCGGAAGCGGGGGGCGCCGCCGAGGGCGACGACTTGACGCTGCTCGACGATGACCACGAGCCGCCCTGGGAAGACAGCGACGCCGAACCGCCCGCGGCTGAAGATGAAGACGAGGAAATGGCGCCGCAGACGGTCTCCGCCGATGACTCGACCTTTATGGCCATCGACGACAAAGACTTGCAATCGGTCAATATCGACCAATTGCGCACCGCCTTGAACGTCGCCAGCCAGAACAATGAAACCGCGCGTCAACTGCAGATTCTCAAGGCGATAGCTCGCATGCAGATCACCCAGGGCCGCGAGAAAGAAGCCATCGCCACTTACAGCGATGTGCTGGAAATTTACGAAAACAGCGAAGACAAAGACGGCGTGCTGGAAACGCTGGATATGCTCGCCGGCCTGCTGGTCAGCAACCAGAGCACACCACAAGCCATCGAGCAAGTCAAGCTGCGGACGGCGCTGTCCTTCGCCCGCCAGCATGAAGATACGCCGCGTGTGCTGCAAATACTGGAAGCGGTCGGCAAGGTGCAGATTGACCAGCAACGCGAGGGGGAAGCGGTCTCGACCTACAACGAGATCCTGGCCATTCATGAAAAGCAGGAAGACAATAAAGGCATCCTGGCGACGCTCGACATGCTGGCCGGTTTGCTCGTCCGCTGTGATTCCGCCGTTTCCGCCCTGGCGCACGTCCAGCGCGGCTTGCACCTGGCGGAGGAACTCGCGGATTATGAAGCCGAGATGTTCCTGCAAGTCACCCGCGGCGACGCGCACAAGGAGCTTGGTGAAGCGGCCATCGCGGTTGAAGCGTACGAGAACGCCCTGAGGAACGCGCGCCATCGCGATGACTTGCAGAACGAAGCCTTGATCCTCTACAAGCTGGGCATGGCCTACCTCGAGAGTGATGAATCGCGCCGGGCAATCGAAATGCTGGAAGACGCCAACGACCGCTTCAAGCAGCAGGGCAAGCGCGATATGGAAGGGCAGGTGCTGCGCGGCTTGGGCGAAGTCAACGTCAAATTGGAGCGCTGGAGCGAAGCGGTCAACTTCCACACCTCGGCGCTGTACATCGCGCGCGAGATCAACGACCGCGCCTTGGAAGGCCGGCAGTTGCGTCACCTGGGTCAGATTCTCATCCGGGCGGACAAATTGCCCGAAGCCTTGACCCGCTTGCGGCAAGCCCTGCACGTCGCCTATGAAGCGCAGAACCGCGACGATATTGTCGGCGTCATCGCTGACCTGGTCAGCCTGATGATGCGCAACCTCTTCCTCTCCTCAATCGCCGAATTGCTTATCAGCGACGGCTTGACTTACGACCCGGACAACCGCGAACTGCAGCTGCTCAAGAATGAAGTGGCCGGCGCCAAAGAACGCGCCGCCGCCCGCGGCATCGCCCTCGCCGTGGTGGCCGGCAGCGCCCGCGATTACGCCGCAAACGCCTACAACTACAGCTAGCGGCTCCCGGACTAAAACGCGGAGTGTAGGGGCTGTCCGGTATTGCAGAAGGCCTGTTCTCCGTACATTTTACCCCATCCCCGGCCCTTCCCCAGTGAACTAGGGAAGGGTGACTCGACGGCAGAATCGGGAAATTCGGGCTCCTTTTCGTCAGAATCACTTGATACCGAGCGCGCTGCAAGAGCGCTCCCCCTTCCCTAGCTCGCTGGGGAAGGGGGTTGGGGGGATGGGGTGTAACCGCCGAGATGGCGTGGCCCAGTATCGGACAAGCCATGTAGGGGCGACCTATCAGGTCGCCCGCATCCGAAAGCAACGTGTGGAAAAGGAAAACAAAAAGGGGCGACGCCTTCACGCCGCCCCCCAAGGGCTTCTCGTCTAAACGCGCCGCTCAATTGTGGCGCTGCACCATGAGATCGGGCAAGTGCTCAATCGCTTGCGACAGCGAAGCGTGGTGTTCCAAATGCTCGCCGATGATATCAAAAGGCGACGCCTGACGCTCTTCGTCGAAACGGATCATCCAACTGCCGTCGCCCGCTTTGACCCAGCGCCCGCCGAAATTGTGCCGGATTGACTCGCCCAGAAAAGCGCCCAGCTTTTCGCGCAGCACCGACTTGTCGCCAGCGTCGAGCTTCGCGCGATGCTCATCAATATAGGCATCCAGCCAGGAAATCGAATCGGCCGAATAGTCCAGTTGAACGTCTTCTTTCTCGCTCAAGACCTCGATCACCAATTCAGCGTCTTCCAGCAATTCCGATGATTCAGCAACTTGATACAACGCTCATTCTCCTTCTTGAAGTCTCGGATGCAGCCCGCGCACACTCGCCGGCGCACGAAGCTACGGACGCCACCGCGTCTACGCATCTTACTTGTCAACACTGGCAACTGGCGAAATCGCCACAGAAAAACCAATCGTGGTGATTGGCTCGCCTGAGCGGGCAACGGGATTCGAACCCGTGACCTTTTCCTTGGCAAGGAAATGTTCTACCGCTGAACTATGCCCGCAAGGTATCAGGCAGTATAACCAAGCGAGTCGCGATTCGCAAGACCGACTTAAGATGGGGAAATCGCTGGCATTCATTTTGAACACAGACGACACAGAGGTTTCAGAGAAAACTGCATTCCTAGATCGTGTCGCATTTGTAGACACACGCCCGGCACAGCCGCCGCCCACGCAAAATGCTTTGCCTGTTTCA
>JAPOWK010000037.1 GCA_026707665.1 Chloroflexota bacterium
AGGTCTCTCTGAAATCGCTCTCGTGGCAACGGACGATCTGATAGGGCGCCCCTACAAGGCTTGTCCGGTACTGCAGAAAGCCTGTTTTTCGTACATCTTACCCCATCCCCGGCCCTTCCCCAGTGAACTAGGGAAGGGTGACTCGACGGCAGAATTGGGATATTCGGCGCCGTGACAGTCAGAAGCTCGTAGTTCCGAGCGCACGGCTGGAGTGCTCCCCCTTCCTTAGCTTGCTGGGTCACGTAGGTCGCGTAGACACAGACCGCCGACATTGACCTTCGGGAAGGGGGTTGGGGGGATGGGGTGTATCCGGCGAAAAAGCATGGCCCAGTACCGGACAAGCCTTACAGATACAGCGCTGTAGAGAGGTTATCCCGTCAAGCCGGTGATCTGGCGCGCCTCTTCGGGCGAGGCGATCTCGCGCCCGACCTCGTTGGCGATGCGGACGGCCCGTTCCACCAACTCGGCATTGCTTTGGGCATAGACGCCTTTTTCGATGTAAGGGCAATCTTCCATGCCGACCCGCACATGACCGCCGATGGCGATGGCGTGGGCGATGACCGACCAGTAGACCTCGGGCGCCATGCAGCTCATGCTCCAGTTCATATTGTCAGGCAAATGGTCGACCATGAACTGAATGCCCTTGGCTGATGGCGGCGTCCAGCTTTGGCCAGGCCAGCCAAAGAATAATGTCCCCCACAAAGGATCGGGCAGCAAGTCGAGCTCGTCTTCGCGCCGGTCGCCCACCCAGAACTCGCCAGCGCGCACCTTTTCAATCGCCCAGAAGGCGCCCGTGCTGAAGCATTCAATCTCAAGCTTGACATCATTCTCATTCGCCAGGCGGGCGTATTCCCGCAGCTCGGAAATGGGATGAATGGAATAGCAGTAACCGGCCGGCGGATGCTCCGGCACCGGCTGGAAATACTCGTCATGAGAGTCGAAATTGATCGAGCTCATATCCGGTTTGAGCTTTTGCCAGAGCTCGATCTTCTGCTCCAGGCGGATGCTCGCCAGGCCAAACTGCAAGACCGCCTCGCCTGTCTCGCGGATGCGTTCCGAAATCTCCGCCCAGCCATCCATGATCGGGATCTGCAGCAGCCGGCCATCGGGCTGGATCTCGGTATCGCTGACATAAGAGCCGTGCACATGGCAGATGGAGGCGCCCGCGTCTATCGCGCGTACGTATTCATCGGCGACGCCCCTGGGGTTGTCCGGCTTCGGTCCGTTCGGATTATGTGGATAGGTCAAGGTCGTATCGCAAGTGACGGTGATAACGAGCTTTTCCATAATCTGTTCTCCTCATTCAGAAGTTGGAGGTGAAGGCGGGCGACCTGATAGGTCGCCCCTACAGTTTTCACTGTAGCGGCTCATTCATAAGTCAAGACGATGCGGCCGGTGACGCCCGCGCGCAGCATGGCCAGCGCTTCGTTGACCTGGGCGAGCGGAATCGTCCGCTGAACGATGGAGCGCAACGCGCCGCTCGCGTAGAGCTTGAGGCAGCGGCTGAGATCGTTCCGCCGGCCCGCGCGCGTACCGATGACTTCCTTTTCATTCTGCGCCAATTCCTTTCCCGATAGCGGGAAGAACTCGGGTGTATAACCGACGACCACCAGGCGTCCGCCAGGTCGCAGCGAGGCAAAGCCCTCAATCATCGTACTTTCCAAACCGACCACGTCAATCACGCGATCGACTCCCCGGCTCTCGGTCAAACGCTGTACCTGCGAAATTAGCGCATCGCGAGCCGCGCTTACGAAATGGGACGCGCCCTGCTCCAGCGCCCATTCCGCTTTGGTCTCGTCAATATCAGTCGCGATTACCTCAGCGCCCGCCACAGCCAACAGCTGCGTCACGATGGAGCCGACGCCGCCGACGCCGATCACCAGCGCAATGTCGCCAACGGTCACATCAGCGCGGTCCACGGCGTGCAGAGCGGTCATGCCGGCGTCGCAGCAGGTCGCGCCATCGGTGTAACTCACCGCGTCGGGCAGTCGTATGAGCTGCTGCGCTGGCAGGCAGACGTATTCGGCATAGCCGCCAGGCAAGTTGAGCACACCGACGATGCCGCCCATATTGAGGCAAAGCTGATCGCGAAAGCTGCGGCAAAAGATGCAACTCCCACAGGTGATGAAGTTGTAAACGGCGACGCGATCACCGGGCGCGAATTCCGAGACGCCAGCGCCGACCGCCACAAGCTCGCCAGCGACCTCATGTCCCATAATGAAAGGCAATTCCGGCTGGTAACCAAAGCCATCGAGCAGTTTCAGATCGGTGCCATCAATTCCGCAGGCGCACACACGAACCAGAGCCTCGCCCGCGCCCGGCTCCGGCTGTGGCACGTCCTCGATCCGCAGCGGCTGGCCGAGTTCATGCAGAAGCGCCGCTTTCATTCGCCGACCTCGCTGGCAATGCCGATCTCGATCAGGGCCTCGCGATAAACCGGCAGACCCCAAAGATAGCCCTGTTCGGGCACCGGATAGCCGTACATATCCAGGGTCGACGTGCCTGCGAAACCGATCTCCTTCAGCGCCCGGTTCATCGCCGCCAAATCGAGCGCGCCCTTGCCCGGCGGGTAATGCAGCTCGCTGGTGAAGCCATCGGTATCGGAATAATGCAGGTGCTCGATCCGCGCTCCCAAATCGTAGATCGCATCCACATAGGTTTCGGGTTGACCGACGCCATAATGACAGAAGTCGAAAAGCACGCCGAAATGCGCGCGATCCAGCTGGTCGCAGAGCTGCTTCATGAAGTCGTTATCCATGCCCAGGGTGAAGGGATGCGGCTCGGTGGTGAAGCGAGCGCCTTTGGGCCCGGCGTAATCGATTGCCTCGGTGAATAGCGCAACCAGCACCGCAAGCAGATCCGCATCAGGGATGTCGCTATCGGGCGGGCGCCGGCCTTCCCAGACCATGACATCGGCCACGCCCAACTCCAGAGCGTGATCGACGTCCGCCTTTAAGCCCGCCAACGTCCGGTTGTAGTTCGCAATCGAGCCAAAAGGCTGAAAATAATCAGCGCCGACCGCGTTGTAACCCCAGAGTTCCAATCCCAACTCAGCGGCGAATTCGCGGAATTGTTTCAGCAGCGCGGGCGTACGACAGCCAGCCAAATGCGGCGGCCACATTTCCACCGCGTTGCAGCCGGCCGCCGCCAAGCGCCGACAAGCCTCTTCGGCCGTGTAGTCCTGAAATGTGATGGAGTTGCCGCACAGACGCATCGCCCAATCTCCTTATGCTTCCACGCCGAGTTCCGCGGCCAGCTCATTGAATTCCCGCCACAATCGTTCCGGCAGCTCGATGCCGTCGCGCGAGCGCTGTTTGGCGCTGCGGTATTCGGGCTCGCCCGGGAAGAGCACTTCGTCGACGCCTTCGCGCGGCTTCGCTGATTTCGTATGGGCGATGAGCTCGCGGGTGCGCCGCTTGAAATCGGCAATGTCTTCAAAGGCGGCGATGTTCATCACCTGGAATAGTACGCCATTGCCGTGCGTCGCGGCCGCCTCGCTGACATAACCGGCGCCGCTCAAGCCGCCGGCCAAGATTTCGATCATCACGCCCAGCGCGTAGCCCTTATGCCCGACGGGCCCGCCAAGCGGCAAGAGCCCGCCAGCGGGCGGTCCATAAAAGTCTTTTGGGTCGCGGCTGGGATTCCCGTCCCCGTCGATGATCACATTCTCCGGCAATTGGGCGCCGCGAAAAAAGTGATCGCGGATCTTGCCTTCGGGCATGACCGAAGCAGTGATATCGACCAGAACGGGCCATTCCATCCCGCTGGGCGCGGCGAAAGCCAGGGGAGTGGGCGTGAATCGGCCTTCGATCCCGCCCCAAGGCGTTACGTTTCCGTTTCCGCCGGTTTGGGAATTGACATAGGCGGCGCCGATCATGTCGCGCTCCGCCGCCATGATGACATATTCGCCCAGCCGCCCGATATGGGGGCAGTTCACCAGCGCCACCATGCTGATGCCTTGCCGCGCCGCGATCTCTATCGCCCGCTCCATGGCGACTTTGGCGGCGACCTGTCCCCAGGTCCGCCCCGCATCCAGCAGCGCGGTCGAGCCCAGCTCGCGGCGCGGCAAGACTTCGGCTGACATGTCGATGTAGCCTTCGCGCGCGAACTCGGCATATTGCAGCAAGCGCATGAAACCATGCGAATCGTGCCCGGCCAGGTTGGCGCGCAGCAGCGTTTCCACCACCCAGGCGGAGCGCTCCGGCGGCGAGCCCAGGGCATTCAATATCGCTGTTCCCAGCGCCCGCAGTCGCTCTACTTTCATTCGTGGCATTACGAAACTCCATTGGCTGCATGGGCGCGAAAGACAGCCAGCATCTCGCGCGCGCCCGCTAGAATAAGACCCTGATCGGATGCGATTGGGATGATATGCAAGCCCTGTTTCAGCAGATTCTTCCAGCCGAAGGGGCTGCTTTCGTCTGGGTCAGGCGAGCGGCCCGATATCAGAGGCATGCCGGCAGCGCGCGCCTTCGCCGCCACCTGGTCAATCGCTGCAATGACGCGCGGATCATCGAATTCCGGCAGCAGACCCATGCTCGCGCTCAAGTCAACCGCGCCGATCATACAGGCGTCCAAGCCTTCGACTTCCAGCACGGCATCAAAATCTTCCACCGCGCCGACGGTCTCGATCATGATGACAACGATGGTCGAGTCGTTGGCGACGGCGAGGTATTCTTTCTCATCAAGACCGTAACGGCTGGGGCGGCGGGGGCCGGTGCCGCGAATGCCCAGCGGCGGATACTTGCAGGCGGCGGCAGCCAGGCGCGCGTCTTCGGCGCTGTAGATATGCGGCACGATGACGCCGTCGGCGCCCATATCCAGCACACGCTTGATTTGAACCGCGTCATTGCTCGGCACGCGCGCGATGGTCGGCGTGTCGCCCAGAGCGATCAGCAGATTCTGCAAGGTTTGCAGGTCGATAGCGGTGTGCTCGGTGTCAATGGCAACCCAATCCAGCCCGACATCGCGAATCATCTCAGCGACGGTGATATCCGTCAGGCTGAGCCACATGCCCGGGCTGGGCTCGCCGCGCCGCCACTTCGCTTTCAGTTCGATGGCATTCAAGTTGTCCTCGTTTCTATGCGTTCATGGGCAAAATCGTCATAGGAGGGCGAGCCAAGGCTCTCCCCTACAAGTTGTCGATAGTCTTGGGATCTTCCTCTTTTGCAGCAGTCATGAGCATCAGCTTACCCGCAATCGTTTAGTAGCGAGCGCTCGCTTTCGGCGTCGAACAGATGCATCTGCCCGCCGGCGAAATGCAGATGGCAGGGCGCGCCGACCGCGACTGATTCTTGCGCGTCGACGATCACGCCAAAGAGTTGCTCGGCGGCGCGGACGAAAATCAGGTCGCGGCTGCCCAGCGCTTCCACCAGTTCTACTTCGCCGCTAACGGTATTCTCGCCCGCTTCCGCCACCAGCCTGATCGCTTCGGGCCGGATGCCCCAGATGACGCCTTTTCCCGCCATTCTGGCCAAGCCATCGTGGAAGCGCGCCGGCAGCGACAATTCAAACCCGGGGAGTTGAAGGCGATACCCGCCGCCATTATCGCCGGAAACCGCGCCCGGCAACATGTTCATGCTGGGCGTTCCGACGAAATTGGCGACGAAGGCATTTTTTGGCGCGAAGAAGACCTCGTGCGGACTGCCCACTTGCTGGATATCGCCATTGTTCATCACGATAATCTTGTCGCCAAGCGTCATCGCCTCTTCCTGATCGTGCGTGACGAAGATGAAAGTCGTGCCCGTATCCTGATGCAGGCGCTTGATTTCGGTGCGCAGCTGCACGCGCAATTTCGCATCCAGATTGCTCAAGGGCTCGTCCATCAGAAAGACTTCGGGACGGCGCACCATCGCCCGCGCCAGCGCCACCCGCTGCGCCTCGCCGCCGCTGACCTGGCGAACGCTGCGCCCCAAGAGATGATCGATGTTCACCAGCGCCGCCACCTCGCGCACGGTGCGGTCGATCTCTCCGCGCTTCATCTTGACCGCATGCAGGGGAAAGGCGATGTTGTCATAGACATTCATGGTCGGGTACATGCTGAAGTTCTGAAAAACCATCGCTACCCGGCGATCCTTGGGCGCCAGATCGGTGATGTCACGCTCGGCAATGGTGATGCGGCCGCTGTCGGGCTGCTCCAAGCCGGCGATCATGCGCAAGGTCGTCGTCTTGCCGCAGCCGGATGGTCCCAGCAAAACCGCCAACTCGCCTTCTTCTATGACCAGATTGATCTTGTTGACAGCCGCGCGATCCGAATTGGCGAAGCGTTTGACCAGGTCTTGCAGTACGACTTTCATGAATGCTGCCTATTCTTAATTTCTACCCCATCCCCCGGCCCCTTCCCGAAGTGCAGTGTCTACGCGCACCAGCGAGCTAGGGAAGGGGAGCGAAAGAGCTGGATCTATGCGCGAATAATGCCCCTCCCTCTTTATGGGGTCGCGTAGGGTCGCGTAGACACTGACCCGCCGACACTGACCCGCCGGGGAGGGGTTTGGGGTGGGGGTTGAGTTTCTATTCCAAAATCCCAAATGTCAGCCCTTTCACCAACTGCCGCCGCAAGGCGATGGTCAGCAGGATGACCGGTACCATGATGATCAGATTGACCGCGAAGAGATTGCCCCACTCCACGCGCGTGCGTACGATGTAGGTGCCGGCTGTCATCGGCAAGGTGCTGGTGCGGTTGCCCGCCAGGATCAACGCCAGGAAGAATTCATTCCAGGCGAAAATGAAATTGAGGATCGCGGTGGCCACGATGCCAGGCCAGACCACAGGCAGCACGACGCGCCAGAGTGCGCCCAGACGGGTATAACCCTCTACCATGGCGCTCTCTTCCATGGCCGCTGGCAATTCGGCAAAATAGCCGCGCATCATCCAGATGACCAGCGGCAAGAGAAAAGTCTGATAAGTGATGATGAGGCCGGGAAAGGTATCGCGCAAGCCAATGCCCAATCCGCGTTCCAAATAGAGGAACATGGCATAAAAAGGCAATCCGACCACGATGGGCGGGATCATGCGCAGCGAGATCAGCCATTGCATCAGAGCCTTGGAACTGCGGAAACGGAAGCGGGCGAAGGCATAAGCGGCTGGCACGCCCAAAAGCAGCGCGATCGCTACCGAGCCGACCGAGATGATCAAGCTGTTGCGCAAGTAAACCCAGCCCTTGCGCGTGAAGAAGACGAATTCGAAGTTTTCCAGCGTCGGCTCGAAGATCCAGGTCGGCGGGCTCGAGACCCAAATGATCTGCGGCTTGAAAGCGGTGATGCTGCCCGCCAAGACCGGCGCGATGACCAGGATCGCCATCACGATCAAGATGACATAGGCAAGGACGCGTTCGCTGGTCGGCACGCGCATCATCGTAAACCTATCAATTTGCTTTTACCACCGAGTTCACCGAGTTCAATTGAGGACACAGAGAGTTAAGCCTTTTCGTCTTGCGATCCGCATGCGCTACCGTCATAAGCCGTAAACAGTGGCAATCACAAAACTGTCCGTGCAAATTCTCTCGTGTTTCTTTGCTTTCGGTGTACTCGGTGCTTCAATTTGAGTTTAGTCATTCCTTATCCCATAGGTCGCCATTTGCACGTGCCTGCCCGCGCCCGCATCGGCTAACCCACTTCAACATCGCGATACAGGTAGCGGAACATCAGGGCGGAAATCAGACCGATGAAGAGCAGCATCAGGATAGAACCGGCCGCCGCCCGGCTCAGCTTGCTGAATGTGAAAGCGGTGCGGTATAGGTACAGGCTGAGCGTCTCGGTGGTGAGGTGAGGTCCGCCGTCGGTCATGACGCGAACGATATCGAAGGTGCGGAAGGCGTCGACGGTGCGCAGCAGCAGCGCCACCAAAATCACCGGGCGCAGCATAGGCAGCGTGAGGCGGCGGAAGATCATCCAGGACGATACGCCTTCCAGCCGCGCCGATTCAAAGGGCGCACGCGGCAAGGTCGCCATGCCCGCCTCAATGATGAGAAACACCAGCGGATACCATTGCCAGATATCCACCAGCACGACCGTCAGCCGCGCCGTACTCGCCTGCGCCAGCATCGTCTGCCCGGGGATGCCCAACAAACCGAGAAACCAGTTGACCAGCCCGAAGAGCGGGTCCAGCATCCAGTTCCACATCAGCCCGACCACGATGGGCGCCATGGTAATGGGAATGATGAGGATCAGGCGCAGGAGTTCTTTGCCCGCGGTCACGCGGCGGATGAGCAGCGCCACGGCAAAGCCCAGCAGAAAGGAGCCGGAAACCGAGAAGACCACATAATAGAGCGTGTTGAGCGCGCTCTGAATGAAGTCGTCGTTGCCCAGCATGCGCTCGAAGTTCTGCAAGCCGACAAAGGGACGGGACTGCGAGGCGAAGGTCACGCGAAACAGGGAAACGCCAGTCGAGAAGATGATGGGGTATATCACCACTAACAGCAGAATGATCAGCGCCGGCGCGATGAAAAACCAGTGCCGCTGCCGCTGCGTCAGCTGGTAGAGGCGGGTTGAGAAGGAGCGGTTCGAGTTGTCCGACCGGTACGATTTGGACATCTGTTATATGTTGACGGGCGAGCCGCCGGCTCGCCCCTACAGATTTCTACATTGACGATTCTTGTACGGGTCAGCCGGTGGTTGACCCTTTGCCAATTGACACGATTGCCTAAATCCAGGGCCTATTCCGAATACCTTAAGGGACGGTAGTTCTTCCCTACATGCACTCGTCGTGTTCCAGACCGAGTTCGGCCAGCTTCGCGCAGACGAAATCCTCGCGCTGTTCGACCGAAACGTAGGTGAGCCCTTCGTCATAGTAGCCGGCGTCTTCGACGATTTCGCGGATGTCATTGTTGGCGTCCACCATCAGGGTCGCCGCATCACCGCCGGCGGCCACCTCTTGCAAAGCGCGGCCGATGGCATTCTCCGCCTCGGGCCACCAGGGTTCCGCCGGGCGCCCAATGCCGACTTTCGCCGCTTCGTAGTTCGCCGTCAGATGGGGCCACTTCGCGACCAGATCGGGATCGGTCAGCACCGAGATGCGATGCCCGGCGCCGGTCTGATCGGCCAGAATGCGCGAGAAGGCTTTCCCGTGCGCCAGCTGCAAGTAATCCCAGGCGATCTGTTTCTGCTCCTCGGAAATGTGGGCGTTGATCATATAAGCCGGTCCCGCCGAGAGCAGCGCCGACTGAACCTCGCCCGTTTCCGGATTCATCCAGCCGGGCACCGGCGCGAAGCCGGTCTCCCCGGCGACAATTGACGCGTCCGGATCCAGCAAGAGCGGGATCGCCCAGCTTTCCGTGCCATACATTGCCACCTTGCCCTGGGCGAAATTCTGCATCACTTCGCCAAATTGGAAGGACTCGCGCCCCGGCGGTTGCAAGCCGAGGAAGTCCTGCCCGGCGAAGAACATCGCTGTATCGATAGCCGCTTCGGTATCAAAGAGCGGATTGAATTCGCTGTCGAAGAAATCGACGCCGCGCGAGAAGCCGAAGTGAATCATGTAATCGAAGAGGATATTGTTCGGCGTGCCATAGCGGTAGTTGAAGCCATACAATTCGTCGTCGGGCCGGGTGAAGAATTCGCCGACTTCCGCCAACTCGTCCCAGGTGGCAGGCACGGTCAGCTCACGCCCGTATTGCTCCATGAAAGCCGCTTGCTCGTCCGCGTCTTCGAAGAGGTCGGTGCGGTAGGCGAACATACCAACAGCGACCAGCGTCGGTATGCCGACCCATTTTTCTTTCGCCATCGCCACGGTGCCGAAGGCGCGGGTGGTGAAATCTTCCGGATGCGAATCGCCCGGCGCCGCCAGATAGAAGCGGTCCAACTCTTCCAGGCAGCCCAGCGCCGCCAATGCGCCCGCCCAGCCATCTTCGACAAACATGATGTCAAAGTCATCGCCGCCAGCCGCGCAAGTCGTCTGGATGCGAGGCAACACATCGCTGTGCGCCGCGTTTTCATAGATCAGCGTGACGCCCGAGGCTTCTTCGTAGAGCGGATCCAATATCTCGTGCTGATAAGCCAGAATGGGCACGACTTCGGTGTTGAGGATGCGCAGTTCCTTGCCTTCCCAGGGGCGCGCGCCCGTCTCCGGGTCTGTCAGCGGGATTGAATCCTGCGCCGAAACGAGCGGCAGGAAGAGTGAAGCCAGCGCGAGCACAATCAATATCGCTTTGATGCTTTTCATTTCAGTTACTCCTTCATTTTCAAGTCTTATTGAGCTTTCGATTCGTTATTGTTTCATATCTTCGATAGCTGTTGCCTTTCTCCTATTGAACGGGAACAGGCATTCCGCCAAAGCGGATACGACGAGCCTCCGCCCGACGCCAACGCCGTCGTGATAGTAACGCGTCATCTTGCCCTCGTCAAAAATTCCTGGAGGACAAGCGCTAACTCACAACAGACGCGCTTCCGCATTGTGAGGTCCACCCGACGTTGCTTGCCGCAGGCGGGCAAATTCGCTACTATTCTGCACAGCGTGGGCGGCAATCTTGCGGACAGATTCGGGTGCCCGCCGACGGTTTTCTGTCGCGAAGCTGGAGGAAGGAGACAGCTTAAAGATCAGACCGCGTTAAATTGACAAGCTTGCTGCAATCAGAACGACACCATTAGCTAACGAGAGAGGTCAAAAATGAAGAGCATACTGAAACGTTCCATGCTGATTATGGCTCTGGTTATCCTCGCCACGACAACGGCAATAACGCCGGCGCAGGACGAAGTGACTCTTGGCTTTGTATACGGTTCTTTCGCCCCGCAGGAGAAATGGGAAGCATACTTCGAGGGATTCCTCGAGGCGCATCCCAATGTCACGATCAACTATATCCCGGTGCCATTGGACAGTTGGGGTGATTACACGCAGAAAATCGTCACCACGATGCTAGGTGGCGAGCAAGTCGATGTCATCTGGAATGCGATCGAAGCGGTTCCCTTGATGGCCGAACGCGGCGTCCTGCGGGAGCTGGATTCCTTCCTCGAGAGCGACCCCGACATACAGGAATTCCTGGACGATGCCAATCCCAAGCTGCTTGAGGGGCTGCGCTGGAATGACCAGCAGTATCTGCTCCCCTTCGCCTGGAACACCACGCTGATCTATTACAACAAAGCGGTCCTGGAAGCCGCCGGACTGCCCGAACCGCCGCCGGACTGGACCTGGGATGACTTCCTGGAATACGCCACCACCATAACCCAAGATACCGACGGCGACGGCAATAACGATGTCTGGGGCTTCCACCACAACGCCTGGCTCTGGCACCTTGGTCCCTGGCTGGTCTCCAATGGTTCGTTCTTCCTCAACGAAGATTTCACCGAGCCTTGGTACAGCCGTCCAGAGTCCATCGAGGCGCTGCAATTCGCGCGCGACTTGATCTGGGAGCATGGAGTCGGTCCAAGCGGGTCCTTCAACTTCCGCGAAGCCTTTGTCGCCGGCACGTTGGGCATGATGATCGACTCGCCCGCCGGGCGCCAGCGCCTGATCCCGGCCGGCATGTCCGCCGATGACTATGATGTCGTCTTCTTCCCCACCAAGAGCGGCGAGGCTGCCCCTGGTTCGCAATGGGGCACGGACGGCTATGGCATCACCAAAGACAGCCAACACCCGGACTTGGCTTGGGAGATGGTCAAGCACTTGGTGAGCACGGAAGTCATGTCCAAGCTGCTCTCCGGCGAGTTCGCATCGGCGAGCGCCCCGGCGCGCCAATCGCTGGCGAGCGATCCAGTTTTGGTCGCGGCGAGCCCAGCCAATTATCAGCGATTTTATGAGGTGTTGGAGAACGGTCGGACTGTTATCAACGCGCCCTATTTCGCCGAATTGGCGGAAATTCATGATCGCTATATGTCGCAAGTCTGGGCGAACGAGATGAGCGTTGAAGAGGCGGTTGCCAGCATTCAGGCTGATATGGAAGCGGTCATCGCCGATAACTAGCGGGTCAAGCGCGAGGCGGCACGGAGTTGATTTCAGGCCGCCTCATCACCGCCCCGGTCAGGTTGCGAGCAGCCAACCCCACCCCCCGGCCCCCTCCCCGAAGCATCAGGGTCGCGTAGACACTGACCTCCGGAGGGGGAGTTAATGATGGCGGGATGCAAAGTATTTTAAGTGAGCGGTGGCATTGTCGCGCAGGTGTCTATAGGCGTTGCAATACAGTGCGGTACGCCGCATCGCTCAAACGGGCGAGCGGTTCAGCACGCTGACAAGCGTACGGTCGCCCAAAGCGCAGGAGGCTGCCATTTTAGCGCGCCAAGCCACCGCTAGCTGGAATTGGGTCAACAGCCTACGGGCACGGGAAGCAATCGCCGGCTACTTCTTCATTCTGCCGACGCTGTTGAGCTTTCTGGTTTTCTTTCTCATCCCGACGATTTCTGGCTTGGGCATGTCCCTCTTTGATTGGGATTTTTTCTCCGATCCAGATTATGTTGGTCTGGACAACTTCATCGAGCTATCGCAAGACAAACTATTCCTGACAACATTGAAGAACACCGCCCTCTTTGCCCTGTTCGCCACCGCTGGCAACGTTGGTCTGGGCATGTTTATCGCCATCGGCATCAACAGCATCAAGTGGAGCTGGTTGAGAGCCTACTTGCGCACCGCCTACTTCATCCCCTTCGTCATCTCGACTGTCGTCGTCGCCCTGATGTTCGGCTTTCTCTTGCAAGAGAGCACGGGCGTGGTGAATTATTATCTGTCGCGGCTGGGAATTCAGCGGATACCGTGGCTATCCTCATCGACCTGGGCGTTTCGGTCCATTGTCTTAATTGACGTCTGGAAGCATATCGGCTTTTTTACACTGATCTTTCTGGCCGGCTTGCAGGCGATTCCGAGCGAACTCTATGAAGCGGCGCTGGTCGATGGCGCTGGGCGCCGCGTTCGTCTGACGCGCATCACGATCCCGCTGCTGACACCGTCCCTGTTCTTTTCCTTAATCATCGCGCTTATCGGCGCCTTCCAGGTTTTCGAGTCGATGTACGTCTTGACCAACGGTGGACCCGGCGATGCCACCAGGACCGTCGTCATGTATCTCTATCGCGAGGCATTCGGCAGCTTCAATATGGGCTATGCCGCCAGCATGGCAGTCGTGCTCTTTTTTATCATCCTGGCCTTGACCATCACACAAGTCCGGCTCGGCGACCGCTGGGTCTTTTACCGCTAAAGGATTGTAAAGGTCCATGATGACCAGCGTCGTGCTCTGGTACAGCGATACGGAGTTGCAAGACAAGCTGAGACACCGTTGGCGGGCCTGGCTGGCAAACGCAGTGCTTGCGCTCCCACTGGTGCTTGGATCGCTGATTATGTTCTTGCCCCTGGTTTGGGCGGTGTCTTTCTCCTTTGGCCAGCCGCACGAATTCTTTACCCTGCCGCCGCCGGTAATCCCCAGCGCATTTCGTCTGGACAATTATCATGGCGTCTTTGAGCGCGTCGACTTTCTCAGATTTTTCCTCAACAGCGTCTTCGTCACCGGCTGCGTGACGATCGCGCAACTCATCACTTGCAGTATGGGCGGTTATGCCTTTGCCCGCTTGCGCTTCCCCGGCCGGCGGATCATCTTCATTCTTTTCCTCGCTTCGATGATGGTACCGCAGCACGTCACCTTAATCCCGGTCTTCATCATCATCCGCGGGATGGGCTTGTACAACAATCTGGGCGCGCTCATCGTCCCCTACGCCACTAGCGTCTTCGGCACCTTCTTGCTCAAGCAATTCTTTGAGACTATACCGAATGAACTGGAGGACGCGGCGAAAATCGATGGCGCCGGCTTCCTCCAGATATACTGGCGCGTCATGCTGCCGCTCGCCGGTCCGCCGCTGGCGACCCTCGCGATCCTCACCTTCAACAGCTCCTGGAATAACTTCTTTTGGCCCCTGATCTTCATCAATTCGGCTGAAAAGATGACATTGCCGCTGGGCATGATATACTTGCGCGGTCAGGATGGGGTGACCAACTCCGGAGTGCTCATGGCGGCGATCGTCTTGAACCTGATTCCAGTCCTTATATTCTTTTTGATCTTTCAGCGTAGACTGGTGGAAGGCGTGACCTTGAGCGGGCTGAAAGGCGCCTGAACCAGCGTAAATCTTGAAGTCCGTCACAGGACGGTTTTGATAGGTGACATTCAAAGGGTGAACTGATGAAACATCACGAAGGAATCCGAAGCTATGACCATACAGCCAGCGCCCTGGCTTTCCCATTGGGCGGTATCGGCACCGGCAACGTCTCGCTGGGCGCGCGCGGCGAATTGCGCGATTGGGAAATCTTCAACCTGCCGGCGAAAGGCAATACGTTGCCGCTGACCTTCTTCGCGCTCCGCTGCCAGCAAGCGGGACAAGAGGCCAAGATGCGCGTACTCGAAGGTCCGATTCAAGCGCCGCATACGCCTTCGCATGGTTACCATCCCTTGATGAGCCTGGCTGGCTTGCCACGTTTCAAAGGCAGTACTTTCCGCGGGCAATACCCCTTCGCCAGCATCGAGTTTCACGATGACAGGATGCCGGTTTCGGTTGCGCTGGAAGCCTATACGCCCTTGCTGCCGCTCAATCCGGAAGATTCCGGCATCCCCTGCGCTATCCTGACCTACACCCTCTGCAACCAGACCGAAGACCCGGTCGACCTCACCCTTGTCGGCTCGCTGACTAACCCGGTCGGCAACCTGCAGCCGGACAAATTCCGCAACGAAGCCCGGGTCGAATTCGGAAGGCCCGTCAACCGATTCCGCGAAGACGACGACCTGCGCGGCTTGCTGCTGACCAATAGCGAGCTCGCCGACGACGACCTGCATTATGGCAGCCTCGCCCTCGCCACCGATCATGACAGCGTGACCTACAAGCGCAGTTGGCTGCGCGGCGAATGGTGGGATTATCTGCATGATTTCTGGGACGATCTTAAGGACGACGGCTTGCTGGAGGACACGGCCGATGACGCGCCGGGCACGCGCATTGCCGCGGCCTCGCTCGGCTTGGTCGACCGACTCGAGGCCGGCGAAAGCAAGCGCTTCCGTTTTCTGTTGACCTGGCACTTCCCGAACCGGCCCGCCGCCTGGGACCTGCGCGCGCTTCCCGCCATAGGCGTCGACGCAAACGATGTCGGCATCATCCGCAACCACTATGCCACACGCTTCGACGACGCCTGGGGCGCGGCGCGCTACACGTTGGATAATCTGCCGCGCCTGGAATCGACGACGCGCCAGTTCCACGACGCCCTGTTTGGCAGTACGCTGCCCCCAGTCGTGCTCGACGCCGTTTCCGCCAATATCGTACCGGCACGCAGCACGACCTGCTTCTGGCTGGAGGACGGCCGCTTCTACGGCTGGGAAGGCTGCTTCGACGACTCGGGCTGCTGCGCCGGCACTTGCACTCACGTCTGGAGCTACGCCTATACCATCGCCTATCTCTTTCCCTCGCTGGAGCGCGAGATGCGCAAGATCGAATTCAATGTGGAAACGGCTGACGACGGCGCGATGAAATTTCGCAGCTACGGTACCTTCCATGCGAATGTCATCGATGCCGTGCGCGCGGATGCCGCCGTTGACGGGCAGATGGGCTCGATCCTGCGCGGCTACCGTGAATGGCAACTGAGCGGCGATGACGACTTTCTCGCCGGAATTTGGGACGGCGTCAAACGCGCCATCGGCTTCGCCAGCGCCTACTGGGATACCGACAACGATCACGTCCTCGACGCCGTGCAGCACAATACTTATGACATTGAGTTTCACGGTCCCAATCCCCTAAGCAGCATTTACTATTTGGCCGCCTTGCGCGCCGTCGAAGCGATGGCGCGGGCAATGGGCGAAGGCGAATTGAGCGGGCGCTGTCGCGATGCCTTCCAAACCGGCAGCGAGAACCTCGATCGAATGCTCTGGAATGGCGGATATTACATCCAGAAGCTCGATGATGTCGACGCGCAAAAGTACCAGCACGGCGAGGGCTGCCTCTCCGACCAATTGCTGGGGCAACTGCACGCCAGGCTGTTGGGTCTTGGCGACTTGCTGCCCGCCGATCATGTGAAGACGGCGCTGAAGTCGATTCACGAGCACAATTTCATGCGCGATCTCAGCGAGCACGACAATTGCCAGCGTGTTTACGCCTTGAATGATGAAGCCGGCTTGCTGCTCTGTACCTGGCCTCATGGCGGTCGCCCGCGCTTGCCTTTCCCTTACGCTGACGAAGTCTGGACCGGCATCGAATATCAGGTCGCCGCGCATCTCATTTATGAAGGCTGGGTCGATGAAGGCATTGAAATTGTCGAAGCGCTGCGGGCGCGCCACGATGGCATTCGGCGCAACCCCTGGAACGAGGTCGAATGCGGCAATCATTACGCCCGCAGCATGGCCAGCTGGGCGCTGCTGCTGGCGCTGAGCGGTATGCGGATCGACGCGGAAACGGGCGCGTCAACGTTCGCGCCGAGCAGCGACCTGCTATCGGAGAAAGAGCCATTCTCGGTCTTCTGGTCGGACGGGCGCGAATGGGGCATCTATTCGCAGGCATGGGACGAAGAGAACGAGACTTGGAAGGCCAACTTTGAATCACTTGGCGCGGCGTCATAGAATCAGCTGCCACGCCTTACGGGCGAGTCGCCGCCTCGCCCCTACAGATTTTCGCGGCTTTGAATTATGGATGGTGAGGTGACTAGATGTCCTTGAAATACTACACGAACGGACGGCGCGATCAAATGAAAGTGGCGCTGACCTTCGACGATGGACCCAATCCGCCGCGCACTGACCAGGTGATCGAGATTCTCAACAGCCGGGGCGCGCGCGGCACCTTCTTCGTCTTGGGCAAGTGGGTGGAGCGTTTTCCCCAGGCCTTCCAGCGCATCGTCGAAAGCGGGCATTGCGTCGGCAATCACAGCTACCTGCACGAAGCCCACCTCGGCGATTTTGACCGCGCCGAAGCCGCCATTGGCAATCTGATCGGCCGCCCGACGCGTTTCCTGCGCGCCCATTACTTCAACTTCTTCACCTGCCTCTACTCGCCGGTCGCTTTGTCGCGCGATATGAAAATCGTCGATGCCGATGTCAACCCGGCCGATTACGCCAGGAGCGATCCGCAGGCGATCATCGACGCCACGCTACAGGCGCCTGCACTAGCTGGCGGCTCCATCATCGATCTGCACGACGGCCGGGAATTCGACGATGACGCCAGACGTCTCGCTAGCCCGCTGCCGATGATTGAAGCGCTGCCTGCGATCGTTGACGGTTTGCAGGCGCGCGGCTTCCAACTGGTCGGTCTCGACGAAATGGAGTTGGTCGATGCCATCGAGTGGCAGCCCGATGGGCGCGGAACATTCGCCACGCCCGAGGCGCGCGCCGCTATCGAAGGCTTTGGCGGGAAGACGAACTAGCCGAGCGCACTTGTCAACTGCCGCGCCGCATAGCAGACTCACTCATCTTTTGACACATCAATGCTGGTTAGTTAAAGTAACAGTACGAAGTTGTGTGAATAAACAAGAATAGTTTTTTTGGAAGTTGAGATGAATGGGCGCATTCCAGGTCTGCTATTTCTGACGCAGCCTCACCCCGATTTTGCCGCAGCACGCTCCGGCCACAATCTTAGAAACTTCTCGGCAAAAGCCGCTTTATGCGTTGAACGCGGCACAAACGCTGATGAGTGCATATCGATTGCTTAGGGCGCGCGCCTGCGTCAGTTACCTGTATGAGCGATATTGACAGAGGCATAGATTGCGGGGAGGCAAAATGGTGAGTTGAGTTCAACACTTTCTGCAGCCGCTGCTGCGTGACGCAGCGAGGTTAATAGTTTCATTGGAGGTCAAGAATGTATAGAAAACTTTGTATCGTAACGGTTCTGCTTCTGTCTGTTGCCTTGCTTTCAGTGCTTATCTCGGCCGGACAGGGCATGACTTACAGCGAAGCGCCGGCGTTGGCGGAGATGGTCGCCAATGGGGAACTGCCGCCAGTCGAAGAACGTTTACCGGCAAATCCGCTGGTCGTCGAGCCGATAGAAGAAGTCGGCGTCTACGGCGGCACCTGGCTGACATTCGGCGACAATATAAGCCGTCTGTCAAATCTGGTGATCTGGCAAGACATCGGCCTGTTGATGTGGAATAACGACCAGAACGCGACTGTGCCCAGCCTGGCGGAAAGCTGGGAGATCAGCGATGACAGCCAGGAATTTACCATCAAGCTGCGCGAGGGCTTGCGCTGGTCGGATGGCGCGCCCATGACCGCCGCTGACATCATGTTCTGGTATGAAGACGTCATCAGCAACGATGAATTGCGCCCGGTGAAGCCCGGTTTTATGCGGACGCCAAATGGCCATGTCGGCGCGGTTGAGCAGATTGACGATCTCACGGTCGTCTTCAAATTCCCGGAGCCGCACGGCATGTTTCTCACGCTGCTGACCAAGGAGTTCCACACCTATCTGCCGTCGCACTATATGAAGCAATTCCACAAGAACCACGTCACGGCCGAGGAATTGCAGGCGGCAATTGATGACGCGGGCGTCTCGAACTGGGTCGATCTCTTCTACCTGCGCTGGAATACCTCTGGGGGCGGCAACAGCCGCGGCATGAACAATCCGAGCCTGCCGACGATGCTGGCCTGGGCGCCAACTGTCGAGCCGCCGGGCGACCGCTTCGTATTTGAGCGGAATCCGTACTTCTTCGCTGTCGATACCGAAGGCAATCAACTGCCATACATTGATCGGGTCGATTTCCGCGTTGTCGATGGCGAGGTCATGAAGCTGCGCATTCTGGCTGGCGAGCCGAACTTCCAGGCAGCCCGCGCGCTGACCTTTGCTGACATGGCGCTCTATGTCGAAAATGCCGAAGCCAACGAATACGAAATCTTGCGCTGGGGCGACTTGCAGATCTCAGAAGCAGCGCTTTGGATCAACCTGAACACCCCGGATCCGGTCGACCGCGAGCTCTACCAGGACGTGCGTTTCCGCCGCGCGATGTCATTGGCAATCAATCGTGAGCGCGTCAATGACACCTTGTATTTTGGCCAGGGTCAGGCAACGGCAGCGACACTGCCGCCCGTCGAATCCCGCTACTACAAGGAAGAGTATGCGCGCGCCTACACCGATCATGATCCGGATGGGGCGAATGCATTGCTCGACGAGATTGGCTTGACCGAGCGCGACGGCGATGGCTTCCGACTTAAGCCGGACGGCAATCGTCTCTCGATTGTCATTGAGGTGCCCAACAACCGCCTGCCGATGATCGACAACCTGAATCTCATCCGCGACGATTATGCTGATGTCGGCGTCGATTTTATCATTCGGCCGATCGATAACGCGCTTTGGGGACAGCGGATGCGCGCCGGCGAGATGCAATTCGTCGGCTGGCCGATGGCGAAAGCGGCCACCGAAACCGATCTCGTGCCGATCAGCACCAACACCGATTGGGCGCCGCTCTGGGGTCTCTGGTACCACACCAACGGTGAGCAAGGCGAGGAACCGCCCGATTACATCAAGGATCTGCAAAATGTCTGGACGCGGATCCTGGAGACGGCGGACCAAGAAGAACGCGACATGCTCTACGATACGATTCTGCGGACGCAAGCGGAGAATATGTGGGTGATCGGCGTCGTTGGTCCTCTGCCGAAACCGGTGATCAGAAAGACCTGGTTCCGCAACGTGAAGACGGACTGCACGTGGAGCTACCATCACGGCGGCTTTATCGGCTGCACCGATCCCTTCGCGTTCTGGATCGAGTCAGACCATCAGTAACATTGTGGGAGCTTATCGCGACTGGTTGCGATTGATCGCAATATGAAGGGGCGACCGACCCGCTGTGACTACTCGGCGCCGGGTCGCCCACCCGCCTGCCATTACACAATTTGTAGGGGCGACCCTTGGGTCGCCCATCCCAACATTCACTACCAATAAAAGGAGCAAACATGTCCGAATACGAAATTCTGGCAAAGTATGAGGGATTGCGCTTAACCGATGTCTGCGATGGTATGGATGCGCTGCGGCGCCAGGACATCGGCTTGGTCGCCGGCGACATCCGCCCGCTTTGGCGCGATATCGACAACTTTTCGCATCGCTTTTGCGGTCTGGCGTACACCGTGCGCTTCATGCCCACCGCGCGCCCAGTCGACGCCTACGAGCCGGCCGACTTCGAAACCTGGAAGGGCAACTGGTATCGGACATATGCTGGCGGCCCGCCGGTTGACGAGATTCAAAAAGGCGATGTAATCGTCATTGACGGTGGCGAAATCGGCACGGTTGGATTCATTGGATCCAACAATGGTTTCGCCTGGATCGCTGCCGGCGCCGTGGGCATCGTGACCAACGGCGGCGCCCGCGATACCGACGAGCTTATAAAGCAGCGGGTGCCAGTCTATTCCCGCCGCGTTACGCAGTCCATACGCCCGGGCCGGCTGGAACTGGATTCGACGCAGATACCCGTGAATATCGGTGGCGTACTGGTCCGGCCGAAGGACCTGGTTCTGGCTGATGGCGATGGCGTCATCGTTGTGCCGCTGGAGATCGCCGAAGAAGTGGCGAAGCATGCCTGGGTCGTCGCCGAAGGCGACAAACGGGGAAGAAGGCGCATTTACGAACGGCTGGGACGAGAGCCGGATTGGACGGTCGACGTCTAGCCAGAGCGGCAATAGCGTTTTGCGGGCTTCGCCACCAGTCCGGTGGAGCCCGCATGGGATGAAGAAAGATGCCGCAGTACATCGTCAAACGCATATTGCTGATGATTCCGACGCTGGTCGCGCTGTCGATTTTCATCTTCGTGCTCACGCAGCTGCCGCCGGGTTCCTACCTCGATTCAATCGTCACCGAGCTGGAGTCGCAGGGCGAGTCCATCTCACAAGACCAGATCGAGAGTCTCAAGGTGCGCTATGGCTTTGATGAGCCTCTTCACGTGCAGTATCTCAAATGGGTGTCAGGCTGGCTGCGCGGGGATTTCGGCACCTCCTTCACCTATTACGGCCAACAGAACCTGGAGGTCATCTCTCATTTTCTCGGCTACACCGTCCTGATTGCCTTTAGCACCCAGCTTTTCATCCTGGTCGTCGGCATCGCAATCGGCATTTTTTCAGCGACGCATCAATACACGCTAGGCGATCATTTCGCGACCTTTGTGGGATTTATCGGGCTGTCGATACCCAACTTCTTGCTGGCGCTTATTCTGATGTATATCGGATATTTCGTATTTGGCATTCCGGCCTTGGGCGGTCTGTTTTCAAATGAGTATCTGGATGCGCCCTGGAGCCTGGGCAAAGCGCTGGATTTGCTGGCGCATCTCTGGATTCCGGTGGTCGTGCTCGGTACCGCCGGGACAGCCGGCATCGCCCGGCGCATGCGCGGCAATCTGCTGGATGTTCTTAAGATGCAGTACGTGGCGACGGCGCGCGCCAAGGGCTTGCGCGAAGGGGTGGTCGTCCGCAAGCACGCCACGATGAACGCGGTTTCGCCCATTATCATGGCGGTCGGCATGCGCTTCCCCGAAATCTTATCCGGCTCAACCATTGTGTCTATCGTGCTTTCGCTGCCCACCTTGGGACCAGTGCTATACAAAGCCTTAACCAATCAAGACATGTATCTGGCGGGAACCATTCTGTTCTTCCAGAGCCTGCTGCTCTTGGTTGGCAACCTGCTCGCTGATATCGCCTTGGTCGCTGTCGACCCGCGCGTCGAGTTTGAATGAGGAATCGCCAGATGTCTGTGGCATCGCTCAAGCCGGCACGGCTTGCAAAGGACAAGCAGCGGGGCCTGTCGCAGTGGGATTTGATGTACATCAAATTCAGGCGGCATCGCCTGGCGATGTTCTCGGGCCTCTTTCTTGTTTTCGTATACATCGTCATCTTGTTTGCTGAGTTTTTCTCGCCATATCCCACGAACGAGAAGTTCGGCAAATTCGTGCATACGCCGCCGATGCCGATCATGTTCTGGGACGACGATGGCTTGTCGCGCCCCTTCGTATATGGCTACAAGCAGGAGCTTGATATCGAGACATTCCAGCGAACATACGTGGCCGACACGACCCAAAAGTACTATCTCAAGTTCTTCACCGGAGGATCGGAATACAGCCTGCTTGGCCTGGTAACAACCGATGTACATTTCTTCGGCGTGGACGAGCCGGGCTTGATTTTCTTGTTCGGCACCGACCGATTCGGTCAAGACGTCTTCTCGCGCGTGCTCACCGGCGCGCAGGTCACGCTGACCGCCGGTATGCTCAGCGTCGCCATCAGCGTCGTATTGGGCGCGGTGTTGGGGACTTTATCCGGCTATTATGGCGGCATTGTCGACTTGGTCGTCCAGCGAGTCATCGAATTCTTAAGCTCAATTCCGCGTATTCCCTTGTGGATGACGCTGGCGGCGGTGATGCCGACCGATTGGTCCTCGGTGCGCATTTATTTCGGCATTATCACCATACTTGCCTTCTTGGGCTGGATGGGCATGGCGCGCGAGGTCCGCGGCAAGGTGCTCATACTGCGCAGCATGGATTACGTCATGGCGGCGAAGGCGGGCGGCGCCTCAAGCGCGTACAACATTTTCAAGCACATGCTGCCCAACGCTCTAAGCCATATTATCGTCGTCGCCACGCTGGCGGTGCCGGTCATGATCATTGTAGAGACCTCCCTCAGTTTCCTCGGTTTTGGGATACAGCCGCCGATGACAAGCCTTGGCGCCTTGTTGCGAGAGGCGCAGAATGTGCAATCCGTGGTCAACTTCCCCTGGCTGTTCAGCCCGGCGATCGTCATCATCGTGACCACCCTGGCTTTTAACTTCCTGGGCGACGGCTTGCGCGACGCTGCCGACCCCTATTCGCAGTGACATAGGCCGGAATTACCTCCAACATAGCAATGACAATAAATGTCGTATGAAGAAAATTGACAAAATGATGGAGAATCTGTACGGGCGAGCCGGTGGCTCGCCCACTCTTGCAGCATGAATCAGATCAGTATCCGCAGGCCTGACTAGGAATCGCTGAGAATGAACGAGCAGCAAGATACACTCCTTCGCGTGCGCGACCTGAAGACGCAATTTCGCACCGAACAAGGCACAATCCGCGCCGTGGACGGAATCGATTTCGATATCAAACGGGGCGAGACATTCGGCATCGTGGGAGAGAGCGGCTGTGGCAAAAGCGTAACCGCCTATTCAATCATGCAACTAATCGAACGGCCTCAGGGCGATATCGTCAGCGGCTCAATCGAGTATATGGGCGAAGGCGGCCGCCCTATCGATATCGCGAAGCTGGACCCGAATGGTCCGGACATGCGTAATCTGCGCGGCAACGAGATCGGCATGATTTTCCAGGAACCAATGACCTCGCTCAATCCAATCTATACCATTGGCAATCAGATCATCGAGGCGATCGTGCTGCACCAGCGCGTAAGCAAAATGGAAGCGCGCAAACGGGCGATTGAACTGCTGGATCGTGTGGGCTTATCCGATCCGCACAGCCAGATCGACGACTATCCGCACCAGTTGTCCGGCGGCATGCGGCAGCGTGTAATGATTGCGATGGCGCTGTCTTGCAACCCCAGATTGCTGATCGCGGACGAACCAACCACAGCGCTGGATGTGACTGTTGAAGCGCAGATACTTGATCTCATGCGCGACCTGCAACAAGAGTTCGCAATGTCCATTATGTTGATTACCCATAATCTCGGTGTCGTCGCCGAATTGTGCGATCGCGTGATGGTGATGTATTTGGGCAAGGTCATCGAAGAAGGCAGCACCGTCGATATATTCTACAATCCGCGCCATCCTTACACGCATGGCTTGCTGGAATCCATACCACAGATCGGATTGAGCGCGCGACTGACGCCGATCGAGGGGGCAGTGCCTATGATGCAGGATATCCCGGAGGGCTGTTATTTTGCGCCGCGCTGCCCTCATGTCATGGCCATTTGCAAAGAAGATCCGCCGATGTTCTACCCGACGGATACGCAGCGAGCAAAATGCTGGCTCTATTCGGACGAGGCGCTGCTGCAGCATGTCAAGTGAAACCGTCCTTCAAGTCCATGAACTGAAAAAGTATTTTCCGATACGGAAAGGCATACTCAGGCGTACGGTCGGCTGGATCCGGGCGGTCGATGATGTCAGCTTTGCCATGTCGGCCGGGCAGACCCTGGGTTTGGTCGGCGAAAGCGGCTGTGGCAAGACGACCACCGGGCGCTGCATTTTGCGGCTATACGAACCGACCGCGGGCTCGATTCTCTATCGACTGGATGACCAGCTCGAAAATATTGTTGGATTCAATCATGCGGAGATGAAACGAGTTCGGCAAAAGATGCAGATTATCTTTCAAGACCCTTTCTCGTCGCTCGATCCGCGAATGACAGTGCATGACATCATCGCCGAGCCGCTGCGTATCAACCGTATCGGCACACGAGCACAGCAGAGCGAGCGGGTGGAAGAACTGCTGGATTTGGTTGGACTGAATACGGCGCAGATGAATCGCTATCCCCACGAATTCAGCGGCGGGCAGCGGCAGCGCATCGGCATCGCTCGCGCCTTGGCACTGAATCCCGAGGTGATCGTCTGTGACGAGCCGGTCTCGGCGCTGGATGTGTCGGTTCAGGCGCAGGTTCTCAACCTGCTCATCGACTTGCAGGAGCGGCTCAACCTGACCTATCTCTTTATCGCCCATGACCTGAGTGTGGTGGAGTATATCAGCCAGCGAGTGGTTGTCATGTACCTCGGGAAGATCGTTGAGATTGCCGACGCGACTGATCTTTACGAGTCGCCGCGCCACCCGTACACCGAAGCGCTCCTGGGCGCCATTCCCATTCCCGACCCCTTGGCGAAACGGACGCGGAAACCATTGACCGGGACCGTTCCCAGCGCGGCCAACCCGCCAAGCGGCTGTAATTTCCGCACACGCTGCGCCTACGCGCAAGATATTTGCGCCCGCGAAGAGCCGCCCCTCGCGCCGGTCGACGGCGATCGTTCCGTCGCCTGCCACTTTTCCGATGAGCTCGAATTGACCGGGTTCTCCCGCGGCGGGACGTCACGGCTTCCTATTCACTCGACGCTTCCTAGCTTGAGCGTTGCTTCCTCTACGGAAGGCGCGTCGGCGTGAGCCACTCGGATACTGATCAACGGTTACCGATAAAAGAAGCCTATCCCTTCGTGCAGCGCATCTTCGAGGCGGCCGGGCTGCCTGAAGCGGACGCCGCCGTCGTGACCGACAACCTCTTGCTAGCCGATCTGCGCGGGCATCCTTCGCATGGCATCTCGCGCGTGCGGGTGTACTGCAATCGCATACGCGATGGATTCGTAGCCACTGAGCCAGCGATCCATGTTATCCATGAAACGCCAGCCGCCTTCCATCTTGACGGCGGGCACGGCATGGGCGCTGCCGTCGCGGCCCAAGCCATGCGCATGTGCATGGACAAGGCGCGCGCCAGTGGCGTCGCCTTGTGCTCGGTGCGAGCGGGCACGCACTTCGGCATCGCCTCGTATTACACGATGCAGGCAGCTTCCAGAGACATGATCGGTTTCGCCTGTTCCAACGCGCCGGCGACGATGGCGCCCTGGGGCGGCATTACGCCCTTGCTGGGTACGAACCCCTTCAGCATGTCCGTTCCTGCGGGGAAGCATCGGCCGCTTGTATTCGACAGCGCCAGCAGCATTGTCGCACGCGGCAAAATCAATCTTGCCGAGATTGAAGACCGCTCGATTCCGCTGGGCTGGGCAATTGACCAGCAAGGCCGCCCCACCACCGATGCGACCGAGGCGCTGAAGGGCTCGGTGCTGCCCTTCGGCGAACACAGAGGCTACGGCATTGCCCTGATGATCGACATCCTTAGCGGCATTCTCAGCGGCGCCGCCTATGGACCTCATCTGGGTCCCCTGTGGAACAACTCGGAGTCGCATCAAAACCTGGGCTTTTTCCTGCTGGCGATCGACATTTCGACGTTTCGAGACATTGACGATTTCAAGGGGCAGATCGATCAAATGATCGACACGATAAAGGCGAGCAAGCCAGCGCCGGACAGGGATGAAATTCTGGTTCCGGGAGAGATCGAATTTCGCAACGAGCAGTACAATCGCAAACATGGCATTGTAGTTGGCCCGGGCGTGCTGCGTGATCTGGAAGCGCTTCGGCGCGAATTTGAATTGGACATCAAGCTCGGGACGCATCTGCGTTCCGTTTGACATTTGCCCTGGAGAATGGGGAAGCCATGACAATCATTCCGACGAACCGTATGAAATCTCTTTTGCGCGCGGGGAAATCGGTGGCCGGCACGATGCTGGTGGAATTCCGGCAGCCGTCGGTCATGCAAATCCTGAAAAACGCCGGTTACGACTTCGCAACGATCGACATGGAGCATGGCGTCTTCGACTATGAATCTGTTGCCGATCTCAGCCGATTTGGGCGCCATATTGGCATCACGCCGCTGGTTCGTGTACCGGACAAACAGTATCCCTATATCGCGCGCGCGCTGGATGTCGGAGCGCAGGGCGTGATGGTGCCGCGGCTGCGCTCTGCGAAAGATGTTCTGGACGTGGTCAACATCTTCAAATATCCCCCGCTGGGCGCGCGTGGCTGCTCTTTTGGCAGAGGACACACTGATTTTCATGGTGGGTCGCTGCCAGAGAATATGCGGGCGGCCAACGAGGAAACGCTGCTGATCATTCAAGTCGAGACGCGTGGCGCGATCGACGAAATCGATGAAATCGCTTCGATCGCCGGCGTGGATGTTTTGCTCATTGGTCCAACAGACCTGTCGATAGACTTGGGCGTGGCTGGGCAATTAGACGCGCCGCCCTTGATTGAGGCGATCCATAAGACTTTGGCAGCTTGTGAGAAACACGGCGTCGCGCCGGGAATCCAGATCACGAATCTGGAATGGTTGATCCACTGGGCCGAGCAGGGAATGCGCGTGCTAAGCTCATTTTCGGAAGTGGCGCTGTTACAGCGGGGCGGCAGATCCGTCACCCAAGAGCTTGCGCGATTCCGTTAGGCCGCGGCAATGGAATGAATCGATCAGCATTGTTGCGCTGGCAGTTGTATTCTCCAATCGGTACGGCGCGCGCGCTGGACCCTTGGCGATCCAGCCAACGGGCACCCTCGAATGAGCGTTTAGCCGTCCTATCATCGGGAAACAATCTACATAGCTGTGATAGTATAGCAACTAGATGATCGCCGGGTTGCCTCCTGCTTATGTTGCGGGCGGCAGACCCCACGCCCCCCGGGCCCTTCTCCCACAAGGGGAAAGGGGGAGAAGCGACACTGCGGGACGCAAGGTATTTTGCGTGACCGGCTGCCGTGCAGCGCGTGTGTCTACAGAGAAGCGAATGCCGGCTGGACAGGAGCGCGGTCCTTGAATTCAAGCTTCTTGCATCTGTACCGCGCCATGTCAAGGTCGGTGGTGGAGGCCTTCTGCTTCAAAAGCGCATGGATCAATGCCGCGCTGCACGTCGTCTGCGCGCCATTTGTGCTCGAGCTTGCGCGACTCGGCATGAAGATGGAAGGCATGGTAGCGCGCGATGGCGACTTAAAACGAGCAAGCGAGTGGCTGGTTGGTATTGGGTCCAAGGGTATCTGCGTCCAGGGCGCGGACCGTGTGCCGCGGACCGGACCTGTGCTCTTCGTGGGCAACCACGCGGGCTTGGGCGATGCCCATGCGCTTCTTTCGGCGTCGCCGCGGCGGGATACGCATCTCTTGGCAAATGACTTTGGCATTTTGCCAGGCTTGCGGGCGATGCGGCGTCACGTCATTGTCGTGGATCAGCGCCAACCGGTCGCGTCGTTTCGCGCCAGTCTGCGGCATCTGCGAGCGGGGAAATCCTTGCTGCTGTATCCTCGCGGCGAAATTGAAGCCGATCCGGGACTGTATTTGGAAGCGGCCTTGGAGACCTTATCCGAGTGGTCGCGCAGCATCGAACACCTAGCGCGCCACGTGCCCGACATGGTGATTGTGCCTGTTGCCGTCGGCGGCGTTCTCTCGCGGCGTGCCCTGCGAAACCCGATCGTCCGACAATACCGAGAGAGCGGCAGACGTCATTTTCTGGCGGCGACCTTCCAAATGATGTTCCCGTTTTACCGCGACCCGGTGATCAGTCTTCGCTTCGGAAACGCACTTTGTGGCGAACGGGCAAAGCGGGACCTGGTCCTGGCGCAGATGGCCGCCCTGCTTCGCCATGTCAATGCGGAGCAGCAAGAGCTGAATCGCGGCGCCGCTAATCGTGTCTTCTCGCGTCGATTTTAGACTATTCAATTATTCGTTTCGCGCGATAATTGCGGAACAGCTTGAACAGGCAAACTGACTGAAACGCCATGAGCCAGTGGTCGAACAATAATCCAACGCGGAACAACCAAGAAAAGTGGCAGAGCTACTGGAACTTGCTTGTCTCGTTGGTTAGCCGCGATATTCGCGCGCGCTATCGGCGCACCGTGTTGGGTCCGCTCTGGGCGATTATTCCGGCAATTCTGTATACGGTGATTTTGAGCTTTCTCAGTGGTTTGGTGGGCGCGAGCAGCGAAGGCGCGCCGCGCTTGGCTTTTGTGATGGCCGCGACCATCCCTTGGACTTTTTTCCAGAGTTCAGTGGTGCGCATACCGCACGGCTTGCTGGCGAACGGCACGATTATGCGCAAAATGGCCTTGCCGCGCCAAATCTTTCCATTAGTCGTGATATTAACGACGACCTTCGATTTTCTCATGTCTGGAATTGTTCTCATTGTGGTATTACAGATCATGCAAATTCCAATCACCTGGGCTTGGCTGTGGCTGCCGCTGCTCGCTTTGATGGCTGGCGCCTTGGCCTGGTCGGTGGGGATAGGCTTATCCGCCTTCACCATCTATCGCCGCGATGTCTTGCATGGCATTCAATACATCATGCAGGTGTGGCTTTTCTTGACGCCGGTCATGTATTCTTCGCAAGAGTTGGTTGACCAGTGGCCGCTGATTCACGCGCTGAATCCCGCAGTTGGCATCATTGATGGATTTCGCAAGGTATTGGTATTTGGTCAGGCGCCGGATATCGGCAGTCTGCTGTTCAGCGCTCTCGTGATATGCCTCGTGCTTGCGATAACATTGCCGTTTTTCCATTTTATGTCCCGCTATTTTGCCGATGTACTTTAGGATACACTTGAGCCGAGGGAGTATCAGAACAGACGGTTGCGTCTCTGTTCCGAGTCAAACGGGCGACCGCATAGTTCGCTCCTAAATGAATCCCGAATGAAGAAAACTTGGGAATCGTCTATGAATGGCGACATGGCTATTCAAGCGCGAGACGTCTGGAAGCGGTACGGCTTGCCCCTGCGCCCATGGATGCAGCGCCAGATTGACCAACTGCGCGGCCTGTCCACTGCTGATCGCGCCAAGTATGGCACCTGGGCCTTGCGCGATGTCTCTTTCGAGGTCGAACGTGGCGAGTCCTTGGGCATCGTCGGCAAGAATGGGGCGGGGAAGAGCACCTTGCTCAAACTGATCGCTGGCGTAAGCCCGGCGACTTACGGCTCCGTGCAGGTGAGCGGACGGCTCTTCCCGATGATTGAGCTTTCCGCCGGCATGCATAGTGACTTGACCGGACGCGAAAACATCAAATTGCTCGGCGCGATAATGGGATTCACCGGGCGGCAGATGGAGACGAAGCTACCCGAAATTGAAGACTTTGCCGAATTGGGTGACTGGCTGGACAAGCCGGTGTGGCAGTATTCCAGCGGCATGCAGGCGCGGCTCGGGTTTAGCGTTGCCGTAAATGTCGACGCGGATATTCTTCTGATCGACGAGGTACTGTCGGTAGGGGATGTCAACTTTCAGAAGAAATGCCTCAACCGGATGGATGAACTGTCAAATAGTGGCGTCACCTTCATTTTCGTCACGCACAGTCCTTATGCGATAGAGCGTATCTGTGAGAGGGCGCTCTATTTGGAAGACGGCCAAATCACCGCCTCCGGCTCTCCCAGCGATATCCTCACCGCCTATTTTCAAGTCGCGATGGACCGGTCGACGGTCATAGCGGGCAAGGACAAGCTCGCCGCCGACCTGCGCGAAGGCACGGGCGCCTTGCGCATTACGGATATCAGCATGCATGATGATGTGAGCGGACGCGAAATCACCGGCTTCTCAACCGGCGAATCGGTCGTCTTTCGTATCGGCCTGGACGTCAAAGAGGCGACGCCGCGCTATCGCTTTTCGCTGCGTGTGGTGGATCCGGCCAGCACCGTCATCAGCTACATTGAAATGCCGATGTCTTCCCGCCGATCGCTTGCCCTGGAGCGCGACAACGTGCTGGAATGCCGCATCGAAAATATCAACCTGCTGCCGGGCCAGTACTGGATCAATCTGGTCGCACGGGAAATCGCCGGTCCAGTGATTGATTCTGTGTCCTACGCCTTCGCTTTTGATGTACATGCCAACAAGGACGTGATTGAGCAAATGGAGCATCGCGGGATGATCTACCTTTCCTCAAGCTGGAAGCTGCTCGGGGAAGGCGAACCGGCAAGCGTTGCCCAGGTTTGATTGCCGTCCCGCATCGCGAAAAGCGCGTGGCTCAATCGAGTGGCGGCCGGCAAACTTAGAAGAGTTATGCTTGTTGTGCGTTCGCTTACTACGGCGTCTCCGGGATTGGTTGCGCCGCAAGATTCTAATCGAGCCCCTGTGGCGCGGGTCTACAAATTCTGTGTCTTCTCGCATAGTGAAGCCCTGCCTGTTCACGCGGGGATGCTGGCAAATAGCGCGAAACTTCCCGAATTGAAACATAAAGTTACGAGCGTTATACTTGGCGGGCGAATGTCGATAACCGTAGCAATGTACTTTGGACTTAATTCGCGAACGTTCTATTTTGGTAGTTGACTCTTCGCCTCAAGAGCCGCTGACTGATGAAGTCGGAGAAATGGCAATGAATCGCTCGTTCTGGGCACTGGTAATAGCTGTGATGCTGTCTGCCGCTGTTTTGCCAAGCGTGGCGACCGCAAGCGAATGCGCCTCATCTGATTTCGAAACGGTTTACGTCACCGGTGGCATGAATATCCGCGCGTCCGCTTCCGTCAGTAGCAGGGTGGTGGCGAGCGCGCGCGCCGGCGATTCGTTCACGGTGGTGGAGTCCAGGGCAGGCGCACGGTGGTGCTGGCTGAGAATCAACCAGGGCTGGATGGCCAACACGTCGCGGGTGCAGTCGACGAGGCCTGTTCAAAGGGACGCCACGCCTCCATTGGCGCAGCAGCCAGCGTCGCGATCCGACATCGACAATTGCTGTTTCGTCGATCGGCAATGCGTGACAAACAAGGAATGGGTAGACGGCTACTGGGCGTACCAAAATAATGAATGCAGCGCGCCGACAGAGCCGCCAGCTAGCAATGTCGAGGCGCCGCCGCGGCAGACCTCAGTGGCGCCTTCAGAAGCAAATAATTGCTGCCATATCGGCTGGGATTGCCAGACCGAGGCTGAATGGATACATGGCTACAACGCCTATCAGTCGAACCAATGCGAGAATCCCGGCGTTGCAATACTGGGGTCTGACCGATTCCGAGCCGTCATTCTTGAAGCCTTGCGGCAGTTGAAAGAACGGTCGCCCTATTGGTATATCTACACCATTGATGGATTGGACAATATCCGAGAAGAGTCACAGAGTGGAATCTGGGTTAGCAGCCGCACTGCCGATGTGAGCTGGAGCGCGAACAGTTATGTCATTTCCAGGGCGGACATCGGCGCAGTCGCGGCTTTGCTGGTACATGAGGCTTGTCACGTTCACCGCGGGCGCGCGGGACTGCAGTCGGGCGGTCTCGTAGGCGAAAGAGACTGTCTGCAAAAAGAAATCCAGGTGCTTGACTTGCTCGGCACCAGTCCTGGGCGGCGCAATTGGCTGCAGGAAGTCCTCGACAATATCAATAGTCGCTCCTATCAGTGGTGGCACTAGCGCCAGATGGCGCGCCGACGGAACGTCCCTTCCAGCCGTTCACTAAAGGAAACGAGGATACAACGGATGTATCTGCCGCCACATCCGCCAGTACAAGGCGCCCACTTTCAGCATCCGGCGCTCCTGAGAGCCGGAGTCTTTTGACAGCGAACTTTGTATATGTTATGTTCTGGCTGTCATTTATCGATTCAAATTTATATTACTGTTCTCATGCCTCACTATCTGAGGCGGAAAACGTATTTCTTAAAGGAGTTTTCGAATGAATAGCATTGGCAATGGCATCTCACGGCGTGAGTTGCTGAAGTTCATGGGTGTAGGCGCCGTTGGTACCGCCCTCGGCTCCAATCTCGCCTTCGCCCAATCGGTACCCGAGTCCGGCACATTCCGCTTTCAGATCGAGAGCGGTCCCGGCACGGACTTCGTTGCCGTGGTGGACGCCTTCATCGCGGAACATCCGGAAATCACAGTGGAGTTCAGCCAAGTCGAAGCGGCGGTAGTCGGCGTCGACTGGCAACGTATCGCGATGGAAGCGGGCGCGGTTGATCTGATCTCGAATGAGAATCCGAAGTTCCTCAAGCTTGATCCCGTACTCAAAGCCGGTTTGATCCAACCACTTGACGGCTATCGCGATCTGTACGAGTGGGACGACTGGGTGCTGGCGGCGGCTCTGCGGCGCTCATCGCGCGGCGGGCAGCTCTGGACCTTGCCGCTCTATTACGAGATTTGTGGCGCGTCTTATAGAAAGTCAGTCCTGGAAAGCTTTGACGTCGGCGAGCCGCAGTCTTGGGAAGAATTCATCGCCATGCTGGAGAAATTCAAGGCGGCCGGTCTGATCCCGCTGACCAACGGACATCGCGGCTTCAGCCAGATCCAGATGATTCACTATCAGTTCTGGGCAAGCATCGGCGGTCTGAGCGGCCCGGGAAGCATCACCGATGTGATCTTCGGCGATGGCAAGTTCACCGACGCTCCGAGCGTCGAAGCGGCGCAGGCGATCCTCGATATCTACAACGCGGGATTGCTCGACCCGGATGTCCTTTCGATCACGCAGGACGACGGCAACGAACGCTTCATTTCCGGGGCGGCTGCTTTGAATGTGACGGGCACCTGGTTCTATTCGGAGATGCAGCGTCAGTTTGATGACGACTGGGATATGCTGACGATGCCGGGACCCGGCGGCGGACCGATTTGGTGCACGGGCGAGACCGAAGCCATGGTCATCCCGGCGGCGGCGCAAGACCCTGACGCGGCCGCGCTATTCCTCGACTTCTGCGTCAAGGGCACCGGCGCCAAGATCCTGCTTGAGCGCGGCAATCTCTTGGCGACGAAAGCCTTCGGCGAGCTGGCGATTCCGCAGATACAGCGTTTGCCGATCATCACAGGCGATGAGTCTTCATTGCTGATCTTCGGTTGGCTGCCGCAAAACTCGCAAGATGCTTACCAGCAAGGCTTGGGCGGCATTCTGGCCGGCAGCATCACGCCCCAGCAGTGGGCGCAGCAAGTCCAGGACGCCTGGGAGCGCGACATTGAAGACGGACAGATTCCAGAGGATCGCAGCGATCTGCTCTAGTCCCAAAATGCAATCGGGCTCAGTTCACGTATGCCGGGCTGAGCCCAGAGACTCCTTGTGCTTCGTACCGGAATGAGAATGAGCTAATGTCCGCGCTTGCTACAAAGCTCCGCCCGCGGCCGCTTGCGTCTTGGCGGGGCGCCTCGTCAAAGGCGCGCGAGCAGTGGCTGTTATCTGCTGTTCTTGTCACGCCCGCCTTGATCCTGATGGGGATATTTGTATTCTACCCCGCCCTGCAGACGATCGGGCTGAGCTTCTATAAATGGGACGGCATCAGCCCGGATATGGGCGACTTCGTCGGTTTCAAGACCTTCACCCGGGCAACGGATAACTATCCTTTCTCGCAAGCGATCAAGAACAGCCTTTTGTGGGGAGTCGTTGGGCTGTTTGTCCCCACGATTATCGGTTTGGTAGCGGCGGCGCTGGTGGAAGATACCAACCTGCGGCCCAAGCCTCTCTTTCGCTTCGCCTTTTTCGTGCCCTATTTCTTCTCGATGGCGGTGGCGGCGGCGCTCTTCACCCGCGTTTACGACCCCAGTTATGGCATGATTAACCAGGTGATCCACGCCTTGGGCTTCACCGATGTCAAACCGCAGTGGCTCGGCGATGGCCGGATCGCCATCTACGCGGCCATGGGCGTCTTCGTCTGGCATGAAACCGCCTTCTGCTACATCGTCTTCACGGCGGCGATTCAGCAGATTGACCGCTCGCTTTATGACGCGGCCAAGGTTGACGGCGCCTCGGAAGTCCAGGTGTTCCGCTATATCACGATTCCCAGCGTCCGCGATGTTGCCACCTTTGTCATGACGATCATGCTGATTGTCGGCTTGACGCCCTTCGCCGTCGTCTTTCCCTTAACGACGCCCGGCCTCGGTGGTCCCTATTACTCAACGGAAATCTTGCCGACGCTCATCTTCAAGAAGGCGCGAATGGGTTATAACGCCAGCGAGGCGGCGGCACTCGGCGTCATTCTTCTGATTCTTGTCATCGGGATCGTGACCGCATTCCTCTGGTTCAGAGAGCGCACATCGCCAAAGGACTAAACGAGCGCGAGCCATGCTATCCACAAAGTTGATGAGGTATGCCCTATACGCGCTGGTCATTCTTCTGGCGCTGCCCTTTGTGTTCCCTTCGCTGTGGGTGTTGATGGCGAGCTTCTCGACCAATACGCAGATCACGATGGATTCGCTGGCGCTGCCGGACCGGCTTTATGTCGAGAATTACGCGCACGCCTGGACGGGCGCCAAATTCAGCACTTTCGTTTACAACAGCCTGGCTGTATCAGGCTCGGTCACCATCCTCATCGGCTTGTTGGCGACAATGTTGGGTTATGCCGTTTCGCGGCTGGATTTCCCCGGGCGCCGACTCTTACTGCTACTGATCATGATGGCGATTGTCACGCCGGTCTTCTCTTACCTCGAGCCGCTAACGCGCGTTGTGAGACAACTGGGACTCTCCAATTCGCGCACAGCGGTGATTCTGACGACAACAGCCACCTTCCTGCCGGTGCCGACTCTGCTCATGCGCTCGTTTTTTCTCACATTGCCGGAAGAACTCGGCGATGCTGGCCGTGTTGAAGGCGCCAGCGAGTGGGGCGTCTTCCGTTATATCATGGTACCGCTGGCTCGTTCCGGCGTGCTCACCGTGCTCATCTTCGCTTTCCTTTGGAGCTGGAACGATTTGCTGCTGCCTGCGGTCTTTCTCCAGGCGCCAGACAAATACACCATCGCTTACGCGATTACCACACTCAAGCCGGCCGGCTTCCGCCAGGATCACGTCACCATGTTCGCCGCGTCGATTATATCGACCGGTCCCATGATCGTCGTCTATCTTTTGCTGATGCGCCGCTTCATCGCCGGTTTGACCGTCGGCGGGTTGCGCGGATAATCCGGGCAATCCACAGCTGCAGATGAGCAACCGTCAATGACGTACCGAATGATCCAGATAGGCCTTGGCGCGATGGGCCGCCAATGGTGCGAAGTCGCGCTGCCGCCGAACATCGAAGAGGGCTTGATCGAAGTAGTCGCCGCTGTCGACATCAACCCGGCCGCCTTGTCGGTGGCGCAAAGGTCTTTAGGCCTGCATCCTGGCCAGTGTTACACCGACCTGCACAAGGCTATGGCGGAGAACCCGGCTGATTTCTGCACAATCGTCGTACCGCCGGCGCAACATGAGGAAGTAGTCGATGCGGCTCTAGCGCACGATCTGCACATCCTCTCTGAAAAGCCGATCGCCGATACCTTGGCCGCCTCCGTGCGTATCGCCGAAAAAGTCACGCGCGCCGGCGTCAAAATGGGCGTGACGATGAGCCATCGCTTCGACCAGGACAAGACGAGCTTGCGCCAGGAATTGCGCTCGGGGCGTTACGGCGCGCTTGATTATCTCGTATGTCACCTCACCTGCGATTTGCGGCAGCGCGGCAGTTGGGGCGTTTTTCGGCACGAGATTCCTCATGCCTTGATGATCGAGGGGGCGGTGCATCATCTCGATATGCTCGCCGACCTGGCCGGCGCCCACTGTGATACGATTTACGCCCAATCATGGAACCCGCCCTGGGGTGAATACGCTGGCGATTCGCAGGCGCTGGTCACGATGCAGTTTGAGAATGGCAGCCGCGCAATGTTCGAGGGCGCTTGCACCAACGCTGTCGGATTGCACGACTGGTATGGAGAGACTATTCGCGCCGAGTGCGAGCTGGGAACGCTGGTGCTCAATGGGCGCCGGCTGGAGCGTTTCCCGTACGACTCGACGACGCAGCGTGTCAGTAAGGCCGAGGGCGAAGGCGAGGAAGTGCCGCTGCTGCAGCGCCCCAAGTGGATGAACACCTGGCTGATCGAACAGTTTGTAGACTGGCTGGATGGCGGCGAAAAGATGGAGACAAATATCGAGGACAATTTGCAGTCGGTTGCCCTGATCTTCGCCGCTATCGAAAGCAGCCGAACCGGTCAGCCAGTCAAGGTGCAGGAGCTATTGAATCAAGCGCGGGAGGATTTGCAAGCATGGAATCTACAGTAGGAAAGATCAAGACGGCCGTGATCACTGGCAAGCATCCCTTTGATGTGCCGGCATTTCACGCCGCCTTCCGCAGCCTGCCCGAAATCGACTTTTACCCGCAAGACATGGAGGAATTCGCTGCCGACGTCGGCGAGCGGCGCGCCGAATATGACGTGCTGCTCTTCTTTAACTTTCATCAGGAGACGCCCGACAGCGCGGGCGGCAAGACGGATGGAGCGACAAAGGCAGCGCTGGAAAGCCTGGGCGATAGCGAGCAAGGCATCTTCATTTTGCACCACGCCCTGTTGGCTTATCCGGCTTGGCCGCTTTGGGCCAGCCTGGTCGGCATCCAGGCGCCCGGTTGGAGCGTGCACATGGACATCCGCCTCCATATCCAGGTTGCCAATCCGCAGCATCCGATCACGCACGGGCTGAGCGACTGGACGATGCTGGACGAGACCTATGTGGTCGGGGAGCCGGACGCCGACAGCGAGATCCTCCTCTTCACCGACGATCCCAAGAGCATGCGCAGCATCGCCTGGACGCGGCGCTACAAGAAGGCGCGTGTCTTCTGCTTCCAGTCGGGCCACGATCACCATGCCTATGCGAATCCGAATTTCCGCCGGGTCATCAGCCGCGGTATCCAATGGACGGCTCGCAGACTCTAGCGCAACCTTGTCAAGAGGGGGTGGCCTCACGCGATGTATGACCGAAGAAACGAAATTGACCTGAAGCGCCCTCTTGCCTTGGGGATTGAGTTCATAATCAACAACCTGGATGAGCGCCAGAGCTACCTGCCCTTCTTTCATTACGAACTCATTCACCAGCCGACTTGCATGCGGCACGGACCGTTTGACTCTCCCCATGTCGTCGGTCGATTTCTGGATGCGCTTGGTCACTGTTCGCGCATCATCGACTTGCCTGACGAAACCGAAATTTATGATGCGCTCGCCCAGCAGCTCTACGACAGCCTCGAACGTCACGAATCCGGCTTGCCCTGGAACCGTCCCACGCCTTGGCAGCCGGATGTCGCCGCCATGCACAACTGCCGCGAAGTGGTCCTGGGATTGCTCGCGCTCTGGAATTGGCGTGCCGACGCGCGGGCGAAGCCGGCCCTGCGCCGCTTATGCCGCTCCATTCTGGGCGCGATTGGCGATGGCGCGCGCTTTCCTGGCGAGAGTCTCGGTTCCGAAGGCTGGACGCATGCATTCAGCGGCATTCTGGCGCCACCGCCGGCAACCACCGGCCGGCTCATTCGGCCGCTGGTTCAGTACTATCGTCAATCGAAGGACGAGATTGCGCTGGAGCTGGCTCGCCGCTTCGCCGCGGATAATCTCGCGATGGCATTCGACGCCGATGGATCGATCGCCGAGGCGGCTGGCACACACATGCATTCCATTACCGGCACGATCACCGGATTGATCGATTATGGCATCCTGGTTGGCGATGACGCGATGATTGAAGGCGCGCGCCGCGCCTACGATGTCGGCATGCGTCCTTTCCGCAGCAGTTACGGTTGGGTGAAAGAGTTTGTTTGGGCGCCCTGGCTCGCCGAGCCACTGCTTGCGGCCGGATATGCCGGCTTCGACATCAACCGGGGCGAAGCCAACAATACCGGTGATCTCATTGAAGCGGCGCTCCTGCTGGGTCAGGCTGGCTACGCGGGTTATTTTGAAGATGCCGACCGTATGCTGCGCAATCATCTGTTGGCGTCGCAGGTCGTAGACACGGCGTGGGTGCGCGAGGCCGAAGGCTACGAGGATGATGACGAGACGCGCTACGGAAACGTGGCGGAGCGGGCGCGCGGCGGCTTCTGTTTCGGGGGCACCAAGGGGCTCATCTCCTATGCGGAAGAAGCGTACCAGGTCAATGCGGATCTGGTGGGCGGCGCGTTGCAAGCCATCTGCGAGGCTTGGGAGGCTATCGCCGATGTGCGTGACAACCGTGTCCGCGTTCATCTGCTCTATTCGAAAGAAGACAGCGCCTATTCTTTGATCTGTCCAACGCCCGGTCCCGAACCGATCCGCCTGCGCCTCAAGGAAGCGGCGTCTCTGCAGATGCGCATTCCGTCCTGGGCACAGCCGGACGCCGTCACCCTTCAGATCAACGACTTGCCAAAGGCATCGGCTGCGGACGTGATAGCGGATGGCTACCTCAGGTTGTCCCCGCTGGCGGCGCAATCGGTCGTGAAAGTGTGGCTGCCATCCCGCCGGGAAACTGTCGCTGAGGAGGTGGGCGGGGAGCGCTACGAAATCGACTGGCACAACGACACCGTCCTCGGCATCAGTCCGCCGGCGCGCTTTCAGCCACTGTATGGGCGCGACTGATCACCGACGGCAAGGAGAAGACTTCCGTGGTCGACTACCGGCGCGTGCATGACGAAGCGATCGTCTTTGATGGCACCTGCCCGCTGCTGACACATTCTCCAGCGCATAGCTCGTATTATGTCGAGGGCGGTGTCACGGTCGCTGCGCCATCCTTGGCGGCCAACCACAACTGCGGCGAAGCGGTAAAGCGAATCGCCGACTGGTTGAATATCATCCGCGAGCGCAGCCATGAGCTCATGCATGTCTCCGATGTCGCCGGCTTCCGCCAAGCCAAAGCCGATGACAAGTTGGGCATCCTCTTCCATTTTCAAAATTCGCTGCCGCTTGAGCAGAGCATCGAGCTGGTGGATGTCTATCACGCGCTGGGCGTGCGCGTCATTCAGTTGACTTACAACGTCAGGAACTTCGTCGGCGATGGCTGCCTCGAGCCGAATGATGCGGGCTTAAGCGCCTTTGGCCGGCGGTTGATTAAAGCGATGAATCGCGCCGGCATCGCCGTCGACTGCAGCCACACCGGCATTCAGACCACCTTGGACGCGATGGATATCTCCGAGCAGCCGGTCGTTTTCAGCCACAACCTGACGAAAGCCTTTTGCGACAGCCCGCGCAACCTAAGCGACGAGCAAATCAAGCGCGTCGCCGAAATGGGCGGCGTCATCGGCATCAACGGCTTCCCGCCCTTTGTGGCGAAGAAGCGGCGCCCCACGCTCGATGACTTGCTCAAACATGTCGACCACATCGCCGATCTCGCCGGCATCGAACACGTGGGCATCGGCATCGACTTTGAATACATCGGCGCTGCCATGCAGGAGGCGTCGACGGCGCACTACGAGTACTTCGTCAAAACGGGACAGTGGGATCCGAAGGATTATCCGCCGCCACCTTATTATTATCCGCAAGGCTTGGACGACCCTCGCTGCTTTCCCAATTTGACCAAGGCGCTTTTGGAGCGCGGCTATGACGAAGTGGAAACGAAGAAGGTTCTGGGCGGCAATTTCATGCGGGTTTATTCGCAGATCTGGACTTGAGTCATGATGAACAGAGCAGAAATCTTGAGCAGACTTCGAGGAACGCTGGCGAATGGCGACGTCATTATCGGCGCCGGCTGCAGCGCCGGTATTGTCGCGAAGTGCGCTGAACTGGCTGGAGCGGACTTGATCGTCTGTTACAGCACGGGCCGATCGCGCATTATGGGTTTGCGTACCGAGGTGATCGGCCACTCCAATCCGCGAACGCTTGACATGTATGACGAAATCAGCAATGTCGTCAATGACACCCCCATCATCGCGGGCATCGAAGCCAACGACCAGACGACTTATGACCTGGAAATCGTGATTGACCGCTTCGTTGACCAAGGCTTCGACGGGTTTATCAACTTCCCCACCGTGGGCAATCATGAGCGCATTTCCGACTTTTTCCTGCGCGAGTACGAGAATATCGCCAGCAGCATCAATCAGCCCTGGGGATTTGCCCGCGAGGTTGAGCTGATACGCCTGCTGCGCTTGCGAGACATTTTCACCATGTGCTATGTATTCAGCGCCGAGCAAGCGGGGCGCATGGCGCAAGCCGGCGTCGATGTCGTCTGCGCCCACGTCGGCGGCACTGCTGGCGGCTTGATCGGCTTCCCGGCTGACCCGATGGAAGAATCGCTGGATAACGCGCAGCGCATCATGGAAGGCGCCTGGGAGGTCGATCCAAATGTGATCTGCCTGGCGCACGGCGGACCCTTCGCTGAGCCCGAGGATACCCGAGTCTTGTATGAGCGAACCGACGCCCAAGGTTTCGTCGGCGCCTCCAGCATCGAGCGCATCCCGATTGAAAAAGCGGTGATGAGCGCGGTCAAGACCTTCAAAAACCACAAAGTTAGGAAGCGCTAGATGGTGACAGAGTCGATGCCTACGGTCGTCCTTGCCGGCGCGCTAGATACCAAAGCGGCCGAGTTCGCCTGGGTGAAGGCGCTAATCGAAAAGCAAGGGGTCCGCACCCTGGTGATTGATGTCGGCATTCTGGGCGAGCCTGGTTTCGATCCCGATGTCAGCCGTGAAGCGGTGGCCAGCGCGGCCGGAGGCGATCTCGACGCTCTGCGCCGGGGCGAGCGCCGTGGTGAGGCACTGGAAGTTATGGGTCGGGGCTTGGCGGTTGTAGCGCGCGCTCTTTACGACGAGGGCAAACTCGATGGCATCCTGGGCATGGGCGGCAGTGGCGGTACGACTGTCGGGGCAGCCGGTATGCGGGCGCTGCCACTCGGCCTGCCCAAGCTCATGGTGTCGACCGTGGCGAGCGGAGATGTGCGCGCTTTTGTAGGACCGGCGGACATCGTGATGATGCCGTCAATCGTCGATGTAGCGGGCATCAACCGCATCAGCGCCAAGGTCTACGCCAATGCGGCAACGGCGATCGTGGGCATGGTCCGCGGAGAGGCGGCGCCGATCGCGGAGGAGAGACCGCTGGTTGCCGCTTCCATGTTCGGCAATACCACGCCTTGCGTCGACCAGGCGCGGAGTTTGATCGAAAAACAGGGTTATGAAGTCTTGGTATTCCATGCGACCGGTATCGGTGGCCAGACAATGGAGAGCCTGATCAGTGAAGGCTATATCGCCGCCTGTCTCGACATAACGACAACGGAACTGGCGGACGAAGTCTGCGGAGGCGGCGCCAGCGCCGGACCGGAACGCTGCCTGGCGGCGTCGCGCGCTGGCATTCCCGCAGTGATTGTGCCGGGCTGCGTCGACATGGCCAACTTCGGGCCGCTCGAATCCGTTCCTGAACAGTATCGCGAACGCAATTTGTATCAGTGGGCGCCCACCGCCACACTCTTGCGCACAAATATCGAAGAGAATCGGCGGATCGGGGAAATGATCGGAGCGGCCGCCAACGCGGCAATCGCGCCAGTCGCCATTCTCCTCCCCCTCGGGGGTTTATCCATGCTGGATCGTGCTGGTGGCGCGTTCTGGGATCCGCCCGCGAACGCCGCTTGCTTCGACGCGATCAAGAGGGGGCTCAGGCCGGACATAACCGTCATCGAGCTGGACTGCAATATCAATGATCCGCCTTTTGCCGAAGCCGCCGCCGACACGCTAGTAAGCTTGATGCGGCAGTCCGAATGAGACAGACTTGCAGCGCGCTAATTCTCAGCGTCGCTGAGCGAGTCCTTCTGCTGCCCGACGCCACATTTGTGTGCCGACAGGCTATTCTCCAGGTGATGGGCGGCGGATACTACTTCAATTCGAATCAGAACAGGATTCGGCTCATCTAAAGCGAGCGCCGTCCATAAGGCGGCATTTTCTTGCGACCCTATGTGAATTGCGCTACTGTAGAGGTGCTGCTGTTATCGGTACCGGAGCCTAGGCCGGGCAGTCGGAATAGAGATTGTAGGAGGGATGAGAGGCCCGATAGATTCACGGTACTTACAGTTTGTATCGCTATAAGAGTGTCTTCTTGGAGAATGATCATGTACGAAAAATGTTCGCAAAGCCTTTTATCCCGCTGCCTTCTGCTGACAATTCTACTGATAGCGTTCACGATTTTCGCTCCGGTAGCCGCACAAGACGGTCCGACTGGGCAACTCACCGTGTTCATGTGGGGTGGTCCACCGGACATTGACACCTATGAAGCGGCAATCGCCCGTTACATGGACGAAAATCCCGGTGTTGAGATTGAGTTAATTGACGCCGCGGGTTGCGGCGCCAGCTATGCCGCCTGCAAAACGCAGATCGCCGGGGGCACGATGGCGGATGTCTTCGTGCCGGGCAGTTGGAACTACAATGCCATGGCGAATGATGGCGTGCTTGAAGACCTAGCGCCCTATGTAGACGCCGACTCCGACCTCGACTTGGCTGATTTTCACCCGGTCACCATTGAAGCGGTGACCAGCTTGCGCGATGGCACCCTGGTTGGATTGCCGATGGGCTTCAACATCCAGAGCATGTGGTTCAACAAGGACATGTTCGACGCGGCGGGCTTGGATTACCCGCCGGCGGACGGCGATTATACCTGGGATGATGTTCGCGCCTGGGCGAAACAGTTGACCATCGACGAAAATGGCAATACAGCCGACTCGATGGACTTTGATGCTGGCAAGATCGTACAGTGGGGTTACTACAACCACTTCGTCTGGCCCTGGGGCAACGGCTATGATCCGATCCTCTTCGCCTTCGGCGGCAGCGCGATGACCTTGCCGGACCGCGGCAGCTGCAATCTGGAGCACCCGGACAGCATCCGTGGCTGGCAATTCATTCAGGATCTGATGTGGACGGACCACTCTACCGTGAAGCCGGACGCCCACGCGGAACAGATCGGCTTCCTGCGCTGGGTCGATGGGCAGGTGGCATTGCAGCATGGCTCCTTCGAACAGGCGAAGCTGGTCGACGACCAGAATCCCGGCTTGAATTATGACATTGCGCCCTTGCCCAGTGGCGATGCCGGTAACGCGACCGTGATTCAAGTGCACATGTGGAGCATCTATAGCGGTTCGCCCAACAAAGAGCTGGCTTGGCATTTGCTGAGATGGCTGGCGACCGACGGGTCAGTAGGCGACTATGGGTCGATTATGACGCTGATACCGGCATACAAGGACAATGCGCTGGGCGAGTATTTCGTCGATGCGCCCTATGCGCCCGAGCATACAAAAGAGGCGCAGCTGGATCCGCTCGAATGGGAACTGACGACCTACCCCAGCATGTACAACGAGAAGACGGATCAAATCCAGGGTTCGGACGGCTTTGGCGATGCCCTGTCGGAAATCCTGAATAACAAGAAGTCGGCTGAAGAAGCGCTGACGGGCATCTGCGCGCAAGTCGATGCGGTGATGCAAGAGTAGCGCGGACTTCGAAGCACGATTCTGCATGCAGACTGCCGGTGCTCGGCCTGCCTGGTGGCGCCGGCAGTCCCGACGACTTGAATCGCCCATGTCCGCTGTCAAATCTGCGCGCGTCGTATTCCTCTGCCTGTTGCTATTCACAGGCGTTCATGAAGGTGTGAACCCCGCAATGAACAGCTCGCCAGATACTTTTGCCAGCACGGTGGAAATGCCAATCGTCGCTGACTTCTCGGTCACCATCGATCCACCCTTGGTCAAGAAGTTCGACTTCATGAATTCGGGCATCGTGCCGATGTGGCGCTACCGGCGCGATCTGGATTTGATCGACGATCTCAAGACACAGTCGTTGCGCGTCGATTTCTTCTGGGGTGAACCGCAAATCAATGGCTGGACGACGGAAATGATCAGCGGCAGCGCCGACGATCTTCGCTTTGATTTCAGCGAAATCGATGAATTGTCGCGCCTGCTGAAAGAGCGGGGCATCGGCGGTTACTGGTCGTACTGTTACAATCCGCTGCCGCTGCAGGCCGGCTTTGGGCACGCCAGCCATCCCTCGAATCTCGAAGCCTGGCGCGAAATCATGTACCAATTCGCGCGTCACTTCAGAGAAAATGACCTGCGGCCAGATTATCACGCAATCTGGAACGAACCCGATCTTGATATCTTTTACAATCGGCCGGTTGAAGTCTATTCTCAGCTCTACAAGTTTGGTGTCGAGGGTTTGCGCGCCGGTGATCCCGATGCCTTTGTCGGCGGACCAGACCTGGCATTCACCGATGAATGGATCGAGCCCTTTCTTGATTTCATTGAAGAAAACAATCTGCCGCTCGATTTCTTCGCTTTCCATGCCATCGGCCTTAGCCCAATCTCGCGAGTCAACAGCGCGCGGCGGAAGATCAAAATCCGGCCCTATTTCGATACGACCGAGCTGGTCTTCAGCGAGCTGAATCCGTCTATGATTTTCAACTCGCCACAGGCGCCGGTAGTGCGTTACACGCAAGCCGCCCTCATACTCGATCACATTGCCCGGCTGGTGGACGAGCCCGATATCACGCGCGTGCATTGGGCGCAATTCATGGATAGCAGCGTCGATACGCTGGGCGTGGTCAGCTTGGATGGGCATCGCCGCGCCGCCTACAATGCATTCAAGCTCTATGCGATGATGCCGGTGGATCGGCGTGCGGTCGAGGTCTCCGGGTCGCTCTCCGCTCTGGCCTCGACGGACGCGCAAACATCGAGTCTGCTGCTATGGAATCGTTCGCGATCGGATAAGCGGCTGAGCGTTGTCTTGAAGAACATTCCCTTTGCGCGGGGCACGCTGCGCGTCTATCGGATTGATGAAGAGCACGCCAGCTACTTCGAGAATCCGGATAGCGAAGAGTTGACGGCAGTGGAAACTCATGAAGATGTGGTCACCAGCGATTTAACCTGGCAGGGTGAGATTCCGGACCACGGCGTCCTTTATTTGCAAGTCAGCGATGGCAGCGGCGCATCCGAACTAACAGAGATTGAACCTGTAGCCGAAATCATTCGCATAAATCGGTATTTTCCCGACCGTTCCAAGGACAACTTCGCTGAATTTGATCGGTCCAGCTGGATCGCGCGGCTGGGCATGGGATCGCAGGATTTCGCCGAATCGCGCCTGGGAATCGTGATGGAGGATGTACCCAGCGCCCTTGAGGTGTCGGTCGAGACGGAAGGCGAAATGCGAAACTTGGACGCGAACAGCCTTCTCGGTCTGCGTCTCGATTACGCGGACGGTAACGGATATGCAAAAGCCGTCCTGGTCCACAGTGGCTTGTACAGCCCGGCGCGTGACGCAAAGGAGCCCTGGGGAACGGAGCGACAAGCCGACGAAATCGTTGAATTGGACGATTTGTCGATGATGCGGTTGGAACCGGCTCGATTCGCGCCGGCGGGCTGGAACGGGCGCTTGATCATCACATTCATGATGCAGAATACGGGCGCCGCCACGCGAGCCAAGGTTGTCATTCGCCGCGCGCCATAAGGGCTTTGCTCGATTGAGAGCGCGCAAGCTGTTTCAGGGAAATGGTCTAACATGAGGCTACGCTCACCTTCCGGGCTTGGATTGAATCTGTGGCGCGACGCCAGCCCGCGCGCGCGCCGTCAGTGGCTGACCGCTTACGCTTTCATGAGCCTGCAGTTGATCGGCCTCTTTGTCTTCATTCTGGGTCCGCTGCTGGTCTCGCTGTATTACACATTTACCAAGTGGGATTTAATCGCGCCCGCGCCCAAATGGACGGGCTTGCGAAATTGGCTGCACTTCTTCGGCGATGCCAGAATCGGCCAAGTCCTGGGCAATACCCTCTGGTTCATCTTATGGGCGACCAGCAGCTTCCTGCTGCTGTCGCTGGCGCTGGCGGTGCTGCTGCATCAGCGGCGACGCGGGACGACCCTGTTTCGCGCGCTCTTCTTCATCCCCTATATCACTTCCCAAGTGGCGGTGGGCTTGGTCTGGAGCTGGATGTTCAACACCCGCTCGGGTCCCATCCCCAACTTTTTCCGCCTTTTTGGCATCGAGATTCCGAACCTGCTCCTGGACGAGAGTTACGCGATGATCGCGGTGGCTTTAGTGGCGACCTGGCAAGCGCTCGGCTACGGCATCACGATTTATCTGGCGGGCTTGCAGGGGATTCCGGGCGAGCTCTACGACGCGTCCAGCGTCGACGGCGCCAGCGGCTGGCAGCGCTTCCGTTTTGTGACGCTGCCTTTGCTCTCGCCAACAGTGCTCTTCCTGACCGTCACATCGTTCATCGCCGCCTTCCAACTCTTTGATCTGGTCATCATTCTTACTGGCGGCGCGACCGGCGTGGCGCCCGGTGGACCCGGCGGAAGCACGCGCACCATCGTGCTTTACCTTTACGAGCAGACCTTCTTGTTCTCCGAACGCATTTCCGGCTTGGGTTACGGCGCGACCATCGGTTGGATGCTGGCGGTTTTGATTTTCATCGTCACGATGGCGCAGTTTCGCTTCGCCAGAAGCACCGTCTTCTTCCTGGAAGATAGCGATTGACTTTGAACAGAACACTGCGTTCAGCCATGTATTACGGGCTTCTCGGGATTTTGGCGGTCGCCTACCTGGTGCCGGTGACCTGGGTGGTTTCTACCTCGCTGCGCACCGAGGCCAACTTGCTGCGCCCGGATCAATGGATCCCCAATCCAATCACCCTTGAGCACTACACCAGCGGTTTGTATGAGGCGCTGCCCAATCTCGGACGTTATACCTACAACACCCTGCGTATATCCATACTTTCGACTGTGGGCATGCTCCTATCTTGTTCTTTGGCGGGCTATGCGCTGGCGCGCTGGCGCTTTCCCTTGCGCAACCTGTGGTTCTTCGGGCTGCTGGCGACGATGATGGTGCCGGGACATGTGACCCTGATCCCGACTTATGTCCTGTTCCGCAAACTTGGCTGGCTGAACACGCCCAATCCCTTGATCATCCCGGCATTCTTCGGCAGCCCCTTCGCCACCTTCTTCTTCCGGCAATTCTTCCTGAGTTTCCCGCGCGAGTTGGAGGACGCGGCGACGCTGGACGGCGCGGGCGCGCTGCGCACCTTTGTCGGCATCGTCGTTCCGGTGTCGAAACCGGCCTTTGTCGCTTTGGGCGTGCTGCACTTCACCGGTAGCTGGAACGGCTTCTTCTTGCCAATCATCTATTTGACGCGCAAAGATCAGTGGGTGTTGACGCAGGCGATCCGCAGCATGCTCGGGCGTTATGATAGCCCCTGGGGCGAGATCATGGCGGGCGTCGTGCTCATGACCCTGCCCATTATTGTGCTGTATATGCTTGTGCAGCGGTATTTCGTACAGGGGATTACCTTCACCGGCATCCGGGGCTAGGGTCTTAGCTCATGCACCCCTATCCCCTGCAGGAGATGCACCCCCGTTCAAATTGAACCCACCCCCTGCAGGAGATGCACCCCCCACCGTTAGCCTGATACTACTCACTTCTGGCAGCGCCATTCACCACGACAGATAAGTCCCACTGGATTAGGCTACGGCAAGTACGAGGCCTTCGAGAGACAGCACCTGGAGATATCTGCCGAGCAATGCCCTCTCTTGGCATGTTGTCAAGCTCACTGAAAATCCACCCATTCAGATTTGCTAATATTCTGTAGCATTATGTTATGCTGCTAAATAGTTATCAAGGAGATTGTCATGAAGCGATTGGCTGTATTGATAGCGGTACTTTTGTAGGTTGCGCCGATGGCAGGGCCCGTTTTCGCTCAGGACATAATGTCCTTAAGTCCAGGCGGATTTGGGCAAGAACGAGGATCCTTGGGAATCGACCCAAGCTGCTTGGCGTCGGTTGACATTTCCGCACTCGGCCTGGCTGAGGACGCTGTGTATGCGAGTCTCGTCAACATCTTGTACGACTTCGAAGAAGGAGGCGGCGCGGGTCTCGGTGATGGCGGAAACGTACCGAAGTTCTGCTGGCTACATAGCTTTTCCAACGGATGTGGTTCCTGCAAGCTGAGTTGGGGCGGCGAAGGGGAGGAGTACTGGACAGAGTTTTGGTGCGTGGGTATACTGGTCCGTAGGAACAAAAAGCAGTGCTTGTGGTGTCCGTAACGAGTACGAACGATGAGTGCGATCCCAGTTAAGCGCATGACAAAATACGAGCGGATTAAGGCTATGGCCTTGATCTTTATAGCCGTCGTCCTTGTCGTTTGGGCCGCAATCAGTATCGGGACCATCGTGCGATTCCACATGATCCAGACGGCTGTTGAGAAGACGCCACCGGATACGGCGTCTTTTAGTCTTGTGGATACCTTGCACGAGATGGCTGACCGTCTTGATAGGCTGGAGTTGCAGTGCGACCTAGCGCCTTCGTCATAGATTCTGACGAGTTTCAATGCAGTAATCTGGCTTGGGCGGAAGCTCAGGCTTTTTCTTTACCCTGGCGCCTCAGGCGGTTATCAGTCGGTTGCGCTTTTCGCTTAGGTAAGCGATTTCCTTATGCAATTCCTAGCGTATCTTTCGCGCGGCTGCGATATCGAGCTGAAAGCGGGCCAGGGTTTCATCGGCGCGTTCAATTTTCTTCTGTATTGCCTCGAGTTTGTCCTGTTCGGTTTCCAGCAGGCGCAACTTTTCGGTCATAGCCTGTCCCTCTTTGGCTCTTTCGCTCGAATTTCGCTTTAGTTTAGCATAAGGGCGCCGCTCAATTTGAGTTGCGCCCTTACATCGTACAAATCGACGTGACCCGCCCTGTTGAAGTCGTCTCATCGTGAGACGGCTTCCTTTTGTTGCTCCATCATGTCGTTCGCGTCAGGAATTGCACCTGGATCGCGGCACGAGCAACTCTGGTATCGATCGGCGAGGTCCACTCCCCAAGTGCGGTGGAAATGCACAAACGACCCGATGCTGCCTGAGGCGACAGCGCCACCGAAGCGGCCAATCGCTTTGACAGGCAAATCCAAGTTCGTTAGGCTATGGAGAGCATGACGAAATTGCGGGTCCGACCGCAAGTTTCTTATTTCAACAGGAGAGGCACAGATGAGTTTACAAAAAGAGCAAGTGCATGATTTCATCAAGAAGTACAACGAAGGGCGCATCTCGCGGCGGCAATTCTTGCAGGCGGTGACAACCGTCGGCGGCGTCGCGGTTGCGCAATCGATGATGCCGGGCTTCCGCCTGGCAACCGCACTTGCGCAGGGCACGCCCGTTCAAGGCGGCACGCTCGTCGCAGCCACCATTGACAAGCCGGTCAATATGGATCCGGCCTTCGCTGAACTCTATTCGTCGATGCAAGTGTATCAGAATGTTTTCTCCAAGCTGGTATACCTCGATCGCGACAACAACGTGCTGCCGGGCTTGGCGCATTCCTGGCAGCAGCTCGATGACTCGACCTGGGAATTCCAAATCGCTGACAACGCCTACTTCCACAATGACGAACACTGCACCGCCGCCGATGTCGTCTACACCTTCAATCGCCTGTTCGACCCCGATCTTGGCGCGCCAAACGCAGTCTTTCTGACGCCGATCGAGGGCGTCGAAGCGGTCGATGATTACACCGTCCGCATCAGCACGCAACCGAATTGGGGCGGCTTGCTGGAGGCTTTGGGCGCCATCGTCGAAGTTGTCAATCAGAAGGGCATTGAAGAAAATGACCCCAGACTCGTTCCCATCGGCACCGGTCCATTCAAGTTTGTCCAATGGGTCAAAGACGACTTCATTGAACTCGAGCGCTGGGACAAATATCACAAGCCGAACCAACCCTACCTGGACAAGGTCATCTTCCGCGCCATCTCGGATGACACCGTGCGCCTGACCGGCTTGCAGACTGGTGAACTCAACTGGATCGAGCAAGTGCCCTTGCATCGCGCCGACGAGCTCCGCGCCAGCGCCGAAGTCAAAGCCAATCCGGATGGCGAGTTCTTCCCTGATATGTTCTTGATCAACTGCTCGAAGCCGCCATTTGACAAAGTGGAAGTGCGTCAGGCGCTTCAATGGGCGCTGCACCGCGAATCCATCGCCAACCTGGTCTGGTTCGGCCAGGCGGTGCCATCGGCGGAGCCGGTATCGCCATCCAATCCCTGGTATTCTGGCGTGAATGTCTTTGAAGGCGGCCCCGATATCGATAAAGCCAAAGCGCTGTTGGCGCAGGCCGGCTACGAAGATGGGCTGACCATCCGCTATGCCGCCCAGCCACAGGTGCCGACGCAGCCGCTGGTGGGCCAGCTTCTGGAACAGCAGCTCGCCCCGGCCGGTTTCCGCGTCGAGGTTGAATCCTTCGAATCGGCTCGCTGGTTCGAGGAGCTCTTCACGCTGAACTACGAGATCACCGGCACATACTGGAGCGCGACCGCTGATCCCGGCGAGCACTGCCTCTATCCGCTTTCGCATTCGGCGTCGCCCTGGAACTTCTCGGCTTTTAGAGACGCGCCCGAACTGGACAAGGCGCTGGAAGAATTCCGCTTCACATTGGATCCGGAAGCGCGGCAAAGCGCCTTCGCCAATGTCGTCAGGCTACATCAGGAATACTCGCCGCAAGTGTTCATGGTCAACTTCAGACGCACTTACTGGACGCAGCCGAATGTGCACGGCGCGCAGACGCTGCCGACGCTGGAGCTGCGCATGGAAGACGTTTGGATTGACGCTTGATCGGCGCGCTAGCTTACCCCATCCCCCCAACCCCCTTCCCCAGCGAGCTAGGGAAGGGGGAGCACAAAGAAGCATCACAGCCGCAGTTGCTTTGCATCGGATTTGTGCCATGAATCGCGACTTTGAAGGAGAGTTACCCTTCCCTAATTCGCTGGGTCGCGTAGACACAGACCTTCGGGAAGGGCCGGGGATGGGGTAAGACTTACGGAAGACAGGGAATCTGCAGTACCGGACAAGCCGTACAGATTCTCATTACATACTTGCAGTCATTACCGGTGAAGGACCCATGCGACTGTTGCGCTACATTGGGGGCCGGCTGTTGCTTCTGCTGCCGGTCCTCTTCGGCACATCGGTATTGATATTCCTGCTGCTCCGCCTGATTCCGGGCGATCCAGCGCAGGTGATTCTGGGCTTGCGCGCGACGCCGGAACGGCTGGCGATCGTGCGGGAAGAATTGGGGCTGGATCTGCCGGTTCATCTGCAATACGGGCAGTGGCTGGGCAAGCTCCTTCAGGGTGATCTGGGAAAAGACTTCCGCAGCAACGAAGCTGTTATCGCCCTGCTCAGCGTCCGCTTGCCGGTGACGATCCAACTCACGCTGATGTCGCTGACGATGGCGGTCTTGATTGCCGTGCCATTGGGCATAAGGGCGGCCATCAAGCCGGGCGGAATCGCCGATCGCGCCTCGATGCTGCTCGGCTTATTCGGCATTTCCATCCCGGACTTCTGGCTCGGCATCATGCTGATCCTTTTCTTCGCGCTGGGACTGCGCATGTTTCCTTCCTCCGGTTACGTCAGGCTGGATCATGACCTGCTGGGGAATCTGCGCGCCTTTTTCTTGCCGGCGTTGACCTTGGCGGTGGGGCTATCGGCCGTGCTGGTGCGCATCACGCGTTCGGCGGTGTTGGAAGTGCTTGAACTAGACTTCGTGAAATTCCTGCGCGCCAAGGGCCTGCGGGAACAACTCGTCATTTATCAGCATGTTTTGCGCAACGCCAGCATACCGATTGTGACGGTCATCGGATTGCAATTCGGCTATCTGCTCGGCGGCGCCGTGATCGTCGAGGAAGTCTTCAGTTTGCCCGGGGTCGGCCGGCTCATCGTCAGCTACACCTTGGAGCGCAACTATCCCGTTGTACAGGCGGGCATGCTGGTGGTCGCCTTCCTGTTTATCATTGTCAATCTGGCCACAGACGTCATTTATGCCTTGCTGAATCCCAAGATCCGCGGGGCGGGAACATGAGCGCGCGGGCTGGTCTTGCTGGAAGGCTGATCGATCGGTTGCGAGATGGGTACGCCGCCAGCCGGTCCGCCTTCGTCGGCGGGGCGATCATCGCAGTGCTCGTCATCATGACCGCGACCGTATCGCTCTATTCACCGTACAAGCCCGACGCGATGGATTTCATGGCGCCCTTGAGCGCGCCGACGGCGGCGCATCTGCTGGGCACGGACAATTTCGGCCGAGACATCTTGACGCGAGTCTTATACGGTTATCAGATTTCCCTGGCGGTGGCATTGGGCTCGGTGGGATTTGGCTTGGCGGCCGGCGTGACGCTCGGTTTGCTCGCCGGTTATTTCGGCGGCGCGCTGGACAACATCATCATGCGGCCGATGGATGTGCTGATGGCATTTCCGGCGATCGTGCTGGTGGTGGCATTGACCGGCTTCGTCGGACGCGAACTGGCGGTGATGGTGCTGGCGGTGGCGGTCGTCTATGTGCCGATATTCGCACGGGTCATGCGCGGCTCAACACTGGAAGTGGTCAGCGAGCTCTACGTCGAAGGGGCGCGGGCGCGTGGCGCCTCGCACCTCCGCCTGATGCTGCGCCATATCTTGCCCAATGCCATCGCGCCGGTCTTGATACAGGCTTCGATCTTGATGGGCATCGCCATCCTGTTGGAATCGGCTTTGAGCTTCATCGGCTTGGGCACACAGCCTCCCGATCCATCGCTGGGGCTGATGCTCTCCGAAGGGCGCTCTTTTATGCAGCAGGCGCCCTGGATGGTGATGGTGCCCGGACTGGCGATTTCGCTTGCTGTGCTCGGATTCAACCTGCTCGGCAACGGCTTGCAAGATCTGCTCAACCCCGCGAGCCGCTCGGCGGCAGCGAAAAGTACTGACTTGCGGGGCCAAGGCGACAAACCATCGGGGCCTGTTAGCGGCGTAGCGCATGCGAAAAAAGAGGGAAGATGAATCTACTTTCGGTGCAAAATCTGAGGGCGGAATTCTTCAGCGGCGGACGCTGGCTGGAGGCGGTATCGGATGTCAGCTTTGACTTGCGGCGGGGCGAAATTCTCGGCTTGGTCGGCGAATCCGGCTGTGGCAAATCCACTATCGCCTACAGCATCATGCGCCTGTTGGCGAGCAATGCCCGCATCAGCGCGGGCGAGGTCTGGCTGGAGGATGTGAATCTGACGGAAGCCGATGAAAATACATTGCAGGGCTTGCGCGGCAGCCGCCTCTCGATGATATTCCAGGACCCGATGACGGCGCTGGATTCGCTGTTCACGGTTGGGCATCAGGTGGTGGAGACGCTGCAAGAACACCTCGGTCTCAACCTGGCGGAGGCGCAGGAGCGGGCATTGGCGTTGCTGCGGCAGGTGGGCATTCCGGCGGCGGAAGAGCGCTTAAGCGCTTATCCTTATCAATTCAGCGGCGGCATGTCGCAGCGGATCGCCCTGGCCATCGCCATCTCCTGCCATCCCCAGGTGCTGATCGCCGATGAACCGACCACAGCGCTGGATGTGACAATTCAAGCGCAGATTTTGCATTTGATCCGCCGCCTTCTGGTCGAGGAACAAGGCACGGGCGTGCTCCTGATCACGCACGACCTGGGCGTGGTGGCGCAAGTATGCGATCGCGTTGCCGTCATGTACGCTGGTAAAATCGTCGAGTTCAGCGATGTCAATTCAATCTTCAAGAATCCGCTGCATCCTTATACGCAGGCGCTGCTCAAGTCGCTGCCGAGCCAAGGCATCGCTCGCGGCGCGCTGGAGAATATCCAGGGGCGCGTGCCCAGCCTGACGGATTGGCCCACGGGCTGCCACTTTCATCCGCGCTGCATCCATGCGCGGGCGCTTTGCCGCGAGAAGGCGCCTCCATTGCGGAGCGCTGCCGAGAGCCAAGAGGTGGCTTGTGTCCTCTACGAATGACGGCGACAATCCGCTGCTGCGCGCCCATGGATTGAGCAAGTATTTTCCGCTCGAGTCCGGCATTCTGGCGAGCTTGCGCGGGGCGCAGGCGGCCGTCAAGGCGGTTGAATCGGTGTCGTTGGACGTCTACGCCGGGCAGACGCTGGCCATCGTCGGCGAGTCCGGATCAGGCAAGAGCACCCTGGGGCGCCTGCTGCTGCGGCTGATGCAGCCGAGCGCCGGCCACGTCCAGTACAAAGGCGAGAATATCTTCGCCATGAATCGGACGCGGCTGCGGGCCTTCCGACGGCAGGCGCAGATCATTTTGCAGGACCCTTACGCCTCGCTGAATCCGCGAATGCGTGTCGGACGCATTATCCGCGAGCCCCTTGACATATACCGCGAAGGCAGCCTGGCGGAGCGTGAGAGACGGGTACAAGAGCTGCTGGAAAGAGTCGGCTTGACGAGCGCGCAGGCGCGATCCTATCCGGCCGAGTTGAGCGGCGGGCAACGGCAGCGTGTCTGCATCGCGGCGGCGCTGGCGCTTTCGCCAGAGATCATCATCGCCGATGAACCGACTTCGTCGCTGGATGTCTCGGTGCAAGCGCAAACGCTGAACCTGCTTTCTGAATTGCAGCGGGATTTCAATCTGACATATGTATTCATTACCCACGACTTAGGCGTTGTGCAGCATTTCAGCGACCGGGTGGCGGTGATGTACCTCGGCAAAATCGTAGAAGAAGCGCCGACCGCAACCCTCTTCGCCGCGCCGCAGCATCCCTATACCCAAGTCCTGTTCTCGGCGATTCCCCTGCCCGATCCGTCTCGGCGGATTAACTGGGAGCTGCCGACGGGGGAGCCGCCTTCGCCGCTTGATCCACCCTCCGGCTGCCACTTTCACCCGCGCTGTCCGAAGGTGATGGCTGACTGCTCGGCGACTGTGCCGAAGCTGCAAACGACGGCGCCTGATCGTCGGGTGGCTTGCCTCTTGTATGAAGACCGGAAACATTCACCACCGAGTGCACCGAGTAAAGTGAGGACACCGAGTTCTAATATGGATGGCGGAGAAACTTCATAGCAGAGCCTCATGTTACACTATGCGCGCAGTTACAGTCCGCCTGATCGGCATTGAATAAACAGTGCACTTGGGGTGACAAAATTGAGATTCTTCGTTGCAGCGAAAACTCGCCCGACAATTCGTCGCCCAATGAAAGCGGCAAAACCGAAACGTTAAGGACAGGAGACAAGACATGAGCTATGGCAGAGCAAGTTCGGATGAGGTGCTGGAGCCAGGCATCGTCCTGGCATTGGCAAACAAGATGGGGCTGTCCATCTCGCCGGAAGAAGCGGAAACGCTGACGGCCCTGCTGATGAATCATCTCGCGGCTGTCGACTCCTTCGACGCCTTTGATTTACAGGATGTCGTGCCAACGCCAATCTTCCGGCTGGAGGCAAGCGATGACTGAGTTGACTGACCTTTCATTGAGCGAAGCGAGCGACATGCTTGGCGCCGGCGAAGTTTCCTCTCTTGAGTTGGTGGAAGCGAATCTGCGCGCGATTGAAAAAACCGAACCCGTCGTGCAAGCCTACGCCAAGATCCTCGCCGACGAAGCGCGGGCGGCGGCAAAGCGCGCTGACGCCGAGATTGCAGCGGGCGATCGGCGCGGTCCCCTGCATGGAATACCCATCGGCATCAAAGATAATATCTATACCGAGGGCATCGTTACCGAATCCGGTTCCCAGGTCATGACGGGTTTCCTGCCTGATTATGACGCGACCTGCGTCGCCAATCTCAAGCAGGCGGGCGCGGTCCTTATCGGCAAACTGCGCTGCCATGAATTTGCCCTCGGCTCGAATGAACCGCCCACGCGAAGCCCCTGGAATCTGGACTGCTATCCGGGCGGGTCCAGCATCGGCTCCGGCGCGGCGGTGACAAGCCGCTCGTCCTTCGGCGCCTTGGGCACCGATACCGGCGGCTCCATCCGCGTGCCGTCATCAATCAACAATCTGGTCGGCATGAAGGCGAGCTTTGGGCGCGTTAGCATCTACGGCGTCGTGCCCGTCGCCTGGTCACTTGACAATGTCGGTCCCATGACGCGCAAGGTACGAGACAATGCGCTGCTGCTCGCTGGTATGGCCGGTTATGAGCCCAAGGATCCTACCAGCGCGAAACAGCCCGTGCCGGACTTCTGCGCCGAGCTGGAAGCGGGCGTTGCTGGCGCCCGCATCGGCGTCGAGCGGGATTACTTCTTTTATGACGGCCTCCAGGAAGAAATACGAGCCTCGGTGGAGGCGGTCATTGCCGAGTATCAGCGGCTCGGCGCCGAGATCATCGAGATCAGCCTGCCGGAACTCGAGATCACACAGGACGCGCTTTTCACCATCGTGCTCGCGGAATGCAGCACCTATCATCGCAAGCTGATCCGCCAGCATAGCGAAAAATATGACCCGTCCACACGCGCCATCGTGCAACTGGGGGAGCTGATACCGGCGACGCATTATCTGGCGGCGCAGCAAGCTCGTTCTTTGTATCGCACTGCGATCAATAAGGCCTTCAGCGAACAGCGGCTCGATGCCATGCTCTGGCCGACGATGCCGATTGCGACCGCGCCGCTCGACCAACTGTATGCGTTGCGCGCGGATGGTTATCCGGAAACGCCAGTGAGCTCCATGTGTCATCACACCTTCAACGCCAACCTGGCAGGTCTGCCGGCGCTGAGCGTTCCTTGCGGCATCAACAGCGAAGGATTGCCATTCGGCTTCCAACTGACAGGACGCGCCTTTGACGAAGCGACGGTTTATCGGATCGCCTACGCCTATGAGCGCGAGCACGATTGGCATCTTTGCAAAGCGGAAGCGATTGAGGATCTATAGCCTCTCGATGCCTTAACTTTCCGTCGGAATTACCGGCTAAATGTTGTTGTGGTACAGAGCATTTGCCGCCGAACGGCATTGAGCGCGCCGGGGATTTGACGCCCGTGGGCCGATACGGCACATCAATTGAGACGGGAGCGTTGGCGGTATTGCTCGCTTCAGATAAGGCTGGCTGCATCACCCGCTCAACTAACGCAAGGGCCGCTGGCCTGATGCGCCCTTAGGAGGACTGAACATGCGCGGAGAACTGGAACGCGCTCTTGACCGGCTGATGGATGGCCTGCGCGCCAATTGGGCGCTCTATGTCAAATATACCGGCACTGGTGAAGAAATCTGCGTCAATGCCGACACCTTGATGGACACGATGAGCACCATCAAGATCCCGGTTCTTGTTACCCTGTATCGCCTGGTCGACGCCGGTGAACTCGATCTGGCTCAGAAGTACACGCTGGACACGAGCTTCAAACGATTCGGCAGCGGCGTCTTGCAATACATGGACGAGGGCATGATTTTCACCTTGCGCGATGCCGCGACCCTGATGATCATCGAAAGCGATAATACCGCGACCGATTACTGTTTCGCGGCGATTGGCGGGCCAGCCGCGGTGAACGCGACCATGCGCGAACTCGGCTTCAGCGACATCAAAGCCTTGGGGAACTGCCTCGACTGGTTTAGCGCCTTGGCCAGCGTGATTGATCCGGCGCTTGGCGAGCTCGGACCGGCAGAGTTGTTTCGCGCCGGTTATCCCGATTTGGCCCCGGAAGACTGGATCAGCGCGCGCGACCGCTTCCACTTTGAAGAAGGCCCGCCTTTCAGTCGAGCCAGCGCCCGCGCCCTTGGTCACTTGCTGGAAATGATCTGGAACGACAGTTGCGCCAGCCCGGAGGCTTGCGCCGAAATGCGCGGTATCTTGCATAATCAGATATCTCGTTCGCGGCTGCCGAAGTACTTGCCCGAAGCGAAAATCGCGCACAAGACGGGCGATTTTAGTCCCTTTATCGCCAATGATATTGGCGTCATCGAAACGCGCAATATGGCGCCGATCATCATCTGTGTGCTGATGGCGGGGCATCGCGGCATCTGGGAAAACCTGGAAGATACAGTGGCGCGCATCGCGGAGAAAGTCTGGGTATATGGACTATATTCCGCTCAATAAAGTCAAAACCTAACAAGCAGTCTGGCTATCGCTCGCCGACGTTCGCAGGCTAAATCTCTGGCTCCGCCCGAGCGGGCCTGCCGCCACTGAATGGCTTGGATCGTGGGCTTGATGAATATATCCTGAAGAGCAGCAGCGTTCCCTGTACGGCGCTGCTCGCAGAATTCATTCGCTTGATTTGTGGAGTCAACAATGGATAAGAAAGATTTGTTGCAGCGCCTGACAGATGACCGGATCGAATTTCTCTGGGTGACCTACCACGATTACAACGGACGCGCTTGCGCCAAAACGGTGCCGAAGAGCAAGTTCAAGAGCGCCGTGGAAGACGGCATCGTATTTGCCCGCGCCAATCTCAATTTTGGCGTTGACGACCATAATGCCGCTGATGGCATCTGGCAGGCGCAGACGGGCGACTTTCTGGCTCTGCCAAATCCAGATGCTTATTGGAAACTACCCTACCGCGAAAACACAGCCATTGTCTTCTGCGATATGATGACCGAGGCGCATCAGCCCTTCGACGGCTGCCCGCGTCAATGCCTGGCGAAGACCGTTTCGCGCTTCGAGGAACGTGGCATTGACATCAGCGCCGCGCTGGAGGCTGAATTCAGCCTCTTCAACAAGACGAATGATGGCGATTATGCGCCCAGCCGCGCGGGCGGCATGTACACCGTCGCCGGCTTGAATCAATTTGCCGACCTGCTGCATGACATCGTCGCGACGCTGGAGACGATGGGCTTGCAAGTAGAGCAGTTGGGCAAGGAGTACGGTCCCTCGCAATTTGAGTTTTCAGTGCGCTACGCGGATCCGCTGGCTGCGGCGGACAACTATCTCATCAGCAAAGAGGTCACACGCGCGCTAGCTCTCCAGCGCGGCTTCATCGCCTCCTATATGCCCAAGCCCTTCGCCGAATTGGCGGGCAATGGCTTGCATGTGCATCTGGCGCTCTGGGATCGTGCTTCCGGCGACAATCTAATGGCGGGCACGGGATTGGATAACCCGCTGAGTGAAACCGGCCGGCACTTCTTGGGCGGCTTGCTGGCGCACGCCCCGGGCATCTGCGCCTTGGGCGCGCCCACGGTCAACTCCTACAAGCGCCTGCAGCCTGCTTCCTGGGCGCCGGCTCACATCGCCTGGGGCGTCGGCAATCGTGGTGTGCTTCTGCGCGTTCCCGATGTCAATCAGCGCTGCCGCGTCGAATTCCGCGCCGGCGACAATACCTGCAATCCCTATTTCTTTATGACCGCCTTGCTCGCCGCTGGTTTGGATGGCTTACAAAAGCGCAGGGAGCCGAGCGAACCCTTCCATGACGAAGATGTCGGGCATTTCAGCGAAGAGCAGCGCCTGCATCATGACATCGACTATCTGCCGCGCACCTTGCCCGTCGCTTTGGACGCCTTGGAAAATAACGAGATTCTCATGTCGGCGCTGTCGCCGGTCATCGGTCAGGAATTCCTCAAGGTCAAGCGCCTGGAATTGGATACATATAACTTGACCGTACATCCCTGGGAGCGGCAGATGTATATGGAGGCGCCATGATGCTCGATTTTAGCGACCTAGCTGTTGTCGATGTACATTGCCACCCCTACACGCGTAAGGACAGGCTGAGCGCTGACGAGTGGGTTGATGAGGTTTCCTTTGGCGGCGGCTCAGCGGAATACTTAAAAGCCGGCGGCATCGCAGTGGATGACGCTGCTTTGGAGACCTTGCAGCGGGTCAAGCGCGATACGCTGTACTTCCGCTATATGCTGCGGCGATTGGCTGAATACTTTCAGGTGGACGCGACAGTGGCTGCGGTGGTTGAAGCGCGCAATCGCGCCATTGCCGACCAAGGATACGCGGCCTACGCGCGCAGCCTGCATCAAGCCGGCCGCATCGAAACGCTGATCGTGGACGATGGTCATCCGCTGCCGCCGGTCAATCTCGAGCGATTCCGCGCTGAGACCGGCGTCGAAATCGTGCCGATATTCCGCATCGAAGTGCTGATTCAGCAGTTGCTTGATGAAGACAGCGGCTGGGCCAAATTTCAGCGCGCCTACGATGAGGGGATCGCTCTGGCATTGAGCGAAGGGGGCTATAAGGGGCTGAAGTCCATCATCGCTTATCGCACGGGACTTGATATTGATCCCGGCAGCCGCTCATCCGATCAAGGCATGATCGCGCTCGAGAAAATCCGCCGCGCCCGCGGGCGAGGAGGCGATGCGATCAAGAACCTGCGCGATCATCTCTTCTGCCGCGCCATCGAGCGCTGCATCGACTTTGATGTGCCTCTGCAAGTGCATACCGGCATGGGAGATTGGGAAGTGCATCTGGCCGCTTGCCGTCCGGCCTTGCTGATGGAATTGCTGCGCTACCCGGCTTATCGCGCTTGCAAGGTGCTGTTGGTGCACACGGGTTATCCATATCAAGCCGAAGCGGGATACATCGCCAATGTGCTGCCCAATATCTGGTGCGATCTTTCCGAAGGATTGCCCTTCGCCGGCAATGCGGGCAAGCGCATCATCGCCGAAGTGCTGGAAATGGCGCCGCCCTCTCGCGTCTGTTACGGTTCCGACACCTACGGCACGCCCGAACCATTTTATACGAGCGCGTTGCTGGGCAAACAGGCGCTGGCGCAGGCGCTGCAGGACCTCATCGACGACCGATTCATGACCGAGGCGGAAGCGCGGGATATCGCGAAGATGATCTTCAGCGAGAATGCGCGCGAACTTTATGGCATTTGACGCGGGCTAACAAAACACAAGTAGTATCAAGTTAATAATGAGAACTCTGATTCGCCATTGTCTTACCCCATCCCCCGGCCCCTTCCCCAGCGAGCTAAGGAAGGGGAGTCTTCATAACGAGGTTGTTTTTCGCATGACTAACTTGGTACTTCTTCTCCTCGTGCGTGAGACGGATCCAGCCGCTCGACTTTCAGCCGGCTGGCGCTCTCCGGCCTACCCTATCAATGGCGGATGACCTGCAAGGAATCGGCGCCGACAGTGCGCGGCTCGCCTTGCAGCCCCAGCGCGTCAACGGTAACCTGCCCCTTATCCCACAACACGATTCCAGCTTCCAAAGATTCCAGGTGGACTTGCTTTCCGGCAAGGTCCAGCGTCAACGCGGACGCCTCAGGACCATGATAGGCGCCTACCCACAAATCAGCATCAGGGATAGCGACCAGCCAGGCCGGATGGCCGCCGCACGACAAGCGAGCGCTCCCCAGCTCAATCCGCCCGGAGCGACTCTCCAGGGCAACGGGGGAGGCTAGCATGGGGGAGCCGAGCATCGCCGCATCAGCCCAGCGCCGCTGGATCCGCCAGCGCATCAGATCGACATCCATTCCCAGCGCAATGTCGTCCCGGCGATAAGCCAGGCGCCATTGCCGTTCGTTGGCGCCATCAAAGGTTTGCGCGTCTTCCAGCTCTTCAAGCAGTTGCCCGGCGGCGAATGCTTCACACAGGTCTTTGCCGCTGCGATATCGACTTCTTGACGCGACCTCGACGAAGAAGCCGTTGTGGACGTAACCCTGGAAAAAGGCGCCGGGATTCGCCAATTCCCAAAAGGTCTTGGCTGGTCCGCGATAGTTGTACATCTCAAGCGCCAGACAGCCGTTACGTTCCACTATAATGATGGGCGCCTCGACCCCCAGCCGCGTGCGCGCCAGCGGCCGAATCAGGATATAGACATCGCCACATGTCACCACAATGGCTGCGCCTTCCGGAACCGCCGACGGCAGGTCGGCGACGCGCAATCCATCGACCCAAATCTCATCGACATCGTCCGCGCTGCTCCAGATCAAGGCCGCTTTGGCGCTATGACAGCGAGACCAAGCGTCCAATTCGCGAGACGTATACAGACCGAATGCGCGCGGACCGGCAAGCATGCCGCGAAAACTGCCTTCATCGCGGAAGACGTGATCATTCGACCGAGAAGGCGTGGTACGGAAGTCGCCCAGCCACCTGTCGTTGATCAAATAGCGCGAGAAAACCACACCCGGCCTGGGCTTATTCGGCCTTCTGTAGTGGATTGAGAAGACGTTCGACTGATTGCTGATGAAGCGGTTCGATTGCGTGGCCAGTTCTTGCGTCGCGACGCCGAGGCTGAATGCGGCATCGAGGTAGCTGCTGATGACGACGCCAGCGCCAGCATCGGATGTTTCGCTCACTTGCAGCGGGATGGGGCGCTGCTTCCGCACGGTCTCAAGCCAAGCCGGGAGTATTCCTTCATCTATCTTCCCGGCGAAAACCGAGGCTTCGTCCGCCGTCGCGCAGACCAGGGACGGATAATAGGCGCGGCAGTGCGGCGGCGCCAGGCGGCCGGTTTCCGGATGCAGGCGCAAGGCGACGCTCATGCCGATGCGCGTTATGACCAGCTGCGCGAGCAGGCTGGCTTGAGCATGCTCCGATAACGCGACGATCTTGTGCAACGCTTCGATGAGAACAAAAGAATAAGTTGGGCTGTTGTATTCATGCGGGATGCCGCTTTCATCAATGACGCTTAACCACTTGCGAAGTTTCCGCGCGCCGCGCCGCGTATACTCCGGCAGATTCAAGAGTTGACCGCCTAGGACTGAGTTGGCAATGTCCTGCGCTACGATGTTCGAGTATTTCGGCGACACATCAATCCGACGGATTTCGTCCAAGCCCAGGCGGATGCGCGCCCGCGCCCGCTCAACGAGGTCGCCAGACAAGCGCTCCGATCGGCTCAGCAGTAGCGGAATCAAGCGAATGAGCACGAATTGCACGGCGTTCAAGTCCTCAACCGCCTCGTCTTCATGCTCCCATCTGAAGTTGCCGTAATGGGGCGAGCGCTCATCGGTATCCTGGCAATCCAGGACGGCATGGATGACCGCTTCGGCGCGCTCGATCTCTGCCCCCGACCCGCGCTCAACCAAGGCGACGGCATACTCGGCGGAAATCCACGCGGAATGGAATACGCCATTGTCGATTGTGGCAGCCACCAATCGAACTTCCGGATCGTAGACGAGCGGCGCGGCATCGCTTGCTCGCGGGAAAATATCGGCTGGTTCCAGCATGATTCGCGGTCCTTTCGCGTTAGATGCGCGAGACAATCTCTTCGCCGTTTACCCGATCGCTTCGAAGCCCTGCAAGTCGAGCTCCTCGGCAAAATGACAAGCCACCCAGCGATCCCTCCCGACTTCACGGACTGCCGGTGCTTCCTGTCGACAGCGCTCCTCGGCATAAGGGCAGCGCGGATGAAAATAGCATCCGCCCGGGGGATTGCTCGGATCGGCGACTTCCCCCGCGAGGCGTATTCGAACGCCCTTGTTCCGCAGGCGCGGATCCGGCTTGGGAACGGCCGACAGCAGCGCTTCGGTGTAGGGGTGCAGCGGGTTTCTGAAGAGATCTTCGGTCGCCGCCAATTCAACGATCTTGCCGACATACATCACAGCGACGCGATGGCTGATATGTTCCACGACGCTGAGGTCATGGGCGATGAACAGGTAAGTCAGGTCCAGCTCTTCCTGCAGATCTTGCAAGAGATTCAAAATCTGCGCCTGTACTGATACATCCAGGGCGGAGACCGCCTCGTCAGCCACAATCAGCCGCGGATTTAGGGCGAGCGCGCGCGCAATGCCGATTCGCTGCCGCTCGCCACCGCTGAATGCGTGCGGATATCGCCGGATGTATTCGGGCCGCAAGCCGACCCGCCTCAGCAACGCCGCCACCTGATCTTCCAATTCGGATCCGCTGGCGACCTGATTCACCTTGAGCGACTCGCCGACGATCTGCAGGATCGACAGTCGCGGATTCAAGGAAGAGAACGGATCCTGAAAGATCATGCGAATCTCGCGGCGGAAGGGCCTCAGATCACGGTTGTCCAATCCGGCTAAATCAATGCGCTCTCGCTCATCCGCCTGATACAGAATCTGACCGGATGTCGGCTCGTAAACGCGCACAATGCAGCGGCCCGTTGTCGTCTTGCCGCAACCGGATTCGCCTACGAGGCTGAGGGTTTCCCCCGGGCGGATATGAAAGCTGACATCGTTGACCGCTTTGACGAAACCGACCGTCCGGCGGAAGGCGCCCCGCCGAATGGGAAACTGCATGTGGAGATTGCGAACCTCCAGCAGGGCTTCGACGCTGCTGTCCGCCGGCTTGATTCCAGTCTCGCTGTTCAAGTTCGCATTTCCTTGTTGATCGGCGCTTCGTCAGCGGTCGCATAAAGCAGGCAGCGAACGCTGTGCTCGCCACCCAGCCTTTGGCGAGGCGGGTCTATTCGGTTGCACTGTTCAGCGATGAAGTCGTCGCAACGCGGATGAAAGGGACAGCCGTTCGGGCGGTCAAATGGATGCGGAACCGTTCCCTTAATCGAGTAGAGTCTTTGATTATCGCGGCTGTCGTAGCGGGGAATGGATTGCAGAAGCGCGCGCGTATAAGGATGCTTGGCCTCATGGAAGATGGAATCGACATCGCCGCTTTCCACATCCCGCCCGAGATACATGACCACTACTTCGTCGGCGATTTCGGCGACCACGCCCAGATCATGGGTGATGAAGAGCACGGACATGCCGCTGTCCTGCTGCAAGTCGCGAATGAGGTCGAGGATATTCGCCTGTGTCGTGACATCCAAAGCGGTTGTCGGTTCATCGGCGATCAGCAGCTGTGGCTCGCAAGCCAGCGCAATGGCGATCATAGCGCGCTGACGCATTCCGCCGGAAAGCTCGAAGGAATAGGCGTCCAGCTGTTCGTTCGCTCGTGGAATGCCGACCAGGTCAAGCATGTAGGCCGCCCGTTTGCGCGCTTCCTGCCGCGTCACCGGCAGATGCAGCAAGATCGCTTCCATGATTTGGCTGCCAATGGTATGCACCGGGCTCAGTGAGGACATGGGCTCTTGAAAGATCATGCTGATCTCGCCGCCGCGAATACGGCGAATTTCGCGCCCTTTGGGATTCATCTCCGCCAAGTCGACCGTATTGCCATCGCGCTGCCGGAAGAGTATCTCTCCAGCGACGATCTCTCCTGGGCTGGGCACGATGCGCAAGATGGAGCGCGCCGTCACCGATTTGCCGCAGCCCGATTCCCCCACCACACAGAGCGTCTGGCCTCGCTTCAGCGACAGGTTGACGCCATCCACAGCCCTGACGACGCCCTCATCGGCGAAGAAATGCGTCTTCAGTTCCCTGACTTCGAGCAAGCGGTCAGCTTCCTCTGCGCCGGTCGCGTCAAGTCTGGTATGGGTCGGCTGCATCTCTCAAACCATCTCCCAAGAAATTCATTCCCAATACAGCGACAACGACGGCCAATCCCGGAAATAGCAGCCAGGGCGCCGTCGCGATAGAACGGACATTCTGCGCCTCCTGCAGCAGAACGCCCCAACTGACGACGGGGGGCCGCAGCCCGATGCCCAGGAAACTGAGCGCAGTCTCGGCCAGGATCATGCCGGGAATCGCCAAGGTGACCGAGGCGATGATATGACTTGTCATGGAAGGCACCATGTGACGCAGGATGATCTGCATTTCCCGCACGCCGTCCAAACGAGCCGCGATGACGAAGTCCTCGGTTTTGAGCGAGAGAAAACGACCGCGCACCTCGCGAGCGAGTGTGGTCCAGCCGATTAAGGACAGCAGCACGGTGATAGCAAAATAGACGCGCACCGGCGGCCAGGTCAGCGGTATCGCGGCTGACAAACCCATCCACAGCGGAATCGTCGGCAATGAGCGCAGAATCTCGATGGTGCGCTGAATCAAGTTGTCAACGATACCGCCATAATAGCCGGAGATGCCGCCCAGGATCACGCCCAGCAGCAGGCTCAATCCGACGCCGACCAAGCCGACCGACATCGACACCCGCGTGCCATGAATCGTTCGGCTTAGCACATCCCGCCCCAGGCGATCGGTTCCAATGAGATAAACCGGGTCGCCATATAGCGCCGCGCCAATCAGATGGCGGTCAGAAGTGAAAATGCCCCACAGCTTGTATTCTTCGCCGCGCACGAACAATCCGACTGGATAGACAACCGTCTCGTCGAGGACGTACGTGCGCTTGTAAGATTCTGGATCGACCTGCACCTTGTGGCCGTAGACATGCGGGTAGAAACGCCAGCCGGCTTCGGTCTGTTGGAAGAGTTGCACTGTTTGCGGCGGCAGAAAGGTGTGTTGCGCGCTATAAGTCCCCGCTGAATAAGGCGCGATAAACTCGGCGAATAGCGCCACCAGATAAAAGAGCGCGGTGACGGCGCCGGCGAACATCGCCAGCCGGTGTTTGCGGAACTTCCACCAAATCAACTGCCATTGATTGGCGACGACGATGCGTGTTTCTGATTGAATCTCGGTCGCCTGATCGGACCGCATGTCTGCTGGTGGACGACTTGAAGCGCTGGTCATTGGAGCTGTATCCGGGGATCAATCCATGCTAGCAGAATATCGGAGACCAGCGTGCCAATGATGGTGAGAATGCTAACGAGCAAAATGAGGCTGCCAGCCAGATACATGTCCTGCGCTTGCAGCGAACGATACAGCAGGGGACCGGTCGTTTGCAGATTCAAAACGATCGAAGTAATCGCCGAGCCGGAAACCAGCGCCGGAAAGACCCAGGCGACCGCGCTCACCAAGGGATTCAGCGCCACCCGAACCGGGTACTTGAATAGCAGTCTCAGCTCGGACAGACCGCGCGCGCGAGCGGCATCCACATAAAGCTTGGACAACTCATCGAGCAGGTTGGCGCGCATCACGCGAATCAGCGCCGCCGTGCCCGAAGTCCCGAGGATTATCACTGGCAGCCAAATGTGGCTGAGCATATCGAGCACGCGCTCCAGCGTCCATGGGGCGTCGATGAATTCGGGCGAGAACAGCCCGCCGACGCTCTGCCCAAAATAGCGAAAAGCGATATACATCAGCACCAAAGCCAAGAGGAAATTTGGTATCGCCAAGCCGATGAATCCGACAACAGTCACCAGGTAATCGCCGATGGTGTATTGCTTGACGGCTGAGTAAATGCCGATGGGTATGGCGACGACCCAGATGAACGCCAGCGTGTACAAGGAAATGACCATGGTCAAACCGAGCCGTTCCCAGATTAGATCACTGACGGGCCGGTTCCATTCGAAGGAATCACCAAAGTCGCCTCGCGTTATGATGCCGCTGATCCACTTCCAGTATTGAACGTAAATGGGTTCGTCCAGCCCGTATCGTTCGCGCAAGGCATCCACCTGGGCTTGATCAATCGTCTCTTCCGCTTTGCTGATTAGGGACGCGAGGAAATCGCCCGGCGGCAATTGAATCACCAGAAAGGCAATGACAGAGACGACCAGCAGCGTCGGAATCAGGTAAACAATGCGCCGCGCGATGTACCAGATCATCGGTCAGGTATGCCTCAACGACAGCACAAGTCTAATAGCCCGCGTTCTGATAATCGGGGGCCGCGTTCGGTCCGTAACCCAATTCGCCCCGCCGCGCGCGGAATACAGCAAGGACATCCCGGTATCGAGGATCGGTAACAAAGTTGATGGTTTCTTCCGGATTTCGCGCCAAGTCAAAAAGCACTTCCGGCATGTCACGCCCATAGTACTGATACTTGAGATGATCGCGTTTGATCATCAAATTCTCGTAACGATCAAAGCTTTCTTCATGCCCCAGATGCGTGCCGCCATAGTGCGAAATGGTCTCGTTGTTCCAATTCGCGCTCTTCCCGTTCAGCAGCGGCGCCAAGCTGCGGCTATCCAAGCCGTCGACCACTGGCACGTCGGTCAATTCACAGAGCGTCGCGAAAAGATCACACAGATTGACATTCTCTTCGACGACGCGCCCCCCGTTGGCGCCGCCAGGCAAACGGATGATCAAGGGCACCTTTACGCTGCCCTCAAAGAATTTGGTCTTCTCCCAGAGCGCGTGCTCACCCAGCATCTCGCCATGATCGCTGGTGTAGATGATGAGCCAGTCGTCGAGGTTCTGGCCCACATATTCCAGGGCCGCCAGCACTTTCCCGTAATCCTCGTCGATGCCCTCGACCATGCCATAGTAGGCCGCCGTCGCCCGGCGCACTTCGCGCTCGCTTGCGTCCACCCCCGGCTTGACCGCTCGGCTGCTGAGAAAGGGGTGCTCAAAAGCGCATTCATCCAGGTAGGGCCTGACGCGGTTCAGATAATAGGTGAACTTCTCGTGTGTCGTGAGAAAGGGGACGTGGGGACGCACAAAGCTGACCATCAGCATCAGCGGGCGCGTCGGTGTGGCGCGGTCATAGTAGGGGTCGGCGAAGAAGTTCTCAATAAAGCGCAAAGCCCCGTCCAGCGTATATTCGTCCGATCCAATGATGGGACCCCGCCCGATGCCGGCGCGCTTGACCTCCTGCGCCTGGGTCCATTTGTGTGCGGTAGGCAGCGGCAGGTCGCGCATGGCTTCCAGATTACGCCCCTCGATGAAGTCATGCCGGACGCTCATGCCGTCGCCGATCCGTCGCGTCCAGCCCCCCATCTGGTCGGCGCCGTTATGGTGAAGTTTGCCGCAAGCCACCGTGGCGTAGCCATACTGAGACAGCCGCCGCGCGAAGGTCATGTGACCGGGCGCCAGGTCTTCGCCGAAAACCTCGCAGCCGCAGGTCCTCGGCAGCTGGCCCGCCGCCATGCTTTGCCGCGCCGGGATGCAGATTGGCGCTGGCGTGTAGGCATTGTTGAATACAACACCGGTCCGCGCGAGTTCATCAAGCGCCGGCGTCCGCGCGACTGGATCCCCCTGGAAACCGGCGATGTCGGCGCGATGCTGATCGCTCATCAAAAAGAGGATGTTTGGCCGCTGGCGGCTCACTTCGTTATTCCTCAGTCCGTGAATGCCGTAGGGGCGACTTATCAAGTCGCCCGAAATCCGACGATCATACGACAGCGGGCGACCCAGTGGGTCGCCCCTACAAATTCTATGTGTCAGAGATACCGTTCGTTGACCGCCTTATTGCTGCGCCCCCGCTTCAATGAAGAACAGGGTCGTGTCGATCGGCGCGGGCCAGGGGAATTTCCACGAACCGGTCGATGTCGCCGGCACATTGCGGAAGTAGTTCTTGGCGATGCCGTAGCCCGGCGTAATCGAGTTGATGCCCAAGACGTAAAACTCCTCTTTCGCGATGGCGAGCAATTCAGCCATCAACTCAGCCTGCCGCTCCAGATCGCCCGTGCCCTTGATTTGGTCAAAGAGCTGCATCTGCCGCTGGGCTGCTTCGGGCGGCTCCTCGCCGGTTTCCGGATCGAAATACCACTTGGTCCACAATGGCGCATAGGCGCTCTCGACCGGGTCAGACGGGAAATACCAAATCGGCGTGAGGTAGACGTCAAGCCCGCCGGAGGCGCCCCAAATGGTGGCGTCATGCTCGCTGTTGACCTTGCGCGAGACCAGCAGCGATCGGTCGATGATGCGCGGTTCCATGTGGATGCCGACCGCCCCCCAGTAGCCCTGGATCAACTCCAGCACATCGGGCCAGCCGCGCCCGAAAAGGTCGCCCGCTTCGACGATGATGCTGATGCGCTCCCCGTCCGGGCCTAAACGGAAACCTTCGTCATCGCGCTCGGCATAGCCGGCTTTATCCAGATGCTCATTCGCCAGGTCGACATTGTACTCGGTGTACTGATAAGCAAATTCCTCATCATAAAACGGCGAGTCGGGATTTGGCGCAATTTGCCGCGGCTCGCCCTGACCGAGATAGACGATGTCGACGATTTCCTGGCGGTTGATCGCATGCGACAGCCCGATGCGGAAGTCTTTATTCTGGAAGATTCCGCGCTTGACCGGATCCAAATGCGTGAGATTGATCGCCAGCGCGGTCATGTTGGCGCCCTCGCCTACGATCCCGTAGGTGTAGTAGCCGCCCGCCTCGCGGTTGTCATAAACAATCGGGCGATTCGCCGCCGAGTTGAAGTGCCGCGCCATCATATCGATATCGCCGTTGAGGACTTGCAAGAGCAGCGTTTCCTTATCCTCAAGCTGGTCGAAGATCATCGTGTCAATATAGGGAAGCTGATTGCCCTCCGGGTCCACCTTGTAGTAGTAGGGATTGCGCTCCGCCACCACGCGGCCGCTGCCGCCGCCATAGGTGGACGTCAAGCGCCAGGCGTGCATGGTGGGGATTTCGGTCGTCTGCCAGAAACTGGTATTCGTCCAGAAGCAAGGCTCCACGCCGCCAGCGGCTTGGAAAACCTCGACCCAATCGCTCGCGCCCGCTTCCGCAACCAGCGCGTCAATATCTTCCGCGTAATCTTTGTGGAAGGGCTGCAGATAGTGCCGGGGATAACTGGTTGGTCCACAGCCGAGGATGGAGGCCAAGTTCTGCAGGAACAAGCCATTTGGCGTGCTGAAAGAGAACTTCACGGTAAAGTCGTCGATCTTCTCGACGGCCAGCGGTTCACCGCCAGAGATCAGCCAGGTCGCTATCGTTGGCGTCAAGTCTTCATTGGTCAGCACGTCTTCGTACCAGAAGGTGATATCGTCCGCTGTGTAGGGCGCGCCATCCGACCAGCGCAGACCCTCGCGCAATTCGAAGATAAACTCGGTGGCTTCATCATTGGCGCTGAAGGATTTGGCGACGCCCGGCATCAAGCCCGACCAATCCGGCGTGAAGCGAATCAGGTTTTCGTAAGCCATCAGCCGGATCATCCAAATATGATCCAAGCCGCCGACCATCGCCGAGCGCCATTGGCCGCCATAATCGCCGATCCGTTCAACAGGCGTAATCACCAGGGGCTCGGCCGGCAGGCGCTCTTCCACCGGCGGCAATTCCCCGGCTTCGACAAGCGCCGCCAACATTGGCGCTTCGCCGTACATCATGTCCTGCGCTGTTGCTGTCCCGAAGGCGAAAATCAGCACAAGACTAAGTATTGTAAAATATGCAAGCTTTTTCATGAGGATGCTCCAAATCTGTTAAATCGATTGATTTACTTCAGCGGGATTATAGTTCGACGGTCAAGGACTTGTCAAAAATCGGCTCTACCGGCTGCCGGCATTTGCTAGCGGACAGAGCTCGCGGTGGGCGGCAACGTTGATAACTGGCACGGACCGTCGGTGACGGTGACCGGCACGGCGCGCCTTATCTGACGGTGAATTCGCGTGTAAATTGCCGGACAATCACTTCGCTTCGTTTTATGGGATACCGTCCGCATGGGTCGCTCCCTTTGGCTCCGCGATGAGGGCGTGAATATTCTCTTGGCCGAGCGCAAGACGCCCCCGCTAGATCTGGCTCAACTGCGCCACATCGGCATCATGCCGGACGAGCAGAGCGTGATCGTCGTCAAATCCGCCGGCGCCTATCGCGCCATCCAGCTACCTGCGTTATAGTCTTTTGATTCAATAAGATAGTTGTTGCGGTAATTCGAGCGACGAGTAGACCACAAAAATATGTCCCGATATCAGCGATCAGCCGAGCTATTTGAGCGAGCGCAGAAGTCGCTTGCCGGCGGCGTCAGCAGCAATGTGCGCGCTCTTGCCCAGCCGCCGCTTTATTTCCGCAGCGCGGCCGGCGCTCGCATGGTCGATGCCGACGAAAACGTTTACCTAGACTACACGCTCTCGCAGGGACCGATGTTCTTGGGTCACAGTCCGCCGGGGGTACTTGATTTTGTCGAGCGAGCGATGCGAAATGGACAGCTTTACGGCGCGCAGCACGAATTGGAAATTGAACTTGCCGAAAGCATCCAGCGTGTAGTGCCTTGCGCGGAGTCGGCGCGCTTCTGCAATTCGGGCTCGGAGGCTGTACACGCTGCGATACGGGTGGCGCGCGCCCACACCGGACGCGACAAGATCCTCAAGTTCGAAGGTCACTACCACGGCTGGTATGATGAAACCTTGGTCAGCGCCGCCCCGGGCTTGGAACAGGCGGGGCCGCGTGAAGCGCCCAAGCCCGTGCCAGCTTCGGGCGGACAGCTGGCGAGCGCTATCGCAAATGTCATCGTGCTTCCCTGGAACGATTCTGATCTCATCAATGCGACACTGCAAAGCCATGGCCACGAATTGGCCGCCGTCATTATGGAACCGGTGATGTGCAACAGTTCTTGCATTCCGCCGAAGCCTGGTTATCTGGAGACGGTGCGGGACTTGTGCACACAGTATGGAATCGTTCTAATTTTTGACGAGGTGATCACCGGCTTCCGATTGGCTCTAGGCGGGGCGCAGAGCTTCTTCGGCGTCACGCCAGACCTGGCGACATTTGGCAAAGCGATGGCGAACGGCTTCCCTATCGCCTGCCTGGCCGGTCGACGGGAGTTGCTCGAGCGCATCGCCAATTTGCAAGTCAATCACTCCGGCACGTATAACAGCAATGTCATGGTCACTGCGGCTGCATACGCCACGATCTGTGAGTTGGAGCGCCTCGATTACCAGCGCATCCATCAACTTGGCGAGACGCTTGCGAATGGTTTGCGTGACCTAGCGGCGAAATTCGGTCTGCCAGTCCTGATCCAGGGAGTGGGACCTGCCTTTCACCTGGCCTTCACCGAGCGCGATTCGATTCTGCATTACCGCGACAGCCTGGAAAATGATGGTCTTCGAAACAGCGTGTTCGTTGGCGCGATGTTGGACAAAGGCATTCGTTTGCTCTCGCGCGGGCTCTGGTATCTGTCGGCCGCACATAACGAAGCCGACATTCAGATTACGTTGGAAACAGTCGAAGACATTTGGCGCGAGCCATCATGGAGCTAGCCCGGTGCGACACGAGCATAGCGCCGTGGGACTTGCCTATGACGCATGAATGCACGAAGTATCGCCAAACTGTTAACTCAAATGGTTAACAGATAGCGCCCTTCCGATCGAAGCATTACCGCTGCCATCCGCGCCATCTCAGTGGGTAACATACCAGGGGCTTGTCCACGCTTTGGCGCCGTCAACCTGGAGCACGCGAATCCAGTACGCGTGTTCCCCGGCAGGGCTATCGGCCGGTCGGTAATTGACCCTGAAATGTCTGTCTTGCAGTCCAAAGGGGCGGCGCTCAATCGCTAGTTCCAGGCCAACACCGCCTGCCGCTATCCGCTTGCAGTTGTCCCCCAAGTCGGACCAACTGATCTCGGTAGAGACGAGGGGCGTGTCGACCGCCAAAATGGTATCGGCCTCTGCCGCCAAAGTCACGAGAATGCCGTCGGTGTCGCCGGTCGTGATCGAGCGCCAGCGCACACTGTTGGGGGTCCAATCCTGTACGCCTTCGGCTGGTGAATCGAAGGCATAGCCCTCGACAGCGAGGATTCGGCCTCCCTCAACAACGAGCGAACCATCCCAGCGCGCCATTCTCGCTCGGCCTCGTACGCGCGCTCCCTTCCAACTCAACCGGAGCTGATCCGGGCTCCGCTCCTGGATTGCGGGCCAGCTGCGCAGCAACTCGTTCCCCCGCCAGAGTTCAATCTGTTCCAGTTCCTCTGTCCCCACAATTTCCAGATCGATAGCCGGGGGATGATCCAGGCTGAATTGGCTACCTATCGGACGTCCCTCACAGCTTGCCCGCACGACGATGCGTTGACCGCTCGTGGCGTAGCACCGACGCGCCATCAGAGCCTCGCCGATGGCATCCCGCGTGAGGTCGCTCGCGAGAATGCAGGTGAGCCCACCGTAAACGCCAAAGACGCCTGCGCCCGGATAACTGCTGCCGGGTCTGCCCTTGTGACCATCGCTCCCGGCTACCACGCCAACATGGTAACCTCGTGCGATGGACTCGCGCAGCATCCACTCGAACTCGCCCCAGGACGAATACACCTCGACCAGTGGCTCCAGCGCCGCGCTGTGATAAGCCAGGTCGCTGGGGCGGCCGCCCACATGGGGAATGACAAGAACGTCAGAGCGTCCCGCCAGCGCCTGGTGCAAGTCAGAAACGGGATAGCGGTCCGTGGCCAGATCGGAGAGGTCGCTTATCTGGGCGTGACTGGAACGCAAGAGCTCACCCTGCCCCCCTAGAAAATAGACATTCCGGTCGCCACCGCCGGCGGTGTTGCCGGACCATTCATAGCCGACGAAAGCCACAAAGCGCCCGGGCTCGTTCGCATGATTGGCGGCCGCCTTGATCTCTTCCCAGACCGGCGCGCTAATCTGGAAATCATTCGCCTGATGACCCGAAACGTCCAGAGCGCTGTAGTCGCGGGCGAAGGCAAAGTAGTCGCGCACACTGTTGGTGCCAACTGTCTCGCCGCTCTGGCCGTGCAGGTCAGCCCAGAAGGGACGATGCGAGCCGGACGTCGATAGCGCCTTCAGCGGATTGCTCTCGCCGGCAAGTTCGCCATCCAGAGCCCGGGCATGTATCGTGAAGATGCCGGGGCGATTGACCGCGCAGTTGCCAAAACGGCGGACTCCCCGGTCGCTAGGCTGGAATGTGTAGCAGTCCGGCAGGTTGGCGATCGAGCCGCTCTCCTCCTCCAGCACGATCTTGCCGGCATAGCCTGCGGCCGGGTTGCCCCAGCCGTCCTCCGCTTTTACCACCAGACCAAAGGTTCGCCCTATCTCGGCCTCGCTGGGCACAATCGCAACCAGCCGCTCCGCCGCGCCGGCAGCGATCTCGGCGGTGGGCGAGCTGGGCAGCGTCACATATTGGCCGCTTCCCTGCGCGTCGACCAAGGTTCGGAAACAGAATGCCTTCTCCACAAAGGTCTGCGCGCGCGTCCCGGCCGAGCCGCCGCTCCTGTCTCCATAGGTAATAGTTATCGTATCGCCCGGGAGCAGCGCGCCATCGAATATGTCAATGGCGAGGCAGGCTCTCCAGGGACGGATGTACCCCTTCGGATCAAAACGGGGGGCGACCTGGCACGAGCGGCTGTCCGTCCTTGCGCTCACATAGTTCGGGGCGGAGGCATCGCATGTTTGCGGCCTTCCCCAATCGGTGGCGAAGCGCCAGGCAACCAGCAAAGTTCCATTCTCATCAATCCCGTAGCTGCCCGCAGTGTAGCGGAGTTGCCAGGTACCCCAACTCCCAGCGGTAATCGAGTCCCCGGGCGAGAGCGTCGCGCTCCCATAGAGCCTTTCGATTTGCTGCTCGCTCAATTCAACTAGCGGGTTGAGTTCTATGCGGCTAGCCATACTTAGCCTCTTCCGCATTGGCGCTCGTGGGCAGCCCCCATAGCGCGGGCGCTCGGCGAAATCGGAAGCGGGCTGGATTCACAGCAGTGAGGCCCGGCGTGTCGATCTCGATAATCGTGCCGGCAATCCTTTCGTAGGCGGCGCGATAAGCGATGGCGGCTTTCACGACCAGCACATGCTGTCGTTCCGGCTCTAGCCCCACGCTAAGAAGCTGCTGCAGGCTAAAGGGCGTCTGCCGTCGGCTGGTCAGCAGCAGGAAGCTCGCTATCTCAGCGGGAGGGCCGTCCACTTCCAGGAGGGCAGTCAAGCCCTGATCGTGGTAGCGCTGCCCATCGTGGCGCACCTCGCTTTCCTCATAGCGCCCGTCGTGCAGGCACTTGACGCGCCCGCTGACCTCGACCGGCGCCCCGTGCAGCTTGTCCCTCACCCCGCCAACATGAAGGCGCAGGGCAGCGCCAACCCCGGCGCGCACGCAGGCAGCGACGGCTTCCGCGTCGGCGAGCGCGACGACCCAGCCCGTTGCGCCCTGCCGCAGCAACTCGCGGAGGATGAAGGTGCTGTCGCCACTCGAGCCGCCCCCGATGTTATCGCCCATGTCGACAAGAATGACGGGCTTGCGCTCGCTCGTCATTGCCTTTTGTACTGCCTCTACGACATCGGGCAGCCTGAAATCAAGTCGCTGGCGGATGGTCCACAAATGGTCGGCGAGCCGCCGCGCCTCATGCCGCGCGAGCGCAGGCGACCCGTCCGTCACCACCACCGCCGCCGGCCCCATCTCCGGCACGTCAGCGTATTGGTAGCCGCCGGCCACGCTCGCCGCCACGATAGCTGGCTGCTCCTCCAGCGAGCGCGCCGCCGCCATGACACGATTCATCGGCGATACATTCGTGTTTTGGTGCACGATATTCAGCAGCATCGGCGGCTTCACAAGCGCCTGCGCCGGCTTTATCTCCCTCTTAATTGTCCGGACGATCACGCTGGCGGCCTGCAGCCCCCGTTCGCGGTGGTCGAGGTGTGGGTAGCTCTTGTAGATGATGAGAGCCGTGCTCAATTCCACCACCTGCTCGGAGACATTGGCGTGGTAATCATGGGTGACCACGAGCGGGATTTCAGCGCCGACTTGCTCCCGCACCCGCCGCGCCACCTCCCCGTCAGCGTCCAAGTGGACCTCACTTACCATCGCCCCGTGCAGGGCGAGCAGCAGCCCGTCCAAATGGGGCGCGCGAGCGAGACGCTCCAGCAGTTCCTCCGTCAATCGCTCGAAGGCTTCGCGGGTCACGATTCCGCCGGGGGTTGCCTGCGCCATCAAGGTGGGCATTAACTCGTAACCGTAGCTCTCGGCGCCAGCGATAAAGCCGCCCAGTTCATGCGGCGCGTCGCGCCACCAACTCACTAGCTCGTGGCCACGCTGCACACGAAAAGCCTCTAGCGGCGTCGGCCTGTGGTTGAAGGTATTCGACTCGTGCATGATGCCGCCCACAGCGATGCGCATCCCTCTACCCTCGCAGTGCCCTGCCGGCCGTCGCCCCGGTGTGGCGCCCGTCGTCCAATGTCAGACGACCGTTGACGAGAACGTAGTCGATGCCGGCCGCGTATTGGCGTCCATCTTCAAAGGTCGCACGATCGGCAACACGCTCAGGATCGAGCACCACGATGTCCGCCAGAAGGCCGCGTTTCAGCAAGCCCCGCCTCTGGAGTCCCAGCCGTTGGGCCGGCAGCGATGTCAGCTTGCGGATCGCCTCCTCCCAACTGAGCGCTCGCTGCTCACGCGCGTAAAGCCGCAGGTAACGAGCGAATGAGCCGAAGGTCCTGGGATGGGGGCTGCGCCCGATAAGCAGACCATCGGTGCAGACCATCGTCGCCGGATGCGTCATCACCGCCTTGATATCCTCGGCGGCTTCCGCTTCATTCCCAGCGAAGTTTATAATAGATGCCTCGAACTCCTCCTGGAGGAGCAGATCACAGATGAAATCGACCGGTTCCTTACCGGACTCGCGGATCGCGCGGTCGAAGGTCAGGCCCTCCAGCCGCTTATTCGCCTCGCTGCCGACGGCAGAGATGGCGCAGGCTCGCCAGTCGAAATCCGCCTCCCGGAAATAGGCTGCGATCTGCCGTCTAATCGTCGGCTTGGACAGTCTGGCGGCCATGGCCTCCGGTCCCCCTTCCGCGCTCCAATCCGGCAGCAGGCGAAAAAGCGGTCCGCTGCCAGCCTGGTAGGGGTAGCAATTCATCGTCACATCAACGCCGTCGCGCCGCGCTTGATCGATAAGCGCCAGGATCTCCCCCGCCCTGCCCCGATGCCGCGGCGAGCCAATCTTCAGGTGCGAGATCATCACCGGTACCTGCGCTTCGCGGCCGATCCGGATGGCTTCGCCGAGAGCCTCGAATATCTGATCGAAATAATTCCTCATGTGCGTAACATAGAAACCATTGTATTTCGCCACCGCGCGGCACAACTGAATCAGCTCTTCGGTGTCGGCGTAAGAATTGGGGGGATAAGAAAGACCGGTTGAAAAACCGACCGCCCCCTCCTCCATCCCACTCTCGATCATTGCCTGCATTACCGCGATCTCGCTCTCGGAGGGCGATCGCTGCTGCCAACCCAGCGCTCCCAGCCGCAGGACGCAGTGGGGAATGAGGTAGGCGACGTTCACGGCCACCTTGCGGTCAAAGCGGGAGAGATAATCTCGCACCGAAGCCCAATTCCAGGCGATGTTCGGGTTGCCATAGAGGCCTGATAGATAACGACGCAGTTCCTGGAGGAGCGGGGGCGAGACCGGCGCGTACGAGAGACCGTCGTTGCCGAGCAACTCTGCCGTGATGCCCTGGCGGATCTTTCCCTCGTGCGCGGGATCAGCGAGCAGCATGATGTCTGAGAGGGCGTGCATATCCATGAAACCGGGACAGACAATCTTTCCCCGGGCGTCTATGACCCGCGCCCCGCTCGCCGCTGACAGATCGTCGATCGCCTCGATCCGGTCGCCGCGTATGCCCACATCCCCGTAATACCAGGGGTTGCCGCTGCCATCGATGATACGGCCCTTGCGAATGACAATGTCAAACATTAGGCGCTGCGCTCCTACTCGCCCGGTTCCACGGGCTGGCGCGCGCCGCCTCGACCGGAGAAGATTGACCGCAGGCGTTCGGCGATGATCCCCTCTTGTCCGGCGAGAAGGGTCGTCGGGTCAATGAGGAGCCCCTTCCCGGCGTACTCTTCCAAGACACGGATGATGGGCGATCCATTCGCCAGGGCATCCAGCACCTCCTGCTTGGAGAGCCCCGCGCTTCCTTCGTCCCAGGTCAGCCAGGCGCGCGGCACCGGGCGGCCGGTGTAGTCCGGGAAGACTCGGCTCACTTGCAGGCGCTCGATATCTGCCAGTCCGTCGACAACCAGGGCTACTTTCTGCTCCCAGCTTGCGATGCGGGCTTGATGATCGAGCCTCACATACCGTTTCAGCGCCGCTACCAGTCCAACGATTTCTTCTTTTCCGACCTTCATCGGTCGGCCGATGCCGTGGTTCGGGGCGCCATTCAGCGCGCAGGCTGCTATCAGATCCGCCCGGCCACAGATAAACCCGGTGGGTTGCGGTCCCTGCAGGTCCTTCCCGCCGCTGAAGACGACCAGGTCCGCCCCCATCTCGCTGAACTTTCGCAGATTCTCGACCGGAGGGAGCTCGTTGGCCGCGTCTACAATGACGGGTACGCCCTTCGCCCGCGCGATGCGCAGGACTTCCGGCAAGGGGAGCGCCGTCTGGGTCACCAGAAACTGAGCCACCACGTAGACGACGGCCGCAGTTCTCTCATCAAGCGCGCTTTCCAACTGCCAGGGCAATGTCCGGTGGGCGCCGTATCCCACTTCTTTGACCTTCGCCCCTGCCAGCCGAAACATCCGGTTGTAGTGGTTGCTGTGCGCCTTATGGATGACAATCGTGTTCTTCAAGCCATCGGTATCCGGCAGCTTATGGATCGCTGCCGGATTGCTCCCGGTCATGCAAGCGGCCGTGGCCAACACCAAGCCCGCCGCCGCGCCCGATGTCACGTAGCCCGCTTCCGCCCCGGTCACATCGGCGATGACCTGCCCCGCCCGCTCGTGCAAAGCTGGTATGCTCACGAAAGAGCGCGCCGCTTCCCGCATCGCCTCGGTGACCTCCGCGGGCATGAGTGATCCGCCCAATTCGGTGAAGTTGCCGGTCGCAACGATGACATCCTGCAATCCAAGTTCCTGATAGATTCCCATCTCGCTTAGCACCTTTCGGCTCATATCGTCCTCACTCAATGTTCTGGTGGGTAGGATCGAGCAGGTCTCGAATCGCATTGGCCAGGAAGATCAGGCCGAGCACCAAAAGGAAGAGCGCCAAGCCCGGGAAAAACCCGTACCAGGGGGCGCGAGAGAGAAACTCCCGGCTATCTTCCAGCATGTTGCCCCAGGACGGCCGTGGCGGCTGCGTGCCGAGACCCAGGAAACTCAGTGAGGCCTCCAGCAGGATGGCCCGCGGGATGGCGGTGGCGATCTGGGCGAGCAATGGCGGAATCGTGTTCGGCAGAATGCTCTTGATGACGATCCGCCCATCGCTGGCGCCAATGGCGCGCGCCGCCTCGACATATTCCTTCTGCTTTTCGGCGATGACCGCCGCGCGCGCAATACGGGAGAAGTGGGGCATATTCATGATAGCAATCGCCAGCGCGGAGACGAGCTGCCCCGGACCCAGAACGGCGACCACAGCGATGCCCAGAAAAATGTTGGGGAAGGCCAGCAGTACATCCCAGAGCCGCATGATAGCCGTATCCGTCATGCCAAGGAGGTAGCCGGCAAGAAGCCCGCTGCCCACCCCGATCAGCGCGGCGACTCCAACGCTGCCGTAGCCCACCAGCAGAGAGATCCTCCCGCCGTAGAGGACACGGCTGAAGATGTCCCGCCCAAACTGATCGGTTCCGAAAATATAGCGGGCGGACGGCGGCTCAAACTCGTCTCCCCGGTTCATCTCCAGGGGCGAAAATGCAACCACCAGCGGAGCGAAGAGTGACAGGAGGACTAATACGAGCACCAGGAACAAGCCGAACCGGCCCGACCTGCTGCGCAATAGCCGCTGCAAAAAGGCGCGTGAAGGATGCCTGGCATTGCCATCGTCCAAAGGGAGAACGGCAGCCTCGCCAGCGGAATAGGCGCTTTCGACCTCTTCGGCTGCGCTCATGCCGCGCTACTTCCTCTCCAGCTGGACACGCGGGTCAAGATAGACATACAGGAAATCCGTGACGAGATTCACGAGCACAAAGACGAGCACGACAAAAAGCAGTGTCGCTTGTACAACAGGGTAATCGCGGTTGTTGACGCCGTCCAGCAGCAGCCGACCCAGCCCAGGCCAAGCGAAGACGACCTCGATCACGACCGCTCCACCGAGCAGCCGGCCCACCATGAGCGCCGCGACCGTCACCACCGGTATCAGCGCATTCCTAAGAGCGTGCCGCCTGATGACGACCCGCTCCGCCAAGCCCTTCGCACGCGCTGTACGAATATAATCTTGCCGCAAGGTCTCCAATACGGAAAACTTGATGAAGCGCGAGAGGACGCCCGAATTCGCAATTCCGAGGGTGAGCGCCGGCATCAACAGGAAACGCATACTGCGAAGGGGATCTTCCAGGATACTAAGGTAGCCGGAGGGGGGCAACCAACGAAGTCGGACGGAAAAGAGCAGGATGAAAAGGATCCCCAGCCAGAAGACGGGAATGCCGAAAGCCGCCGCGCTGTACGCGGAGCAGAAGTGATCCAGTTTCGAGTTGGGTCGCAGCGCGCCCGGCACCCCGGCCAGCAGGGAAAGCAGGATCGTCACAAGAAAGCCGGCGACCGTCAGGTGCAGGGTCGCCGGCAGCCTCGCCTGGATTAGCTTGGATACGGGTTGGCCGCTCAGCGCCGACTCCCCGAGATTCCCCTGCAGGATTTCCGCCAGCCAGATGAGGTACTGAACGTGCAGGGGTTTGTCGAGGCCCAATTTCTTCCGTACGGCTGCGAGCTCTTCCGGGGTCGCGTCGCGTCCAGCCACGAAGTACGATGGGTCGCCCGGGGCCAGGTGCAACAGCAAGAAGACCACGATGGATGCAAGGAAGAGAACGGGCAGGAGTTCGATAACCCTTCTCAACAAATAGAGCGTCACGGGTGACGCTCTTTCAACTGCTCAACATAGCGCCAGCGGGCCACAGGCTGGGACTCTCAGCTCCCAATACTGACCCCCTCTAGAATCGGCATGCTGTCCAGATTTCTTGCGAATCCAGCGACCGAGTCCTTCATTGCCCACCAGCGCACGACCGGCGTTATCACGAGGATGAACGATTGCTCCAGTTGATACCGGTTCAACTCCTGATAGATCTCCTGCCGCCGCGCGGAATCCATCTCACTTTGACCCGCCGCGACGAGCCGCCGGTACTCCTCGCTGGTATACCCTGACAAGTTGATGGGCTCGGGTCCCGGACGCCAGACGCCAGTCGTCCCGAAGAGCGAGGCCGGGTCTTTCGACGCGCGACCGTAAGTGAATATCGCCCCGTCAAAGTCGAGGTCGAGCGCCCGTGGACGGTACTGCGCCGGTTCTACCTCGTCGATGTTGAGCGTGATGCCGATCTGCGCCAGGTCGGCCTGGAATACTTGCAGCAGGCGCGCCCCGTCCGGGTTGGTGGTGGCGGTGAGCACGGTGAACTCAAAGCCATCCGCGTACCCAGCCTCCTCAAGCAGGCTTTTTGCCTTGTCGAGATCGAAAGTGTAATAGCCCTCCAGATCCGGATCGTAGAGAGGCGATTTGTCGGACTGAGGCTGGATCCACGGGTCGCTGATGTTGAAGAAGACAATGTCAACGATGCGCTGGCGATCGAGGGCGTGCTGGAGCGCCTGGCGAACGAGCTTGTTGTCGAAGGGCGCTCGTCCCGTATTCAGGGAGAGATCCCAGACGAGGCCGCCGGGGAACCCCCTCGCCACCTTGATGCCATCGGCCGCCTCAAGGCGCTCAAACTCGCTGGCCGGCGGGGCCGCGATGACGTCAAGGGTTCCCCCCTCAAGGTTGGCGATCATCGTCGCGGAATCCGGGATCGCGCGCACGATGATCTCATCCAGGTGGGGAAAGCCCTCGTTCCAGTAATCCTCGAACTTCTCGAACCGGGCAAAATCGCCGGGCGCCCACTCCGCGAATCGGAAGGGACCAGTGCCAACCGGGTTCGAGTTGATCTCCTCTATCGTCTCGCTATTGACAATGAAGAGCAGATCGATCAGGTCAAAGGCAGCCGGCGTTGGCTCGGCGAAGTGCAAGGAAACGGTCAGGTCGTCCACGACCTCCGCCGACTCGACTGCCCACGCGAGCGTTCTGATGTTGGCGCGTGTATCCGGGTCCTGGGCGTACTCGAGACTGAATTTGACATCGTCGGCCACGAAGTCGCGCCCGTTATGAAACTTGACACCAGGCCGCAGATTGAAGGTTAGAGTCAAGCCGTCTTCGCTGAATTCCCAGCTTTCGGCGAGTTCCGGCTGCGGCTCCAGATCGTCATTGTAGCGTGCCAGGACGTTGTAGAGCTGGTTGAACATCGGCCAGTCCGCCAGGGGAAGAAGGAAGGGATCGAAATACTGGAAATCGCCGAGATGGCCGAAAGTCAGGGTTCCGCCTTCAACCGCTTGCGCGAGCGCCGGGGTTGCCGCCGCCAACGCGCCGGGTAAGACAGCGCCTCCCGCCGCCATTCCCATGAGTTTCAGGAAAGTACGACGGTTGATACCTTGGACTTGGCTATCCGGTTCTTTTTTCTGCTGCTTTTCTGATTCAATTGTAGATTTGCTCGGAAAATCTTTGATCGTATTCACTTCTAGCTCCTTTTTAGATCTGTTCGTAATTTGTGCATTTTTGCTTTGCAAGCGATTGTATCCCGTGCTCTAAAGATTGCAAATTTCCGCCGGCAGCAGGCGACGGTCTCCTTCACGCGGCGCCGGTCTTGACAGGCTGACGCCAGTTCCACTTGCTTGGCAAAATCCTAAAATCGGGACGGCCGATGCAACTATGAATTTCCGGCCGGGCTGGACAAGTCAGCAGCAACATCATCCGTGGCGCGCACGCGCGGACTAGCGCAATCGGCAATGCCTGCCGGCCAATTGGGTTCGCCCGCTGAACAATCATAGTCATCGTTAGATCAATCGCTGATGACGGCACATTCACCAGCCTCGGCAAAGACATCCTCTCAAGTCAGTCAGTTTCACGACCTTGACAATCCGAAGCGCCGCGACTACAATGGGTACGATAATGATAAACTCGGTTTGATATTATCAAACAGGAAATCAGGCATGCAGATCAATCTTGAAGGCAAATCGGCATTGATCACGGGCGGAAACGTTGGCATTGGCGCCGGCATCGCCACGGCGCTCGCGAAATGCGGCGCGCAAGTGAGTATTACCTACTTATCCCACAAAATCGAAGCGCGTGAAACGGTAAAATCCTTGCAGAGGCTTGGCTGCGAAGCGGCATCGTTTCATCTGGACGCCACCGACAGCAGTCAAGTGAACCAGGTCGTTTCGCAAGCCGCAGAAATAATGAACAGCCGCATCGACATATTGGTGAACAACGCGGGACATCTCGTGGAGCGAGTGCCAGCGGAGAGCATATCCGACGATCATTGGCATCGAGTCATTGATGTAAACCTCTCAAGCGCCTTTTACTGTACGCGGGCGACGCTGAAACACATGCCTGACGGCGGGCGCATCGTGAATATGTCTTCCTTGGCTGCGCGCAACGGCGGTGGCAACGGCACCTTGCCCTACGCGGCTTCGAAGGCTGGGGTCATCGGGTTGACACGCGGCCTCGCCAAGGAACTCGCGCCGAGGAAGATCACCGTAAACGCGCTCGCCCCGGGCTTCATCGTCGACACGCCCTTTCACGAGACCTTCACCGGTTTCGAGAATTATCAGGGTATCATCAACGGGATTCCCCTCGGCGAAGCGGGTATGCCGGCCGATGTGGCTGGGGCGGTCTTGTATTTCATATCCGATCTTGGCCGCTGGGTAACCGGTCAGGTGGCGGAGATTAACGGTGGCGCCTGGTTCGTTTAGCCGAGCCGGAAAGATCAGCACCATGCGAGAATATCTTTTTCTCAAGCGCCATTCACTGGAGAAATGGCGTCGGTTTGCCGAATCGACGCATTCGTTGCAGTATCAGCAGCTGCTCAGGCAAGCGGATTGTCATCATGGCTGTGCGCCGCCATCGGAACACCCTAGCGATTCGATCACCTATATTGGAACGGCTGTGCTCAATCTTGCATTGGCCTACTTGTTATCTGACGATGAAACGTATGTTGAACCTGCCAGGCGATGGATAAAGACAGCAATTTCCTATCCCCACTGGGGCAAAGAACGCATGCCCGACCACGATCTGGACGCCGCTTGGCTCTTGTTCGGGCTTGGCCTGGGTTACGATTGGCTGAAAGACGTTTTGCCATCTGACGAGCGCGATGCCCTGCGCGAAAAGCTGATCGTCCAGGGTCGCAAGCTATACGAATATTCCCTGGCCTCTGAAGGCAAGTGGTGGAGCTCCGCTTATTGGCAGAACCACAACTGGATCTGTTACGGCGGTCTGGCATTTGCGGCTTATGCTCTTTGCCATAGCTGCAGCGAGGCCGGCAGCTGGGCTGCGCGCGCGCGAGAAAACTTCATTCTCTCCCTGTCCTACATGCCCGAAGACGGTTCCAATTACGAGGGACCGGTTTATTGGCGCTACGGGGTCATCTGGTTCCTGATCTACGCCGACCTGCTTCAACAGGAGACGGGCGAAGACCTGCACGATTCAGCGTTTCTTCGCAACACATTCTATTATCGGCTCTACCTGAGCGGGCCCAACCTGGTTGACACGGCGAATTTCGGCGACTGTCACGATCGACGCAGCGCCCATACAGCTGCCGTCTATGCGCGCTTGGCGAGCCTCTACAATATAGGTGAAGCGCAGTGGCTCTATCGACACTTTTACCAAACGGGTGAATGGCAGCGGGAGGGCGCCCACGGTCTGGTCAAACCCGGCTTGTGGGCGGAATCTGGCTTGGAATTCCTCTGGTATCAGCCGGACGTTGAAGAATCACCCGTAAAGGATTTGCCGCGCAGCCGGGTATTCGCCGATCTTGGACTCGTCACCATGCGAAGCTCCTGGGACGGGGACGCCCTTTCTATGGCGTTCAAGTGTGGTACGCCAAACGGCATCAAAGCCTGGCATAGCGGTCACGCATTGAATCGCAGTCGCGACTGGCAGACGCTCAACGCCGGGCACGATCATCCCGATGCCAACAGTTTCATCATCATCCGCGGCGACGACTACTTGGCGGTGGATGATGGCTACGCCCGCGAAAAGCTTACGCGCCACCACAGCACCTTGCTCATTGATGGCCGCGGCCAATATGCGGAAGGGACGAAAAACGCATTTCGAGGTTTGGACGCGACCTGGGGCGCTCGATTGGAAGCCTGTCTTGCATTCGACGATGTCGTCTACGCCCGCGGCGAGGCCGCCCGCGCCTACAGGCGAGATTTGGGACTCAGGCAATTCAGCCGGGAAGCGCTGTTTCTGGAAGGCAAAGCAGTCGTCTTCCGCGATGTCATCGCCGCGGACGCGCCCCATCGCTATGAATGGCTGCTGCAGACAGACGCGCCGCCACAGACCAATGGACCAAGGTCTTTCACCATCAAGAGCGGGGAGACAGCCTGTCGACTTCATGCCCTGCGGCCAAAGGGATTCACCCATCAAGTGCGCGAACAGGAGATAAAAGCGAATCCCACATCGGCGAAACCCGACTGGATCATCAGCAATACGCAATTTGCCTTGGCGCTAAGCCCGACCCAACCCCGCCAGGACTGTTCCTTCTTGGTCATTCTAGACCTCGCCGAGTTCGCTGTTGAATCTGCCCACTCTGAACGCGGGATGGCAGTTGATCTGATCGGCGCCGGGCTGCATTGGCTGATCGGCTTTGCAAACGGAAGAGACGGGATCCTTACCGAGAGCCTAAATGTTGATGGGCGCTTTTTCGCCGGACGCCGCCGAAATGGCCAGCTGGACCAATTTCTCGCCGGTGAGGTTACTAGCATTTGGCTGGACGGCGAACTCCATTTCGTCGCGGATCGTCCAGTCGATGTCGCTCTGAAACGGGGGACCGAGGGCACGAGAATATGCGTCAGCGCCCCCGACAGCACATGGATTCGCTTTAAGAGCGGCGAACCCAGCGCGGGCTCGCGCAAGGGACGAAACCGTGAAATTCACTACGACGCGCCGACCGGCATGGCTTGGGTTCAGGCGCAAGCCGGAAAAACGGACTTCGCTATCGGTTGAGGTTACACTATCGGATGACCGCTGTATTTGATGATGCCTTGAAGCAGAGCATCAAGTCGATTCGCCATAACTTGGACGCGCTGGAAGAATTCCCCGAGTCCTTCAAGAATGGCGCTTGGCAGCCGATCGAGAAAGAGCGCGCGGCTGGGCACTGGGTTGATGGCTTTTGGACCGGCTTGCTCTGGCTGGCTTATGCGCATACCAATGATTCCTTATTGCGAATGGGCGCTGAGCACTGGACGAACCGGCTCGCGCACATGAAGACAAGCACGGGCACCCACGACTTGGGATTCATCTTTTACCTTTCGCATGTAATCGCGGGCCGACTTACCGGTGACTGTGCTTGGTACGAGAACGCTATCGAAGCCGCGCGCACCTTGACCGCGAGATTCAACCCGCGTGGAGAGTACCTGCAGGCTTGGGACGACGATGGCATCCGCAAATGGGCGGGACGAACCAATATCGATCTGATGATGAACCTGGCGCTGCTGTATTGGGCGACTGATCTCACCGGCGACGCGGCGCTGGCGGATATCGCGACTCAGCATGCCCGCACATCGCGCTTGGCTCTCGTGCGCGGCGATGGCTCCACCGCCCATGTCGCCGACTTTGATCCCGATTCCGGTCTGTTGATTCGGCGCGAACAGTATCAGGGATACAGCCACGATTCCTGCTGGTCGCGCGGGCAGGCTTGGGCGCTTTATGGATTCGCCACCTGTTATCGCCATACCGGCATTCCAGCATTCCTTACGACGGCGCAAGCCCTGGCCGAGTTTACCGCGCGTCACTTGCCGGATGATCTTGTGCCGTACTGGGATTACAACAGCCCACATATCCCGAGCACCTATCGGGACTCGTCGGCCGCGGCGGTCACAGTTTGCGGCCTGCTGGAGTTGGCCGCTGTCGACAACGAAGGCGCGTCGCGCTGGGCGAGCTTGGCACAGCGCATATTGACCTCGCTATGTGAAAACTATCTCATTCGGGACGCGTCAGGTCCTTCGTCAATTTTGCGAGACGGGGCCCGTTCTGTGCCCGCCAATCTGATGGAGCACGGCTTGATCTATGGCGACTATTATTTCCTCGAGGCGCTAACCGCCTTCACGCGGCCCGATATTTATCAGCGCGCCTTAGCCGTCGACAGCGTCTTGAGTGGAGCGAGCGAATAACTTGCCATGACCGCGATCAATGCGGGGCGCCATCGAGTCCAGTCGGCACGGCTGCGAGAGGCCATCAATGGCTACGTCTTCATCTCGCCCTGGGTGCTGGGCTTCCTCATTTTTGTCATCGGTCCCATGATCGGATTGATCTGGCTCAGCTTTCAGCGCTGGGACTTAATTGGCGATCCGCGCGCCGTCGGCTGGCGCAATTATGAGCGGCTCTTTAGCGACCGACTCTTCCTCAAGTCGATGGAAGTCACCATCGTTTATGGTTTAGGGCGGGTGCCGCTGGGCATTTTCGTGGCTTTGGGCACGGCGCTGCTGCTGAACAATCGCCGCATCAAATTCATAGGCATCTGGCGCACGATCTATTACATGCCGGTTGTGCTGCCGCCGGTCGCCATCGCCCTGGTCTGGATGTGGATTTACAATCCCCGCTATGGCATTTTGAATTCGACAATTCGACAGGTTTTCGGCGTGCCCGGTCCCCGCTGGCTGGACGACCCGACCCTGGTCTTGCCCTCCCTGATGATCATGGCGGTTTGGGTCGCGGCGGGCCGAAATATGATCATTTATCTCTCCGGATTGCAAGGCATCTCCAGCGAACTTTATGAAGCCTCGGCAATAGACGGCGCCGGCTACTGGCGGCAATTCTGGCGTATCACGCTGCCCTTGCTCACACCCGTCATCTTCTTCAACTTGATCACGGGCATGATCGACACCTTCAAACTATTCTCGCAGGCTTACATCATGACCGAAGGCGGTCCCCGCAATCAGTCGCTTTTCTTTACCTACTACCTATTTCAGAAGGGATTCGAACAATATCAGATGGGTTACGCCTCAGCCATGGCCGTCGTCGTTTTCTTTATCATCATGGGGCTTACCCTGCTGGTATTCCGCTGGTCAAAAGCCTGGGTCTTTTACGAAGGCGAATTGACAGGGAGCAATTGAGCCGATGGCTGCCAATGTCGCGCTGCCCGCGCCCGCGCGCAAGAATCGCTTGCAAGAAAAGGTTCTCTCCCACCTAAGCGTGGCAGCGATATACCTGATCCTGCTGCTGGGAGCCGTGCTGGTCTTCTTTCCCTTCGCCTGGACGATCTCCACCTCATTGAAGTCCGAGCAGCAGACGCTGGAATATCCGCCAACCTGGATCCCCGATCCCGTCCAATGGGAGAACTATCCCAATGCGCTCACGGCTCGTCCATTTGGACGCTACTATGTCAACACCACCATCATCACCACGCTAAGCGTCATCGGTCAGGTAATAAGCTCGGCGATTGTGGCCTATGGCTTCGCCCGCTTCCGTTTCCCCGGGCGTGGCTTCATGTTCCTGGTTGTGCTCAGCACACTGATGATCCCCTTCCACATTCTTATCATCCCGCGCTTCATACTCTTCCGGCACCTGGGCTGGTTGGATACCTTCCTGCCCTTGATCGTGCCGAACTTCTTCGGCGGCGCCTTCTCCATATTCTTGCTACGTCAATATTTCCTCACGATTCCGCTGGATCTGGATGAAGCGGCAAAAATGGACGGCGCCTCCGCATTCCAGATTTTCTTGCGCATTATTTTGCCGCTAGCGCGCCCGGCCCTAGGCGCAGTCGCCGTCTTTGAATTTGTTTCTACCTGGAACGACTTCCTCAGTCCGCTCATTTACCTGAGTTCGGACCGCAACTACACCGTATCTATCGGTCTTGCCGCCTTCCGCAATGATTATTTCACTGCCTGGCATCTATTCATGGCCGCCTCCGCCGTCGCTATGTTAGCGCCTCTGGTCGTATTCTTCCTGGCGCAGAAGTACTTCATTAGCGGCGTCGCCCTCACCGGATCTGGTGGATCAAAAGGGTAACTTATCGCGCGCCAAAGGAGGTGAAGCCACCGACCAAATGCAAGACCAATTTGACGGAATCGATTCTAATTCAAGAGGAGCAAATCAATGTTGAAGAATCGCAAGTCTATAAGCGCCCTGCTTGTCCTGGCAATTCTCCTTGCCTTCAGCATGAGCGCATCCGCGCAAGACGTAACCATCAAGTGGTTCATGCGCTGGGACCAGAATCGGGTTGACAACGTCGCCATGCCGGTCTCGGAAGCCTTCACCGAGCAGACCGGCATCGGAATCGAATTCGAGAATATCGGCAGCGGCCGGGACTATTACACCAAGCTGCAGACCACCATCGCCGGTGGCACGCCGCCCGATGTCTTCTACCCAGCCACCCATGTCGCCAATGCTTATGCCAGCAAGGGCGCGCTCTTGACGATCAACGAATTCGTCGAGCGTGATGGCATCGACCTCTCGGTCTATGACCCTACGATCTTGGCCAACTACCAGATCGACGGAGAGCTGCACTGCTTGCCGATTGATCATGCCGCCCTTGTGGTCTACTACAACAAGGAACTCTTTGATGCCGCCGGCGTCGATTATCCGGTGGACGGCTGGACCTGGGATGACTTCCTGACGACCGCCCAAGCCTTGACTCTCGATACTGACGGCGACGGCGTCACCGATCAGTTCGGCGTCGATACCTTCCGCAACTATTGGCCCATGGTTGTTTGGAGCAATACCGATCGCGGCCTCTTCGATGATATTCGCCACCCAAGCGAGTTCTATGGCATGGATCAGGGCGTCATTGATTCGGTAGCATTCGTGGCTGACCTGATCCTGGAGCACAACGTCATGCCTTCCGATGAGCAGCGCGCCGATATCAGCGATCTCTTCGCCGCTGGCAAATCGGGCATGCAAGTGGTCGGTCACTGGCGCATGCAGCGTTATCTGGGTTCCGGCTTCGATTTTGATATGGCCGCCCTGCCACTGGGAGAGAGCGGCGAGGCTGTCAATCGCGCTGATGGCAGTTGCTTCGCCATCTCAGCCGATACTGAGCATCCCGAAGAAGCTTGGGAGTTGGTCAAGTTCCTGGCCGGTCCCGGCTCGCTCGGCGTCAACATGCTGCTGGATTTGCAAGTGATGACTCCGGCGCTGTCGGAATTCAAGAGCGATCCACGCTTCCTGGATCCCGAGTTGCTGCCCGGCTCCAACAAGGCAGCCTTCCTGGCTGGCGCGGGCAATTACTTCTCGATGTATGACCCGATTCACCCGATGTATTCCGCTTTCGATTCGCTTTGGAAGCAGGAATTGGGCGAGGTCTGGATCGGCGCGGCTTCCGCCGAAGAGGCGATGCAGCGCATCGCTGACGAGGTCGCCTACATTCTGGAGAACATTCAAGATTACGAGTGATCGCCACCTGGCGATCGAGGAAAACCGATCGAATCCCTTCCCCGGCGACGGGGGAGGGTTCTTTCATGCTCCATTGGCAGCCCGGCTAGAACCATGCGGGCGCATTCTCATATACCGCAAAAGCGGCTGTTGAGCGTGTTATACTGGAATCGCTGCGCGGTGAGTAAAGGCAAAGTGGCGATGGCTACCCAAGAGCGCGTCTACACTATCGACGATATTTGGCGGCTCGAACAGCAGCCGCTGAACCCGACCGAGAAATACTATCTCATTGACGGGGAGCTGATGATCAAGATGGCGCCGACCGAATTGCATGGTGATGTCGCCGTTCGTTTGAGCGCTTATCTTTTCTTGTTTGTCGACGAGCATAACCTAGGCTGTGTTACAAGCGAAGTCGGCTTCCATCCCCTTGGCGACCGGCATACGGCTCTCCTTCCCGATGTCGCATTTACTAGCAAGGCGAGGACGGCGCAACCCGCGCGCTCCAGCTATGTGCCCTACATGCCCGATATCGCGGTCGAGGTCATCTCGCCCTCACAGTCGCTCGCCCAGGTGCGGCGCAAAGCCGAAGTCTATTTGCGTCATGGCGCCGGGCTTGTCTGGCTTGTCGACCCCAGCGAGAAATCTGCCGAAGTCTGGCATCTTGGCGCTGATGGCGAGCCAGCGAGCGAGCGGATCGCCGCCGAAGGCGAACTGACCGGCCGCGACATCCTGCCCGGCTTCCGGCTTCCCCTCGCGCGCATCTTCACCCACTAGCGCTTTACGAGCTCATCACTTCAAGAGGTTCAATACCAGGCATGATTCGCCGCATCGCCATCACTTGCTTGAGTTTGCTGCTCTGCCTGCCTGGATTCACAGAGTCGCACGGCATCCAATATTTCGTCAGCCCAAACGGCGATAATAAAGCCAGCGGTCTTAGCCCGTCGCTACCCTTTCGCTCAATCCAGCACGCGCTGCAATTGGCGCAGCCAGGCGATACGATACATCTGGCGCCGGGACATTATTATCAAGATGTCTACACCGTCCGCGATGGCGAGCCAGGTCGGCCGATTTCTGTGGTGGGCACGTCCAACGCGGTCGTACACGGCTTGAGCAGCAATCGCATTTTTCAGGTGCATCACGATTACATATCTTTGTTCGGCTTCACGATAGACGGCTTGCGCCGCAATGCCGAGCCCAATCGCATGGGCGCCTTCCGCGAAAAGCTGCTCTACGTCATTGGCTATGATGTACGGGACGGCGTACAACATATGCGCGTGCTAAACATGACATTTCGCAACGCTGGCGAAGAGTGTCTGCGCATCAAATACTTCGCGCGTCATAACGAAATCGCCTATTCCACCTTTCATGATTGCGGCATCTGGGATTTCGTCTTTGACGCCCACGGCGTTGTCGGCGAAGCCATCTATCTGGGCACGTCAAGCAAACAGTGGGACATTAATTTGACGATCGAGCCGGATGTCACTGCCTACAATTGGGTTCACCACAATGTCATTGATACACAAGGAAACGAATGCGTAGAGGCCAAAGAAGGCACCGAGCACAACGTCATTGAATACAATCTCTGCCGGGGCCAGAAAGATCCCAACTCGGGCGGCATCGTCTCCCGCGGTAAAGCCAATATCATCCGCTACAATGAGATTCATGGCAGTGTCGGCGCTGGCGTGCGGCTCGGGGGTCATTTGGTCGACGGCGTTCAATACGGTGTAGACAACCTGGTCTATGGCAACATCATCACCGAGAATGATGCTGGCGGCATCAAAGTGCTGGTGGAACGGCAAGGGCTGATCTGCGGAAATGTACTGCGTGGCAATGCCGCTGGCGCGATGACCGGCGACTTTGCCGCATCCTACGATGGCGCTCAGCCCTGCGCTTCCGTCGACAGCGGCACGGACCTGGCTTCCAGATAGTAACCCAGCTTCTCCGAGATACGTTGCGCGACATCCTGGATCTTGGCGCCATAGGTCGAAATCATCGCTTCATTCAGGCGCGATAACGGAAACGACACACTGACAGCAGCGACGGGCATCGCCCGGTGATTGTGGATCGGCGCCGAGATGCAGAGCCCGCCGATCTCATTTTCTTCGCGCTCGATGGCATAGCCTTGCTGGCGGAAATCGTCAAACTGTCGCATCAATTGATCGATTTCGGTAATGGTATTCGGTGTCATGGATTGCAGCGGGTAAGACGTCAACACCGCTAGCGCTTGCTGGGAGGGCAAGTGCGAAAGAATCGCCTTGCCCAAAGCCGTTGAATGGGGCCAGGCGCGCTTGCCGATGTGATTGCGGAAACCGAGGCTCTTGTCTGTCAACAGCCGCTCAATGTAAATGATTTGATTCTCTTCCAGGATCGCCAGGTTCACACTTTCGGATGACCAATCGCGCAAGTGTTCGAGCTCGGGCATGGCAATCTTGCGGATTTCGATTTGATCGAGGAGCACGCCGGCCCGCTCGACCAATTGCAGCCCCAAATGATAGCGGCGATTCTCAGGATTCTGAGCGATATATCCGTTGCGCTCCAAGGTGTACACGAGCCCAGAGGCAGTGCTCTTGTGCAAGTTCAGGGCTTTGGCGATGTCGGTGATGCCCAGTTCCGGCGTCTGTGGCCCAAACAAGGAAAGAATATCCAGCGCGCGCTGCAACGAAGATATGATCCGCGGATCCTTCACTGTCTCAGCCATCCTCATATGCTCCCAAGGTTTCTCATCCCTTATCCTACCGCAAAGTGGGGAAAAAGTATCTGGGCCTAACAGGATAGAAAGTCTCTCCGCGTTCTCATTTTTGGGGACCCCGTCCATGAAGTCGTCTGTAGGGCTTGTCCGATACTGGGCCATGCTCTCTCGCCGGTTACACCCCATCCCCCCAACCCCCTTCCCGAAGGTCGATGTCTACGTGACCCAGCAAGCTAAGGAAGGGGGAGCAATCTTGCCGTGCGCTCGAATCTACGGGTTTCTGACTGTCACAGCACGCGAATATCCCCATTCCGCCGTCGAGTCACCCTTCCCTAGTTCACTGGGGAAGGGCCGGGGATGGGGTAAAACGTAAGGAAAACAGGCTTTCTGCACTACCGGACAAGCCTTGTATGGGCGACTCGGTGAGCCGCCCGCGTCCAAATATCTAGGCATTCGACGGGCGAGCAACCTTCAGTGTCTACGCGCAGCGCCGACTCGCCCCTACAGATTCTTGCTTCGCGGGTGCTCTATTTTGAGTGAGCCAAGTCGTGGCTTGTGAGCGGCTGTGGAAAAGCCCCGTGAGCCGGCAGTTCAGCGGATGCCACTATCCGCCGGCGGCATGCTCATGTGGCTGCGCCAGCGCGGCAAGCTCGGCAGGTTGGGCGTCTCCAGCGGCAAAGCCCGCACACCGGTCGCCCGCAAGGTCGTTACCGTCTCGTCCCGCTCGATCACGCCTTTGAACCACAAGAAGCGCTCCCCCCGGATGATCTTGCGCGTCCGCTGATACATATCGGGGAAGACCACCACATTGATCAACTCGAATTCATCTTCCAGAGTGATGAAGCGGATCTCCTTGGCCGTCTCCGGCGCCTGGATGATGACAACCATGCCAGCCGTCTCGACCAGCGCCCCTTCACGCGCCCGCATCATCCCCTTGCTGTGCAGGATGCGCCGCTCATCACAGAATTTGCGGAAGTACTGCATGGGGTGGTGCTCCGTCGATAAACCGGTCGCGCCGAATTCCATGTTCAGCCGTTCCATCGCCGTCGGCTCGGGCAATTCAACCTTGGGCGTCGTCAGGCGCAGGGGCAAACGCCCGCGCGCTTTGTAAAGCAGGCCCGCATCCCAGAGCAGCTGATGGCGCGAGCGATGCCAGCGATCCAGCGCGCCCGCTTGAATCAGCCGCTCGATCAAGCGCAGCGGCAGTTTGACCCGCCGGATGAAATCGCCCAAGTCGGCGAAAGGTCCCCGCGCGCGCTCAGCCAGCAGCGGATCCAACCGATGGCTCTTCAGCCCCTTGACGTAACCGAGCCCGATGCGGATGGCGCCGTCTTGCACCGCGCAATCGGCGGCGCTGCGATTGATATCGGGCGCCAGCACCGTGATCCCCTGGCGCATGGCATCGTAAACCAGCGTGCTGGGAGACCAGAAGCCCATCGGCTGGTGATTCAGAATCGCGGCGTAGAAGATCGCCGGATGGTGGTATTTGAACCAAGCCGACTGATAAGTCAACACAGCGAAGCTGGCGGCATGGCTCTTGGCGAAGGAATAGGCGCCGAAGCCGCGCAGCTGCGCAAAGATCGTCGCCGCCACTTCTTCATCCACGCCATTTTCCAGCGCCCCTTCCATGAAGACCGTCTCCAGTTGATCTAGCAGTTGAAACGAATACTTGCTGCCGAGGGCGCGGCGCAGCATCTCGCCCTGCCCGTGGCTGAAGCGGGCGATATCGTGCGCTACCTTCAGCACCTGCTCCTGCCAGAGGATGACGCCCAGGGTCTCTTCCAGCGCCGGCTTGAGCCGCTCATCGAGATAGCTGACTTCTTCGGCGCCGCGCCGCCGCCGCAGGTAGGGATGGACCATATTGCCCATGATCGGGCCGGGGCGGATCAAGCTGATGGCGATGACCAGATCGAGGAAGCGCGTTGGTTTCAGGCGCGGCAGGGTATTCATCTGGGCGCGGCTCTCGCATTGGAAGACGCCGAAGGTCTTGGCTTCGG
>JAPOWK010000020.1 GCA_026707665.1 Chloroflexota bacterium
TCATAAGGATTCATGGCATTCGTCACCAGAATCGCATAGCCATCGCCGCCGCTGCGCATGTAGTCGTTGGTGGCGACGCGGTACACAGCCTCTGGATCCAGCGCGCTGAATTCGCCATCGCTCATTACTTCGGCGCTGACGATACGGCTGCCGGCTTCTTGCGTGGCGTCAAAGGTATAGCGCATGCCCGCCACCTGTGGGAAACGACCGGCCGCGCCATCGACCAGCGGATTGCCATTGGCGTCGACTGTCACCTGGCTGACCCCATTTTCAAGCGCGGCCAAAACATCGGCGCCGGTCAATTCCAGTGTGCTGATGAGGTTGCCAAAAGGCAGCACATTCAACACCTCGCCCAACGTGACTTCGCCTACGTCAATATCGGCGCGGATGCCGCCGCCATTTTGGATCACGATGTCGGCGCCCGTATTTTGCAACATGGCATCGGTGATTACGTTGCCCAGCAGGCATTCTTCAATGCGGCAGAGACGCGGGCTGGTGCCAGTCAGCGCCACACTGGTTTCGCCCACACGCTGCGAGGTCAACTCGGCGATCGGCTCGGCCAAGACTGCGATGAGCTCGCTGAGTTCCGGGTCGGGACTGATGTATCGGCTCAGCAAGATGGCATCGCCGTCCCAGTCGGTCAGCAAGCCATCGGCGTCAAACTCCAGATCCAGCCGGCCCAGATAGATTGTCTTCGTGTCCGCCTGGACGACCAGCACCGGCTCGCCGCTGGCGCTTTCGAGCACGGTCGGGTATTCGCCTAGCGCGCCGGTGTAGGTATTGCTGAGGAAGGTATTGGTATGGCCGCCGACGACCACATCGACGCCGCTGACAGCCTGCGCGACCTCAAGATCCGGTCCATAGCCCAGATGCGAAAGCACGATGATCTTGTTGACGCCTTGGGCGCTTAGGCTGTCGACCTGCTCTTGTGTGATTTCAGCCAGGTTTTCGTGGAAGACGAGATCTTTGCTGGGCAGGTTCAGGATCACGGTGTCTGGCGTAGTCAGCCCGATAATGCCGATCGATTCGCCACCCACATCCAAGACGACCGACGGCGCGACCAGACCCGCCAGATAGGGGTCTTCGCTGAAGTCGATATTGGCGCTCACAGTGGGCATCTCCAGCGCCTGAACGAATGACGCCAGGTTTTCGCTGCCTTCATTAAACTCATGGTTGCCCAGAACGAAAGCATCGTAGCCGATGGCGTTCATGATTTGTACGCTGTCTTGCCCGCGATGCTGGACGTGGAAGAGCGTCCCGGTGTAGCGGTCGCCGGCATCCAGCAACAAACTGTTGCCGCCTTCCGCGCGGATCTGCTGGACGACGGTCGCCTGGCGGGCGGCGCCGCCATCGCCGTTGCGCTGCGGCTCATGATGGCCATGCACATCGTTGGTGTGCATGATCGTCAACTCAAAAGCGTCTTGCGCGCCGACGACGCCGACAAGCAGAACAAGTAGAACAGCAATCGAAAAGAGTTTTCTGTACATGATTCTCTCCTTGAGATTAGGCTCAGTGACCGTAATCAGTCAATTGAATCTTCCGGACGTTACCGCAAACCGCGCCAAGTGAAGCTTTCAGGCGCGCTGAAAAAGGCATTATGTCGATTTGACAGATATGCGATGCAGCCGCCTGAGAATAGAAAGGATAACTACGCGTTCACTGACACTAACTTTAACACATTTGCGGCGTTTCTTCACACTTGTTCATTGCACTGCGCGCGGTCGATTCATTGCGCCTGCGGATTGGCGATAAATCCGACGACCTGACACCAGACTTGCTCGGGATTTGGATTCTCGAAGAGACGCATGCCTAGCTTTTTCATCGTGCGTCGGGAGGCGATGTTGTCGCGCGCCGTGGTCGCTACCGCTTGCCGCGCATGCAACTCAAGGAAAAGATAAGCCAGCAGCGCGGCGGCCGCCTCGGTCGCGTATCGGCGCCGGCGGAATTCGGGACGTATCCCCCAAAAGAGACCGATCTCAGGGCTGAGCAAATTGTCCTGCGCATCGCCCTTGAGCGCGCCCCAGGGCACTAGGGTCGGCACGATCCCGACCGAGCCAACAAATTCGCCGCCGTCTTTCCGAACGATGGCGTAATCGGCATAGGGCGGTTGACCGAGATTGGCCAATTCGCGGTAGCTGTCGATAGTCCAACGAAGCCAGCTCTGCGCCGGCGCCGGGCCTTCGTCGAGCCCGAAGACATCTCGCCGAAACCGCCGGCAGCGTTCCAGGTCGTCTTCTTTGAAGGGCTGGATTCGCAGGCGCTCGGATTCCAACTGATCAATTTTCATGTTTTGTCCCACAGGGCTCTGGTTGGCTACAGTTGGTAGGGAAAGAATAGCGAGCGCAGGCAGCGAAAGGGGGCGCGACGCCGAGGGCAAATCTGATAGTGTCGCCGGCGCCGTTTTGATTCCGGCAGGGCGACGCTCCCCCCTGACGTGAGGGGTGCATCCCCCACTGGGGGAGCGTGGGAGGGGGAAGAGCGTTTGCAGCCGCGAAGTGGGGTAGACCTAGAGTCTCAGCTGCGCAGATATGAGGCGCCGTTGACATCGATGATGGCGCCCGTGGTGAATTCGGCGCCATCGGAGGCGAGAAACAACGCCACATAAGCGACTTCTTCCGGCTTGGCCACGCGACCGAGAGGCGACTGCGCCCGGATCTCATCGCCATCGGGCGAAGCGAGATGCTCGGCTGCCATGTCAGTCTCGACGAAGCCGGGCGCCACCGTGCCGACGTAGATATTGTAGGGCGCCAGCAGCTTCGCCAATGACTGCCCCAGGCTGTTCAGTCCCGCTTTGCTGGCGCCGTAAGCGAGCGCGGTTGGCTCGCCGCGAAAGGCGCCGCGCGACGAAATGTTGACAATGCGTCCGCCGCCCGCCGCAATCATGTGCCGTGCCGCGCAGTAACTCGCGTTTGCCGCGCCGATCAAATTGACCTGCAGCGTTCGTGCGAAATGCTCGCCCCATTCCTCGTAGCTCGCATCGGAAAGCAGCAATTCTTCGTAAATGCCGGCGTTGTTCACCAGGATGTCGATTCTTCCCATGTGTTTGACGACCCGATCAACCATTTCGCTGACTTGAGCCGCGTCGGCGATATCGGCTGGCACAATCATGTGCCCGTCGCCGGCAAGCATCGACAGGGTCTTCTGCGCCGCCGCTTCTTTGGCGCGGTAGTGCACTGCCACTTTTGCGCCGCGCTCGGCAAAACCGAGAGCGATCTGGCGCCCGATTCCCCGCGAGCCGCCGGTGACCAGCGCGATCTTGTCATCAAAACGCATAGCGCTGCCTCGTATTTCTCATTCAGTCGCGGAATCAAACGAATTGAAAGTGCGGCCGAACCAGGCTTGCCGTCGACAGGATCCCGCCAAGGTTCTGGATGGCAGCCGGATTCACGCCAATTGCAACGGCGGCGCGGTCGAAGGACAGATTGCCCAGGACTTTAGCAGTTTCCTGATTTCGTCAGATAGTCAGAACTGAGCCAGCCGATCATCTCATAATAGCTGACGCGGTAGTAGTTATTCTCTTTCATATCGGCGCTCAACTGTACATTGTCGAGCACATTGGCGACGATCGAACTTCCGCTGTTTGATTCACTGCGCAAATTCAGGATGGCGGTGGTCGTTACCGTGCAGCCGCTCAAATCCCAAGCCGGCGCCGGCGCCAGACCCGAATTGACAAACTCATCCGGCATGAGTAGGACCGTGCCAGCGCGATCGACATCGGCGCAGATCATGCCGTACTCAAGACGCGCGCGCAGCGGAACGATATTGCGCGGGGAATCGGCGGCGTCCAGCAGAATGATGATGCCGGTGCTTTGCCCGAAGCAGGCTGTCGCCGGAGAAGTCAGGTCTCCGAATACATCGACCGCGTGGATGAAGCCGTAGTCGATCACGGTCTGATTGCCCACGCCGCTCGCGTCCAGCACTTTGCAGGCTGTGTGGCTCTGGTAGCCGAACATGGATATGCCCGCTGGCATGCTGGCGCAAGTCGATGACACCTCGGTCGGCGGCTGAGCAGGTTCCGGCGTCGGCTGTGCCTCGTCGTCTTCGTCGTCCTCAGTGCCGCCGGCGTCCGGCAGCGACAAGGTTGCCAGCGCGCTCTGGATCTGGAAGGTATAGGCGCCCGGCTCATATTCGGCCGCGCCAATATCACAAGCTTCGGGCGAGCGGAAGATGCCACGCTGGTCGGTGGGCAGGCAGTGTTCGGCGGAGGCTGCGTCAAGCGCCGGGCTTCCCAACTGCGGTAGGTAATAGGCGGGGGAGCCGCCCAGCAGCAGCAGCGCGGGATCAGCGCTAAGCCCGTCTTGCCCGCAGGACAGATCGCGGATTAAATTGCCGATCAGCCCATTTAGCGTGCCCGCGCAGTCGCCTCCATCGTTATCGGCCAGGATACTATTGTAAAGCTGCAGGGTCGCCGAATCGACGATGCCGCCGGTGTAAGCGGCTGAGTTGAAGACGGCGGTCACGTGCTTGAGCCTGCTGTCGCCGGCGTTGTACAGCGCGCCGCCTTCGTCGGCTGCGTTCCCGCTAATCGTCGTGTTGTTTATAGTTGCTTTGCCCGCGGCAACATACAGTCCCCCGCCGAGATTGTGCGACCGGTTGGCGTCGAGTCCGCTCCTCTCGATGACGAGGCTCTTGCCTTCGCCCTTGAAATAGATGCCGCCGCCGGAGGTATCCCAGGTGATCGGCTCAGCGGAATCGGTCTGCGCCGATTGCGCTGTACCTTCAATGTCTTCCGAATCGCCGCTATCGTCCGTTTCCGCTGGCAGTTCCGGTTTCGTGAGCACACCGGTTGCGTTGCCTGATATGGCGCTGCCGACCAGCGAAAGATCGCTATCGATGGCGTAAATGCCGCCGCCCAGGGCATTGGCGCCGCTGCCGCTGACTACGCTGTTGACCAGCTTGACGGCCGCGTTGCGAACGGCGATCGCTCCGCCGTTCTCAGCCGACCAGCCGCCGTTCATCGTGAGATTATGGACCGTCAGTGATCCGGCAGTCACATCAAAGATCTGGTTGCCCGCGCCCTGGATGACCATCCCGCCGCCTTCAATCACGATGTTTGAGGTGACGGTCAAGGTCCCATCGAGAGTGATAACACCTTCCGACGTACCTTCAATTTGAATCGTGATTGTATCCAGACCGGCCGGAATCTCATTGCCATCTTCATCGACTTGCGTGCTGCCGTCGTCATTGTCGCCGGTTTCGCAAGCGGCCAGCGGTTCAACCTGAGCCTTCTCATTGGCGCTGAGGAGTGCGTTCTGCAAGCTGCAATCGGCGTCCACATTGATATCGGCAGCAAGCGCTTGCCCCAGCGGCATCAGCAGCATGACCAGCGCAGCGATGCAAAGGTCCCTCATGGATTTAAGGCTTGGTGTTTTCACGGCTCAATCCTATCCTCTATTGAGGCGATCTCAGGCTCGGTGTGGGCCTGCTCGGCGATCCGAGCGCCTACGCTTGGTCTCGTCCACTCGACGCGAGCCGCTGCCAAATTCGTCCATTTGCGCGCGACAATTCAACGAATGCAGCCCTCTCCTGACCCATTTCATTAAAGTATGAATCACAGTATCGCACAAATGGTTCTGACGCTGATTTGCTAGGCGAGAGGGCGCATTTGGCCGGGGAAACTGCTTGAAATTCTTCGCTTCAGCGCTAGCCGCTAGCCGCCATTTTGCGGATGAGGGAGAGGGTCATGCGCGCATCGTCCAGCGCGTCATGCGCCTTGGACGCTTGCAGCCCTTCTTGCGCGACCGCAACGCCCAGCTTGTGCCAAACATAGTTGCGACCGTTGCTGTGGCGGATGCCCTTGTATTTGGCATACTGTTTCATGGCGCAGCCGCGTTTGCCGGTCCGGATCGTGGGCAGCCGGTAACGGGACGCAGTCTGCTGCAGCAGGCGCCAGTCGAAATCCATGTTGTAGGCGATGACCACCTGCCCAGCCAATAGCGCGGACAGCCGGATGTAAATGTCTTTGAAGCTGGGCGCGCCGGCCACATCGCCGTCGCGGATGCCATGCACCGCCGAGGCCACGGGCGGGATCGGAATCGTCGGCTTGATCAACTGGTGCATCACAGCGGCGCCCTCCCCGTCGAGGATGGCGATCTGCACAATCTCGTCCGCTGGACCCAAGCCCGTGGTCTCGGTGTCCACAACGTAAAATCGATGCGCGATCAAATTCTGCGCCCATTGAATCGCCTGCCGGCGATGGGCTGGATGGAAATGGCGTGTCACTGTATTGCGGGCTCCAACCTGATTGCGGCACGATTATAGCATAACGACCACATCAGACGAGAATCGCAGGTTGCAATGCAACTGGCGAATATCGACATAATCATAACTGCGTCGAGCCAACCAAACTCTGTATTCTCTGTGTTGCCTCGGTGTCCTCGGTGGTAAAAAACATTGATCTGTTCGCCAAAAAGAATGAATCCTAGTGAATGGCCACGCCCGCTCATATCGCCGACTTGCGCCGGAGACGCGCTTGTGTTATGCTCTACGCATCGTTGGCCGAGTAAAGGAGGTGATCAGAAATGTCAGGTTCTAAGGGGGCTACCCTCTAACCGATTCACACCTCTAAGGGTTTCTCCGTTAGGGGGTGAACCCGAAACCGCTAGACTGTGAATATGACAGTCGAGGGACCGCAGACTAATCCTCTGCGGTCTCTTTCCTTTTTCCCGCGGCCTGTCGCTTGCCGGCTTCAAAGTCTTCCCGCAGAATGGCATAGCGCACTTCGTCCTTGTATTCATCGCGATGCAAGAGCGCGCCTCGCAGCGTGCCTTCATAGCGCATATTCGCCTTTTGCATCACCCGCCCCGATGCCGGGTTCCGCGGAAAATGCCCGGCGGCGATGCGATTGAGCTCCAGCGTTTCAAAGCCGAATTGAATGATCAGCCGCAAGGCCGCGGTCGCCAAGCCGCGCCCCCAGAAGGGCAGGCCGATCCAATAGCCGACTACGGCGCGATGGTGCGCAGGCTCGGGGTGAATCCCCATGCAGCCGGCGAATTCATCGCTCGCTTTTTCGATGATGGCGAATACGTAGGCGTCGTCTTCTCGCCACCCTTCACGCGCCTGCTCAACGAATATTTTGGCGCCATCGGGCGGATAGGGATGAGGCACAAAAGTGTTCCTCGCGATTTCTTCCGCCGCGGCCAGCCGCTGAATAACGGGGATATCCACGGTGTCGAGCGGTCGCATTCGGACCAGGTCGGAATTGAGTTCTGGTTTCTTCACAATTCTCCCGCCTATTGTGCTGTATGGCAGTCGATCGTCGGACGCTCTCTCTCGGGCCGGCTCTGCAACTTGAGCGACACTTCCTTTGCCTCACGATTGCGGATGACGACCAGTTCCACCTCATCGCCGGGCCGAGAGTTCTGCACCAGATAGGTGATGAGCGCGTCCAGATCCTCGATATAGAAATCGTTGATCGCGACGATTAGATCGCCGCCGGCACAGACCGCCTTCCCCCGCACCTCGACCGTTGTATCGCCGCCACGCAGCCCCGCCAGTTCAGCGGGCGAGCCTTCGCTCACGCCGCGAAGCAAAACCCCCCGTTCAACCGGCAGGTCCAGCGCCTCGCTCAAGCCGGCGACGCCGTAGCCACCATTCTCCGGCATGACCGAGATGCCCATCCAGGCGTACTCAACCCGCCCCTCGGCGATCAGATCGGGTATGACGCGGCGCATCGTGTCGGCTGGAACGGCGAATCCGATCCCTTGAAATTGACCGCTGTCGGATTGCATGGCGGTGGTAAGGCCGATCACCAGTCCGGTCGAATCAAGCAGGGGACCGCCCGAACTGCCCGGATGGATGGCGGCGTCAATCTGTATGATCGCGGGATTATCAAAGCCAGCCGCCACACCCGCATCAATCAGTTGCGCTGAGGACAGCGTTCGGCCCAGCCCACTGACGATGCCGGTCGTCATCGACGCCTTCAAGCCAAAGGGATTGCCGATGGATAGGGCGCGCTGCCCGACTCGGACCGTCGCCGATTCACCGATTTTCAGCGGCGAAAGACGCTCTGCGGGCGCGCTGATTTTGAGTACCGCCAAATCGCTGAAGTGGTCCAAGCCCAGCAGGTCAGCATCCAGCACATAAGTATTACCCAGGGTCACCACGATGGCGTCGGCATCGTTCACCAAATGCGCGTTTGTAATGAGATGGCCGCGACGATCATAGACGAATCCCGACCCTCGGCGCGTCTCGTCGCCACTGACGACCTCAATGTTGACGACCGAGGGGCTCGACCGCGCGTATATGTTGGTCAGCAGCAAATATTCAGCGTCGGCGGCGCTGACGACATCGGCGGAAAGGCCTGTGGGTGTTGGCGCGGCCGAAGTCTCGAGCTGCCGAACCGGCGCTTGGTCGCGCGATGTTGACAAGTTGCCGCAGGCCGCAAGCAAAAGCAGGACGGCTGCGCAGCAGATCGCCGCGACCGGATTCGTCATCGTTCTCGAGTGCATGATTGGACCGCTCTGCATGCGCGCTGCTCGATCGCCCGATAGCCAGGGACCTAGCGCAAGCTCTGGCGCAGCGCTTCCGCCCGTTCGCGCTGATCCGCGTCGAGCTGTCTGGGCACGGTGATCACGACGCGTGCATACAAGTCACCGTGTTCATTCTCTTTACGCAGCTTGGGCATGCCTTTGCCAGTCAGGCGAAGCTTCTGGCCCGTCTGGGTGCCGGCGCGGATTTTCGTCCGCACTGGCCGAGCCAGGGTGGGCACTTCGGCGTCGCCACCGAGCATGGCGGTCATGGCGTCGAGCTTGACATCGACGAACAAATCGTCGCCGTTCCGCTCAAACTGCGGATCCTCCGCGACTTGAACCACGAGGTAAAGATGCCCGCTGGAACCGCCGTTGTAGCCAGGATGGCCTTCACCCGCAAGCCGGACTTTGGTGCCGTTTGCAGCGCCCCGCGGGATGCGTACGGTGATGTCTCGTCCGTCCTTGCTGACGATACGCTCCGTGCCCTCGAATGCTTCGCGCAAGCTGATTTGCACGTCCTGCTCAATGTTTTGCCCGGCGCGGGGAAAATCCGCGCGCTGATGGAATCCGCCGTGCCCGCGCCGCCGCCCGCCCCCGCCGGAAAAGATGGTCTCGAAGATGTCGGACATATCGCTGAAGGGCACGTCGCCGCCGCTGAAGGGATTCTCGCCATTGAAATTCTGGTATTGCTGCCAGTTTGGTCCGAAGCGATCGTAGGCGGACCGCTTCTCTTCATCGCTCAGAACTTCATAAGCCTCGTTCACTTCCTTAAAGCGGGCTTCGGCCTGGGCGTCGTCCGGATTGGCGTCAGGGTGATATTGCTTCGCCTTTTGGCGAAACGCTTTTTTGATTTCGTCGTCGCCCGCATCGCGCGAGACGCCGAGCACGGCATAATAGTCTCTGCTCATGGCACGATTCCGTTGAGACAGTAACTGCGCTCAATGCGCTTATTCTAAGGCTTAGGGTGGCGCCGGTCAATTCCAGCGCCGCCTCGCCCAGAGCGAAAAATCCAAACGCGGCCCCGGCGCCTCAATCTTAGTGTAGCGCAACCGTGTAAGAAGCGCGTTGGCGCTCGGGCAAATCGGGCGGGAAACGTTCTGTGTTATGATAAGCATGACCCGCGGCAAGTCGCATTCTGCGTACTTTGGATTGGCGGGCGCGGATCCGGCTTCGACTCCGTTGGAGTACTTCGCTGAGGCTGGCAAATGAACGGTCGGAGAGACGCTTCGGGATCGTCGCAATCGGTTGAGGACTTCCTGAAGGCGGTATACAACTTGCAGGGAGAGCGGGATCGCGTCTCCACCAATGCGCTGGCGGTTGCGCTGAATATCTCTGCCCCCGCCGTGACCGATATGGCGCAGCGCCTGGTGGAAGAAGGCACGGTGGATTATCTCAAATATCGCGGTGTGCGGCTCACCGATAGAGGCGAGCGCGTTGCTCTTCAGATGCTGCGCCGTCATCGCTTGATTGAGACCTATCTCGTTCGGGACTTGGGCTATCAATTGCACGAGATCCATGACGAAGCGGAAGCGCTGGAGCACAGCGTATCGGATCGCTTCGTCGAGGCGATCGCTCGCAAACTGGGCGAGCCAAGCTACGACCCGCACGGCGATCCCATTCCCAATCTGGACGGCATCATGCAAGAGCGAAACTTGCAGCCCTTGACCGCGCTAAACTTGCATACGCCGGCGCGGATCCGCCGCTTCATCATGGACGACCCGGCCATGTTGCAGAATACCCAGGAACGCGGGCTGGTGATGGGCGCCACGCTGGAAGTGATCGAGCGCGATCCCTTTGACGGTCCGGTAACGGTTTGCCTGGGCGCCAAATCAACGCAAACCATCGGCTACAAAATGGCCTCATCGATTCTCGTTGAATTTATTGACCGCATGTGTTAACATCCAAACCCTTTTTGAAACTGAATAGCTTCACGAGATGACATTGGGTCTCTGGGCTTGAGCGGAAACCGATTCGCTATCTCAGATAGCGATACCCGTGGTCGAATTTCTGTTGAAGCTTGCATGTATGCAGCAACGACCTTAACAATTCTTGTATAGCGTAGAAATTGCTTCGTGCGATTTCTTGTCCTGGAAGCGCCAGTGGTGTTGAGCGATGTTAGCGGACACTAGACGGACAAGCGTAATCAATCAGCGTGTGCGCGCCATCCTATTGACGGGCGATGGGTCAATCCTCGTGATCAAGCGCGTCAAGCCGGATAGGACAGCGCCGTATTGGGTGGCCCCCGGCGGGGGCGTCGAATGGACGGATTACGATCTGATTGCGGCTTTGGAACGCGAGCTCTATGAAGAGTTGGGCGCCGCCGCGACCGTCCTTGCCACCGCATTTGTGCTGGAGCACCAGAAGGCTGGCAAAGATCTGGAAGAACATTTCTTCGTTTGCCTTCTGAATGATTTCGATCTCAGCAAGCGCTACGGCCCCGAATTCAGCGATCCAGCGCGCGGCGAGTTCATCCCCGAGTTTGTCCCGCTGGATAGCGCGCCACTAGACGGCATCCGCTTTAAGACTCCTGAACTGCGCGATTGGATGCGGCGCCACATGGATTACCTGCGCAGCATTCGGCTTGAGCCAATGGGCATTGAGGTCTAATCGGCTTGAAACGCATGTCCGCGATGCCCGTCGCCGGTGTAGAATTGAGTTGCTGTCTCCAGTCCTTCATCTGGCGGGGCAAAGTGAAATCCACAAGTCTGATGAAATTGATTTCGCTTCTAGTTATGATTCAGTTTGACTAAATTGAATCATTATTGTATATTGCTGTCAATGTGATTGCTTAATCTTACCGGTGACACTCTTCAGGGCTCGTGCAACGTATGAAGCGATTTACTGTCTTAATAATCGAAAATGACCCGCGTTTGAGCCAGTCCATCGTCGACTTCCTGGATAGCTCAACCTATGAAGTCCAGGCGGTGCAAGACGCGGCGCCAGCGATCGACTACGTGCGCAGGCAGGGCTTGCCGAGCATTGCTCTGGTCGGCATACAGCTCCCGAGCATGAGCGGATTCGAGATCGCCAACCGGCTAAAAGCCAGAGCGGATCTGCCGGTGCTATTCCTGCTTTCCTGCGACCCAACTGACGAAATAGTGGACGGCTTGAAGACTTACGCCGATGACTTCGTCGTAGCGCCATTTACGATGCAAGAATTGCAAACGCGTACCGCAATGGTGCTGGCGCGCGTGCCGGTCATCGACTATGACAGCGAGCCGATCATCACGGTGGACGAAAACCTGGGCATTGATTTTGCCCACAACCGGATCATGGTCGGCGGCAAGAATGTGGGCTTGACGCCGACGGAGTCCATCCTTCTGCATGTGCTGGTGCGAAACGCGCCGAGAGTAGTGCAGAATCGCACGCTGCTAAGCCGCGCTTGGACGGCGGAAGAGGTCTTTGAGGATACACTGCGCGTCCACATGCATCGATTGCGGCGCAAGCTGGAGAGCGACTCCCATCATCCCCATTACATCCGAACCGAGCGCGGCGTCGGCTACCGCTTCACGCAGCGGCCGCCCGGCGCGCCGCCCTCCGAAGAAGGCGACTGACCGGCGTCGCTCCACCCCCAACAGCATCTCGAGAATTGTCGCAGCGCGAACGCTGGACTATGATGACGCCTGGCAGCCGGCGAAGGAGCAGGGACCATGCGCATCAAGATCGGTCTGGCGCAGATCTACCCCAAATTGGGCGACGTATCGCACAACCTCGGCGTCCACCTGAAATACGCCGCTCAGGCACGTGAGCGGGGCGTCGACCTGCTAGTCTTCCCGGAGCTGTCGATGACCGGCTATCAAGTGCAGGACCTGGTGCCCGAGGTGGCGCTGCGGGCGGACGGCGGCGACCCGATCTTCGCCCAACTGCTGGATGCCAGCGGCGATCTCGATCTGGATATCGTTGTCGGCTTCGTACATGAGGACATCCGCAACCGCTTCTACATCGCCGACGCCTATCTCTCCGGCCACGAACTCGTGCATCTGCATCACAAGCTCTACCTGCCCACCTACGCCATGTTTGACGAATCGCGCTACTTCGCCCAAGGCAA
>JAPOWK010000115.1 GCA_026707665.1 Chloroflexota bacterium
GGTCCGATGCAGCGGAATTCGGTCAGCCCGGCGAATTTGGAGTCGGTCATGGGGGAGTCCTCTATGTTTGGTAAAAGTGGTGGGATATTGTAGCGCGGGGGATATGGGTTTACCACCGAGGGGCGCTCGCTCAGCGGGAATTTGTAGGTACGACTCTGTGAGTCGCCCGCCCGCCGCGAGTTGTTGGGGCAATCTGTCAGGCAGCCCGCGAATAATCAAGTGCAGCGAAGCAGTGTCGTCTTTCGCAACATTCTTTCACGCTGCGTTAGCTCATAGTATTCGGACTTATAGTCAAGGATGCTGAGCAGAATCCGACGGAGCACGTTCCAATTCGAGTAGTATTCAGCCATGCCGTTTGACGTGTGGAACCGTAGTTCATGCACGAGACTGTTCCGACTCTTGACGATACCGTCGATTTCCGAGTCATCCAGGCAGATTTTGTGCATTGTGCGTAGGTTCACAAGCCTCATTCTAAACTCGTCCTCCGTACTGTCCCTTTTGCTCAAAGCATCTACAATCGAGAACAAAATCACGGAGCTAGTGACTTTAAAGATAGGAGAACTTACATCCATCATTAGTCTCCCAATGTTGTGCAGCATACCCGGATGCCGCGCGTTGTACTGCTGGTACGCGGGATAACACTGTTCCAAAAAGTCCGCGACGGTACGCGGATTGGAGAAGTCGACCAGTTCGCTGCCAGCCTTGCGATTCGTGTAGCGATTCTGTTGATAGGTATAGACAGTCGAGCCATTGTGGTCCCGCGCTTCATAGCAGATCCAGTTGATGATTCTGCCAGCGCCGATCGTCAACAGGTCGCAGATAGCATATGAAAGCCGGTGGATTTCCTTTCGCGTCTGCTTGCCTTTCTTGACGATGAGCTCGCAGGTGATCTCGCTGCTTTGGCCCAGCGCGACGTCAGACCAAACTGCTTCGTACTGAGGCGTCTTCTCGAAAGACACATCAGTGCCTTCGAGCGTCACTGCAAGGCGCCGCTGGTTGTTAACCAATGCGCCTGTCCTGCCGACCGAATTGCAGAACAGAAAATTAGTCACGGCGAATCGGATCTCATGCGTTCGTGCCCAGTCAGCGTCACCTACAGTGACTTCGAATGGACCTCTCGCGATGTACAACCTGCCTTTCGAAAGCGTTGTGCCCCCGGCGCTGACATTGCCCTTTGCAAGAATGGGAATTCCGTCCTCTGCGATACCAACGAGCTCGATTTCAGCCTCTTCAGATTCTTGCGCTGAACCAATATCGACTGAGCAAAATAGCATAATTGTCGCGTTCATCATCTGGCCGATTTCGAAGCTACACTCTGCGCCATTGAGTTTACCCTGTCCACTATTCTGACTCACGAATTCGCCATACCACTCGTTCAAGATGCTCATTTTGGGCGACCTTCTGCAAGCTTCGTCTCGTCAAGCGCCGCACCATACTACCACGCGCTTCGGACGGCTGAGCGAAATTCTAATCCACGTGAAGACAGAGCGGGCTACCCACCAGTTCGACCCTACATTATCAACGTGCCCTCCGTGTCTCTGTGCTTCAAATCCAAACCCTCGGCGTCCTCCCTCATACTCGGCGCACTCGGTGGTAAATCAATACCTTCACTGCTCACTTCAAATTCAATGGTATAATCGCCCCAAGCGGAGGACAGACCCATGACCATCGAAATCCCCGAAGACGTCGCGCTGCGATTGGAAGAACTGTCAAAGCAAGACGACGCCGACATCGGCGATTTGCTGCGTGACTTGCTCGCGCGTTACGAGGACGAGCGTGCCGCCAAAGCAAAGCGCCGGGCTACAGGCGCCGACTTTGCCAGAAACGCCAAAGCCGCCGGGCTGGCTTCGCCGCATCCTGTCGATACCGATGAAAAGCAGTGGGCGACCTTGGCCGATCTGGCGCGTCATGCGAAGAAAATGAACATGGCGTCGCCGGAGCCGGTAAACACCGCCGAACGCAGCCGCGAAATCCTGAATACGGAATACGCCGACTACCTCTACGAACGCCGCGTCAAGGGCTCGTCAGCAGTTCCACACAAATAGCCTCGGCTCACTCCCACCGCACCACTTTATGCACTTCGTGGCTTTGTGATTCAACACTAACCCCTCGGTGCACTCCCTTAAACTCGGTGACCTCGGTGGTAAAAAAACGGGCGAGCCACCGGGTCACGTAGACATAGACCGTCTCTCGCCCCTACAGCCTCTACGGTGAATCTTGACACGTCCCGCTGCCTCAGTTCTAATCTAACCCCAACCCTTATCCACGGAGCGGCGTCATGGCGCAGGTCAAATTCACGCCCAACCTCAAACGCTTCTTCCCCGACCTCTGCGAGTGCGAGATCGACGCCGCCACCGTCGCCGAGATCGTCGCCGCGGTCGACCAGCGCTGGCGCGGGCTGGGCGATTACATCATTGACGAGCAAGGCGCCCTGCGCAAACACGTGAACATCTTCGTCGGCGATGAGCTCCTGCGCGACAAGCGGGCGCTCTCCGACCGCGTCTCCGCTGATACCAAAATCTTCATTGTCCAGGCATTATCCGGAGGCTGATAAAGTGAAGGTGACTCCAAGCATGACGTTCCACATCATAGAGTCACCCCTCCCTGATGCTTCGGGGAGGGGCCGGGGGTGGGGTTAGATGCACAACAAACTCCTTGTCGGCACGCGCAAGGGACTGCTGATAATGTCCCGCAATGGCGCGGCCAATTCTGAATGGGAAGTCGAGTCGGCGCATTTTGAAGCGATCCCGGTGGTCTACGCCTTCCGCGACCCGCGGAACGACATCATTTGGGTCAGCCTCGATCATGGACATTGGGGCGGCAAGTTGCACCGCTCGCGCGATGGCGGCGCCAGCTGGGAAGAAGTCGAAGCGCCGAAATACCCCGAAGGCGATGCGGTCCCGCCCGATTTCAGCGTGCCGGCCAAGACCAACTACATCTGGCTGATTGAGCCGGGCGGCGTCGAGGAACCGAATCGGCTCTATGTCGGCACCGACCCCGGCGGTCTTTTCCTCAGCGATGATGGCGGCGATTCCTTCCAACTGGTTGATACGCTCTGGCATCATCCCAGCAATACGCACTGGTTCGGCGCGGGGCGCGATCATCCCGGGACAGTCGCTATCCAGGTCGACCCGCGCGACAGCCGCCACCTGATCATCGGCATCAGCGTCGGCGGCGTCTATGTCAGCCGCGATGGCGGAGAAAATTGGGCGGCGCGCAACCGCGGTTTGTACGCCGATTACCTTCCCGATCCGCTGCACGAGCACGGGCATGATCCGCATATCATTCTCGCCAGCCCGTCGAACCCAGATGTGCTTTGGCAGCAGAATCACTGCGGCATCTTCCGGAGTGAGGACGGCGGCATGCAGTGGCGGGATATTTCGGACAAGAATGGCGGACCTGCTGGCTTCGGCTTTGCGCTGGCGGTTGATGATGAAGACGAGCGCGTCGCCTGGGTGGCGCCGGCGGTCAGCGCCGAGTACCGTGTGCCGGTCGATCGCGCGTTGGTCATCAGCCGCACCGAAGACGGCGGAGAAACCTGGCAAGATCTGCGCAGCGGCCTGCCTCAAGAAAACTGCTATGACCTGGTCTTCCGCCACGCGCTGGATAAGACGGGCGACACCCTGGCTTTCGGCACGACGGCGGGCAACTTCTACGTCTCCGATGATCGCGGCGATAATTGGCGCTGCCTGACACACAACCTGGCAGTGGTCTATTCCGCGCGCTTCATGTAGTCCGGTCGCTATTGCCAGACCTGCATGGATTTACCATCGAGGAAAAGAGGCAAAACAGAGGGGCGCGTAGGGCACGTTGACATAGCCCTTCGACTCTGACCGCCAGCATAGAGGAATATGTAGGGCCGACTTACTGATTCGCCCCTGTTTGCCATTCGGATAGATTTTGGGCGAACCGCTACATGGCGTCAGATTAACGGGCAGCCACGGCTCGCCCCTACAACTTTCGGTTTGCCAGACGCATTATTGTAAGACGCGACTACTGAAAGCACATGAAAGGATGCAACAACTAATGACGGATTCACCCGACCACCTCCTGAAGAAAATCAAGGGCTGCCTCTACGGCGGCGCGATCGGCGATGCCATGGGCGGGGTCGCCGAGTGGCGCATGCCAGCTGAGATCCGGGAGCGCTACGGTTATATCACCGATTTGGTCGAAGCTTGGGACTCGCCGAATGACAAGAGCGGCCGGGGCGATGGCCGTTATACCGACGACAGCCACATGGTTCAGCTGCTCAGCCGCTGCTACATTGAACATGGCGGCCACCTCGACGCCCACGAGTACTTCCGCCGCATCGGTCCCATGATCGGCTATGAGCAGCGCTGGATCCCCGACCGCGGACGCGAGATGCCGCTGGCCGAGCGCCTCTTTTATCCGGAGAAATGGCTCTTCATCCGCTGGCTGGCCAATGCCGATCCGCGCTATGCCGGCGTCGGCAACATGGTCAATTGCGGCGCCGCCATGTACGCCGCGCCCATCGGCATTGTCAACGCCTGCGATCCGCTGCGCGCTTATCAGGAAGCGGTCGATGTGCTCAGTCCGCATCAGGTCAGCTTCGGGCTGGAAGCGGCCGCCGTGCAAGCCGCTTGCGTCGCTGAAGCCTTCAAGCCGGAGGCCTCGGTAAGCTCCATTATCGACGCCGCGCTCTCGGTGGCGAAAGACGGCACTGCCGATTGCATCGCCGCCATCGCCGAAAAAGCCAGCACCCTGACCGACTGGCGCGAAGCTATCGCTCCCCTGCGAGAAGTCATGCGCGAATACGACACCTCGGCTGATGACGCCAAAAGCGAGCGCGGGAACGGCACCGATGACTGGACGCCCAGCCGCTCCCACAGTATTGAAGAAGTGCCGATCGCGCTCGGCTTCCTGGTGGTCACCGGCGGCGATTACGAGGAAACCATTTTCGGCGCGACCAATTACGGGCGCGACAACGATTCCATCGCCGGCATGGGCGGGGCGATCGCCGGCGCTCTGCATGGCATCGACGCGCTGCGCCCCGAGTGGGTGGACACAATCAACAGCGCCAACCGCATCGACCTGATGCCGATGGCAGCCGCCTTGGCGGACTTGACAAGGAAGCTGCAAGCGGAGCAGCTGGCGGCGGCGCAGGCTCGCCAAACGGACTTTGAGGCGCTGACGTCCCCGCCTAGCCAGTGACGTAGGGGCGACTCTGTGAGTCGCCCACATTAGAGTGTCTAGTACTTGGACGAGTCACAAAGTCGCGCATATAAATTCTGCTGAAGAACCGATTCGTACGGGCGAGCCGGCGGCTCGTCCCTACAATTTACCAATTGATTGGCGCATTATTCTAGGAATCGACTACTGACAGCGCCGGAAATGAGGAACAACGGATGACCGAGACAACCGATCGCCTCTTGAAGAAAGTGCAAGGCTGCCTCTATGGCGGCGCTATCGGAGACGCCTTGGGCGCGCCGGCCGAGGGACGCCTGCCGGAAGAAATTCGCGCGCGTTACGGTTACATCACCGACTTGGTCGAAGGCTGGGACGGTCCCTCAGATCTCGGCAAAGGGGATGGCCGTTTCACCGACGATACGCACATGGTGCAACTGTTGAGCCGCTGCTACATCGAGCACGGCGATCACCTAGATGCCCACGAATTCTTCCGCCGCATCGTTCCCAAGATGGCGCAGGAAATGCGCTGGGTGCCGGAGCGCGGCCGCGAGATGCTGCTGGTCGAGCGCCTCTTCTACCCCGAGAAGTGGCTTTATATGCGCTGGCTGGCCAATGCCGATCCGCGATACGCCGGCGTCGGCAATATGGTCAATTGCGGCGCCGCCATGTACGCCGCGCCCGTGGGCATCATTAACGCCTGCGATCCCGCCCGCGCCTATCAGGAAGCGGTCGATGTCTTCAGCGCCCACCAAGTCAGCTTCGGTTTGGAAGCGGCCGCCGTGCAAGCGGCTTGCGTCGCCGAAGCTTTCAAGCCGGAGGCCTCGGTCAGCTCGATTATCGACGCGGCGCTCAGCGTGGCCAAGGACGGCACCGCTGAATGCATCGCCGCCGTCGCCGAGCGCGCCAGTACGCTTACCGAGTGGCGCGAAGCCATCGCTCCCTTGCGTGAGGTCATGCGCCAATACGACACCGCGCCCGATGATTTCAAGAGCGCGCGCGGCAACGGCAGCAACCACTGGACGCCTAGCCGCGAACACGCCATCGAAGAAGTGCCGATCGCGCTCGGCTTCCTGGTAGTCACCGGCGGGGACTACGAGGAGACGATCTTTGGCGCGACCAATTACGGGCGCGACAACGATTCCATCGCCGGCATGGGCGGGGCGATCGCCGGCGCCCTGCATGGCATCGACGCGCTGCGGCCCGAGTGGGTGGAGACGATCAACAGCGCCAACCGCATTGACCTGATGCCGCTTGCTGCCGACGTGGCGGCTCTGACGCGGAAGCTGCAAGCCGAGCAGTTGGCGGCGGCGCAGGTTAGGCGGGCTGCGTTTGCGAAGCTGGGTGGGTGAGGGCTGGCGCTCACCAATTGCTGACAGTCATATAGACTTGGACGGAACTACTGCGCTTCGGCACGAGACCGGACAATGTGATCGAGACTTGACCGAGGATTGCGTTTGGGCAATTGCCCAGAGCTCAGTCCGGGACGAAGCCGGCCGGTAGCTTGGGCGGCACGTTCAGGTGCGCCATGAGCCTGTCCATTTTCTCGTTCAAATCGCTGACATCCCGCCGGATTTCCGCGAATTGTCGCCGAGTCCACTCATGGTTCGCTACAACAGTTTGATTCAGCCCCAGCAGCGCCTCTTCGTAAGTGTCGATTCGGTCAAGGATGTCGTCCTGGCCGTCGCGCACGCTCTGATATTCTTTTTCAATCCGCTTCAAACGAATGTCGGTTGTCGCCATGCTGCCTCCTCGCGTACGATTACAGTATAATCCCGCAATCGAATTCGGTCAAAACGCGAAGGTCAGTGTCGAAGGGCGATGTCGGCGGTCAGTGTCTACGCGACCTACGTGCCCTACGCGACCCTCTGTGACCTCTGCGTCCTCTGTGTTCAATACGAGAAAAGGCTTCTCCAATGTCCAATCCCGCTTCCCGCTCCAAAGACTTCTTCAACGCCGAGGGCGTCTCCGGGCTCATTCGCCGCGCCTTCACCGCTGCCAGCGGTTACGAAAGCGCCGATATGACCCGCCCGCTCATCGGCATATGCAATACCTACAGCGAGCTCAACCATTGCAACAGCCACCTGCGCGCCGTCAGCGAAGCGGTCAAACGCGGCGTACTGCAAGCCGGCGGCTTCCCGCTTGAGTTCCCCACCATCTCGCTGGGCGAGGTCTACCTCAGCCCGACCTCGATGCTATGCCGCAACCTGGCGGCAATGGACACCGAGGAGATGATCCGCGGCAATCCGCTCAGCGGCGTGGTGCTTCTCACCAATTGCGACAAGACGACCCCGGCCGCGCTGATGGGCGCCGCCAGCGCTGATTTGCCGACCATCATGGTGAGCGGCGGTCCCATGCTCAACGGGCATTATCAGGGCGAGATCCTGGGCGCCTGCACCGATTGCCGCCGTTACAGCGCCGAATACGAAGCGGGCACGATCACAGCCGAGACCTATAAGGGCGTCGAAAAGAACCTCGTGCGCAGCGCCGGACATTGCATGGTCATGGGCACGGCGTCGACGATGAATTCGCTGATGGAAGCGCTGGGCATGGCGCTGCCGGGCAATGGCGCCATACCCGCGAGCGACTCGCGCCGTCTGCAACTGGCGCAAGCAGCGGGAAGACAAATCGTCGACCTGGTCGAGCGGGACATCCGCCCGTCGCAGATATTGACCGCCGACGCCTTTGACAATGCGATCACCTTGCTCAATGCCGTCGGCGGCAGCACCAACGCCATCGTCCACCTACCCGCCATCGCCGGGCGCGCCGGCGTCGACTTGCCCCTGTCGCGCTTTGATGAGATCAGCCGCCGCAGTCCCCTCATCGCCAATATGCGACCCAGCGGCGAGTACCAGATGGAAGACCTGTTTTATGCTGGTGGCATTCCGGCCGTGCTGAAACAGCTGCTGCCGCTGCTGCATGGTGATGCCCTAACCGTGACCGGGCGCACGCTGGCGGAGAATGTCGCCGACGCCGAGGTCAGCGATCCGGACATCATCCGTTCGCTCGATGATCCGCTGGCGCCGGAGGGCGGCTTGAGCATCCTGCGCGGCAACCTGGCGCCCGATGGCGCGGTCATCAAACATGCCGCCGCCACACCCGCGCTCTGCCAGCACCGCGGACCGGCGCTCGTTTTCAAAGACGCCGACGATGTCAAGGCGCGTATGAACGATCCCGCGCTGGAGGTGACGCCCGATCATGTGCTGGTGCTGCAAAATGCGGGACCTATCGGCGGACCGGGCATGCCCGAGATCGGCAACCTGCCCATCCCGCCGAAGCTGCTGAAGCAGGGCGTGCGCGACATGGTGCGCATCTCCGACGCCCGCATGAGCGGCACGTCTTATGGCACGATCGTGCTGCACGTGGCGCCGGAAGCGGCCATCGGCGGTCCCTTGGCGCTCGTGCGCGATGGCGATGAGATTGAACTAAACGTCGCCGAGCGCCGCTTGCAGCTGCACGTCTCCGATGCCGAACTGGCGGAGCGACGGGCCGAATGGTCAGCGCCGCCACCGGCTTACGAGCGCGGTTACGGGCAGCTCTATCTGCGCAGCGTCAATCAAGCGCCGCTGGGCTGCGATTTTGACTTTTTACGCGGGAGGGATCCGGCCGGCGCGGTCTGGCAGCCGAAGTTTTAACTACCTTTTTGCTAAAAGGCGTAGCTTGCGACATTGGCGCATACGAATTGCCGCAGTAGTTGCGGGCGACTCACCGAGTCGCCCCTACAGTTCCTTCGCGCCAGGGGTTAAGCATCCAGCTCCCCATCAGCCAAGCCCACCGGCAGCGCCTGCGGCTGCTCGACCGTGCTCTCCAGTTCAACACGCCGCCCCTGCGCCGCCGATTCTTCCAGCGCGCACATGATATCGAGCACGTGGAATGCCAGTTCGCCACTGACGCGGTGCGGGCGGCCCGACTGAATCGCGTAAGCCATATCGGCGATGCCGGCGCCACGCCCGATATTCGTGGTGTGCGTATGTGGGATCTCGACCCATTCGCGCGTCCCGCCTTTGAGAACGTGATTCTTTCCGTGAAAGAAATTGGGATCGCCAACGTTCATTGAAGCGTCCTCGCCGTGAATCTCCAGCATGGGCACATGATGCCCCCAAATATCAAAGCTGGTGATGACGCTGGCGATGGCGCCGCTGACGAATTCCAGCGTACCGGCGACATGTGTGTTGACCTCGACTGGCAACCGCGTGCCCATCATGGCTTCGCTGGTGGCGATACGTTCAGGGAAGGTCATGCGCGCCGAAGCCGAGACGCGCGCCACTGGTCCCATCAGATGGACGAGCGCTGTCAGATAATAGGGACCCATGTCGAAGAGCGGTCCGGCGCCCTTCTGATAGAAGATGCCGGGGTTGGGGTGCCAGCTTTCCGGTCCATGAGCCATGAAGACGGCGGTTGCCGCGACAGGCGCGCCGATCAAGCCATCGTCAATCGCTTTACGCGCGGTTTGCAAGCCACCGCCGAGGAAGGTATCGGGCGCGCAGCCCATGCGCAGGCCCGCTTCCTTTGCCGCTGTGACGATCTTTGCCCCATCCTCGCGAGAAACCGCCAGCGCCTTTTCGCTGTAGGCATGCTTGCCCGCGTTCATAATCTGCAGCGAGACCTCGGCGTGCGCCTGCGGAATGGTCAAGTTGACGACGATATCAATGTCGTCGCGCGCCAGCAGGTCATCGACGCCGCAAGCGATGAGTCCGTGTTCGGCGGCGAAAGCTTCCGCCCGCTCAGCCAAAATATCGGCGCAGGCGGTCATCTTGATGACATCGAATGGCGCGCAGCCTTCAATATACGCCGGCGCGATATTGCCGGTGCCGATAAGGCCAACGTTTAGTGTTTTCACGGGTTTTCCTTTTGGTGGGAGAGCCACCGGCTCGCCCCTACTGTCATCGACATTGAAGATATTAGTAGGGGCGACCTAAGGGTCGCCCCTACATTTGGCAAAATCTCTGGGTCTCAGTTATTCCTAGTTAGTCCTGCGAAAAACAGCCTCGCTATCGATCTCCCCTTCCCTAGCTCGCTGGGGAAGGGGCCGGGGGATGGGGTAGAACTCACATATCAAGCACGCCGTCGGGCAAGCCAGCCGGCAGCGCGAGAGGCTGTTCAAGCGTGCTCTTGATGTCGATGTGCTGTCCCTGCGCTGACGACTCTTCCAGCGCTAACATGATCTCCAGGGCGTGAAAAGCGAGATCGCCACTGGCGCGATGTGGGCGTCCGGACCGGATGGCATAAGCCATATCGGCAACGCCGGCGCCGCGGCCGATGTTGGTGCTATGCGTCAACGGTATATCGACCCATTCCTTCGTCCCGCCCTTGATTGCCAACACCTCGCCATCGAATCGGTTTGGATCGGGCACACTGAGCGAACCCTCGCTTCCATGAATCTCGATCAAGGGCAGGTTGTGTCCCCAGACGTCAAAGCTCATGATAGTCGTGGCGATGGCGCCGCTTTCAAATTCGAGCGTGCCAGCGACATGCGTGTTAACCTCGACCGGCAGACGCTGTCCCATCAGTGCTTCGCTGGTGGCGATGCGCTCGGCGAAGGTCATCCGCGCGGATCCAGAAACTCGCGCCACCGGTCCCATGAGATTGAGCAGCGCCGTCACATAGTAGGGACCGATATCGAGCATGGGTCCGCCACCCTTGAGGTAGTAGAAGCCGGCGTTAGGATGCCAGCTCTCGTGGCCGTGCGAGAGCCACATCGCGGTCGCCGCTATCGGTTCCCCGATGATGCCGTCGTCAATCGCCTTGCGCGCGGTCTGTCCGCCGCCGCCGAGGAAAGTGTCAGGTGCGCAGCCAATGCGCAGGCCAGCCGCCTCAGCCGCCTTGATGACAGCTTCTCCATCGGCGCGTGTGACCGCCAGCGGTTTTTCGCAATAGGCGTGTTTGCCCGCTTCGATGATCTGCAGTGAGACTTCGGCATGCGCAGCGGGTAAGGTCAAGTTGATGACGATGTCGATGTCATCGCGCGCCAGCAGGTCGTCAACGCTGTATGCCGTCAAGCCATGTTCGGCGGCGAATGCCTGCGCGCGGTCTTTCAGAATATCGGCGCATGCGGTGATCTTGATGACGTCAAATGGCGCGCAGCCTTTGATATACGCCGGCGCGATATTGCCGGTGCCGATGATGCCAACGTTTAGAATGTCCATAGAATCTCCTCTTCAAGAGTGCGGTCGACCCAAGGGGTGCGTAGACACTACCCGTCGGTCGCCCCTACAAGTTTGCGCTCCGGCGGACGACTTTCGTAGCCAGGTCTACGACATGAACTCGGGGATGTTTCCTCGCACTGGGGCGCTGTTGGAGACAGGCCTCGCCCAATTGATGGCGTTGGCGATCACTTTGTGCACGATGGGCATGTGATAGATCGGGTAGGTCTCGTGCCCCGGGCGGAAGTAGAAAATCTTGCCCTGCCCTCGCTGATAGCAACAGCCGCTGCGGAAGACTTCGCCTCCTTCGAACCAGCTGATGAAGACCAGCGTATCGGGCGGCGGAATGTCAAAATGTTCGCCGTACATCTCCGCCTCATCGATTTCAATGTACTCGGGCAAGCCCTCACAGATCGGATGCGAGGGGTCGACCGTCCAGATCCGTTCCTTTTCATCGGCTTCGCGCCAGCGCAGCATACAGCCAGTGCCCATCAAGCGGCGGAAGATCTTCGACAGGTGGCCGGAGTGCAGCACGATCAAGCCCATGCCATTCAGCACGCGCTCTTGCACGCGGTCGACGATCTCATCGCTGACCTCCTCGTGCGCCATGTGCCCCCACCAGGTCAGCACATCGGTATTATCGAGCACCGCTTGCGTCAGCCCATGCTCCGGCTCATCAAGCGTGGCGGTGTGGATGTCGAAGCCGTATTGCGCCAGTCCTTTCGCCAGCGCGCCGTGGATGCCCTCGGGATAAACTTCTCCGACATGCTTTTCGAGTTTCTCATGCCGGTATTCATGCCAGACGGTTGCGCGTAGTGGTGTCATCACTAGGACCTTTTCCGCTTTCAATCGAATGCAGGGGATTATGCACGCTTCGAGGGCGATTTACAATTGAATACTTGCATTGCGCGGCGGGCGTCACCAGATCGGATTAAGCGTCGGCGAAGTTCACCCGCTGGTATATCTCGCTAAGCGGAATCTCGCAGTTCGGCGCCGGGATGACTAGCGTGGCGTCCAACCCAGCGTATTCGGCATAGCCCCAAGCATCGTCTTCGCGCAGGTAGGCTTCAATCAGGGGCTCTTCTTGCGAAATTAAAAGGTAGGATTGCAGCGATTCCATTTGTAGGTAAAGCTCTTTCTTTCTCCCGCGGTCCATATCTTCCGTGCTGGGCGAAAGGATTTCGAAGACGACCGTTGGATCTTTGAAGAAGCACTGATTGAAGCGGAAATGCTCCTGCGGCGTACCAGCAAACAGCATGAAGTCAGGATAGACGAAGGTCGACTCGGGGTCGATTTGCAGGCATGTCCGGCTCCCAAGAGGCGTGAAGTCCCGTTCCTCAAAAAAGGGATGGAAGATCAGAATCAAGTTGGTGCTGATGCTGGCGTGTCGCAGGCCGGCGCCGAGCATGAGCCAGACGCGCTTGTCAATTAGCTCGTTCTTGAACTCTTGCGCGCTTTCCCAAGCGAGATACTCTTGCGCGCTCCAAAGCTTGTCGGGCGAATATGGCTTCACAAACAATTTGCTGTCTCCCTGGCGGTTGCGCTGCTCGTGCTACAACCGCGGCTCGATCCCCGCCATCGCTTCCAGCGCGCAGATTTACCCTTGCAGCGCTTGGGACGGTAGTTATGTGGAGCAATAGCTTAAGCGTCCGCGAAGCTCACGCGCCGGTAAATCTCGCTCAGTGGGATTTCGCAGTCCGGCGTCGGAATATGCAGTCTGGCATCCAACCCGGCATACTCGCGATATTGCCAGTCGTCGAAGGAGCGCGTGTGAGCTTCAATCAGCGGCTTGTCTTGCGCGACGAGGAAATATCCCAGAAGCGAAGGAATCTGTCGGTACTGCTCCAACTTTTGATTGCGGTCGTACATTTCCGTGGATGGTGACAAGACCTCAAAAAGCAGCGTAGGATTCTCCAGCGAAGACTGCGGAGCGTCGGCGCGAATTTTCTGTTCTCCACACACAACCATCACATCGGGGTAGGTGTATGTCCCTTCAAGATTGACCAGCACACCTACTTCAACCGCAAACACCTCACATGCCTGGCTGTGCAGTCTATCCTCAAGCGAGCGGGCAAGGTCCAGGACGATACGATTGTGCGGTCTGCTTGCGCCTGGCATATGTACGACCCTGCCCTTTACCAATTCATGTCTGAAGGTCTGCCGGCTTTCCCATTCCAAGAATTCGTCTACGGTCAGCAGGCGATCCGCTACTTCTGTCGCCATCATCCGCTCCAATTGTCGTAAACGTACACCATGAGAATAACACATCTCCCTATGAAGTGTTCGGTTTCGATTTACGGTGCGTTGAAGCCATTCAAGTCAAGCGCGCCTTGATCCCCGCCATCGCTTCCAGCGCCTTGATGATGCCGTGGTTGCCTTCGGCGCCCAGACCTTGCGCCTGCAGCGTCCGATACAAATTGAAGCAGAGCGCAGTCGCGATCACCGGGATGCCCATTTCGTCAGCCGCGCCCAGCACCAGCCGCAGGTCCTTCTGCTGCAAATCAATCGAGAAGCCGGGCTCCCAATAATCATTGATGACTTGCGGACCGCGGTTCGCCAGCATCCAACTGCCGGCCGCGCCGCCGGTCACGGCTTGCAGCATCTTGTCCAGGTCGACGCCACCCGCCTGCGCGAAGAGCAGCGCCTCGCTGGCCGCGAGCATATTGACGACGCAGAGAATCTGATTCGAGAGCTTGACCGTCTGCCCGGCGCCAGCCTCGCCAACGTGGGTAATGGTCGTGCCCATCGCCTCGAAGCAGGGCATGGCGCGCGCGACATCGGCGTCATTCCCGCCGATCATGATGCTGAGCGTGCCATTGGCCGCGCCCTCGCTGCCGCCGCTGATGGGCGCGTCGAGCATGGCCACGCCCTTCGCCTTGAGTTGCTCGCCGATCTCGACGGTTGCTTCTGGACTGATCGTGCTCATATCAATCAAGAGATCGCCGGCGGTCGCGCCGTGGATCACACCGTCCTCGCCCAGCACAACCGCCTCGACATCGGGCGTATCGCTGACGCAGATGATGGTGATGTCGCTGGCTGCCGCCACTGCGCGCGGTGAATCGCCGCCCGCTGCGCCCCGTTCGACGAAGGGGTCCATGCGGCTCGCGGTGCGGTTCCAGACGGTAACTTCAAAGCCGGCTTTCATCAAGTTGTCGACCATGCCGCGGCCCATGATGCCCAAGCCGATGAATCCGATTTTCTCGCTCATGTTGATTGTCCTTGCTTATGCGTTTGACTGGATGCGGGCAATGGTAACGTGAATGCGTCGCGGGGTACAGGTCGAGGGGGCTTGGAGCAAATGTTCTATTGTGACCTGAATGGCAATGGATTACGCTAAGGTCAATATTGTTGTTGGCGTCTTGAAACTTTTGATTGTGTATTAGAGGTGAATCATGCCCAACTTAGGACCAACAGAGTTGATTATTATCGTGCTGTATCTGTTGTTCTTGCTGATCCCTGTGGCCGTGCTCTACTTCATCATCCGCCAAGCGGTGCTATCGGCTCTGCGCATGTTTTATCGCGAACTTGACGGAACCGAAGAGAAGAAAATCCAGAAGCAAGTCAACTAGCAGTCTTGTATTTCCGTCAGAAACCGCGGCCTTTGATATAATCCAGTCGACTGAAACAATCAGCGGCAGATGGGATGTTGACGGATGACAGTCGGCTCGAACGCATTGAGGGTGAGTACCAGACTGTGCGAGCTACGCAGGACAAGTTGATGGATCGCATGAATGGGTTTGGCGACGTCTTGCAGCAAATAACAGATCAGGTGGCAGCAAACGCGGCGGCAATCGAGGCGAATCGAAAGGCGATAGAAGCGAATCGCGAAGCAATCGAGGTGAATCGCAAGGCGATAGAGGCGATTCGTGAAGAAGTGCTGGCAAATCGCCGGGCTATAGCTGAAAACAGCCAGATGCTCTCAGATATCATGGATCATCTGAAAGTACCGCGGAAGACGGCCGGCTTTCTCAGAGAATAAGGCGCTCCCTCGTTACGCGCTCGGAGACTTAAACCCCAACCCCCGCACCTTTTCCCAGAAGCGCTCCACGTTCGCCAGCTTGACTTCATCGTAGCCGCGAATGATATCGGGCAGTTCCGCCAGTTTCGTGACTTGCTCGTAATTGTCCGCAGTCAAAGAATCCAGCGCGGCGAAGACGAGCCGCCTATACTGCCGGATCAAGTCGCGCTCGACGCGCCGCACGTGATCGTAGCCGAAGAGATCGAAGCGTGTCCCGCGCAAGAAGCGCATTTGACGCAGGCCGCGATAAACGAGATCAAACGAACGCCCGACCTTGATCTTGCCTTTCAGTCCCAGTGCCTTCAGAATCGGCGGCTGCAAGTGATAATGGACCTTCGCGCGCGCGCCAAATTGCTCCCCCATCGCCGCCCGCATTTCCGGCTTTAGGCTCAAGCGCGCCACTTCATATTCGTCTTTGTAAGCCATCAACTTGAAGAGGTAGCGTGCGAAGGCTTCGCTCAGAGCCGTCGATTCCGGACAGATGGCGTCTTCGGCCGCGCAAACCCGCTTGACATCGGCGATGAAGCGCCGCGCGTAGGCTTCATTCTGGTAGGCGATCAATTCCGGCACGCGAATCTCAAGAAGCCGTTTCAACTCGCCGCTTGCGCCGAGGGAATCGATCAGTTGCCGCGCGGCAGCTGAGGGCTCAGGCACGGTCTCGACGGCGCCCGCCCGTTCGATTTCGAGGCTTTCCAGCCAGGCCGGCTCGGCGACAGCCAGGCGTCCGGCGCGGAAAGCCTGCTGATTGTCGTCCGCCTTGACGCCGTTCAACTCGATGGCGCGTTCGATGGCGGCCGCCGACATCGGCAGGGTCCCCGCTTGATAAGCGGCGCCGATGACGATCATGTTCGCCATCATGTGATCGTGAAACAGCGCTTCCGCAAGCCCAATGGCATCGAAGAAAACGTTGTCGCCGGCCAGCGTTTGGCGATTGATCAGCTCCAAGAGGTGATCGGCTTCGGGGTATTCCACGGTGGTATCGCGCACCATGGCGCCGGTCGGCACTTTGCTGGTGCTGACGATGGCGACGCTGCGCAGCGGGTGGGCGCGGATCAGGTTCTTGGTTTCGGTCGCTGTCAAGACATCAAAGACGAGGAAAGCGTCAGCGGCGGCCGCGCCGATCTTGGGCGCGATATCGATTGACTCCCTGGTGATCTTCAAGTTGGAGACGACGGGTCCGCCTTTTTGGCTCAAGCCGGTTTGATCCAGCGAGCGCACCTGAAATCCATCCAGCGCCGCGGCCGTGCCCAGCACTTGATTCGAGGTGACCACGCCGGTGCCGCCGATGCCGGTGAAGAGGATGTTGGCGGCGCCGTTGACGCGGCGCGTCGGCTCGGCGATATCCCGCTCGACGCGGAAGCTTGGCTTCGCTTCCTGGGCGGGCGACTCTGCTGGAAGCACACTCATGAAAGCGGGGCAGTTGCCTTCGAGGCAGGTGTAATCTTTATTGCAGGAGGACTGATGGATCTGCGTCTTGCGGCCGAATTCAGTCTCCACCGGTTGCACGCTGAGGCAATTCGATACCGAGCCACAATCACCGCAGCCTTCGCAGACGGCCTCATTGATGACGATGCGCAGCGCCGGATCCGGCTCGAAGCCGCGCCGGCGTTTGCGCCGCAGATTGGCCGCGCACTCCTGGTCGTAGACCAGCGCCGTGACGCCGGGCGTATCGCGAAGCAGCCGCTGCGCTTCGTCCAGCCGGTCGCGCTCCCAGACTTCCGCCCCCGGCGCCCAGGAGGCTTCTGGGGGAAACTTCTCCGGCTCAGCGGAGACGACAATGGTCTTCTTAACCCCTTCGGCGTAGAGCAAATGCGTCAGCTCTGGCACTGGCATTAAGCCGTCGGCCGCTTGCCCGCCGGTCATCGCCACCGCCGAGTTGTAGAGGATCTTGTAGGTCATCGTGGTGCCGGCAGCGGTCGCTTGTCTGATCGAGAGCGATCCACTGTGGGCGAAGGTGCCGTCGCCGATATTCTGGAAGATGTGATCCAAGTCGGTGAAGGTTTCGGCGCCGACCCAATTGGCGCCCTCTCCGCCCATTTGCGTGACGCCGCCCGTATTCCGATCCATCAAGATGGCCAAGGTATGGCAGCCGATCCCCGCCGCCGCCATTGAGCCCTCCGGCACCTTGGTGGAGCGATTATGCGGGCAGCCCGAGCAGAAATAAGGCGAGCGCGCCACGAGAGGAATCGTGCCCAAGTCGGGCGCCCGGTTGATCTCGCCCAGCCGGCGCTCCAAGAGAGGCGCCTCGACGCGCCCCTGCAAGCGCCGCGCCAGAATCCTCACGATATCGTCGGCATCCAGTTCATTGTCTGCCTTGACCAGTTTGCGCCCCCGTTCGTCTTTCTTGCCGACGATGCGCGGCCTGTGGTCGCTGCCGTAGAGCGCTTCTTTGCAGAATATTTCGATGAATGCGCGCTTCTCTTCAATGACGAGGATCTCATCCAAGCCGGCGGCGAATTCGCGCACGATGCTTGGCTCCAGCGGGAAGATCATGCCCAGCTTGAGCAGGCGAATGCCCGCTCGTTCCAGCTCTGCGTCGTCCAAGCCGATCTCGAGCAAGGCGCTGCGCAGGTCGTACCAGGTCTTGCCGGCCGCGATGATGCCCAGCCTGGCGTCGGTGGTGGGCACGGCGATCTCGTTGATGCGATTGGCCCGCGCGAAGGCCAGCGCCGCGTCCAGCCGCGCGTCGTGGATCTCTTGTTCTTGCTGCAAGCTGTAGGGCGCCAGCAGGTCCGGATTCTGTCGCGGCCGCCAAAGCTGGCCGTTCCGTTTGAATTCGGGCTCGACGATATGAACGCGGTCTAAGCCCACTTCGACGCTGCTGTACTCATCGGCAACGTCGGTGACGATCTTAAAACCGACCCAAAGCCCGCTGAAGCGCGACAAGGCGAAGCCAAGCATGCCGAGCTCAAGAATCTCCTGCGCGCTGCCTGGGTAGAGGATCGGCATCAGCGCATCGTAGAGCGCGACTTCCGAGTGCGATGGAATAGTGGATGACTTGCAGGAGGGGTCGTCGCCCGCCAGCGCCAGCACGCCGCCATGCTTGCCGACGCCGGCCAGATTGGCATGTTTGAAGGCGTCGCCGCTGCGGTCAACGCCGGGTCCCTTGCCATACCATATTCCGCAGACGCCGTCGTACTTGGGAGCGGGCAGCAGATTGACCGTCTGGCTGCCCATGATGGCGGTGGCGGCCAGCTCTTCGTTGACCGCCGGTACGAAGCGGATGTGATGCTCTTCCAGCAGCGCCGGTATCCGCTCCAGCGCGAAGTCGAGCGCGCCCAGGGGTGAGCCGCGATAACCGGTGATCAAGCTCGCCGTGCGCAAGCCGCGCCCTTCGTCGGCCCGATGCTGATCCATCGGCAGCCGCGCCAGCGCCTGAATGCCGCTCATGATGACGCGACCGCTCTGGGCGGTATAGCGATCTTCGAGCGTGAAGTCGGCGAGTTTGGGCGAAGCTGTCTGCGTTTTCGGTGGCGCTTGTTTCACTAACATGGATGTCCCAACTGTTGTGAATGGTGATAGTGCCTATACCTTCCTTTATAACAGATTACGCAGGGGATGGCACGGTTGTTCGGGGATTGCCTCTGTGCCCTCGGCGCCTCAGTGGTGAAAGAAGGGCGAGACAAGTCTCGCCCCTACAAGGCTTGTCCGGTACTGCGCTTTGCTTGCCGCCCAATCTGTCTACCCCACCCCCGACCCCTCCCCGAATCATCAGGGAGGGGAGCTAAATTCAACAGACTCGGGGATTCTGCCAGAGGATTCGTCAATAAATGCAGATCTCGGCGAAACCTTCCCCCCATTGATATGGGGGGACCGAGGGGGGTAGACCCAATCGGGTGCAGAACCACTTGAGTACCGGACAAGCCTTACAGCATCATACGGTGTCAAATCGCTGTCAGCCAGGCGCTGGCGGCCAGGATTGACATGGCGAGCAGCGCGATAAGGAGGGTGAGACGGCGCTCACGCCGCTGCAGCCGCCGCCATTCATCGGTATCGCCCAGACCGCGTTCTCGCAGCAGGCTCGTGCGTTCCAGCGCCGGCGCCACCCCGAATTGCAGGAGCAAGCCGCAAAGCGCCATGACGATGATCAGAACATGCTTGAGCAGCAGCGCCTGGCTCCAGCGATTGCTGAAACGCAGCAGCCCCTCGTAATTCGAGTCGGTCGACATCTGCAGCATGCCTGTGACGATCAACACGGTCAGCGCCAGGTTGCCCACGATCGTGAAGCGCAACCGCAGACGGTTCAGCAGCTGATAGAGGGCGGGCTGCTCGGCCAAGGCGCGATGTATCTCTGGTACAACGAGGAAAGTAATGAGAAGGATGCCGCCGATCCAGATTGCCGTGGCGGCGATGTGGAGGAACAGACTTAGCGCCAGCGCGGCTTCTGACATCAGGTCAGGATCCCTCGCGCAGCCAAGCCTCGTATTCCTTTTGCGCCTCGTCGTCCAGCGGATAATATTTGTCGAGGCGTCCGCCTTCTTCCAGCTTCATGCGCGAGAAGACTTCCCATTCCGTTTTTTCGCCCGCGATTGCCGCGATCTTTTCCGCCAGCGCGTAAGGCAGGACGACGGCGCCATCGTCATCAGCCACGATGATATCGCCGGGCACGATGAAGCAGCCGGCGCAAGCGATCGGGATGTTCACGGCGTGGGGGAAGATATCAGTTTGCGTATGGAAATTCGGTGTGACGCCGCGCAGCCAGAGACCCAGGTCCAACTGTTTCACTTCGGGATAATCGCGGATGCAGCCATCGATGACGACGCCTTTGCCGCCGTGCGCCTTAAATGACGTTAGCATCATCTCGCCGAAGACGCCGCTGCTCATGCTGCCGCGGGCATCGACAACGATAATGTCGCCGGGCTGGCAAGCCATGATCGCGCGGCGGTGCAGTTCGCGCTCGGGCGCGGCGGCGTATTCATCGCCCCAATGGACATCTTCGCGCTTGGGCATGAATTGCAGCGTGACCGCCTGACCACAAGCGACGACGCCCGGATTGAAGGGCTTCAAGCCGACGAGATGCGGATTGCGGATGCCCGCTTGCTTCGACAGCGCGCCGGCGATGGTGGCCGTGCCGATCTCCCTCAGCGCGTCCAGCGTATCCCCCTCGATGCGATTGAATTGCGGAATCTCAGTCATAGTGATCCTGCCGCTCTCGCCTATCCGGTGAGCCGCTGGCGATTATACCAGTTTCTGATGGCGACTTGGAAATCAAGTATATTCATGATCCAGTCTAGCACGTCTAACTACGGATTTCGCCCAACCGGTGAACTGTAGGGGCGACATACCATGTCGCCCGCGTATCTATTAACATTTAGCGGGCGACCTAATAGGTCGCCCCTACACCCACTCGTGAGTCAAGCAATACTCCCTTATTCTGTTCGCCCGAGAAAACAGTATTCTGTTCGCCCGAGAAAACAGTCACATTTCCGCGCCTCATGCCGTATGATAGTGGGAAACTCATCGTTGCGAGGATAAGGCATGAGTTTGAGCATCGGCATCGTCGGCTTGCCCAATGTCGGCAAGAGCACGCTATTCAACGCTTTGACCCGGGCGCAGAAGGCCGTCGCCGCCAATTATCCCTTTAGCACGGTCGAACCGAATCACGCGGTCGTGCCGCTGCCCGATGAGCGCCTGACGCGCTTGCAAGCCTGGGTTGGCGTCGAGCGGGCGATTCCGGCGCGCGTCGACTTCGTCGATGTCGCTGGCCTGGTGAAGGGCGCGCACAAGGGCGAAGGCTTGGGCAACCGTTTTCTGGGGCATATTCGTCACGTGGACGCCATCGCCCATGTCGTGCGCTGCTTTGATGACGACAATGTTGCGCATGTCAACGAGAAGCCGCAGCCGGCCGATGATATCGCCGTCATCAATACCGAGCTGGCGCTGGCGGACTTGCAACAGCTCGAGCGCCGCCTGGAGAAGCTGGAACGCGAAGTGAAAGGCGACCACAAGCTGGAGGGGCAGCTGGAGATGGCGCGGCGGGTGGAAGCTTTCGTCGGTGAGGGCAAACCTCTGCGCGAGTTTGACTGGCGCGATCATCCGGACTTCATCGCTCTCGATTTCGAAATGCGCTTCCTCACATCCAAGCCGGTCATCTATGTCGCCAATGTGGACGAAGACGGACTGCAGAATGGCAACAGCGACCTGGAGGAGGCCATGGAGATTGCGGCGGCGGAAGGCGCGCTCTTGATCACCGTTTGCGCCGGGCTGGAGCAGGAGTTGGCGACCTTGAGCGATGAGGAAAGGGCCGAGTACCTCAGCGTTTATGGCTTGACCAGCAGCAGCCTGGAAAGACTGATCAGCGAATGTTATCGGCTGCTTGGCTTGATCAGCTACTTCACCTTCAACGAGAACGAGACGCGCGCCTGGACAATCGGGCGTGGCTGGACGGCGCCACAGGCGGCCGGCGTCGTGCACAGCGATATGGAGCGTGGCTTCATCCGCGCCGAAGTGATTCCCTTCGCCGTTTTTGAGCAGCATCAAGACCGCAGCGCCATCAAAGCGGCGGGACTGCTGGGTGTCGAAGGACGGGATTATGTGGTGCAAGACGGCGATGTGATCTTGTTTCGCTTCAACGTTTGAGCGGCGTTCACCCCATCCCCCGGCCCCTTCCCCAGCCAGCTAGGGAAGGGGAGCTTGGTGGAGCGCAATCCGTGATATCACTCGGTTTTCGCATTGATTGGCCCCGCCTAACCGTTGTACAGGATAGATTGATTACTATGCTGATTGAGTATGCGTGAAGTGGAATAGAGTCACAGCAATCGGCTCAGCGGCAGAAATTGGCGATGAGATCAATGTAGATTTCGCGGCAGCGCTCGACCGACGCCAGGTCAACCCACTCTTCGATCGCATGGGCGCCAGCGCCAGCGGGACCCAGAACGACTGTCGGAATGCCTGCGTCGCCGAAAAGCGCCGAGTCCATCCACCAACTGCTGCCGACGAGCTTGACTTCGCCCCCCAATTTGGTTTCGCCGATGCTTCTGAGCTGCTGGACGAGCGGGTGGCTGGCGTCGATGCTGTAGGGGCTACGGGCGAATGTCGCCTTTGCCTGCGCCTTGAAGTCGGGATCGGCGGCGGCGATTTCGGCGAGGATGTCGTTTATCTCAGACTCGACGCTGCTTTGCGTCTCGCCGGGGATGGTGCGCCGCTCGACTTGCAACTGGCAATGCGCGGGAATCATCGAGAGTTCTTCCCCGCCGCTGATCAGCGAGGCATGCAGCGAGCCTCCCCCCAGCAGTTCGTGAGTCGGGTCTGCGCGCAGCGCCCGGTCGTGCGCTTCAAGCGCGACCAGTACTTTTCCCATCTTGGCTATGGCATCGACGCCCAGCTGCGGTCGCGAGCCGTGGGCGGCTACACCGTGGGTCTCGATATCGACCCAGACGAAGCCGCGGTGGGCGATGCTGATATCCAGTTCGGTCGGCTCGGCAATGAGCACGGCGTCGGCGGGCCAGCGCTCCCAATCGGCCAGCAGCGCTTCGGATCCGATGCTGCCGTATTCTTCATCGACGACCGCGCTGAGCATGACATCGCCGCGCAGATTCATCGTCCTCGCTGCCTTTAGCGCCAGCATACAGGCGGCCAGCCCGCTCTTCATATCATAAGCGCCGCGCCCGTATAGGCGTCCGTCGTTGATAGCCGGCTGGAAGGGCGCATCCATGTCGCTGACGCCAACGGTATCGGTATGGGCGTTCAGCATCAGCGATTTTCCGCCGCCGCCACCGCGGGCGATCAGGATGATGTTGGGGCGCTTGGGCGCTGCCTCTTGTACGTGGACTTCCAGACCGGCTCCCCGTCCCCAAGCGGCGATGAAGTCGGCGATGTCGCTTTCGCCGGCGCCGCCGGGCACGAGATCGGGGTTCACCGAATTGATGGCGACGAGATCGGCTATGAGATTGCTGAGTTCGGTCATGGCATTACCTTAATGGGGCGGCGGCAAATGGGAGCAGACCAATGGTAACGCAGCGGCATAGCGGCGGCAAATTCGCCTGACCCGCCCACATGCTCCCCAGAAGCCCTCCAACGCGCGCCCCTCTAGTCCCCTAGAACAACCCAATAGATTTGGCACAAGCCCCCAAAGCGCGCCCTTCAGCCGTCAGCCGGCGCATATCAGGTTACCTAGCTGCCCCCAACCGAAGCCCAGATTTCGCCCAAAGGTAGTCTTGGGGGTTGGAAGGGAGATTGGCGGAGATTGGAGTCGGTGGAAGATGTGGTTCTGTAATTGGTTTTTTGTCCGAGAGAAAGGTTTTTTCGGACATATAGCGAGTTTCGTGGTCGCGAAATGGTTGCAATTGGCGATAAGGTGTCAATGCGCAGATGTCCATAGCTGGGACAGTATCAGCTTTGGCAACGGCTGAGGCGACTGTTTGGTCGCGGCTGACCGGAAAAGGGTGGGTGAGATTGGTCTCGCCCGTACAAGGCTTGTCCAATATTGGGCCACGCTATCTCGCAGGTTACACCCCATCCCCCCAACCCCCTTCCCCAGCAAGCTAAGGAAGGGGGAGCACTCTTGCAGCGCACTCGGTATTAGGGGATTTTGACGATTTCGGCACCCGAATTTCACGATTCTGCCGTCGAGTCACCCTTCCCCAGCAAGCTATTGACGACAGTACAGTTTTTCAGCGAGCAAAATATCGTCGTGAATACTGTATTTTCTTGGACTTTTTCGGGCGACTCACAGACGCGCGTAGACACTGCGGGTCAGTCGCCCCTGATTACGTTGCGGGCGGCTCACCCCTCACCCCCCGGCCCCCTCTCCCACAAGGGGTGCGCGTAGACACAGCGCTTCGAGAGGGGGAGTAACGCGCAGGCAGACGCAAGAAATTTGCGTGGGCGGCGGCATTGTCGCGCCTGTGTCTACAGTTTTCGCCAAGAGAGCAACTACAGCTTTCGCCAAGAGAGCAGCTTTTGAGGTCGAACGCGGCGCCCTTAAGTATGATTGAGTCAAACCGGCCCTGTCCTCTGCCTACAAAGAGGGAATGGGAGCTATGCACAGCGGGACGCAAGGTATCTTGCGTGTTAGGCTGCTGTGAAGCGCGCGTGTCTACCGTGGCTGAGTGCGTATCTGCCGCTTCACATCAAGGAGCCCCAGCAGGAAGGCGCGCGGATCGTCGGGTTGGGGCAGGGGCAGCTGGCGGAGCGGCTCGATGAAGTCTACCGCGAGATCGCCCTCGCTGATGATGCGGTTAATCAGCTTGCCGACATCGTTGTACTGCATGATGATGGCGTTGAGGTAATGGTCGTTTTCGGTCACTTTCCAGAGCTCCACCGCCGAAAGCAGCGCCTCGAGATTATGCACCAGCATGCCGACTTTGTAGCGATATTCCGGTTCACTGGTGACATCACGCGCCTGCATGGCGTCCAGGATGCCGGTGCTGGCGCGGATGAGCGGGACCGTGTCCAGCCGGATGGGCAGCTGGCAGCGGGCGATGTAGTCAGCGTAATCGAAGAAGGGCGGGTGGCGGGTTTCGCGGCTGTTATTGAGAATTTGCTTGCCTTCCAGCGGGACGTAGGCTTTTTCGCGCAGAGCAAGCATCCGCGCCTCGATATCGCCGCGTCTAGTCGCGCCGAGATAGCGCCGCGTGTGCTTGTAGGTGAGCAGGGTGTTCAGGGTGTAGTGGCCATCGAAGACGGGGTAGACGAAGGAATCGATGGCGTTGCCGCCGATATTGGATTCTTTGAGAAAGCCTTTGGAGCCGGTGACCAGCAGATTCTGCGAGAGGATATCGTTGCATTTGAGCAGCAGCCAGGACTTCAGCATGATGCCGTGAAATTGCAGAAAGGGGCTGTCGCTGAAGGCGAGGGCGCGGAAGAAGGTGAAATTGATGTGCGCCGCCCCCAGGGCCAGATTGTAGAGTTGGCGGAAGACATTGCTAAAGCGGATCGGGTTGTCGCCGAAGATGTTCTTGCTCGACAAATGCTCGATGGCGGCGGGCAGCGAGTCATCCACCATTTTCACGCCCATGTAGGCGCAGTGGTATTTGGAGGGCAGCGCCATCCGCTGCAAGATCTCGAGCCCGCGCCCAACCTGGCCGATCAGGATGCCGGGTCCATCAATGTCGAATTTGGTGAGCACCATACTGCGCAGCACGTGCGTTTCCAGGCGCTGCCAATTCTTGGTGCTGCTATGGGGCACGGCGAAGAGCGAGAGGGAGCGCGGGCCATTGGCCGATGGGTCGACCTTGGCGATGACGGAGTGGTAATCGGCATGATAGGAATTGTTGATCAGCCACTTCTGGCCCTTGATGTGAAAATTTTTCTCGCCGGGATCGTCGCTCGTGGGCGCCGCGCAGGTGCGGACGCTGAGCAAGTCGGTGCCGGTGTGTTCTTCGGTCCAGCTTAGGGTGAAGATCTTGCCCTTGAGTTTTGCCGCCAGCTCGTATTCTTCGGCGGCGACCAGCATCATATAAGCCAGGCCGCTGGCGGCGCAGGCGGTCATATAGCTCGGGTTGTTGTTGAAATGTTTGGTGGCCACCAGCATGGAGCCCATCAAATTGAAAGTGGGATAGACGTTATCAAGCACATCCATCATGCCGGCGCGCAGGCGGTCGTAATCGAGAATGTCGCCGAATTGGGGGTCTTTGATAGTTTCCATCAAAGCGGCCGTCTCAGTAGTTGTAAGTTACTCGTGCGAAAACTGATTAACGGTGTATTGCAAGAATGGGCGAGCCATCGGCTCGCCCGTACAACCATACGATTATTTTGGAGATTTCTTTCATACTGCAATGATTCTCATATCTCTGTTGGAATAACTTCTCTAATTCTACTGTGACGTTCTTTCGCTACTCCGCCGCCAGCGCCTTGCGCGGAGACGAAAACTGCTGCGCCAGGCGGTAAAGACGGAGCAGGAAGTCGCGCGGGGCTTCGAAGCAGCGCAAGGACCGCTGCCGCATGAGCGGGAGGAAGGCCGTCTCCAGGGCGCTCTCGCTGATAATTTGGTTGAACTCATTGACGAAGGCGTTGTGCTGCATGGTCACGGCATTGAGATATTCGTCTTCATCGGTGGCTTTCCACATTTCGCAGGCGGCCAGCAGCGCCTCCATCCAGTGCAGCATGGTGCCGAGTTTGTAACGGTGCTCCGGGTCGGTCGTCAGGTCGCGCGCGTTCAACTCATCGGTCAGCTCCCCCATCCGGGTGACGATGCGGCGGGCGTCCAGGTCGATTGGCAGCTCGAGATCTTCGATGTATTGGGCGTAGTCGAAGAAATCGGGATTGCGCAGCACCCGCGAGTTGGCGCGAATTGGATCCCCGCTGGTTGAGCCGGCGAGCCCAAAGCGCAGTGCGGCCATGCGTTCTTCCACATTGGCGCGGCGCGTCGCCCCCAGGTAGCGTTTGGCGTGCTTGGCGGTCATCAAGGTGTTGATGGTGTAATGGCCATCAAAGACGGGCAGCACGAAGGAATCGATCGCGTTGCGTCCGATGACGGATTCAGCCAGGAAGCCCTTCGAGCCGACGACCAGCAGATTCTGACCGAGCAGCTCGTTGGCGCGCAGCAGCAACCAGGACTTGAGCATGACGCCATGGAATTGCAAGAAGTTGCTCGCGCTCAGCGCCAGCGCGCGATAATAGATGAAATTCAAGACCGCGGCGCCCATGACGATGTTGTACATCTGCCGCAACACATTGCTGAAATTGATCGGATTTTCGTTGAAGATGCGTTTCTTGGAGAGATGCTCAATGCTGGCCGGGATGGCTTCGTTGAGCAGGTTGATGCCGACGTAGGCGCATTGGTATTTGCTCGGCATGGCCATGCGCTGCAGGATTTGCAAACCATGCCCGACCTTGCCCAGCAGACGGCCCGGTCCGTCAATGTCAAAACTGGTGAGCACCATGCGCCGCAGGACGTGGGTCTCCAGCCGCTGCCAATTCTTGCAGCTGCTTTGGGGCACCAAGAAGATCGAGAGCGAGCGCGGTCCGCTGGAATCGGGATCGGTCTTGGCGACGATGGTGTGGTAGTCGGCGTGATAAGAATTGTTGATCAGCCACTTGCGGCCCTTGAGAGTGTAGTCGACGCCAGCGGGATCGTCGTTCACGGGTTTGGCGATTGTAGTTGCGCTCAACAAGTCGGAGCCGATTTCTTCTTCAGTCCAGCCGAGGGTGAAGAGGCTGTTTTTGAGTTCCTCGGCGATGTCGTCTTCGCCAGCGGCGATGATGGTCATCCAGGCGAGCATGCTGGCGCCGGCCGCGATCATGACATCGGGCTCGTCGCCGTAGAGCTCGGTCCCGACTTGCAGCGATTTGTGCATATCGAAATCGGGCAGGAGCGCGTTGTACAGATGCAGAATCGACCCCCGCAGTTGGTCGAAGTCGACGATGTTGCCGAATTGCGGATCGTTTATGTACATGCTTGCCGGTCCAATGGGTCAGCGCGCAACTCAAACAACGTAGTATACGCGAACAACCACGGTCGCTCAATAGCGGGCGGAAATGCGCAATGCGCCCCTCACCCCCGGCCCCCTCTCCCACAAGGGGCGAGGGGGAGGCTTAGCGCCATCAATGGGGGAACAAAGAGTATCTCCCGCAACCCGCCGTATTGAATAACATCACAAACTAACAATATGTAAGAACACTGGCGGCGGGCGAAAGCTACGATCTGGCTCAGGCGTCGCGCACTTGCTGGACGATCTCGCGCAGCTGCCGGTCGAAGTTGGGATCGGCCGCTTTGAACTCTTTTCCGCTGATGACCAGGGGCGCGCCGAAGACGACGATCTCGGCGCCCAGCGCCAGTGTCTCAATCGCTTGGGGCACGCTCAAGCCGCCGACCGCTTGCACCGGGATATCGACGGCCGCCAGCACGTCTTCCAGATCATCAAGCGGGCTGAGCCCAGGGATCATGTTGCGCTCATCAAAGCCGGTGTGCACGATGATGTAATCGACGCCCATGTCTTGCGCATGGCGGGCGCGGCCCGGTTTATCGGGGCAGAGCATGACATCGCACATCACCTGCTTGCCGTAGCGTTTCGCCATCTTGACCTGTTCGATGATGCTGGCGTCGTGTGCCTGGCCCATGACCACGACCATATCGCCGCCGGCTTTGAACATCATCTCGGCTTCCAGCCCGGCGCCGTCCATCGTCTTCAGGTCGACGACGATGGGCGCGTCGGGGAAATCGCTGCGGAAGGCGCGCACGGCGTGCAGGCCTTCGGCGAGCAGGAGCGGCGTGCCGACTTCGAGCCAGTCGACGCCGGCTTTCACCGAGGCGCGGGCGAGGTCGAGCGCTTCGTCGAGGTCGATGACATCAATTGAGATTTGGATTTTGGCGTCCAATGCTAAACCCCATTCAGCTAGAATGTCGCCATGATATTGGCCATGAGTCTAAATCGTCCTAAGCCCTATGTCATTGGTTCAATTGCTTCATATTGAGTTTTGGCAAATCACGAATTTCATGCTCTCTATCGTACAAGTCAATGTCAAAGCGGTGTTCCGCACCTGAATTGACAAGAGCATGCCAATCTTTTCTCATCAAAATGACGTCGGCGCCATTCTCTATAAGCAAAAAGTCATGTGTGATTTCGCGATATATGTGTGCGATTAGGCGATGGATCATATCTATTCCATCGACCTCGCGCGGTCTAATAATTGAACATGAAACACAGGTGCGAAGCTTCATGCCGGCGCGTACCTGTATGCATTTGTTTTCCCGCTCGGTGACATATCTGGATCGAAGTATATAGGCGCCATCGTCCTTTGGTATTTCGTAGTTGTTTCCGCCACCCGGCAAGACTAGTTCACCGAACAATCTAAGCGCTATGGAGGGAGAATAGGGCGTGATATAAAGCTGAAAAGAGTGTGACATTGTATTCTGTCTCTTTGCCATTGCATAGTTTTGTCTCTTGGGGGCCAGCTAGATCTCCCAAAGCTTCTCGAACACCAGCCCCGTAAGTTCATTGTCTTCAACCAACTGCTTGAACCTGTCAGTCACGAAAACATCAATCACTGATACACCCGGCAATCTGAATATCGGCACTACATCAATCCAGCTTTGATTGAGAACGAACGAATGCTTTCTGAAAGTGAACATCACTTCATCACGTGTACGAACGATTTCGGTATCCTCACAAACTTGGCGACCCAATATTGTTGTTGTCCACAGCAAATAATATTGCTTGTCGATGATTGTCTCAGAACGCAGTGGCAAAAACTCGACGTGCCTATAAACTAGACCTTTAAGAATCGACCTGGCTTTCGCGTCACATGCGATCTCAGCTGATAATTTGGGGAAATTCGGAACCCGTTCGTGTCTTTCATCGGTATCATCGCTAACCCAAATCATGTAATCGACAGAAGTTGGATACCATCTGGACAACTTCCCAGATCTAAACGCTCCGCGATGTCTCAGGTCAGCCGTGCTGGCATCAATCAGTGAAAGATAGTCTGAACTAGCCTTTATCTGCCAAATCACCATATTTCTTGCCTCGATGCAGAGGGGGTCAATCCATGTGAAGGTGTCGCGCTGTGTTGAGATCGACGGCAACTTTAGACGCTCACTGTTGACTTCTGCAAACATACAGACGGTCGGGCGACTCACAGAGTCGCCCCTTCATGAAATCAATTAGGGAGCCGGCACCAGAACCGACTTGACATTGACCCCGGCTTCCATTTCTTCGAAGGCTTCTTCCCATTCGCCGAGGCCGTAGACGCCGCCGATGATGGGCGTGAGGTCGATCTGGCCGGTCGACAGCAAGTTCAGCGCGCGCTCCCAAGTATCGTACAAATGGCTGAAGCAGCCTTGCAGTGTGACGGCTTTCTGCACCAGCGGATCCAGGTTGAAGTCCATGGGCTGTGGTCCCCAGCCGATTTTGGTGATGATGCCATTGGGGCGGACCATTTCCATGGCCGATTTCAGGGCGATGCTGGCGCCGCTGCAGTCGACGATGAGATCCGCGCCGTAGCCGTCACCGAGCGAGCGGACAAGTTCCAGCGGGTCGTCTTCGTCGATGTTGAGCGTTTGGGTCGCGCCGATGTCGGCGGCGACGGATAGGCGCCGCTGGTCGACATTGGTGCCGAGCATGATGATCTCGCCGGCGCCGCGCAGATTGGCGATGAAGAGCGCCATCATGCCGATGGGACCGGGACCCTGGATGACGACGGTATCGCCGGGCCGGACGACCGGCGTCTTCTCCACCAGGGCGTTGTAGGCGACGCAGATCGGCTCGGTCAGCGAGGCTTGCTCAAAGGAGACGTTGTCCGGAATGTGATGCAAGATCGCCTGACGCGCGGTCACGAATTGGGTGAAGGCGCCATCGATGAGCGCGCCATAACCGAGCCGATGCGGGCACTGATTGTAATCGCCGGAATGGCAATAGGAGCAGCTGCCGCAGACTTCAGCTGCCGTCTCGACGGCGACGCGATCGCCGACATTGAAGTGATCGACGCCCGCGCCAACAGCGGCGATCGTACCGCAAAATTCATGACCGAGGACCAGCGGCAGCGTGATCGCCCAGCTTTGATGGTCGCGCCACATGTGGATGTCGCTGCCGCAAACGCCGGCCGCGCGGACTTCCACGACGACATCGCCCGGATTGGGATCGGGCGGCTGCGGGATATCGCGCAGTTCGACGTTCTTGTCTTCGCGTCCGTACTTGATGAGTGCGTCCATTTAGTTTGTCCTTGCCGTTTTGCGGGCGACTCACAGAGGAGCCCGTACAGATTATGGCGCGGCGGGCGACCCAATGGGTCGCCCCTACAGTTGGCCTATGCTAGAGGTCCGAAGTATTTCTTGCGCATGCGATGCAGGAATTCGAGCGAGGCTTGCATCTCCTCCATGCCGTTTATGCCGTCTTCGATGCTGACCCAGCCCTCATAACCGACATCGCGCAGGATTTGGAATATTGAATCGTAGTCGTTGAGTCCGCGGCCGGTCACACCATGCTGCAAAGCGTCTAGGTAGCCGATCTCACCATCGCTCGCGCGCAGATCGTCAAGCGAGTAGCCTTCGCTCAGAAAGCGGTCGCTGGCATGCATGCTGACGACGCGCGGCGCCACCGCCCGCAGCAGCTCGACCGGGTCGTCACCGGCGACAATGGCGTTGGAGGGGTCGTATTGCACACCGAAGTATTCACGCTCGGGGATAGCCTCCAGCAGCTCGAGGAAGACATCCATCTTTTGGGCGAATTCGGGATAGCGCCAGAAGCCGTCCTTGTAGTGGTTTTCGAGGCCCAGGATGATGCCCTGTTCGCGCGCGACCGGCAGCACCTGCTCGATGCATTCGACGACCCACTCGATGCCCTGCTCGCGCCCGACATCGGGATAGCGCTGGCCGCTCAGGACGCGGCAGACAGCGCCAGCGCCGCCGAGCAGTTTGGTGGCGCGGATCATCTTCGCCTCGTGCTCGACCGCGCGCTTTCGCTCGTCCGGGTCGGGGTGGGTGAAGTTGGGTGAGCAGCAGAGCATCGGCATCGCGAAGCCGGCGTCGGCAATGGCATCGCGTACGCTCAAGAGGTAGTCGTCATCGAGGCTGGTGAAGAAGCCCTCGTACATTTCCAAGCCGTCGGCGTCGAGGGTCCGCGCCATGTCGATCCAGTCGAAGACGGACATCGTGCGATTTCCCGCGATGTCTTCGAGGTAGCATTTGGGAAAGGCGGCGATTTTCATGTCGATGGTCTCGCGGGATGATCAGGTGCCGCAGGTGCTATACAAGATGATCTGGCTGCCCTCGCCATTTTCCAAGGGATGGACGGCGGATTCCGAATTGGCAATGCCACGGTTCTTTCCCGCTTTTAGCGTGGCGAGGCGCGTGTCGCGGTAGAACTGCTTAACTGTTTCGACATCGTCGCTTGATTCCATGAACCAGAAGGTCTCGCCCAAGGCGCGGGGGCGGAAGAGATCATATTCGACCTTTACCGTCTTGCCATTGGGGTAGAGCGGCGCCCACCAGTTCTCGATATCGTAGCCGCATTTGATGTCGGCGACCAAGACTAGCAGGCCGATAAAGATGACCGATACGCCGACCAGGATGAGCGTCGTCTTGAGGCAGCCGGTTTGGTTGCGATTGGCTTCCACAGCGTTTTTCTTTTTCTGTCTGTTGCCATTCATTTTCGGTGGTCAAAACGATGGGCATTGGCCAGATCGTTTCGGCTTGCGCAGACAATCGTATCACAAAACCAGCCAGAATTGGCGCGCGAGATGCCGCCGTCGGCACATGAAAGCTGAAGGTCGCGCAAATTCGTCTATTGCATAGCGCAATTGACCGTGTTATATTCGCGCATTGTACATACATTTATGTACAATTCAAAATTGTTCTTTGCGCGTGCGCCAGTGTTTATGCGAGAAAAACTCGATAAGATCCGCCTCGACCATAACAGCTACATTTCGCTGCATGTGCAATTGCATAATCAGTTGCGTCGGCTTATTGTTTCGGGTCGATGGCAATTCGGCGAGCGCATCCCCACCGAAATGCAACTGGCGCGCCATCTTGATATCAGCCGGACGACCGTGCGCATCGCCACGCAGCGGCTTGAGGTGGAGGGCTTGATTAAGCGGACCGCGGGCCGCGGCACCTTCGTCATTTTTCAACCGCAAGATCATAGCACGAATCGCACCATCGGTTACCTTACGTGCAGCTTCCACAATGAAATCCATACCAATCTTCTCAACAGCGCCCAGACCGAGCTGCGTTCGGCCGGTTACCAGGTGATTTTCAGTAATTCCAGGGATCGGGATGACGAGGCGCGGATTTTGCGGCAGTTGCTTGATGACGAGGTTGCCGGGCTGTTGCTGTGGGCCAATGCCGAGCCAAGCGAAGAAACGGTCGCAATCCTTGCCGAGTACGAGAGCAGAGAGATCCCGGTCGTTTTCGTGGATCGTCCCATCGAGGGGATAAGGGCTGATTATGTCGCGAGCGACAATTTTGGCGGTTCCTATGATTTGGTCTGCTATCTCATCCAGCTGGGGCATCGGCATATTGTGCAGCTTATGCCCAATTTCGACGACTTGCTTCCGGTCAACGAGCGGCGGCGCGGCTATGTGACCGCTCTGGAAGAGCAGGGCATTCTCGCCTACGCGCCCTGGAAAATCAGCCCGCCGGACCGCCACGAATTTCATGAGACCGATATCTACAGTCTGGTCGGTTCACAGAGCCGACAGATCATCCAACAGTTGGAAAACTTGGCCGAGGCCGATGGTCCTATGCCGACGGCAATCGTCTGCATCAACGACATTCTCGCCATCATCACGATAAACGCTTTGCGCAATATGGGTTATGGCGTGCCAGCCGATGTTTCGGTTGTCGGATTCGACGATATTTGCATGGCATCGTACATCGGTGTGCCGTTGACAACCGCGTCGCAAGACGCTTACGAATTGGGTAAAGTGGCTTCGCAGATGCTGTTGGATCGGCTGGGCGGCGGCGATATGGAGCCGCGCAGCTATGCTGTGCCGACGCAGTTGCGTATCCGTTCATCAACAGCGGCGCCATTTGTTGGCGTCGATGCGGTCGTAGAGACATAGGGAGAGGAGGCGCTATCGGAAGGCATTAATCGACAGGAGCCTTGGAAATCCTGGGCGCCGCTAACGCGCCCGTCATTCGGTAGGCGATTGTGACTGGGTGACAAACCGATCTCGGAGTTGGCGAACGCAAACCCTATTCAATAGTTGTAGGAGTACAACGCATGAAAGCAAGAACCGTACTTTTCGTTCTTCTCGCCGTCATGGTAGCGTCCTTTAGCTTCACGGCTATGGCGCAAGATGTCGCGCGCGAAGACACCGCGATCTTCGACCGTGACGGTCGAGTTGGTCCCCAGCCGGCCTTTGACAACTACAATCCCTTCGTGCCGAACAATCTCAGCAACGGCGGCTTGGGTCAGGCTGTATTTGAGCCACTGTTCATCCTGAACTACGAGACCGGCGAGGTCATGCCCTGGTTGGCGGCGAGCGCTTCCAGCAATGATTCGCTCGATGTCTGGACCTTGAATTTGCGCGAAGGTTCGGAATGGTCGGATGGCGAAGCGATGGACGCTGACGATGTCGTCTTCACGTTTGAGCTGCTCGGTAAAGAAGAAAACGCCGGGCTCTCGCGCGCTGGCAACGTCCAGACCTGGATTGAGAGCGTTGAAGCGGTCGATTCCACAACGGTTCAGTTCAACCTGAAGGCGCCAAATCCGCGCTTCCAGCTGGACTTCCTGACGGTCAAGATCGGCGGCAACACGCTGGTTATGCCTGAGCACATTTGGGCGGACCAAGATCCCTTCACCTTCAAGAACTTCCCGCCTGTTGGTTCCGGTCCCTACACCTTGACCCACGCTGACGAGACCAACTGGATCTATGACCGCAACGACGATTGGTGGGGCGCCAAGACCGGCGCGCTGAGCATGCCTGAGCCGCTGCGTTTGATCTGGATCATCACCGGTAACGACCAGATCCGCACCACTCTGGCCGTCAACAACGAAGTTGACAGCATCATGGACGTCACCTTGGGCGCCTTTGAAGCGATGCAGGCGCAGAACGACAAGATCTTCGCCTGGGTCGACGGTATGCCTTTCGTATGGCTGGATCCCTGCCCGCGGCAGCTTTCCTTCCAGACGGATGTCGAGCCTTGGGACAACGCGGACATGCGCTGGGCGATCAACCACATCGTCGACCGCGACAACATCATTGAGGTCGCTTACGAAGGCGTCACGATTCCTTCGCGCACGATGTTCGTTGAATATGGCGCGATGTTCCCCTTCATCGACGCGATCGAAGACGCCGGCATGGGTCTTAGCTCCACGTCTGACCTCATGGCGGCCGAAGAATTGCTGACCGCCAATGGCTATTCGCGTGGCGGCGACGGCCTGTGGCAAAACGCCGACGGCCAAGTTTTGAGCCTGGCGATTCAGGTACACGAAGGCTTCATCGAGAAGCGTCGTATCACCTCGGTTTTGGTTGAGCAACTGCGTGCTTTCGGCGTAAACGCCAGCGCCGCGGTCATTGCCGGACCGACCTGGGGCGACAACAAGCGTTTCGGCAATTACGAAGCCACGACTGACTGGGACGCCTGCGGCTCGGTCAATGAGCCCTGGGCTTCGATGGATCGCTACACGGCGCGCCACTACGTTCCGATTGGCGAGCGTTCGTCCGGCAGCAACCACGTGCGCTGGTCCGGCATGAACAACGAGGCTTACAGCGAGATCGTCGCGCAGATCGGTTCGCTGCCGCTGGGCGATCCGCAGGTCATTCCGATGGTATTGGACGCGTATCAGTACTTCTATGAAGATCTGCCGATCCTGCCCTTGAACCAGGCGACCAAGCTGATTCCCTTCAACAGCACCTACTGGGAAGGCTGGCCGACGTCTGAGAACAACTTCAACCATCCGGCCACCTGGTGGCATTCAACCCATCAGATCATCTCCGAGCTGCGCAAGGCTGGCATGTAAGGGACGATTTGGTTCTGTTTCGGGGTCTTTCACTGGCGATTGCCGGTGGGGGACCCCACCTCACCGAAGCAGGTAATCCGTTGGTGAGGCAATGTTTCAAACTACCGTCAAGAGAATGAGATCATCTTTAATATCAACGTTATGTTTTTGTTTTACGCCAATGACACAGGGACGAACGCTTCGTAGAGAAGGGCGCTGATATGGGAAGTTTTTCGCTCAATTATTTGCTGCGCCGGCTCCTGGTATTTTTCCTGACAGTGTGGGTAGCGGCGACCTTGATCTTTATCATTCCACGATTGGCGCCGGGCGATCCCATTCAGGCGATGATCGCGCGAATGACGCAGTTCGAGGGCTACGTTGAAAATGCTGACTTGATCATTGAAGCCTGGCGCAAGCGCTTCGGTCTCGATGACCCGATTTATGTACAGTACCTCCGATTTCTGGGGAATACGCTTCGTCTTGATCTCGGTTATTCGATGGCGAATTTCCCGGCGACTGTTTACGAACTGGTTGGGCGGGCGCTGCCCTGGACCATTGGACTGGTCGGCATTGCGACCTTCATCTTCTTCACGGTTGGCAATCTCTGTGGCGCCTTGCTGGCTTGGTATCGAACGCCAAAGTGGCTCAAAGTGATGATACCGATGTCGATGACATTCACATCGGTACCGCCGGCGCTATTTAGCCTGCTGCTGGTTTATATATTTGGCTTCCTGATAAAGATTAATGAGAAACCGCTATTTCCTCAGGTTGGCGCTTACGGCCGCGGGATGACGCCGGAGTTCACGCTCGAATTCTTCGGCAGCATACTCTATCACGGTTTCTTGCCAGCGATGTCCATCGTCTTGGTGACGTTCGGCTTTTGGGCGCTGGGCATGCGCGGCATGATGGTCACGATCGAGGGCGAAGATTATATGATCCTGGCGCAGGCCAAGGGCTTGAAGCCCTTCTACGTCTTGTATCGCTATATGATTCGCAATGCGATTCTGCCGCAGATGACGGCGCTGGCGGTTTCGATCGGCACGCTGATTAACGGCTCGGTGCTGGTGGAGATCATGTTTGTGTACAACGGCATGGGCTCGCTGATTTATTCCGGCATCGCCAATCAAGATTTTGGACTGATACAAGGGACGTCGTTCATCTTGATTGTGACGAGCGCGCTGGCGGTGCTGATCATTGATCTGACCTATCCGCTGATCGACCCGCGAATTAGCCTGGAGGGGAGGTAGACATGGCAGAACATCAGGATTCGGGCGCGTCAGTCAACTTGGCCGGAACGAGTTCCGCCGGTATGCCACCGCCCGTCGCTGGCGGCACGAAAAAAGCCGGGCTGCTGAATCGCTTTGACAACCCCTGGATGAATTGGAAGTTTCTCAGTGGCGCTGGCATCATCGGGTTCATCTTCTTTTTGATCTTTCTGGGCAATCAGTTTTGGGATACGGAATTGGCGCTGGCCGGCGCCTCGCCATTGAATATGCCGCCGGTCGGATTCACCAACTGGCGCAATCAAGAGGGTATCCCGGAGCACCCGCTCGGCACCGAGAACAGCGGGCGCGATATGCTGGCGCTGTTGATTGTGGGCACGCCGCGCACGATCGGCGTAGGCGCGATTGCCGCCTCCGTTGGTATGGGCGTCGGCATCATACTCGGCTTTCTGGCCGGATTCGTCGGCGGCTGGGCTGATGATGTCATCCGATTAGCGACGGACGTGACCATCACTATCCCATCGCTCCTCGTGCTGATTGTGATTCAAGCGGTCTTGCCGCGCATTGACCTGGTGACGATGGCGCTTTTGATTTCGATGTTCGCCTGGGCGACGCCGACGCGTTATATCCGCGCGCAAGTCTTGAGCATGCGTGAGAGCGGATACGTGCAGATGGCGCGCCTTTCCGGCGTGCCGACGCGCGACATTATGTACCGGGAGATCATGCCCAACTTGTTGCCCTATCTGGCGGCGAGTTATATCGGCAATATGACCGGCGCAATTCTTTCGGCAGTGGGTTTGGAATTGCTTGGTTTTGGTCCACAGCGGATTCCGTCGCTGGGCGTCACCATCTTCTGGTCCATCGAAGCGGCCGCCTTGCTGCGCAATATGTGGTGGTGGTGGGGCATCCCGACGGTGATTCTCGCCGTCGTCTTCATCGCGCTGCTGCTGATCAACCTGGGCTTGGACGAGATTGCCAATCCTCGCCTGCGCAAAGCGAATTAGCGGGGCGGGAGCGGAGAGATATGGCAGAGCAGAAGCGCCACGACAGCGACCGCGTCGTACTCAGCGTCGATAATTTGCGCATCCATTACGCCACGCCGCAGGGCGATGTCATCGCGGTCAGCGATATCAGCTTCAATCTCTACGAAGGCGAGACGCTCGGACTGGTGGGCGAGTCCGGCTGCGGCAAATCGACCACCGCTTACGGCATCTTGCAATTGGTGCAGCCGCCCGGTTATATCGTGCATGGCAGCATCCAGGTAGATGGCACTGAGGTGCTGAATCTGGAAGAAGAAGAGTTGCGCAAGTTCCGCTGGACCGGGCTTTCGCTGATCCCGCAAGGGGCGATGAATTCGCTGAACCCGACGATGCGCGTCAAAGATCAAATCATCGATGTCATCGAATCGCACGAAGGCAAGCAGAACGACCGGGAAGCCTTGCGCGAACGCATCTTCGAGTTATTCCAAAACGTGGGGCTGCCCAACCGCATCTACAATATGTACCCGCACGAGCTAAGCGGCGGCATGAAACAGCGAGTCTGCATTGCGATGGGCGTGGCGCTGCACCCGACTGTGGTCATCGCCGACGAAGCGACGAGCGCGCTAGACGTCGTCGTGCAGCGCATCGTGGCGCAGACACTGGTGAAAGTCAAAGACGAGATCGGCGTTTCGCTGATCGTCATCGGTCATGACATGGGTTTGCTGGCGCAGATCGTCGATCGGATCGCGGTGATGTACGCCGGCAAAATGGTCGAAATCGCGCCGGTGGAGAATGTCTACGCCAATCCGCTGCATCCTTACACGCAACTGCTGATCGACTCGATTCCCTCCATCAAGGAGCGCAAGCCGCTGAAGATCACCGAGGGCATCACGCATGATCCGCGTAATCCGCCCTCCGGCTGCATCTTCCGGCTGCGTTGTCCTTTCGCCTGGGAGCATTGCGCCGATGCCGAGCCGCCTCCGTTCATCGTAGAAGACAAACACGAGGTTGCTTGTCATTTGTATGACGAGCAATTTGAAGAGAGGAGGACGAATGCCCTCGCCACTCTTGCAAATCCGTGACGCCACCAAGATTTATTCGACCGGCGGCTTCCTCGGCAGTGGAAAAAAGACTGTTGTCGCGCTCGACAACTTCAGCATGACGATAGACGAATCGCCGGCGACAATCACGACGATCGCCGGGGAAAGCGGCAGCGGCAAGACGACGCTGGCGAATCTCGTTCTTGGATTCATCAAGCTGACATCGGGTCATATCATATTTGACGGCGAAGACATCACCGATATGACCGATAGCCAGCTCAAAGTCTACCGGCGCAATGTGCAAGCCGTCTTCCAAGATCCTTTTGGCGTTTACAATCCCTTCTATCGCATTGATCACGTTTTTGATCTGGTCAACAAACACTTCAACCTGTCGGAAAATGAGAGCGAATATCGCGACATGGTCGAAGCGGGCTTGAATGTGGTTGGCTTGTATGGCGAGGATGTGCTGCGCAAGTATCCGCATCAGCTGAGCGGCGGCCAGCGGCAGCGCATCATGATGGCGCGGGCTTATATGATCAAGCCACGGCTGATCGTGGCCGATGAGCCGGTGTCGATGGTGGACGCCTCTTTGCGCGCTTCGATTCTCGATGCGATGCTGCGCCTGCGCGACGACCATAACATTTCCTTTTTGTATATCACGCACGATTTGAGCACGGCTTATCAAATCGGCGATCAGATTTATATGCTATATCAGGGCACGACGGCGGAGCGTGGCGCCGCAATGGATGTCATCGACGCGCCACAGCATCCTTATGTGCAACTGCTGATTGATTCGGTGCCCGTGCCCGACCCGACCGACAAGTGGGATGTCAATATCAGCTTACCGAGCGAAGAGGAGATGCGCACAGCGGCCTCGGTCGGCTGCCGCTATTATCCGCGCTGTCCCCATCGCATGGATCGCTGCCTGGAAGAACAGCCGCCGCTTTTCAAGATGGACAAGCCGAAGCATGAAGCGGCTTGTTATCTCTATGAAGAACGCGAGATGGCGCCGATTGAGCCGCCGGTTCTGGTCAACCGGCCGATCGCTGAGGCGGAAAAGAGCAAGCGCGGCAATCGCTGGCAAGGGGCGGCCGCTGCAATCGTGTTGGCGATCGTCGCCTTTGCCATCGGCTTTGTGATCGCCTTCAACCGCGAGCCAGAAACGGTTGTCGAAGTCGAGACTGTCGTGGTTACGGCGACGCCCGCGCCGGTACAGGCAGCGCCGACGGAAGCAGAATCAAGCGCCGATGTGGGCGCGGATGCGGAGGCGCAAGAGCCGACGCCGATGCCGGAGCAGGAATTCAAACTGTCGCCAGAGGGCGCCATTGACAAGGGCGCGCTTGTGCTTAATGCGGTGATGGTGGACGAAATCAGCGGGGAAGGTGATTTGCATCGCTACCGTTTTGATGGCGCGGATGGTCAAGAAGTTACGGTCAAGATTCGGACGGGCGGCGGCGGCTTGAGCGGCGGCAACCTCAATTCGCCCTACGGCACTATCTATGGGCCCGAGGGCGAGTTCGTGGCGGCGCTTGGCGATACAGCGGTGCGTCCGCGGCGCAGCTATAACGCGCCTCTCACCGTGAAGGCGGGGACCTATACGATCGTCGTGGGTCCGGCGGAAGTGGACCGCTACGGTCTGGTGGGCGACGCCCCTTATCAGATCGAAGTCGAAGGCGATGAACCGGAGACCGAGCCGACAGCCGAGCCAACGCCGATCCCGGAACAGGAATTCAAGTTGTCGCCGGAGGGCGCCGTAGACAAGGGCGCGCTGGCGCTGAATGTGGTCGCGTTGGACGAAATCGCGGACGCGGGCGACATTCACCGCTATCAATTTGAAGGCGCGGATGGTCAAGAAGTCACGATCAAGATTCGGACGGGCGGTGGCGGCTTGAGCGGCGGCAACCTCAATTCGCCCTACGGCACAATTTATGGACCGGATGGCGAATTTGTGGCGGCGCTTGGCGATACGGCCGTGCGTCCGCGGCGCAGCTATAACGCGCCCCTCACCTTGAAGGCCGGGACCTACACGATCATCGTCGGAGCGGCCGAAGTGGATCGTTATGGTTTGGTGGGCGACGCGCCTTATCAGGTGGAGATCGAGGGAGATGAACCGGCGCCAGCGCCCGAACCGACTCCGCTGCCGCAGGTGGATCCGACCGCGCTGCCGGAGCCGGACTTCATACTGTCGCCAGATGGCGCGACGGATAAGGGCGCGCTGACGATTGATGAGGTGAAATTGGACGAGATCGCAGCCGAGGATGATGTGCACCGCTATCGCTTTGAAGCGACCGCGGGCCAGCAGGTGTCGGTGAAGATTCGGACCGGCGGCAGCGGCTTAAGCGGCGGCAACCTCAATTCGCCTTACGGCACGATTTACGGACCCGATGGCGCATTTGTGGCCGCGCTCGGCGATACCGGTGTGCGTCCGCGGCGCAGCTATAACGCTTCGCTGACCTTGAAGCCCGGCATTTACACCATCATCATCGGATCGGCGCAGGTGGATCGGTATGGGCTGGTTGGCGACGCGCCTTATCAACTGACGGTGGAAAGCGTGGAGGGCTAGCGCCAGCCGGTGAATTAACGCGCAATTAACGCTATCGGCATTGACGGCGGTCAGTGTTTATGCGACCTGCCCCTCCCGTTGTTTCGCGGAGGGGTGATTTTATGGTCGTGTTTAGATGTTTGCATTGTTTGATTTGAGTTGGCTGAAGGGGAAGAGCGATATGTTGAGTCAGGAGCAAATCGAGTTTTTTCATGAAAATGGCTTTCTGCGGATTCCGCAGGTCTACGACGAGGACGAAATCAGCGCCTTATCGGACAGCCTCGACCGGCTGATTGAGGACTGGTCGATCACCAGCCCGGGCTGGTCGGGGCCCTGGCGCGATGTCTATCTGGACGAAGAAGTGGAGAAGCAGGTGAAGCTGACGGCAATGCACGACCTGCATCTGTACTCCGATGCCTGGATGCGCGCGGTCACCCATCCGAAGCTGGGCAAATGCCTGTCGCAGCTGCTGGAATCAAGCGTTGAGCTGCATCATACGACCATGCACATTAAGCCGCCGCAGACCGGGCATCCCTTCCCCATGCATCAGGACTCGCCATTTTACGAGCATAGCGACGGCCGCTTCATTGATACGCTGGTGCATCTGGATGATACCTTCCACGAAAACGGGGAGATTCGCTTCCTCGCTGGCTCGCACAAGATGGGCAAACTGCCGCATATCCTGGAGTATCCCGATGGCACCAAGTGCTCGCCGCATCTGAATACGGACGACTACCAACTGGAAGATACGGTGGCGGTGCCGGCGAAACGCGGTGACGTCGTTGTATTCCACATCTATTGCATACATGGTTCCTACATCAACCAGACGAAGGAGCCGCGCCGCATGGTGCGCATGGGCTTCCGCGATCCGCATAATGATCAGTTGGCGGGGCAGAGCAATGGTCGCCCTGGATTGATCGTGCACGGTTATCGCGAGCGGCGCGGCGATGAAGAACTGCTGAAGCAGACCTAGCGCGAGCATCGCCTCTTGCTCAAGGAAGAAGCGCTGGTCATCGGCTTGGACATCGGCGGGAGCAAAACGCTGGCGGGCTTGGTAACGCGCGCTGGCGAGATTGGGCCGCGTATGCAAGTGGCGACAGCGCCATCGCCGCCGGCGATACTCGCGGCCCTGCGGTCACTATGCGATTCGTTGATTGATAGCGCCGCGGCGCCCGTGTTGGGCATAGGCATCGGCAGCGCCGGCATCATTGACACGAAGGAAGGGCGCGTCATCTTCGCGAACGAAAACATGCCCGGATGGACTGGCACAGGTTTGACTGACCTGGCTATCGGCGAGAGCCTGCCGATCGCGGTTGAAAATGATGTGCGGGCGCTGGCTTATGGGGAGGCGGTGATGGGCGCCGGCGTCGACTATGATTCGCTACTCTGCGTCACTGTCGGCACAGGCATCGGCGGCGCGCTGATCATGAATGGCGAAGTCTGGCATGGCGCCGATTACAGCGCTGGCGAGATCGGTTATCTGGTCGTGGATTGGGCGGACGGGAAGCCCCTGATCCTCGATCAGTACGCATCAGGGCTGGCGATTGAGCGCGCCTATCAAGCGGCGGCGGGGCGAGATCGGCGGCTGCCGCTCAAAGAAATCGCCCAACTGGCGAAGGAAGGCGATGCGACGGCGACTGAAGCGATCAGGATGAAAGCGCGACTGTTGGGCGCTATTCTGGCTGGCTGCGCCACCTCGCTCAATCCGGCGGCTTTGGTGGTCGGTGGCGGGGTGCCAGAGATCGGCGCGCTCTGGTGGGACGCATTGGAAGCGTCCTTTCGCGAGAGTCTGCCGCCGCCGGTCGCCGCGACGCCGCTTTTGCCAGCGAAGCTGGGCGCCGACTCGGTTATGCTGGGCGCGGCAATGCTGGCTTGGAAAATGGTTGACGCATGAAAGCCGATGCTTTTCTGGCCGCCGTCAAAGGCAAGCTAATCGTGTCTTGTCAAGCGCTTGCGAATGAGCCGCTGCATGGCGCCGAGGTGATGGCGAAGATGGCGGTCGCGGCGAAGGTTGGGGGCGCGGCGGCGATACGCGCCAACGGACCGGCTGATATTAGAGCGATTAAGCGAGCGGTCGATTTGCCTGTAATCGGCTTGTACAAGCAGGGCGATAGCGGCGTTTATATCACGCCGACATTTGACGCGGCCGCCGAAATCGTGGACGCGGGCGCTGATGTCATCGCGCTGGATTGCAGCGATCGTCCGCGACCGGATGGCGCGCGCATCGACGAATTGCTGGTGCGCATCCATCGCGAGCTACGAGTCCCGATCTTCGCCGATGTGTCGGCCTTGAGCGAAGCGCGGGCGGCGGCGGAGGCCGGTGTGGCGATGGCGGCGCCGACGCTCTCCGGCTACACCGAGAATAGCCGGGCGCAAGCTGGTCCTGACTTTGAATTGCTGGCGCAAATGATCGCGACACTGCCTATTCCGGTCATCGCGGAAGGGCGTATTCATGCGCCTGAGCAGGCGCGGCGAGCGCTGGACATGGGCGCCTGGGCGGTGGTGGTTGGCTCGGCAATTACGAGACCGCGCACGATCACGGCGCGATTTGCGCGGGCGCTAACTGACGTGTAGGGCCGACCCTTGGGTCGCCCTAATATCGCGCATCGTATTGGAACTAGGGCGAGACAAGCCGCGCGTAGACACTGCGGTTCTCTCGCCCCTACAACGGCCTAGTGGCAACAGGAGACAACATGAAATCAATCGCATTCCTCGGTGTGGCGCATATTCACACGCCCGGCTTCATCAAACGTGTCAACGAACGCGGGGACCAATTCAAGGTCAAAGCGGCTTGGGATAGCGTGGATGCGCGGGCGAAGATCGCGGCGGATGAGCTAGGCTGCGCGGCGGTTGCCGATTACCGCGATATCTTGAATGATGCGGAGATTGACGCCGTCATCATCTGTTCGGAAACATCGCTACATCTCGAGCTGGTGGAAGCGACGGCGGCCGCCGGCAAGGATGTTTTTGTCGAGAAGCCGCTGGGTATGGGCGCGAGCGATGCTTATGCCATGCAGCGCGCCATTGACGCGGCCGGTGTGATCTTCCAGACCGGGCACTTCATGCGCAGTATGCCGGTTTATCGTCAGCTCAAAGCCTGGCTAGAGGCTGGTACGCTGGGCACGATCACGCGGATTCGGCATTCGAATGTGCATCAGGGCGCCATCGCCGCCATATTCGATAGCGGACGAGGACCCTATTTGGATTGGCTCTGGATGACTGACCCGGCGCTTTCCGGCTGCGGCGGCTTCGGTGATTTGGGCGCGCATTCGCTCGATATCCTGATGTGGCTAATGGGTGATGTCGAAGGCGTCACGGCGCAGGTGGACCGCCTGCTGGGCAAGTATGATTGTGATGAATACGGCGAGGGCATGCTGCGCTTCGCCAATGGCGCGATCGGCACAATCGCGGCGGGTTGGGTCGATGTCTTGCGACCGCAGTCGATATTGGTCAGCGGCACCGAGGGCGTCGCCTATGTTGCCGATGGCGACCTCTATGTACAATCGGCGAACCTGCCGGGGACCGACGGCGGCGAATGGACCGATCTGCCGGCGGCGCTCCCGCATGCGTTCGACCTCTTCCTCGATGCGATAAACGGGAAAGACGTCCCGCTGATTTCGGCGAAAGAAGCGGCCGACCGCAGCGCCGTGATGGAAGCCTTTTACCAAGCTGCGGCGACAAATTCCTGGGTTCAACCCCAAACAGCTTAAGAAGGAGCGGAAAACATGAGCACATTGAAGGTGGGTGTCATCGGTGTCGGCGGGATCGCCCGCACGCATATGCCGGGCTGGGAAGCCTCGCCCCATGCCGAAGTGGTAGCGGGCGCTGATCTGGTTCCGGAAGCGCTGGAAAGCTGGGGCGCGCAATGGAATGTAAAAAAGCTGGAGACTGATAGCGCCGCCGTCATCAACGACCCCGATATCGATATCATTGATGTTTGCACGCCCAATATGTATCACGCCCCCTTGTCCATCGCCGCGCTGGAGGCGGGCAAGCACGTCATCTGCGAGAAGCCGCTGGCGCCGACCCCGGCCGATGTGCAGCGCATGATTGAAGCGCGCGACAAGGCGGGCAAGATGCTGATGACCGCGCAGCACTTCCGCTTCGCCGGCACGTCCAAGGCGCTAAAGGCGGAGATCGCGGGCGGCGCGCTCGGTGACATTTATCACGCCCGCAGTTGGATGCTGCGGCGCTCGGGCATCCCCACGACTCTCGCTTTCTTGTCGCGGCAGCATGCCGGCGGCGGCGCCTGCATCGATATCGGCGTGCACATCCTCGATTTGACGCTCTGGATGATGGGCAATCCGGAACCGGTCTCGGTCACCGGCGTCGCGCGCCGCGAGATCGCCAGCAATCCGCTGGCATTCGGTCGCTGGCCCCGGCGCGGGCGCATTCCGGAAGGGATGGATGTCGAAGAAATGGCGATGGCATTCGTCCGCTTTGAAACCGGCGCGACCCTGGTCTTCGAGATTTCCTGGCTGCTGCATCACGATATCGAAGGCGAAGATATGCAGATGTGGCTCTATGGCACGGGTGGCGGCTCGCACTGGCCAAAATGCGAGATTTACGACACCAATTACGAGAGCATGCAGCTCTACAATCGCAAGCTGAAGCTGACGCAGAATATCTCTGAGCCGCACGCGCAGGAGTGCGTCGAATTCGCCCAGGCGATCGTGGATGGCGCGCCGTCGCCGGTGCCGGCCGAGCAATCGCTGCAGGTGATGAAGATCTTGAATGCGATCTACGAGAGCCAGAAGACCGGCGGCGAGGTGATGTTGTAATCTCGCTCAATTGGGAATTGTAGGGGCGACTCACCGAGTCGCCCGCCCCCAAAAAACTTTTAATATCGACGGGCGACCCAATGGGTCGCCCCTACAAGTGCATCGTTTATTGTTTGTAAGTGGCGCGGAAGTATAGCTTGCGACAGATAGCCATTGTCTCGTCGATTATGACCATGTTGTTGGCAATTACCGCTTGCGGCACGATGGCGCCGATGCCGTTGTCGGAACCGGAAGCGACGAGAGCGGGCTTGTGGTCCTTGAGATTCAACGGCGATTGCAGCGGGCAGGAAGCTGAAGCGCTGCTGATCACGCAATTGGATGAAAGTGCGATCGTATTCGGCGAGTTTGAACTGCTGCGCAATGAGGCGGGCGAATATGTGGGCAGCGCCATTTTCATCGCGCCGATGCCAGTTGACGGGCGCGATATCCCCTATGAGATTCGCTATGTGCTGCGCGCTTCAGACGATGGCGGCTTCCGCGGGACGGAGACGATTATAGAGGGCGGCGGGCACGGGCTGAGTTGCCCAATCGAGTTGGTGTACCTTGGCGCCGGAGAGATTCAGGGCAAGTAATGTGAAGATATGTCGCTGTCTTGAGAAAATCGAAAAAAAGGAAGCAATGTAGGGGCGACTGACCCGCAGTGTCTACGCGCGGCTGTGAGTCACCCTCTTATACCGCATACACCTATTCCACCGGGTAGGCGATCGTCGTAATCAAGCTCTCGATTTTGCCCCCGCTAGCGTACATGCGCGAGTACTGCACCGATATCGGCACATCGCTGCGCACGCGGACGCCGTAAGGCACATCAAAGGGAATCTGGTAGCCGCCGAGTTGTTCCGGTTTATCGAGGCGGACGTGCGGGCAGCGCTTGGCCGGCACCGTAATGGCGATGCCCTCGACCGCTTCACGATCTTCGAAGTAAAAGTCGAAGATGACGTTGGCGTCATCGGGCGTGACGTTGAGGATGCAGATGGATTCGTGATTTTTATTGACCGGGTCGTCATCGGCTGGCGCCGCCAGGTAAGCGTCCGGGATCAGCCAGGTCAAAGCACCGTTGGTGGGCATAAGGATTGCTCCCGCTGTCTGGATTTGATATCGAGGCGTATTCTAGCTGCTGGTATCGTCTTCGACAAACAGGTTGCGGCGGTAAATTTCATCGGGCCGGCGGTAGAGATGCCAGACCTCGGCTTCGGGCAGGTAAGTCGGTTTACCGGTCAGCAAGGCGCCGAGGTGGATGCGCGCCGCTTTGACTGCCATCGCTGTGATGTTCAGGATTTCCGCCGGACTGTCGCCGAGGGCGATCATGCCGTGGTTCTCCAGCAGAATCAGCTTGGGCGCCTCGCCCTGCGCCGCCATGAATTCACGCACGCGCTGCCGCATAAGGATCGCCAGCGGCAAGCCGGGATCGGCATAAGGCACCAGCGCCGATTTCGGACCGCAGAGCACGACCTCATCAGGGAAGCGGCGCTTCAAGGCGAAGTCGGCGGCGAATTCGCTGCACATGATCTGATTGATGACGGTGGGGTGGGTGTGCCCGATGAACTTGACGCCGCAGTCGTTGAGCAGCATGGCGTGGAAGCTGACTTCGATGGATGGGCTGATCGCCAACCCCCCCTCGGTCCCCCCCGACGCATCGGGTCGCGTAGGGTCGCGTAGACACTGACCCGCCGACACTGACCTACGGGGGATGACTGCTGACTGGGCGCGCGTAGACACAGCGCCGTCCGTGATTCGCTTCTGCTCGGTCAGCGTTTGCGGCGGATCGTCCAGCATGGCCAGCATGGGCTCGAAGCGCACGGCGACAAAGCCGCTCTCGCTGATGTGATGCATCTGATGCCCGCTGGCTTTGACATAGAAGCTCGCGTCATCAATGCGCAAGGAGGTGTTGCCCTCGCCGATGATGACATAATCCCGCGCCGGCTCGCCGAGGGCGCGCGTCATGGTGACGAGGTCGGAGAGATTGTAGGTCATTAGAATCTTGGTTCGCTCGCGCTAGCGAACATGTAGGGGTCAGCCATTGGCTGACCCGTTCTACATTGTATTGGTCCGGCAAGGGCGACCCACCGGGTCGCCCGTACACAGGTATGCCGGGGCTGGGACTAGAAGTCGAAGTCGTCGATGTTATCCATGTTGTAGACGAATGGGGGACCAAGCAAGACTTCGCTGCCATTGACGACCATCAGCTCGCCGAGCTTGCCCGCCATGACCGAGCTGTCGCCCGGGTTGAACTCGCCATCAACAACGGCGCGCAAGACGTAAAGCGCGGCGTAACCGAGATCAACCGGGTTCCAGAGGATGACATCGCGGACGCAGCCAGTGCTGACGTAGGGTTTCATGGCGTTGGGCAGCGCCAAGCCTACCACCGCGACATCCTCACAGACATCGGCCTGATTGACGGCGTCGGCGCTGGCCGGTGTGGCGACCGAAGTCAAGCCGATGATGCCATCCAGGTCCTCGCCGTACTTGTTAATCAGGGTCTGCGCCTGCTGGAAGCTCAAACCGGCGTCTTCTTGCGCTTCGAGGGTTTCCAGCCAGTCCAGATCGGGGAAGCACTCGGTGGCGTAAGCCCACATCTCGGAGACCCAGCGCGCCTGATTCGGCGTGGTGAAAGTCGAGGTGACGATGCCGAAGGAGGCGTCCTCGCCCTTTTGGTCGACCAGGCTGTCGATCAGCGCCTTGCCGATGCCATTGAACTCGGCCTGGTTGACGAACCACTGGCGGGCGTCGGGCTCGGAATTGGCATCGTAGCCAACTACGTAGATGCCGGCTTCCAGCGCCTTGCGCAGTACCGGCGCGATCGCGACCGGGTCGTTGGCGGCGAAGAGGATGCCGTCAACGCCTTGGGTGATGTAGCTGTCGATGACCTGAATCTGGTCGTCGATATTGGCGTCGGTCGGTCCATCAGTGGAGACGGAGACGTTGCCCAGCTCTTCCGCGGCGAGCTGTTGCCCCAGGGTGGTGGCGCCGAAGTAGCCGATGCCGATCAGCTTGGGCACGTCCACGACGACGATATCCATGCCAGCCATGCTATCACCCATGGCCACCATGCCGCCGTCGTATTCCGGCATGTCCATGTCTTCTTCCATGTCGTCGTCCATCATCTCCGCGCCCATACATTCGAGCGGATTGACGTCGAGCTCGTCTGAACCGTCCCAGCGGTCTTGCGCGCTGAGCGGCATGCTGACCAGCGCCAGGAAAAGCGCCAGAATCAAGGTGATTGCGAGTGTCTTCTTCATGATTTTGACTCCATACAGCTAAATGGATAAACGAGATTGCGCGACTTGCTGGATAATCGTGTCAATGGATCTCCTTTCGCTTTGGATTTCAACCTCATCCCCGGACCTCTCCCGAAGCATCAGGGAGGGGGAGATACAGAGGAAGTTGCCATTCACGCTGTCAACTCTCATCTCGCTTTCGCTGGATAAAGTTGTTCACCAGTATAGCAAAGATGAGCACACTGCCGATGACCACGATGGTCGCGTCGCTGGTGACGCCGGTCAAAACCAGACCGTTCTTCAATAGCTGAATCAGTACGACGCCGATGATGGTGCCCGGGATGGAGCCGGTGCCGCCGAAGATGCTCGTCCCGCCCAGCACGACGGCGGCGATGACATCCAACTCGATGCCGGTGCCCATATCCGAGCGGGTGGTGCTAACGCGTGAAACGAAGATATAGCCGGCAACCGCAGACATGAAGCCGGAGAAAGTATAGATAAAGAGCAGATGGCGGTTAACGGTCAGTCCGCTGAAACGGGCGCCGGTTTCGTTGTTGCCGATGGCGTAAAGGGCGCGCCCCAACCGCGTTCGCGCCAGCACGATGGCGAAGATGACCACCGCGATGATCAAGAGCCATAGCTGCGTCGGGATGCCGAGCAGCTCGCCTTGCCCCAGCTGGAAGAACCACTCGGGATAGCCGCGGGCCGAACGCGCCTGGCTGATGCCCTCGGCCAAACCGCGGTAGAGCGCCAGTGTCGCCAGCGTCATGATCAGTGGCGGCACGCCCACGCGCACGATGAAAAGCCCGTTGACGAAGCCGGCGACCGTGCCGCTGATGATGCCGGTGATGATCGCCAGTTCCAGCGGGAAGCCGAGCTCCTGCCAGGTCCAGCCGAGCACGATGGCGGTCAAACCCAGGATCGAGCCGACCGAGAGGTCGATGCCGCCGGTGATGATGATATAGGTCATCGGGATGGCGATCAGGCCGACCTCAGCCATGAAGCGCCCTTGCTGCAAAAGGTTGTCGACAGTGAGGAATTTGTCCGTGCGCGTTGCCAGGAAGAGCACCGAGGCAAGCATGATAATGAAGAGCACGCCTTCCTGGCTGATGAGCAGGTGGCGTAGCTTTTCGCTGACGGTTGGATTGCGCGGTTTGGACTTCTCTGCTTGCAAAACCAGCAACCTCCTACAACCGCTGTCGCCGGCGCCGAATCAAATCGGCCAGCACCGTCACCAGGATCAGCAGACCCTGCACCGTCTTCAACCAGAAAGGCGAGACATTGATGAAGATCATCGCCGAGCGAATGAAGTTGAGCAGCAGCGTCGCCAGCGTCGAACCGATAGCGGTGCCGGTGCCGCCCAAGATGCTGACGCCACCGACAACCGAAGCCGTGATAATGGATAGCTCCAGCGCTGGCGGCGGCGTCACCTGAATGATCTGGAACTGCGTTGAATACATCACGCTGGCGACGCCCACGAAGACGCCATTGAGCGTGAAGACGGTCATCAGCAGTCGGCGCCGCGACAAGCCGGAGAGCCGCGCCGCTTCCGCATTGCCGCCCAAGGCATAAAAGGCGCGCCCGGTCGCGCTGTATCGCATCCACAGCACGACGACAATCGTTAAGACGACCATGATGATGATGGGCATGGGAATGCCCAGGGGACGCATCTGCGACAGGTGATAATCGGCCGGCATATCGGTGACGCGCTCGCCGGCAGTCCAGATGATGAGGACGCCCTTGATGATGCTCAGCATGCCGAGGGTGACCACGATCGAGGGTACGCGCAGGTAAGCGACGAGGAAACCGATGAAGGCGCCAATGCCCGCGCCGACGAAGAGCGGAATCAGCCAGGCGAGCGGCGACGGGACGCCGGCGACCACGAGTCGCCCGCTGATGACCGCCAGCAAGCCAATGAGCGAGCCGACCGAGATATCGATATTGCCGGTGACGATCACCATGGTCATGCCCAGCGCGGCGACGGCGATATAGGCGTTGCCCTGCAGAATATCGGAGATGTTTCGCTCTTGCAGGAAGCGCGGGTTGGCGATGCCCACCAGAAAGATCAGCAGCAGCAGACCGAAGAGGATGACGCTCTCCTGATTGCCGAAGAGTTTGGTGATGCGGTAGCGCTCTTCGGGGACGGGGCGCGGGATCAGGATCTGCAGAACGCAAAGCAAGCCGGCGACCAGCATGATCCAAAAGGCAATGTCCATTTGACTGATGAAGGTCGCTTCATCGGCGGCGTAATCCCGGAAGAAGTTGATGTAATAAACGATGACGAGCAGACCGGCGACGCTCATCAGCAGGGAGATGGCGCGGCTGGCGGCGGGCGCCATCACATTCCAAATGCCAAGCAAGAGAATGCCCAGCGAAGCCAGCGGGATCACTTCCAGCCCGGTCTTGAACAAGCCCAATTCGTTGGCTTTCTTGCTCTCGGTCAGTACGGCGACGGTGGAGGGACCGCGCTCCGGCTGGACGACGAAGGGCAGTAGGAAATAGGCGCCGATGATGATGAGCGCCAAGATGATGCCGATGAAATGCAGCGGGCGGCGCGGGACGGGCGCGTTTTTCGCTTTATTCATACAACCGCTCCGACAGAATTCGCCGTGGCCGATGCGCCCATCATGGCGTGGGCGATCATCTCTTGCGTCGCTTCCTCTCGCTTGAATTCGCCAACCAGGCGCCCCTCGCGCATCACCAGGATGCGGTCGCTCATCGCCAGGATTTCGGGCAGCTCGCTGGAAATCATCAGGATGGCCAAGCCGTCTTCGGCGGCCAGCCGGCTCATCAGTCGATGGATCTCGGCTTTGGCGCCGACATCAATGCCGCGCGTCGGCTCGTCCATGATGAGTAGACTTGGCTTGCTGGCCAGCCACTTGCTGACGACCACCTTCTGCTGGTTGCCGCCGGAGAGCTTGTTGGTGATTTGATCGGGACCGGTGGCGCGAATGCTGAGCTGGCGAATCGCGCCATTTGCCAGCGCCCGTTCTTTGGCGCGGCTGATGAAACTGCGCTTGGAGACTGATTCCAGCACCGCCATTGAGGTGTTTTCGCGGATGGTCATCTCGCGGATTAAGCCTTGATGCCCGCGATCTTCGGGCACGTAGCCGATGCCATGGTTGACCGCTTCCGACGGGCGTGTGATTTTGACGTAAGCCCCGTTCAGCCAGATCTCGCCGGATTCGGCCGGCAGCACGCCGAAGATCACCTGCGCCGTTTCGCTGCGTCCGGAGCCGACCAAGCCCGCCAGGCCGACGATTTCGCCAGCGCGCACGCTGAAGGAGACATCGCGGGTCAGCGGCGGGTGGTGGAGATTGCGCGCTTCCAGCACCACATCGCCGATCGTGGCCGCTTGCTTGGGGAAGAGGTTCTCGATGGTGCGCCCGACCATCATGCTGATCAGCTCGGCTTCGCTGGTTTCAGGGACGGCTTGCGTACCGATGTACTCGCCATCGCGCAGGACAGTGACGCGGTCGGCCAATTCGAAGACCTCGTTGAGACGATGGCTGATGTAGATGATGCTGACGCCGCGCTCGCGCAGCAGGCGTACGATGCTGAAAAGCTGCTCGACATCGCTCTCGGTCAGCGCCGCCGTCGGCTCATCCATGATCAGAATTTGGGCGTCGAGCGAAAGCGCTTTGGCGATTTCCACCCGCTGCCGATTGCCGACATTGAGCGCCCCTACCTTGGCGCCGACATCCAGATTGTCGATGTTGAGGTCGGCCAGCAGCGCTGTGGCGCTTCGTTCCATCGCCTCCCAATCGATCGTCTCAAAGCCGAATCGCTTCGTCTTCGGCGCATGACCCATAAAGATATTCTCGGCGACGGAAAGCTCGGGATACAAGCCGAGCTCTTGATAAATGGTGGCGATGCCGGCGCTGTGAGATTCGCGCGGATTGCTGAATGCGACTGGCTCGCCGTCGAGCCAAATCTCGCCCTTGTCCGGTTGATAGACGCCGGAGATGATTTTGATCAGGGTGGATTTGCCGGCGCCATTCTCGCCGATCAAGGCATGAACTTCGCCACGGCGCACATCAAACTGCGCATCCTTAAGCGCGAGCACGCCGGGAAAGTGCTTGTCGATTCCTCGCAGTTCCAGCAGGGCGTCTGTCATTCGAGCGTCCGGTATCCTGTCATCGGCTATCTGTCAATTTGGTACAGGCGAATCCAATTTAGTAATGCGAAAACTGATCAGAAATTTGTGAGAAAAGTGGGCGAGCCACCGGCTCGCCCGTACAACGATTGCTAGATTTTTGCAGTTTATCTTTTAAGGCAGCCATTATCATTACTTGCTAGGAATCACTTAGTTATTCCAAAAGTGCGCGGAAACGCTCGTAATGCTCATCCCAGGCGGCTGCGTTCTGCGGCTCGAAGCGGACGAGATCAGGCGCGCCGCTCAGCATGGCGCGGGCTTCGGCGACGCTCCCTAATTCGCCGATGGCGATCAGCTGGGCGATGGCGTTGCCGGTCGCAGTCGCTTCCGCCGGTCCGGCGATGACCGGGCGCCCGATGGCATTGGCTGTCATCTGGTTGAGCAGGGCGTTCTGCGAGCCGCCGCCGATGATATGCAGCAGGTCCACTTCGCGCCCGGATACCGCCGTCAACTGCTCCAGCACGTAGCGATACTTGTAAGCCAGGCTGACGTAGACGGTCGCCATCACTTCGGCGTCGTTTTCCGGCGCCGGCTGCCCCGTTCGCCCGCAATAGTCGATGACGCGCGCAGGCATGTCCCCGGGCGGGAGGAAAAGCGGGTCGTCAGGTTCAATGAAAGCTTGGAAGGGCGCGGCCGCCTGCACCATCGCCGTCAATTGGGCGAAGCTGTAATCGTTACCGGCCGCCTTCCAAGTCGCTCGGCACTGATCGACTACCCAAAGCCCCATGATATTTTTCAGCAAGCGCCAGGTCCCATCATAGCCGCCCTCGTTGGTGACATTGGCTTCGTAGGCGGCATCGCTGATGATGGGCTCGTCCAGCTCCAGCCCGAGCAGGCTCCAGGTGCCGCTGCTCAAATAGGCGGCTTTTTCCGATGAGCTGGGCATGGCGACCACGGCGCTGCCGGTGTCGTGGCAGGCGGGCAGGATCACATCCATGCCTTGGTAGGCGCCAATCTTCGTGCCCGGCGGCACTATCGGCGTCAGTATGTCAGACGGGATGCCGACCGCGGCCAACAATTCGCGATCCCAATCGGCGAGCGCCGGGTTGTAAAGCTGCATCGTGGTGGCTTCGGTGAATTCGCAGGTGGCAGAGCCGGTCAGCCAATAGTTGAAAAGATCGGCGATCGTCAGCATGGAAGCGGCGTGATCAAGCAATGGGCTGCCATCGCGGATGCTAGCCGCCAGTTGATAAAGGGCGTTGAGCGGCATGAACTGAATGCCGGTTCGCGCGAAGACTTCGCGGCGCGGCATGCGCTCGAAGACCCAGTCCATAGCGCCATTCGTGCGTGGATCGCGGTAGTGATAGGGGTTGGCCAGCAACTGGCCCGCGCTATCGAGCAAGGCGTAATCGACGCCCCAGCAGTCGAGACCGATGGAAGCGGCCTCGCTTACGGCGGCGATGCCGGCGGTGATTTCATGCCAGAGGCGCAGCACATCCCAATGCAGATTGTTCGGCGTCTGCACCGGGATATTGGGAAAGCGGTGGATCTCATGCAGATTGAGCTGGGCGCCATCAAAGGCGATATCCATCACGCGACCGGATGTCGCGCCGAGATCAATGGCGATGACATGTGCCGCGCTCACAGCCGGCCCCGCGGTCGATTCGTAATGTCGTGTGAAGATTTACATCGGGATTCAGACTTCATAGGTATTCAATTGGCACTCTGCAATCGCTAATGACGGCGAAAGAATTTCTGCAATTATAGACGCATCCGCGCCTTTTGTCATATTGGAGGAATGAGGCAGGCGCTACGTGTTCTGTCTCCGCTCGATGCGTCTGACGAGCTCCACGTTGAAGTCTTCCAGGGTGGTGATGTGGGCATCGGCCAGCGCCAGGACATCGTCGGTCAGGGGATAATCGGGGCTGGGCGCGGCCACGGCGAACATGCCGGCCGCCTTCAGCGCTCGCAAGCCGTTGGCTGAATCTTCAATGCCGAGGCTGACCGCTGGCGCGACGCCGAGCTGCTTCAGCGCTTCGAGGTAGATATCGGGCGCCGGTTTGCCGCGCGGCACTTCATCGCCGTAGATCATCACTTCGAAGACTTGGTCGAGCCCGGTGATGCGCAGCACCGCTTTGATGATGTCGGTTGGTGAGCCGGAGGCCAAGCCGATGCGAAAGTGCCGCTTGAGATGCGCGACCGATTCGAGCGCGCCGGGGCGGGCAGGCATTCGCTCTTCATATTGGGCGATCACGCGCGCCTTCATCTCGGCGATGATCGCTTCAATCGGCTCGTCGAGCGCCAGCTTCTCTTGCATCACAGTCGCCCAGCCGACGGTGCTCCGTCCCATCGCCAGCCGCTGAAACTCGTCGGTCCAGACGAGTCCGCGGTCGCGCGCAAATTCGACGCGCGAATTGTCCCAGTAGACTTCGCTATCGACCAGCACGCCGTCCATGTCGTAGATGATCGCTTCGATTGGCATGATACTGTCCTGTTTCTGAATCGGCGGGCGAGCCACCGGCTCGCCCCTACAGCTTTTGCATGGTGGCGGGCGACCTGATAGGTCGCCCCTACACCGCTGGAATGCGGCGACGTGGAATCCGGCGGTTAGACGGCTTGATCGGCTGGCGGATCGACGACGCCGATGGTGAGCAGGATATTGGCGTAGACGCGCTGCTCACCGGTGGCGATCACCAGGCAGCAGTCCTCTTTCTTCGCTTCATCGTAGAAGGTGAAGCGTTCCAGCGGCGTCAGCTCGACATCATCGGGCAGGAGCTTGCGGAACTCGGCGTAGATGCTCGGCTCGGGGCCATCGTGACGCGCCATGACCCGGGCCGCCTCCACCGGTGTGACGCTAAGGACCGCTTCCAGTACGTCGGTGACGGTCACGATGCCGGGCGCCAGATTGAGGTATACGCGCTCCGCCAGCGGGTTCGCGCCAGTTTCGAAGGGATAGTTGCCATCGGGGATCAGGATGGTGCTGCCATGCCCGGCCGAGCCCAGCGCGCTCAGAATCTGCGGGTGGATCAGTTTCGCGTCGATCATCAGTTGTAGTCTTTCCTTAAGATTCCAGAATACGGTTTTCGGGCGACTCGGTAAGTTGCCCCTACATTTGCGACTTGGCGGGCGACGCTTTCACCGCATGTACGGGCGAGCCGGCGGCTCGCCCCTACGAATTCTGATTTGCGGGCGACCGGATGGCGCGCGTAGGTCGCGTAGACACAGACCGCCGACACTGCGCTTCGGCAGCGCCTACAGCTTGGTGATTGGATCGCCGACTTTGATCTCGCCGTCTTGAACGACGTGGGCGTATACACCGCGGCGTCGTTGGCGCGCGCCTTCTTCGGTGGCGGTCCATTTGCGCGCATGCCCCCCGAAGCGGCGGGCGAACTTGGTGCAGCCGGTATGGGGCAGCGTCGATATTTGCATGACCACTTCGCCGAGCTGGATGCGGGCGCCGGGCGGCAGGTTGTCCTGCGAGATGTCGAGATCGACGAAGAGCTGGTCGCCGGCTTCCGCCCAGCGCGCCTTGTCCCCAGCGAGCAATTGCGCCACGCGCGAATTCATCAGCGTGATTTGCGCCTCGATCTCATCGCCGTGGCGGCGCAGCCAGTCATCGCCCAGCAGACCGGCCTCGGCGCTGAAGGCAGCGCGCTGCAAGGGCTCGCGCTGATCGGGCGCGGGGCGGCGCACGATCAATTCCACCCTGCCATTATCTTGCGGCGAGGGTTCAGTCTTCGCCCAGCGCTCCTCCAGGTTTTCGATTGTTGCTGTGGCTGCCATTGTGATTCTCCGGGATTTCATCGGCTTCGTGAACAAGAACTATAGACGAAAACGCGCGAATTGTCTTGATGATTCTGGCGTGGGGCGATGAAATTGTCGGGCACACCCAATGGCGAAATGCACCCTAGTTTTCACCACAGAAGTAATTTCAAGTAAGTAGTGAGAATTCTGATTCGCCGCTATTTTACCCCATCCCCCGGCCGCTTCCCGCCGGTCGATGTCTACGTGACCCAGCGAGCTAGGGAAGGGGAGATCACTAGCGCGGCTGTATTCGCATGACTAACTTGGTTCTACTGAGGAAAGGAGGGAACATAGAGAACAAAGAGGGCTCTGCCACGATTTTCGCGGCGGCTTTCTGCGGATGTAGTAGCGCAAGTGAGGCCTAATTGTTACGATACAGGTTCGTAACGACTGTATAGGACAAGGAGTCGGCATACTGATGGCAATTGAACACAGACGTTTGGGCAAGCATGGGGTATTGGTCAGTAATCTCTGCTTGGGCACGATGAACTTCGGCTGGCAGACCGCAAAGGAAGATGCCTTCGCTATCATGGATCGGGCGCTGGAGTTTGGAATCAACTTCTTCGACACGGCTGATGTTTATGGCCGGCAAGTCGAATACGGTCTGACCGAAGAGATCATCGGCGAGTGGTTCGCCCAAGGCGGCGGGCGTCGAGACGCCGTCGTGCTGGCGACCAAAGTATTCAATCCGGTGAGCCGCAAAGAATACTTGCCCGAGCCCAATCGAGACGTCCGAAGCCTCTCAGCCTATAAGATTAGCAAGCATTGCGATGGCAGCCTGGAGCGATTGCGGACCGACCGCATCGACATTTATCAGATGCATCATGTCGATCGCGACTGCCCCTGGGAAGAGACCTGGACGGCCTTCGGCAGCCTCATCGGGCAGGGCAAGGTCGTTTATGTCGGCTCGAGCAATTTCGCCGGCTGGGATATCGCCACCGCCTGCCACGAAGCGGCTTGGCTCCGCATGCTGGGCTTGGTCAGCGAGCAGAGCATCTATCACCTGGACAATCGCGCCATCGAGTTGGAAGTCATCCCCGCCTGCCGGCATTATGGCTTGGGGCTGATCCCCTGGAGTCCGCTGGCTGGCGGATTGCTGGGCGGCGCGCTGGAAAAGGTGGAGACGGGGCGGCGCAGCAATCCAAGCATGGTCGCGCGCGTCGAGGCGAAGCGGAGCCAACTGGAGGCTTATGAAGAGCTCTGCCGCCAAATCGGCCATCCGCCGGGCGAGGTCGCTCTGGCTTGGCTGCTGCATAATCCGGCCGTCAGCGCGCCGATTATCGGCCCGCGTACAATGGAGCAATTGGAAAGCGCCGTCCGCGCTACCGAGATCAGCCTGGATGGCGAGACGCTGGATCGGCTGGACAAGATCTTTCCCGGTCCGGGCGGGGAAGCGCCGCAGGCTTATGCTTGGTGAGAGGCGCGTTTACGCGGCTTCATTCGGGACCTGAGAGCTGGTGTTTATCGCGTTAACTTGAATTACATGGCGGCGATCTATATCATATAGGTACCGGTTCGCCATATGAACGAACAGGAGCATGAGATGAAAAACTTGACGATTGGCTCATTGCGGCGCGTAATCATGGTAGTTGTGGTCGGGCTCTTTCTCTTCGCCGGGCAGACGGCGCTGGCCAAGGATATCCATGTTCGAGGCGATTGCGACCTGCGCGATGCCATCCGAGCGGCCACTTACAATACGGCAATCGGCGGCTGTGTCGCCGGCGCGGGCCCCGGCGATATCATCTACTTGTATGAAAACCTCACGCAGAGGCGGACGCTCCCCGAAATCACGACAAACATCACCTTGGACGGCAGGGGCCGCAGCGTGACCTTCAAAGATCGTGTCCCCTTTGTTGTAAACGAGGGCAAGCTGACCCTGCAGAATATCAAGATCCGTTTCGAGATGACGCGGTCGGGAGACGTGGTGACCATCGACGAAGGCGCCTTGACATTGGCGAACGCCTACTTCCATGATTGCACCGGTGGCATGGAGGTGGATGGAGAAAGTACGATTGAACTGCTGGGAGGCTATGGTGTTTGTGGTCACTCACGGGATGTCATCTGGAAGTGGTTCGGTTATGAACCGCCGCGGCCGCCAACCTGCACAGAACTGAGCGACGCGGTCGTCACGGCGGCTCAAGGCTTGGATAAAGGTGTTCAGTGTCGGGATGTTAGCGCGGCCGGCGTCGGGAATCAGACTGTGTATGACGCGGGCTTTATCGCCGCGGTCGATATATGGGGTGACTTGGGTCCCGGCGTGGAGATTTGCTTCCCCCAGATTGGCGCGCTCATGTTTCTGGACGCGGCGGAGGCGCCACGCGTGGCAAGATCGCTGGCATCGTCCGGTGTTAATGGTATGACCTGCGCATCGGTGAATCGCGCCGGGATGGTTGTGCTGGTGCGGGGCCAGCCTACAACTACAGCGGCGCCAGCCGTCGTTTCAGAGCCAGAGCCAGCGCCGGAGCCAGAGCCGGAACCAGAGGCGGTGGCAAGCGAGCCGATGGTTGATGGCTGCCCAATCCATACGACGGGTCATATCAATTTCCGCGCCGAGCCTTCACTGGATGCTGAGAAGCTCGGTGTCGTCCGTCGTGGCACCACCGTTGGCGCGATCTCGCGCATCTGGGGTTGGTACCAGATCAACTTTCAAGGGCGGACCGGCTGGATCGGCGGCAAGTACGTCGACAACATCGGCGACTGCTAAGAGCCTGCAAGAATTGATGCCGGGCATACGAAAGGCGCTGTTCGCCGGGAATCTCGCCTAGCGGTCGCCTTGGTAGGCTCGCCACAGCAATTCCGCGATGTGCATGACCGGCAGCGGATTACCGAGTAGGGCAAGCTGCTGGCGCAGTTGCGTGATGCAGCCGATATTGCCGGAGGCGACTAGGTCGGGCTCGGCGGCCAGGATGGACTCGACCTTGCGCCGCCCTAGCGCCGCCGCAATGTCCGGCTGGTCAATGTTGTAGGTGCCGGCCGAGCCGCAACACATACCGGCGTCGGCAATGCTCAAAAGGCGCAGATTGGGGATCTGCCGCAGCAGGGTGCGGGGCTGGCTTTGAATGCCTTGAGCGTGCAAAAGATGGCAGGCATCCTGATAGGCGACGCGGCGCTCGCTTTTGAAGCCGGCCGGCGCAAGCAGCCCGAGTTCCGCCAGATAGGCGCCGAAATCCATCACCCGGTCGGCGAATGCAGTCGCGCTTTCGGCATCTGGCTCGCCTTTGAATAGCAGTTCGTAATCGTTAATGCCGGAGCCGCAGCCGGCGGCCGTGGTGATGATCGCGTCAATATCGCGGGGAAACACAGTGAAATTCCGCCGCGCGATCTTTTGCGCCTCCCTCTCCGCTCCGATATGCAGCAAGATGGAGCCGCAGCAGCCGGCGTCGGGCGGGCTATGCACTTCGATGCCGTTGGCCGCCAGCACTTGGGCCGCGGCGTAGTTAATTGCCGGCGCCAGCACTTGCTGCACGCAGCCGGGTAGCAGCGCGACAACTCCCCGTCGCTCACCTTGCGCTGGCAGGACCGGGGGCAGGGGCAATCGAGGCGGCAATTTTTCTGGCAGCAGATTGAGCATGGAAGCGAAGGCGGCGGGCAACGCGTCGCTGATTACCCGGCCGATTGCTCCCGTTTGCGCCGCCAGCCGAAAGCGTTTGGGGTAGGGCAGCGCTTCGATCACCAGCTTCCGCGCCAGCGCGTCCAGCGGCGGGCGTCGCCGCGATTCTTCCTGCGCGCCACGATAGCTCACGAGTAGATCGCCATATTCAACGCCGGAGGGGCAGGCGGGCACGCAAGCCATGCAGCCGAGGCAGCGATCGATATAAGGCTGCGCGTCTTGCGCCTCGAGCCGTTCTTCCAGCACGTTCTTCATCAGGTAAATGCGGCCACGCGGTGAATCCATCTCTTCGCCGAGCAGGCTGTAGGTGGGGCAGGCTGCCAGGCAGAAGCCGCAATGCACGCATTTTTCGATGGCGGTCGCCATCTCCGGCGCTCTCAGGTCATCGCTTTGTATCTGATGTCTCATGTTCTGTCTTTCGCTGTAGGGGCGGTTCACCCCTCACCCCCCAGCCCCCTCTCCCACAAGGGGAGAGGGGGAGCTACGCGCAGGCAGACGCAAGGTATTTTACGTGGGCGGCGGTATTGTCGCGCGTGTGTCTACAGATTTCGCTACTAGTAATTCTGTCAAATGAGTGGCGCCATGAGAACGTGATTATAGCACGTCGGTCCCTTACACCAGTTTGCCATGCGGGTCGAGCACTTGCTTCACACGAGAGGCCAGCACATTTTCGACCGGCGCGCCAATGACCGCCGATTCGACGGCGCCACGCAGGCACAGCCCGGTCAGGCTGCAGGCTTGCAAAGCGTCGTCGACTTGGCTCAAATTTTCAGTCGCCACCCAGGCGACGTTGCCGCCCACGCCATAACGTCTTTGCGCCGCGGTTATCCGGCGATCAAAGTCGGGAACCTGCTTTGGCGAAAGCGCGACTTTGACCAGGTGGGCGCCCCTCAGGTCCGCGAGCGGATCCCAAAGCGTCACGCTATCGTCGAGTTCGGCGATTTTAAGGAGTGATGTGTGGCTCATCACGGCGGCTGAGAAGCGCTCGAGGCGCTGCGGCAGAGTCTCGTCAAAGCCGGCCAGGCGTGTCAGCAACTGCCAACTGTTCTCAAGCGGCTTGAGGTCAAGAGCATCGAGTTCAAAGATGTTTTGATTGATGAAGTAAATGGCGGCCAGCGCGTCTTCCAGGCGCTCGTAGTCAAAAGCCAGGCTGCGGAAGCGCGGCACATCGGGGAAGACCTTGAAGGTCAGCTCAGTCATGATGGCGTAGGCGCCCAGGCTGCCGACGAGGAATTTACTCAGATCGAATCCGGCCGAGTTCTTGACGACTTTGCCGCCGACGCGAAAAGCCCGCCCCAAGCCATCCACCACTGCCGCGCCCAGGATGAAATCGCGCACACCGCCGTAGCGATAACGGCGCGAACCGGACAGGTTGCCCGCCACTGTTCCGCCAATGGTAGCGGACTCTGGCAGCAGCGGATCGCAAGGCAGGTATTGCCCCTGCTCGCGCAGCGCCGCCGACAGCTCTCGAACCGGTGTGCCGGCGCGAACGGTCACGGTGTATTCTGCGGGCTGATATTCGATGATGCCGCTCAGTTTTGTGAGATCGGCGTGGGTTGCGCCGTTAAGGCCGCTGTGCAGCGCCGTCTTGCTGCCGTTGCCGATGGCGTGGATTCGCTCGCTGTCACGAACGAGCGCTTGTAGCTCGGCGACTGAGGCGGGCGCGCTGACCGTCATTCGCGTGAGATCACTCCCGCTCGCTCCAGAGGGTGCATGCCATGCTGCGCCAGCGCCGGCGCTTCGCCCCCGGGGAACATCTTGCCGCGATTGGCGATTTCCTTAGGGTCGATCGCCAGCCGCAGCGCCTGCATGATATCGATTTCTTCTTCGCTGAACATGGCCGGCAGGTAATCGCGCTTCTCCATGCCGATGCCATGCTCGCCGGTGATTGATCCGCCGAGACGGATGCAGAGCGCCAGGATCTCTCCCGCCAGCGCCTCGGCTTTCTCCAGCGCGCCGTCTTCGCGCCCATCGTACAAGATCAGCGGATGCAGGTTGCCATCGCCGGCGTGGAAGACATTCGCCACCTCCAGCTGGTATTTCTCTTTGAGCGCGCTGATTTCCACCAGCGCCTCACCCAGGCGGCTGCGCGGCACGACGCCGTCCTGCACGATATAATCAGGACTGAGCCGACCGACGGCTGAGAATGCGCCTTTACGTCCCTTCCAGATGCGCGTCCGCTCTTCTTCGTCATTGGCGACGCGCACTTCAAAGGCGCCTGATTCGTCGATGATGCCTCGCAGTTGATCGAACTCAGCCTCGACCTGAGGCGCCTCGCCCTCGAGTTCGACGATGAGCAATGCCTCCGCATCGGGGTAGCCAGCTTGGACCGAGGCTTCGGCCGCTTTGATCGCCAGCCGATCCATGATTTCCATCGCGCCCGGCAGCAGTCCGGAAGCGACCACCATCGATACGGCGTCGCCCGCCCGTCCCAAATCGTCGTAGGCGGCGAGCACCGTGCGATAGAGCTCAGGCTGCGGCATCAAGCGCACGGTGATCTCCAGCGCGATGCCGAACAAGCCTTCGGAGCCGACGAAGAGCCCGATGAGATCGGGACCGATGCCGACGCCTTCGATGCTTTCGCCGCCGAATTGCGTCAGCGCGCCATCCGCCAAGACGACCTTCATACCCAGCACATGATTGCTGGTCATGCCGTATTTCAGGCAGTGAGCGCCGCCGCTGTTGAAGGCGATGTTGCCGCCGATGGTGCAGATGGATTGGCTCGACGGGTCGGGCGCGTAGTAGAGGCCATAGGGTTGCGCCGCCTCGGTGATGGCTAAGTTGATAACGCCCGGCTCCACCACGGCGATGCGCTGCTCCGGGTCGAGTTTCTTGATGCGATTCAAGCGATTCAAGCCGATGGTAAGCCCATCAGGAATGGGCAGCGAGCCGCCGGACAGACTCGTGCCGCTGCCGCGGGCCACGAAGGGAACCGCCTGCTCGTGGCAGAGGCGCACGGTGTCGATGATTTCCGCTTCATTGACGGGCAAGACCACCGCGCCCGGCACCGCGCTGAAGGCGGTCAGGGCATCGGATTCGTAGGGCAGCAATTCCACCTCGCGCGTCAGCAGGCGGTCGGCGGGGTAGATTGATTCGAGGGCAGCAATAAAGGCGCGGTTCATGCTTTAGTCCAGAATAGTCGCTGTAGGGGCGACCCACCGGGTCGCCCGCAAGGACGGGTCAGCCACCGGCTGACCCCTACAGAGCGCATAAGAGGCGGGGGTTGGACTATCACCCCGCCGTCTCCAGTCGCAGTTCGACTTGTTTGCTCAGCTTCTTCAGCGACTGCTTGGCAATCTGTTTGGCCGCCACATTGAGCAGGCGCTGGCCGACAGCCGCGATTTTGCCGCCGATGCGGGCGTCGCCGGCATAATGCATCACCGTTTTGCCGTCCGCGCCTTCGAGGCGGATCGTTCCTTCGCCGGTGACATGCCCGGCCGGTCCCTTGCCCTCGACCAGCAGGCGGTAGCTTGCCGGCTCGTTGATGTCGGCCAATTCGAACTTGGCTTCGAACTTGCCGTTGACCGGTCCCACGCGCACGGACAGTTTGCTCTGATACTTGTTTTCGCCGATTTCTTCCAAGCCCTTGGAGCCGGGGATGATGCTGCCGAGGACGTCAATGTCCATCAGCACGTCCCAGACCAGATCGCGCTCGAAGTCGAAATCATAGCTGCCTTCAATGTGCATGTTCCATCTCCTAGCCTTGATGCAGATATTATGATAATGAACATCGGGCGAAATTACGAATGGCAAGCGCGTGGTGTTCTGCAGACGGGTGTCGCGCGGGCGACTCACAGAGTCGCCCCTACGGCGTCCATTTGGATTGGGCACGTGGATAGCGGCGGGCGCGACAAGCTGTCTCCCCCGCTCATTTTTGAGGCAATTTGTTTCCAGTGGGCAGTTTGTTACAATGAATACAGTCCAGCTTAGAGTGAAAGTCGCGAATCGCCATGGTCATGGAACAGCAACTGCAAAAGATAAGCGCCGACCGATTCATCGCCCTGGTGGACAGCCCGGAATATGCAGACCGCATCGTCGAACTCGTTGAAGGAGAAATCGTCGAAATGTCAAAGCCAAGCGGACTGCACGGGCAGATAACATTTCTCCTGAGTCTCAAGATTGGGAACTACGTCGTCGACAATGGACTTGGCATCGTCACGGCGGCCGACACCGGCTTTATTCTTGAGCGCAATCCCGACGGAAGAGATACCGTCCGCGGACTGGATATCGCGTTTATCAGCAGCGCAAACGCGCCCGCTGTACTTCCTGACCAATTGGTGGTAGTGGCGCCGGATTTGGCTGTTGAGGTTATCTCCCCCAGCAACGAAGCGGAAGATATTCACCACAAGATTCGACAACTGCTCGCCGCCGGCACGGCGCTGGTATGGATCGTCTATCCGCGAACGCGCACTGTGGAAGTCCACAGTCATTCTGGCTCTGCAACGCTTGAGAGCGGAGACTTTCTTAGCGGCGGCGATGTGCTGCCCGGCTTTGAAATCCCCGTCCGCGAGATCTTCCCCGACCCAGAAACCAGCTAAGTTCCCACCCGCAGTATAACCTTGTTGATGCCCCGCTCATAGGCGGCGTTGCTGGCGTAGGCTTGCGCTGTCTGCGAGAGATCAAAGCGGTGCGACACCAGCTCTTCCAGCTTGACGTTTCCCGAGGTCGCCAGTTGAATCGCGCGCGGGTAGGTATGTTTCATGCGCCGCGACATGATGATCGTCAGCCCCTTGCGCCGCGCCACCGAATGCTGGAGTTGCAGCTTGTCGTCCGGCGCGATGCCGACCAGCACGAGCCGCCCGCCAAAGCGCGCCATTTCCGCCGCTTGCTGCACCGAATGATCAGACCAAGCCGCTTCGATCGCCACATCGACGCCGCGCCCGCCGGTCAGATCCATCACCACATCGGCCGGATCGCAATCGTCCACGTTGTAGGCGTAAGTTGCGCCCCATGCGTCTGCTACCCGCAGGCGCCAATCGAACTTGTCGAAAGCGAAGACTTGAGACGCGCCGGCCAAAACCGCCAATCGCGTGATCAGCAATCCGACTGGACCGGCGCCGATGACCGCGACCGACGCCCCGATGCGGATCTTGCTCAGATCAATGGCGTGGATGGCGACGCCCAGCGTTTCCAGCAGCGGGCCGACCTCATCGCTGAGGGAATCGGGCATGGGGAAACAGTTGCGCGCGCTGACGTTCATCCGCTCGCGCAGGGCGCCGTCTTCGGGGAAGAGCCCGTAGAAATAATGATTGGGGCATAGATTGGGGTGGCCATGCTCGCAGAGCTCGCAGCGCCAGCAGGGCACGTGTGGCTCAACGGCGACGCGCTGCCCGAGCCGCAAGGGCTGATGCTCTCCATCAAGCGCGTCTTCGCCGACCGCGGCGACTTCCCCCATGAATTCGTGACCGAGGACGAAGGGCTGGCTGGCGACGGTGTAGCCGATGCGGCCCGTCTCGTACATGTGCAGGTCGCTGCCGCAGAGGCCGACCGTTTTGATCGATAGCGTGACCTCGCCGGGTCCGGGTGGCGCCGGCACAGGCTCGGCAGCGATGCGAATGTCCTTGGGACCGTGCAGTCGCGCGACTTGCATGGTTCGTTTCCCTCAGGATGTGCTTTGCGCACGAATTTATCACCATCGCGCGGAAACAGAAAGAGGGCGATTTTCGTCAACCGCCCTCCTGTATGAAATGCTGAGCTGAAATCAGCTAGCTAGTCGTCCTCCTCCGCCCAGGTATCTTCGATTTCCGCTCGCTGCTCGGCAATCATCTCCGGCGTGCAGCGCAGCGTCTCCAGGATGGCCAGGTCGGCGGCGCGGCGCTCCTCGATTGGCATATCGGGCAAGGTGGTAACGACCTCCGGCAATTCGCGCGTGGCGCCGGCGCTGCTGACGCCGTCCTCAATGACAAAGTCCGCCATCGCCAACAGCGACTCGGGAATCTCGACGCCTTGCTCTTTGGCGGAATCCAAGTTGATGGCGATGCCAAAGTCCTCGGTTCGGTTGATGCTGATTTCGGAAATGTCGATATCTCCGTTCATGTGCGCGACCAGCATGCGACCCTGGATGACGCCTTCGCCATAGACGTTGTTGAAGCCAGCCGCGACAGTCGCGCCATTGTAAGCGTGGTAGGGAAAGATCCCGAACAAGGGTATGCCATACTCGGCGGTCAAAGTCGAAAGCAGGCTTGTGCCAGACAAGATGATGGAACTGATTGGATTGATGAGCGCTTCCACGCCCCGGTTCACCAAGGCTTCGGTGGCCAGGTTGAGATCGCTCAAGGTCACAACCGTCGCGATTTCCACCGTCATGCCGAGGTTCTCGGCCGCTCGCTGGAGACTCCTGGCGCCGGACACGCTAATCGGTTCGCCTGGCGCGACAATGATGCCAATGACTTGAATGTCGGGATTCCACAACTGCATAACCGCCACAGATTCGGCGTAGGGCAGATGATACTGTGACCCACCCACATGGCTCGGCTTGATGCAGGGCGCATCGGCGATGCCGGCAAAATAGGGCGAACCCACGAGACTGAACATGATCGCCGGCGGGTCTTCCAAATCGCGCGTCGCGTTGACGGCGATTTGCGTCACCTGCGTCGTGACGATTAGCATGGCGTCCACGCCACGATCCAACGCATCCTCTACCATGAGGTTGGCTGTCGGCGTGTCAGAGCCGGCGTTGCGCCAGAGCACATTGATGTTTTCGCCGACGAGGTCGTCGCCCTCATCCAGCACGGCGCGCTCCTCTTCGTTGAAGTAACCATAAGCCTGCAAAACATCGAATGCGCCTTTGGTGGCCAAGGTCTGCCCGGCTGAATAGCCGAAATTCATCATGGCAATCGTGGGTTTTTCATCGTCCTGCGCCATCGCCGGAACGGCGATCAGCGCCAACATTGCAATTAGAAGCATTAATCTCTGAACCATTTGAAACCTCGCGCTAGTAATTTATTCCGAGAAGTTGACTCAAACCTTAATCTTACTCGAAAATGATTGATGGGGAAATGAAAAGAGGGCGATCCAGATGGACCGCCCTCCGTTGAGTTTCGAATAGGCTTGGTGAAATGCGCTGCCTAATCCTCCGCGGCGTCCAGCGCGGCTTGCTGTTCGGCGATCATCTCCGGTGTACACTCCAGCCCGGCGAGAAATTCGAGGTCGGCCGCGCGGCGTTCCTCCAAAGACATGTTTTGGAGCATCAATCTGTTCGCAGCCACATCGGAGGCCATGCCTTCGGATCTCTCGCCATTTTCTATGACGAAGTTCGCCCTGGCCAGCAGGTCATCTGAGATTTCGATGCCTTGTTCGGCGGCTGTATCAAGGTTGATCGCGATGCCGAAACTGCGCGACTGATTGATGGCGATGTCGGCGATATCGGCTGCGCCGCTGAGGTGCGCGTTCAGGATGGTAGCCGCGATCACGCCTTCTTCATAAAAGCTGTGAAAGCCCGCTCCCACCGTCACGCCGCGATACACCTGCTGTATGATCGGCGCGTAAAGCGGTATGCCGTGCTCCGCCGTCATCTGAACCAGGACAGGCGTGCCCTGCAGCGTCAGTGGAGTGACCGACAGGACAATTGCCTCTACGCCCTTGCTCAAAAGGCTTTCTGTCGCCACGCTCAGATCCGCCAAGGAAATGGCGGAAGCGACCTCGACAGTCAAGCCAAGGGATGCGCCGATATCCTGGATTAGCTGGGCGCCGACAACACTCGTAGGTTGATCCGGCGTTACGATCGTGCCAATGACCTGGATGTCAGGATCTTGAACCAATACGAGCGGCACGTAGTCGGCAAAGGACAGAACCGGCTGCGTACCCGTAACATGACCCGGCTTGATGCAGGTTGAATCGGCGATCCCGGTACCGAAAGGCGTCGTCACCAGGCTGAACAAAATCGCCGGCGGGTCTTCCATGTCGCGGGTGGCGTTCACGGCGATCTGCGCCACTTGCGTCGTGATCGTCACCAGCGCGTCCGCTCCTTTGTCGATCACTTCCTCGACCATGAGATTGACCGATGGAAGGTCGAAGCCGGCGTCGCGATAGAGAAGATTGATGTTTTGACCATTTAGATCAACGGATTCGTTCAGCGCGGCGCGTTCAGCGGAAGTCAGATATCCATACGCTTCCAGCGAGTCGAGGATTCCGGCGGTTGCCTCCGCGACTGGGGCGGTGCCAGCGTAACGCAGAAAGGCGATTGTCGGCTTGGCCTCATCTTGCGCCAGCGCCGAAGCAGCGACCGTAAGCGCCAATATTATCATTCCTGCAAGTATTCTAGTGTACATAGGGTGTCCTGCTTTCTAAGTCTCCGCACATCAGTTAGCGTAACACAATTTGACTCTGCGCGTCTTGAGAAGATCACAGAATCGGAGGCGAATCGCAAAAGCCGATCGCGACGGAAACAAAAGGAGGGCGACTGTTTCCAACCGCCCTCTCTCAAGACGCGCGATAATCGGCTGCTTAAGCTGGCTATTCGGCAGCGGCGTCCAGGGCTGCTTGCTCTTCGGCAATGCGTTCGGGCGTGCATTCGAGCTCAGCCAGGAAGGCGGCGTCATCCGCCTTGCGCTCTTCCAGCGTCATTTCAGGCAAGCTGGGCGGTTCGCTAAGTACGTTGAGCTCTCCGCCCTCGATAACCATTACGGCCGCATCCAATATGGAATCGGCAACGCTAATCCCAAATTCCTCAGCCGTATCGAGATTGACGGCCACGCCGAGGTTTATCCTGGAGCTGATTCCGGTGGTGTTGATATCCAGTGTGCCATCAACATAAGCGGCGATCATCCGCCCAACAGTCACGCCTTCGCCGTAAAAGTCATCAAAGCCCGCGCCGACCACCGCGCCATGATAAATCATGCGAGGGGATACGCCGAAGACCGGTAAACCGTAGTCTTTCGCCACGCCAAGGACCGCCGGTATACCCCTCGACTCGGTATAGCCTGCGCCTATCATCACCATCTCCACGCCTTTGTCCGCCAGGCTTGCTGTCGCCTGGGGTAGATCAGCCGCCGATGCGATGGAGGCGACTTCAACATGCAAGCCGAGCGCTTCTGCGAATCGAGTGATCTGACTAACGCCATAGACGCTTTGCGATTGCGCCGGATCGACTATCGTGCCGATGGTCTGAATATCGGGCGACTGAATCTTGGACAAGCCCACATATTGCTCGTAAGGAATCGTCAAGTGTGTGCCGCTGACATGCGGCATCTTGATGCAAGGCGAATCAGCGATGCCGGCCGAATAGGGAGCGCTGACGATGGCGAAGAGCAGAACCGGCGGGTCGTCCATCTCCTTTGTGATGTTTGCGGTAATCTGGGTGACCGGCGTTGAAAAAGTCAGCAGAATGTCGGCGCCGCGATCCAGCGTCTTCTCCACCATGGCGTTGATATTGGTGATATCGCTTGCCGCGTCCAGCCAAAAGACATCGATGTGCTCGCCGCTCAGATCCAGGTCCTCATCCAGCAATGCGCGTTCGGCTGGCGAAATCAACTCGTGAGCCTGCAAGACATCCCATATGCCGGGTTTTGCGATATCTTCTGTACCGCTGGCTCGATATCTAAGGAAGGCGATTGTTGGCTTGTCATCAGACTGCGCCAGCGTGGGCGCGATGACCAGCATCGAAACAATGAGTACCGCAATCAGTAATCTTGTGAACATGACTTGTCCTCCGTCATTGGTTATTCGTTAAAGCCGATAAGCTAGCCGTTATGTGAAGCGACTAAAACCATCATATCATGATTAGTAGCCAGAATCTCAATAGCTTTTCGCGGCGAGAATAAGGTATGTCGTTTGGCTTCGCCTCAAGTATTTGGCTCTGCCAATGGCGACGCGATCGACTAACTTTCCTTGGCATCAAGCGCCGCCTGCTGCTCGGCGATCATCTCATCGGTGCAATAAAGCTCGGCCAAGAAGGCGAGGTCAGAAGCGCGCCGTTCTTCCAGCGTCATCTCGGGCAATTCTATGCCGTGTTCAGGCAACTCGGGCGTGACGCCTTCGCTACTGACGCCATCCTTAATCATCCAATCGGCAAATGCCAGGAGTTCATCGGAGATCTCAACACCGGCCGCGGCGGCGGCGTCGAGATTGACAGCGACGGTGAAACCGGGCTTCAAGTTGACGCTCAGACGCGAGATGTCGATGTCGCCGTTGAGATGGCTAATCAAGATACGAGCGGCAGTGACGCCTTCGCGATACAGGCTGTAAAAGTCAGCGCCCACGGTCGCGCCGCGATAAACGTGCTGCGCGCTTATGGAAAAGACGGGAATCCCGCGGTGCTCAGCAGCAGTTTCCACCACAGCGCGCAAACCGTTGGAGGTGGTATAACCGGCGGGCAAGACGATCGCCTCGACGCCCTTGCTTATCAGGCTGGCGGTTGCCAAGGGCAAATCGGCGATGGCGACGACTGGCGTGACTTCGACCTGTAACCCAAGTTCCTCGCCAAGGTCGGTGATGCGATCGGCGCCAAACACGCTGTTTGGTTCAGCCAGGTTCACGATCGTGCCAATCACTTTCATATCCGGGTCTTGCACCATCAGCAGCGGCACAAATTCATCATAGGGCACTTCGGTCTGTGTGCCGGCTATGTGGCTGTCCTTGATACAGGGAGCGTCGGCGATGCCGGCGAAATAAGGCGCGGTGACGATCGCGAAAATGACAGCCGGCGGGTCGTCCATTTGCCGCGCGATGTTGGCGGCGATTTGCGATACGGGTGTTGACAGCGTCAGAAGGGTATCGGCGCCGCGGTCCAGCGCATCCTCGACCATGATATTGGCCGCAGGGATATCGAAGTCGGCGTCGCCGTAGATGATATTGATGCGCTCGCCTTTCAGATCTTCCGCCTCATCCAAAACGGCGCGTTCTGCCGCATTGACCAAGCCATAGGCTTCCAACATATCCAGGATGCCCTTTTCGGCCAAAGCGGTAAGGGAGGTGCCGCCGTAGCGCAGAATCGCGATTGTCGGCTGGCCACCATCTTGCGTCAGCGTCGGCGCCGCGACAAAGAGCGCTGCGAACATAAGCACAATCAATTTTTTTGCGCGCATTGGTTGGTCGCTTTGTATCGTCTCATTCGAAAGGCAGAAGTTTATGTTACGTTACACTTCTCATCGTTTTGCGAAAACCCTTGCGCCAGGCAAGATCGTGCGGTCAGTTGGTAAGCGCTATTGGTTCGCCTGCGCCAATGCCGCTTGCTGTTCGGCGATCATTTCCGGGGTACACTCCAGCCCGGCGAGGAAGGCCAGGTCGGCTGCGCGGCGCTCTTCCATTGACATGTCGGGCAGAGTGATCTCGGCTTCCGGCCATTGGAGCGTAACGCCCTGCGCAGTCTGGCCGTCTTCAACGATATAAGCGGCGCCATCCAGCAGCGCTTGCGAAATCTCGACATCTTGAAGGTCGGCGGCATCCAGGTTGACGGCAAAGGCGAAATCATCGCTTTCGTAGATGCTGGTCGTGGCGATATCAATGTCGCCGTTTAGATGGGCGATCAGCATGTTGCCGGCGATGACGCCTTGCTTGTAAAGACCGTAGAATCCGCCGCCGATCGTGCCGCCTCGATAGGCGTTCTGTGGCGCGGAAAAGACGATCGGCAGCCCATAGTCATACGTCAGTGACAGCAGCAGGCTGAACCCTTGAAAGGTGAAGATGGGAATGATAATGGCCTCGGCGCCTCGATTGGCCAGCTTATCGACCGCTTGATACAGATCGGGGGTCACAATGATGGTCTCGTCGACGATGTTCAAGGGCGGGTCAAGCGCTTCGGCAATCGCCCTGATCCGGCCGACGCCGACTTCGCTGGCGCGCTGCTGTGGCGACCATATCGCGCCCGCCACTTTCATGTCCGGGTTCTGCATCCGCAGCAGGGGCACAATGTCTTCATAATTCGTCACCGGCACCGTGCCGATGACAAAATCGGGTTTGACGCATGAAGATTGGGCGACCCCGGTGATGTACGGTCCCGAAGTCACCGTAAAGATTAGCTTGGGCGGGTCCATGAATTCGCGGATGGCGTAATAGACGATTTGGGTCATCTGCGTGGTGAAGGTGATGAAGACATCGGCGTCCTTGTCGAGCGCCTCGTCGATGATGGCATTGGCTTCCATTCGGTCAAACAGGGAATCGCCGTAAATGACGTTGATGCGCTCGCCTTCAATCGAGCGTTCCTCATCCAACATAGCGCGCTCATCCGCGGTGATGAAGCCGTAAACTTCGAGCATATCGAGGATGGCTTTTTCCGCTAAGGCGACATTCCTGGAATCGCCCCATTTTAACCAGGCGATCGTGGGATTGTCATTGTTCTGCGCCATTGCCGGCGGCGTCAATGTCAACAAAGTCAAAGCGAGCAAGAGCGCAGCAATCTTTCGCATGTTGATCCTCCAGCGGCGCAAATCAAACCTTATCATATCTTCTCTTCGGCGCTAAACACCGCCAAAATCCGAAGCCTAGCTGAGCAACTGCGCGTCGGAGAGTTCGGTACCGTCTTGCAGCGAATGGAAGCGATCGATCAGGTCGGCCGGCTTCAGGTTTCTACGTTCTTCGCCGGCGATTTCAAACTCGATTCTTCCCCGATTCATCATGATGACGCGGTCGCCCAAATCACATGCCTGCTGCATGCTATGGGTAATCATGACGACGCAGAGGTCGTTCGCTTCCGCCAATTGCTGCGTCAGCAGAATCACTTGCTCGGCGGCGTTCGGATCCAAGGCGGCGGTATGTTCATCAAGCAGCAGCAGCTTGGGCTTGGTCAAGGTCGCCATGACCAGGGTGATCGCTTGCCGCTGCCCGCCACTGAGCAGGGCGACATCGGCATCCAGTCGGTGTTCCAAGCCCAGATGCTGGCGTTCCAATTGCTCAAAGAACCAAGCCTCTTCCCCTTTCTTCACGTCACGGCGAAGGCCGGCGCTTCGCCCATGGATCGCAGCCAGAGACAAGTTCTCACGGATCGTCAAGCCGGGGCAGGTGCCCAACCGCGGGTCTTGAAAGACGCGGCCGATGTCATGGGAGCGGCGATATTCGGGCCAGTAGGTCATGTCTTCCCCGTCCAGGTTGATATGGCCGCTATCGGGCTGCACCGCGCCCGAAATCACGTTGAATAGCGTGCTCTTGCCAGCGCCATTCGAGCCGATGACGGTGACGAATTCGCCTTGTTCCACCAGAAGCGAGATGTCCCGGAGGGCGCGGACCTCGTTGACCGTGCCAGCGTTGAAGGTTACGGATACCTGATCAAGTGAAAGCATCTTAAAGCCTATCCGCCAAGTCTCTGTTGATAAGTCTTCCAGCGGTCGTACAGTCTTGGCGCGCCCAGCGCCGCCAGCACGACCAGCGCGCTCACAAATTGTATATCGGTGGTCGGCAAATCCAGGGCGCTGAAGATCCAGGCGCGGGAAATGTCGAAGACCAACATGCCGGTGACGGCGGCGATCAGCAGTTGACCGACGCTGCGCGGACGCAGTAGCACCTCGCCGATGATCACGGCGGCCAGCCCGCGCACAATGAGCCCGAAGCCAAGGCTGACATCGGCGAAACCGAATTGCTGCACGACCAAGGAGCCGGCTACGCCAGCCAAGCCGTTGGCTGTCATCAAGCCAATGATGATCATCAGATTGTGATTCAAGCCGGTCGCCCGAACCATCTGTGGGTTTTTGCCGGTGGCGCGGATTGCCAGACCAATTTCGCTGCGCAGAAACCAGTAGAGTATGCCAAGCACGATGAAGACGATGAAGCCGAAGAGAATGATCTCCAACAGGTTGGTCGATTGCCGGCGCATTTGATCGCCGAATTGCTCGACGAGCCAGGTGCGGAAGGCTTTGGAATGGCGGCTGATCAATGTTTCCTGCCCGAGCAATGGAATGTTACTCTTGCCTTCCATCACATGCAGGGTCACGGTATAGGCGGCGGTGATGACGATGATACTGGCGAGCAAGCCTTCGATTTTGAAAATGATATCGATTAATGCGGTGGCCATGCCGGTCAGCGCGCCGGCGACGAACCCCATCAGCATGGCGTATTCGGGGCTGTGCCCATTGACGATGAGGATGGCGCAGGCGGCGCCGCCGATGGGAAAAGCGCCGTCCACCGTCAGATCGACGAAGCCCAAGACGCGGAAGGTCATAAAGACCGTGACGCCCGCCAGCGCGTAGCCCAGCCCCTGCCCAATCGCGCCGATATTGACGTTGCCGAGCGACATGAAGGCCCCCACGATGACCGCCAGCATGATGCCGCGCAGGATGAAGCTTCGATTTGCGCTCAAAGCGGAGGCTTGCGGTTGATTGGCGGCTGATGCAGTCGCTGTCATAATGAGACGCTCCGATGAAAGATGTTTCTTAGCGGTATATTTCATCCATATTCTAAGTATATTGTATGTCGTTAATTCGATAAGGCAAGCAGCGCGCCTATAGGGGAGGCCCGGCGGCCGGCGCGCATATTGCCTCGCCTCATGCGTCGACTAGCGACGATTGCGATTGCCGTTCTAGCCTTGTGCACTGTGTTATTATTGGCTATCAGTTGCATTTGCTGAAGTGTCAGGCGAAGCGCCGTGGTTGAGAAGCGTCCCATCGACAAGCTAACGATCAAGGGATTCAAAACCCTGCAAGATGTAGAGCTTGAGTTAGGCCAGCTCAATGTGCTGATTGGTCCGAATGGGGCGGGGAAGAGTAATCTGGTCAGCTATTTCCGAATGCTAATTGAGATGCTCGGAGGAAGGCTGCAGGTTTGGGTGGCCAAACGGGGAGGCGCCAGTCGGCTACTTACCTTTGGAGCAGGACATACAACCTGTCTGTCTTCCGACATTCATTTCGACGACATGTCATTTCAATTGTACTTGGAACCTACGGATACGGATAGGTTTACGATTAGCGTGACAAATTTCGGATATCAGGCAACACCAACCAAAGGCTATACATACGGCTTAGTATCTGGCACAGCTGAGTCACAAATGCATAGAAATATGGAGGGCAATGGTCCAATTCCGTATCCCAATATCATCTACAACTCTATGGCGAATTGGCGGGCGTATCATATTCAAGACACAAGCAGCAGCGCGCCGGTTAAGCTCACGAGCCAATTGCATGACAATCGATATCTGCGACAGGACGCTGGCAATCTGGCAGCTTACTTGTACATGCTCAAACATGTTTACAAAGACATCTATGGCGAGATTGTCGAGACTGCGCGGCTCGCTATCCCCTTCCTTGACAACTTCGTCTTGGAACCAGAAGCGCTTAATGCGAACAGCATCATGCTCAAGTGGCGGCACAAAGACTTCGATTACGAATTCATACCGAGTCAACTTTCCGATGGCTCGCTTCGATTCATTTGCTTGGTCACCGCGCTCATGCAGCCTGACCCGCCGTCCACTATCATCATTGACGAGCCAGAGCTTGGTCTGCACCCCTACGCCATCACTCTGCTCGGAAGCCTTCTGGAGTCCGCATCTGAACGAATGCAAGTCATCGTGGCGACTCAATCGCCGCAACTGCTTGACGAGTTCTCTGTTGATGACTTGATTGTCGTCGAATTACTCGACGGGGTTTCGATATTCAAACGACTCAAGGAGTGCGATTTTGACGTTTGGCTCAAAGATTTCTCCGTCGGCGAATTGTGGGACAAGAACGTACTCGGCGGAGGCCTGCCCTAGTGACAAGCATCTACATCATTTGTGAGGGCAGGACGGAGAGCACTGTTGTCAAGAACATACTTGGGCCTGAGCTAGCGGTCAAAGACGTATACTTTCATCCAGTCCGGATCGGGCGAAGGAGAAGGGGCGGAAACGTAACTTTCGATAGACTAGAGATGAACATTCGCGACCAGCTACTCAACAATCGCAACTGGTACTGCACGACATTAATCGACTTCTACGGTATAGAACCGGACTTTCCCGGTAAGAAAGAAGCTGCGACAAAATCGGAATTGTCGGACAAGCTGGGCGTCGTCTGTGACGCGTTCGCGGACAAACTAGCGCAAACGTTGGATGAGGGACCAATGCGGCGCTTCATCCCTTATGTCCAAATGCATGAGTTTGAAGGTTTGCTGTTCAGTGATCCGATGCAACTGGCGTTTGCATTAAGGAGACAGGAACTGGCTCAACAATTCTGGGCGATTCGCAATGACTTCGATACTCCAGAACACATAGATGACAGCCCAATAAGCGCGCCGAGTAAACGCATTCAGCAGATGTTCCCGCGTTACCGAAAAGTTCAAATGGGCGAACGCGCAATTAGGGCAATCACTCTAGAGAAAATCCGCGACGAATGCCCGCTCTTCGACGCCTGGCTCGCCAAGCTGGAGAACCTGCCCGCGCTACCCGCCTAGACCCGCCAGAACAGCGCCAAGCCCAGCAGCATCGTCAGCAGCGTCACAATCGTCATGCCGATGCCCACCTTGGAAAAGTCGCTGAACTTGTAGCCGCCCGGTCCCATCATCAGAATATTCACCGGATGGGAAATGGGCGTGATGAATGCCAGCGAGCAAGCCATGGCGACCGCCAGCGCCATCGCGCGCGGATCAATGCCCATTTGCAGCGCCGCTTTGATAGCGATTGGACCGACCAGCAGCGGCGTCACTTGCCCGCCGATCACCTGGACGACCAGCATCGTAAGAAGGGCGATGACCGCAAATAGCAGCAGCGGGCTGGCGTCAATCAGGCTCGCTTCCAGGACGGCGCCGACGCGGTCGGCCAAGCCGGTTTCGGTGATGGCGAGACTGAGAGGCAGCATGCCGGCGACCAAAAAAATCGTACGCCAGTCCACCGCCGCGTAGAATTGCTCCATCCGCAGGCAGCGCGTGAGCACCATTGCCGCCGACCCGGCCAGCATGGCGATGGGCAGGGGCAGGATATTCATGAAGGCGAGCGCCAAGGCGACAGCTGTGATGCCGATGGCGTAGGGCGCTTTGCGGTTTTCAATTGTCTGCGCCGAGTATTCGCCGGCCGGCAGGATGAAGTTGCTATTGTTCGCCAGATTTTGAATGTCTGAGGATTGGCCCACGACCAGAATCGCATCGCCGACTTGAAGTGGCATCTTGCGCACATCGGTGTGGAAGCTTCGTCCGTCGCGCCAAAGCGCCATCGCCAGCAAACCGGCATCGCGGTTGAGTTTCATTTCTGAGAGCGTCTTGCCGATTGCAATGGAACGGGGCGCGATCATGATCTCAATGGGTTCAATCGGCAATTCGCTCGCTGCCGCCTGCGCGCCGCCCTCGATTAGCTCGATGCCCCAAGCCAGCAGTTGCTGGAGGCGCTCTTCGCGCCCGACGATCAGCAGCTCATCGGCGGGGTAAATCACTTGATTCGATTTGGGAATGGTGATCGTCTCGCGCCCGCGCCAGACGGCCGCCACTGTCAATCCCAGTTCGGCATTGATATCGCTTTCCTGCACCGTATGGTGAGCCAGGCGGGAACCGGGCATAACGCGCACCAGCCACAAAGAGTCGGTCAATTCGTAGGTATCGTGCAGGTCGACTTGATGGAAGGATTGCGTCAGCGAAGCGCGATCAGGCAGGGTGCGTCGGCCGAATAAAAGCATGTAAAGCAAACCGGCCGCGACAATCAGGCCGCCCACTGGCATGAAGTCCAACATCCCCAAGCCGGCGATGCCTTGTGTGATCAGCAGCTCGCTCATCAATATATTGGCCGTTGTGAAGTATGTCGCCATGCCGCCGACAGTGACGCCGAAGGCGAGCGGGATCATCAGCTTGGAAGCGGCGACGCCGCCATCGCGCGATACCTGCAGGACAGCCGGCAGCAGAACTGCCCCCGCGGCTACATTATTCATGATCAAGGAAACAGCTGCCCCAGCCGACATGACCAGGGCAATCAGCTTGGCTTCGGAGCCGCGCCCATAGGCGCCCAACTGCCGCGCCACCCACTGCATGACGCCGGTCTGCTCCAAACCGCGAGTGATCACGAGCAAGCCGATAATGGTGATGACCACCGAACTGCTGAAGCCGGACAGGGCGGCGTCGGCCGGCACCAGCTGAGCCAGCGCGACCATCAGCAGGACGAGCAAGGCAATGAGGTCAATGCGCAGCCGCGTGAAGGCGATCAGAGTGAGCAAGACGACAATAATGCCGATGACGGTGAGTTCGGGGGATGTGAGCATGGCGCAAGTATACCCCGCGCCGCCGAGGCGGGTCTACAGCTCGCCCTTACTGGACTGGGTTGCTCTGTGGTTAAATCGAAGCGCTTGGAAGGCAAGCTCGCAAAAGGACCGCGCAATGACCAAAGTAACCTTCATCGGAGCAGGCAGCACCGTATTCGCCAAGAATTTGATGGGCGACATTTGGAGCTACCCCGAGCTGGCGGACGCGACGATATGCCTGATGGACATCGACAGCAAGCGTTTGAAGCAATCGGAGGCGGTGGCGGGGCATATCATCAATACGCTGGGCAACAGCCCAACAGTGGAAGTCACCACCGATCGGCGCGAGGCGCTGCAGGGTGCCGATTATGTTATTTGCATGATTCAAGTCGGCGGTTACGAGCCGGCCACAGTCATCGACTTTGAGATTCCCAAGAAGTACGGCTTGCGGCAAACAATCGCTGATACCTTGGGCATCGGCGGTATCATGCGTGGCTTGCGCACGATCCCCGTCCTCATCGACATCGCGCGCGATATGGAAGAGATTTGCCCCGACGCGCTGCTGATCAACTATGCCAATCCGATGTGCATGAATCAGTGGGCATTGATCCGCGCGACCGACATCGCCACCGTCGGGCTCTGCCACAGCGTGCCCGGCACGGCACATGAGCTGGCGCGGGACATTGGCATCCCCTTTGACGAGGTCAATTATCTGGTCGCCGGCATCAACCACATGGCTTTCTATCTCAAGTTCGAACGGCGTGCTACCGGCGAAGACCTGTATCCGCTGCTGCATCAAGTGTATGAAGAAGGCCGCTTCCCGCCACATAACCGCGTGCGCTACGAGATGCTGAAGCGGCTCGGTTATTTCGTCACTGAATCCAGCGAGCACTTCAGCGAATATGTGCCCTGGTTCATCAAAGCGAGCGCGCCCGATCTGATCGGCGAATTCAATATCCCGCTGGACGAATACATCGAGCGCTGCAAAGCCGGCATCATCAGTTGGCAGTTGCTGGAAAAGGCGGAGGCGGACGGGCGCATTCCGACGCGTGAGGAGATCCTTTATGCCCTGCGCGATGTCAACACGGACGGGGTAGAGTGGACCGTGCGCAGCATCACCAGCTTGAATGAAGTCGTGCGCAGCGTCGAATACGGCTCACAGATCATCCACAGCATGGAGACGGGCGAGGCGCAAACAATCTACGGCAATGTCGCCAACGACGGTATCATCGACAACTTGCCGGAGGGCTGCTGCGTTGAAGTACCCTGTTTGGTCGACGCAAACGGCATTCAGCCGACGCGCGTGGGAACGATCCCGCCTCAGCTCGCGGCGCTGATGCAGACCAATATCAACGTGCAGTCGCTCACGGTCGAGGCGGCGCTGACGGGCAAGCGCGAGCATATCCACCATGCGGCAATGCTCGATCCGCACACGGGCGCCGAGTTGACATTGGACCAGATCTGGTCGATGGTCGACGAGCTAATCGAGGCGCACGGGGATTTTCTGCCAGGATACCGGTAGCGACGCTGCGCCCAGCACGCCCCATAGATTCACGGCTTGATCCCACCGCGCGTAGCTCACGAAGTCGGTCAATTGCCCGGCAAATGCGCAAGGAGGGCGGCTAAGCCAGATGCCCACGATCATTTTCCGTGACGATGACACGAGCTATTTCACTAAGCCGCTGTTGCTTGAGGCGATTTACGGTCGCGTCTGGGAAGCGGGATCGCCGGTCTGCCTGGCGGTGATTCCCTGGGTTTACGGTGATACGCGCGTCTACTGGACCGATGGCAATCCGCACGACCCGGGCATTCCGCCCGAACATCGCGGCAAGGCCGAGAATTTCCCGGTCAGCGACAATCGCGAGCTATGCGCTTTTCTCAATGATAAAGCGGCGGCCGGTCTGGTTGAAATCTGTCTTCACGGATACACGCACACATTTTATGAGTACATCACGCACGATCGCGCAGTCATACGGCAGAAGCTTGACGCGGGCATGGCGCTGTTGGAGCGCGCTTTTCCCGCTGCCTCGATCCGGACATTCATCCCGCCTTACGATCGCATTTCGCCGGTCGCGCTGGAGGAGCTGGTCGCCCGCGGTTTCAACATCAGCACAAGATCGCTGAATCTGGCGCCCGTGCCACAGTTGCCGCAAATCTCGGGATTCGCCGCCGGGGAAATCCGGACCGATCAGAAGCTCTTCGTCTGTGACGACTATTTCTTCTCCCACAAGCGCGATCCTGCTGAATCCCTGCGCTTGGCGCGGAGGGCGCTGGCGCGGAACGATCTTACTATCGTCTGCAATCATTACTGGACCTTCTTCCATCCTTGGCGCCCGCAGCCGAATCGACCCGATAACACTGCCTGGAATGACTTTCTCGATGAGGCGCTGAATAGTGACAAATACGGGGTCAGAAGTTTCTCCGCTTATGCCGGGCGTCGGGGAGCGCCCAAGACATGCTGAACAATCATCCTCGAAACTGCTATACTTCCCGCTACTTTGAAAGCGGCAGTGGAGAGGAAATCGCATGGCGCAAAAGAACCTGATCGGCGGTGAGTGGCGCGGCAGCGACGATGTCATGGAAGTGCGCTTTCCTTATGACGACTCGCTGGTGGATAGTGTGTCGATGGCCAGCGCGGCCGATATGGACGATGCGATGGCGGCGGCGGCAGCCGGCTTTGAAATCACGCGGGCCTTGCCCAGCCACCGGCGCTCGGAAATCTTGGTGAATATGGTCCGCTTGCTGCGCGAGCGCTTTGACGAAGTGGTCGAGGCGATGATCCTCGAGGGCGGCAAAAACCGCAAGACCGCCATCGGCGAGACGACCCGCGCCCTGGAGACGCTCAAAATCTCGGCGGAGGAGGCGCGGCGGATCGGCGGTGAAGTCTTCAGTATCGACTGGACGGCGGCCGGCGAGAATCGACAGGGCTTCACGCGCCGGGGTGCGGTGGGCACGGTGCTCGGCATCACGCCCTTCAACTATCCGGTCAATCTGGCTTGCCACAAGATCGGTCCGGCAATCGCCGCTGGCAACCCCATCATCATCAAGCCGGCCGAGAAGACGCCGCTCTCGACTGTGATTCTGGCGGAGATCGTGCTGGAAGCCGGCTTTCCGCCAGAGGCTTTCAGCATGCTGAACGCTTGGGGTCCCGATAGCGAAATGATGGTGACCGATAGGCGCGTGGCCATGATCAGCTTCACCGGCAGCGGCGCTGTCGGCTGGATACTGAAGAGCAAAGCCGGCCATAAGAAAGTGACGCTGGAATTGGGTGGCAACGCCGGCGTCATCGTGCATAACGATGCCGATCTAGAAGACGCGGCCGGTCAAGCGGCGGCCGGCGCTTTCGCCAATGCCGGGCAGAATTGCATCTCGGTGCAGCGTTTGCTGATTCAACGCGATGTCTTTGAGGATTTCACCGATCTCTTCGTCGAGCAAGTGGGCGCGCTCAAAGTGGGCGATCCGCGCGATCCCGATGTCGATATCGGACCGATGATCAGTTTGCGTGACGCCGAGCGGGCGGAAGCCTGGGTGGAGGAAGCGCGGAAAGCGGGCGCGTCGATTCTGGTTGGCGGCGAGCGCGTGGGAACGCTGTTCCCGCCCACAGTGATGACCGAAACGGCGCCCGATATGCGGGTGAACTGCGAAGAAGTCTTCGCCCCTGTGGTCACGATTAGCCCGTATGAAAGCTGGGACGATGCGGTGGCGCTGATCAACGATGGACCCTATGGCTTGCAGGCGGGCGTCTTCACCAGCGATATCAAGCGCGTCATGGATGCCTGGGACCGCGTTGAGGTCGGCGGGCTGCATATCAACGCGGTCTCCACTTTCCGCGTCGATCACATGCCCTACGGCGGGGTCAAAGCATCCGGTTACGGGCGCGAGGGCATCAAATACGCGATCGAAGATATGACCGAGCTGCGCTTGATGACGCTGAATTTGGCTTGACTGATTGGCAACAGAGGTTATGTAGGGGCAACTCTGTGAGTCACTCGAAAACACATAAGATTTAGGCATAGGGGCGAGCCACCGGCACGCCCGTACAGCACATTCTCCGTTAAGGACGACGAAGCGACTCCATAGGTCGCCCGCCTTGAAGACAGGTATGCCATGAACACCTCAGACATTCGCATCGGCTTCGCGCCGATCGCCCGCCCCACCTTCGACCTCGAACTGGCGCAGGAACTGACGGCGCAGGTCTACGACGGGATATCGCCCAGGTTCAACGTGATTGGCTCGCCGGAATTAATCATGGATGGCGCCGCCATCGACGCCTGCATCACGGAGCTCTCGGCCGCTGACATCGACATGATCCTGATGCTGCAATCTACTTTTGCCGATAGCACAATGATCTTGCAGCTGGCGCGGGCGATCGACGTGCCGCTGCTGATGTGGGCGCTGCCGGAGGAGCGGGTCGGCGGGCGGCTGCGCATCAATTCCTTCTGCGGCATCAATCTGGCTGCGCATGGCTTGCGGCGCGCGGGCTTGCGCTACGACTATATCTATGCCGCGGCTGACGAAGAGGCGGCCTTCAAGAAGCTGCATAGTTTCGCCGTCGCCGCTCGCGTCAAGAAACGGCTCGCGGGTACGCGTATTGGTCGGCTGGGCGAGCATCCCGACGGCTTCGACACTTGCCGCGTCAATCATCAGGCGCTGAAGGCGCAGCTAGGCGTTGAAGTCGCCCAGATCGAATTGGAGGGGTTTTTCGCGCGCGCCCGTGAGGCTAAGCCCGAGACGGTCGACTCCATCGCCGCCGACCTGAACGAGCGACTTGACGGATTCGCCGAGATGGAGCCGGAAGCGACCAATGGCACGTTGAGCGCGTATGTGGCGCTGGATGAGTTGGTGAAAGAGGAAAAGCTGACCGGCATGGCGGTGCGCTGCTGGCCCGAATTTTTCACCGATCTGGGTTGTTCCGCCTGCGGCGCCATGTCCCTGCTCAGCGATGCGCTGACGCCGAGCAGTTGCGAAGCCGATGTCAACGGCACGATTACGCAGTTGATTCTGCAATGGGTGAGCGGTGAACCGGCATTCGGCAGCGACCTGGTCTCTTTTGATGTCGACGGGGACGAAGCCGTGCTCTGGCACTGCGGTTTGGCGCCCCTGTCGATGGCCGATGCCGACGTGCAGCCGGCGGCGACCATCCACTCCAACCGGCAAAAGCCGCTGCTCATGCAGTTCCCGCTGAAGCCGGGCCGCGTGACTATCGCCCGCTTGAGCGAGGCGACCGGCGAGTTCCGGCTGGTCATCGGCGGCGGCGAAATGCTGAAGGCGCCTCCCGCATTCATGGGAACGAGTGGTACAATACGATTCGATTCGGGCGCGGCGGCGGTAATGGACGCTCTTCTGCGCGAGGGCTTGGAGCATCATATCTCGCTAGTCTATGGCGATCATCAAGACGCGCTGGAGTCGCTGGCGCGGATACTGGATTTGTCCGTTTTACGCCTGTGATTCGCAGGCGACAAATGCGGGGCGGTCACATTGACGGCTCTGTAACGTTTATCTCGAGTGGAGGAGAAAAGAAGATGAAACGCTTTGCAATAGTAGTTTTGCTCATCGCTTTTGTGCTGTCGCTGGCCGCGCCGGCGCTGGCGCAGGACGTGGTCGAGCTCGATTTCATGTGCTATCAAGATGGCAGTGAATGCACAATCTATGAAGACTTGCTCGCGCGCTTCAGTGAAGAGAATCCGAGCATCACCGTCGCGGTGAATACCGTTCCATATACCACCGTTCGCGACCAACTGCGGGTGCAAGTGGAAGCGGGGCAGGCGCCGGATATTGCGCGCATCACTGACTTTGCCGGCATGGCCGGTTTCTATCTGGATCTGCGCCCGCTGATGATGGACCCGTCCCTGCTGGAAGACAATTTCCCGGGGGCGATTTTGGCAGCTTTCCGCGCTGAAGACGATATGAGCGGGCTGCACGGCTACCCTGATGCCTTGACGGTAACCGCGCCCTACGTCAACGCGACGTTGTTTGAGCAAGCTGGCGTCGATTTGCCGAGCGATATGATGGATGAGCCGACCTGGGACGATTGGTTGGCGGCGCTAGACGTGGTCGCGAGCGCTACGGGCCTGCAGTACTCGATGGCGATCGACAACAAGGGTCACCGCTTCGCCGGTCCCGCCATGAGCCTCGGCGCCACCTTCTTTGACGAAGACGGTAATTTCGACCTGGAAGATGATGAAGGCTACCGCGCGTTTGCCGTGATCCTCAAAGACCTGATGGACGCGGGTAAGACGCCGGCAGAGACCTGGCTGGGCACCAGCCAGTACACCGGCGCGCAGGATTACTTCATCAATGTCGAGACCGTCATGTACTTCAGCGGCAGTTGGCAGATCGGGCGCTTCGCCGCCGATATCGGCGATGCCTTTGATTGGATCGTCGCGCCCAATCCCTACGGGCCGGGCGGCAGCACCGGAGTCGCCGGCGGCGCCGCCATCGTTGGCTATGCCCAGACCGAACATCCAGAAGAAGTAGCGATGGTCATCGAGTACTTGATGCAGCCGGAAGTCTACCAGGAATTTTCGGCGCGGGCGCTGTTCATCCCGGCCCATCAAGCCGTCATCGAGATGGGCGTGGACTTTCAGACCGACAACCCGGCGGTCGCCGCAGCGCTGACTGGTTTCGCCAACGAAGTGCCGAAGTTCCATGAGCAGGCAGTGGCGCTCAATGCGCATCCGCAGGCATTCGCTTACTACGATGCCTCGAATACCAGGCTGGCGCAATACTTCGCCGGCGAGTTGACGCTGGACGAGGCGATGGCGCGCTTGCAGGAGCAGCTCGACGAAGGGGCGGCCAATATGGCCGGCTAAGAGCAGAGTGGTTTCGATGAGGCTGGGAGACGATTCCAGCCTCATTTCTTATCCGCAGCGGGACCCAGTTCGGCGGCCGTTAGGTCCCCCGCCGATTCACATACGGTAGGGTCGACTGACGGTGAGTGTCTACGCGACACTGAGGGTCGCCCATCCAAGCGCAAACAATGTACGGGCGAGCCGGTGGCTCGACCACCCATGCTACGGAATACCATTCACTTTCTCGCCGACAACCTACCATGATTGCGCAACTAAACTCTAGGACAAAACGTCCGCCGCGAAGCCCGTTGGCTCTTTTCGTCGACGCTGCCGTCAGCTTCCTTGACGGTTTCTTTTCGCGCATCCAGAAATTCACCGGCGTGACCGGCATGGCCTACGTCTTCGTCGCGCCCAACATGACTGTTTTTTCTGTCTTTGTCCTCTTCCCTATGCTGTTCAATTTCGTTTATACCTTCACTGGCAGCGACAAACTCTTCCTCAGCCAGCGGCCCTTCGTCGGCGCCGCCAACCTGGAACGACTTTTTGATTGTGGAGACTTCTTGCGCCCCGCCACCTGCGACGAAGATCTGTTCGCCGCAGCGGTGCTCAATACGGCCGGCTTCGTCGTAACGCAGGTCGCCTTCATGATCGCCGTGTCATTGCTCACCGCGGTCGTGCTCAATGGGCGGATTCGCGCGCGCGGCTTCTTCCGCAGCGTCTTCTTTTATCCGGTGCTGCTCTCGCCGATTGTGGTTGCGATGATCTGGCGCTGGATGCTGCAAGAGAACGGACTGTTCAACGCGGTCGTAGTTGGGATGGGCGGGGAAAAACTGCGCTTTCTCACCGATCGCAATTGGGCGCGCTTTTGGGTGGTGATGGTCAGCGTCTGGTCCTTGATGGGCTTTTACACGCTGATTCTGCTGGCCGGCTTGCAGGCGATCCCGGCGGATTTATACGAAGCAGCCGCCATAGATGGCGCGAGCAGCTGGCTCTCATTCCGCTCGATTACCTTGCCGCTGCTGGCGCCGACGATGCTGGTGGTCATCGTCCTTTCCACCATACGCGCGGTGCAGATTTTCGATGTCGTCTTCGCTTTCACCGGCGGCGGACCCGGCTCGGCGACGCTTTACATCGTGCATTACATTTACAACAACGGCTTCGCCAGCCCCTTCCGCGAATTCGGCCTGGCGGCGGCGACCTCGCTGGTGATGGCGGCCGTATTGATCGTGCTAACGGTTATTCAATTGCGCGTGCAAGGCACGGGCCTGGAAGAGGAGAAAGAAGGCAGAGCGCCCAGCCTGGCGTCAAGCGACGATTTGGTCGCCGGGCCATGGTTCGATTTCAGGCGATTGGTATTAGATCCGCTCGTTGGATTGCTGCAATCGTTATTTGATGCGATTGGGGCGGTATTGAATTGGCTCTTCCGAACGGCGCGCCGGCGCTCGTTCTTCACCTACGCTTATTTGCTGCTCGGCGTCATCGTCATGTTCGGTCCGGTGCTTTGGCTGGTGATGTCGTCGTTCAAGAGTTCGGGCGATATCAAGCGCTTCCCGCCACGCTTTCTGCCTTATCATCAGGAGCTGGTGGCGGTGGAAGGCTACGATGAGCCGCTGCCGCTCTACAAGGTCACGCTCGAGGGCGGTACGACCGCTCAGTTGGTGCAAGTGCGGCGCGTGGGCTTGGAAGCGCAGATGATTGACCCGGCGGACCCGGACGCGGGCGTGATCAAAGTAAAACTGAATGAGCGCGCGCCGGTCGAGAACATTCGCTTCAGCCTCGACAACTACACCCGCGGCGTTGAGAGTTTCAACTTCTGGCGCTATCTGGCCAATAGCGTCATCGTGACGGCTTCGGCGACGATCTTGACCCTCTTTGTCAACAGCATGGCCGCTTTCGCGCTGAGCAAGTATCGTTTTCGCGGCCGCGGCTTCATCTTCATGCTGATCATCAGTACGCTGATGGTGCCGCTATCCGTGATCCTGGTGCCGGCTTTCCTGCTTATCACCGCGCTCGGCTGGAACAATCAGTTGATCGGCATCATCATCCCGACGATTGGCACGCCAACCGGAGTCTTCCTGCTGCGACAGTATATGCTGACGATTCCTGATGAGCTGCTGGATTCAGCGCGGATTGATGGCGCGACTGAATGGCGCATTTACTGGCAAGTGATCCTGCCGCTGGCGGCGCCGGCGCTGGCGGTACTGGCGATCTTCTCCACGATTTGGCGCTGGAACGATTTCCTCTGGCCCAAAATTGTCATGACCAGCAACGAGATGTTCACTCTGCAGGTCGGGCTGGAGACTTTTCAGGGCGATCTTACGATTCAGTGGGATCTGATATTGGCGATGACGGTGCTGACCGCGCTGCCGATCACCTTCGTCTTTGGATTCTTGCAGAAATACATCACCACCGGCATCGCCACAACGGGCATGAAATAGAGGGTTGTCAATTTGCTTCAAGTCGAAGCGCAACAGTGGCAGGACTATCTATCATATCGCCCGCCAAAACGAACAATGTAGGGGCGACTCTGTGAGTCGCCCGCCTGCACTGAAAAGGGAAGATTATATGAAACGAGTACTGTGCTTTGTACTTCTCCCCGCCTTGTTTCTGTTGACCAGCGCATACGCGCTGACACAGGACACAGTCGAGTTGCGCTTTCTGTGCTTCGAGGATGGTAACGAATGTGCAGTCTACGCCGACTTGCTGGCGCAATTCTCAGAAATCAATCCGGACATCCAAGTTTCTGTCGACGTGACCGCCGAAGAAGAAATGCTTGCGCGACTGCAAGCAGCGTATGATGCGGATGAGGCCTACGATATCGCTCGCTCCAAGCGTGGCTGGATGCCGGGCATTGATCTCGATCTACGTCCGCTGCTCGGCGAGGCGCTGACCGCGAACTTTCGCCCAGTCTACTTTGAGTTCTTGCGGGTTCTCCCCGACGACCAGGGAATCTATGCATTTCCCGACGCCTTGGGCGTGGTCGCGCCTTTTGTCAACGTATCGCTGTTTGAGCAGGCGGGCGTGACGCTGCCGGGCGAGGGCGCGAGTTGGGACGAATGGCTGGCGGCGCTGGACGAAGTCGTGAGTGCGACAGAGGCCTCCTATGCGCTGTCGGTGGATAACAAGGATCATCGCTTGGTCAGTCCCGCCATGAGCCTGGGCGCGGAGTATTTTGATGAGGACGGTCGGCTGACGCTGCCGAATGCAGCTCGCTTGGGCGAATTTCTTCAAATCCTCCACGGGCTGATGGAAGCGGGCAAGACGCCGGCTGATACCCTGCTGGGCACGGGCAAATCGCAGGATTATTTTGTGCGCGGCGAGACGGTGATGTACATCTGCGGCAGTTGGAAAGTCGAAGAAGTGGCGGCGCAGGTCGGCGATGACTTCGCGTGGGCAATCGTCGCGAACCCGTCGGGACCGGCGGGCGGCACGGGCGTCGTCCAGGCGACTATGCTCGTGGCTTATGAAGACACCAATGAAAGTGAAGCGGTGGCGAAGGTCTTCGCGTATCTCTTGGGAGCGGAAGTCAGCGCCGAGTTTGCCGCGCGCACGCTGACGATCCCGGCGCGCGAGGACCTGGCTGCGAGCGGGATTGATTACGAGACTGATGACGAAGCTATCGCAGCTGCGCTGAATTCCTTCGCGCGTGAGGTTCCCAAGCTGCAGGATCAGGCGATCGCGCTGGATTTGCATCCGCAGGCGCCGGACTATTACGCGGCGTCGAATGAGTTGCTGCGCGCCTACTTCGCTGGCGAGTTGACGCTGGACGAGGCGCTGGCGGGTTTGCAGGCGCGGCTGGGTGAGGCGGAAGATGCTTAATGGATTGATAGTGGTGGTTGGGTAAAATCGTAGCATCCACGTAACGCATGGCGTAAAACTTGAAAGGGAACGCTCTTGTGTCTAAAGTCCTTCGTCTAAAGGGAATCATTCGCGATATCGAGTACGATCCTCAGGTGCGTACTAAGCCGCTTGAGCACTTTGCATTGGAAGGATTCGACATCAACGCCGCTCCCGGGTCCGGGATCATTGAATTCGCAGACGACACATCGTTTGGATATTCAAAGTGGAAAGGTCCCAAACCAAGCCGAACTTATCCTGCGGCGGGAGTCTACCGGACTTATCACTTGCAGACGAAACGAGTTACGGTCATTCCGGTCATCAAAGATGAAGGCAAAGACACGCCGAACAACGAACGCCTCGGGTCTATGACACTCGCGCGGATGAACTTGACTAGCGTATACATAATTCTCGCTTGGTACGAGCACGCCGAGCCAAATTCGAAGCGCGGCGGAAACAGGATCACGGGTCAACTGCTCAATAGTGAATTTGTCGTTGAAAAAATGCGCGAGATCAAACGCGCTCAAAAGTCCGCGTTGCATTGGAATACAATGCACTTTGAGAGGGACTTTGGATTTGTGTATCGGCAAGCGGTCGAAAGCTACGAACGGATTGGCAAACAGTGTAATGTTGAAATGCACCCGGCCGAAAAACACTTGGCGATACTTGAACAATACCTGGTTGACGGCAAATTTAATTTGGACGCCTTTGCCCGGCATTCGTCTGAAAGGTCCTCGGCGGCGGCCAAGCGTGAAGCTATGACGACGCACGACCTTGAACAGCTTACCGACGGAGACAAGGCCTATTTTGAGTTGGTGAATCTGCAAGGCGGGATTTATCATCTGACCGCCGATGGAGTGTTTTGGGAAGACGGCAGGCTTGTACTTCAAGAGTCGAAGAATACTACAAAATACAAAATGCCAAGCTTGGGCGATATTCAAGATGGCTTGTTTAGGAATATCCTGTTTTACAGCATTGACGAGCTCTATCTGGACAGCCAACCGATAGAATTTACAACTCGATTGAAGCTGACCGGTAAAATTCGAGGCGTACTGATGCTGCCTGATGACGGCGAGGCAGCCATAGAATCGTTCGCCGACGCCAACAATTTGACCTCGGTGAGGCGACGTTTGCTTAGACTCTTGAATCAGGAACTCGCCGTCAATCCAGGGTTTAGTATTGAAATCGCGAGCAACAAATGAATCAGGTCAAAAGCCCGCTGCGCTACCCCGGCGGCAAATCACGCGCCATTAAGCAGATTATGCAGCACGTTCCGGCTCACATTGAAGAATACCGTGAGCCATTCATCGGAGGCGGTTCTGTCTTTTTGGCAATAAGATGCCTCTTTGGGCGCCGAATCCAACGCTATGTGGTAAACGACTTGAATGTTGATCTCGTTCATTTCTGGCGCGCGGCGCAACAGAACATTGATGAACTGGCGCAATGCGTACAGTCATTCAAAGACGATTATGAAGATGGAAGAGAACTGTGGCGTTTTCTGCATACGCCAGGCGCGATGCCCACTGACATGGAACGGGCGGTGCGCTATTTTGTGCTGAATCGCATCACCTTCTCAGGCGTGGTCGATTCGGGCGGCTATTCGCAATACGCGTTTGAACGACGCTTTACCGATTCGTCAATCGGAAGGCTTTGGCGACTTGAACCTTTGCTTCGAGATGTGGAAATCTGCCTCGGCGATTACGAGCCTATGTTGCATGAAGCAGGAGAAAACGTTTTCATCTTCCTTGACCCGCCATACTGGAAGGCAACACAGTCGAGATTGTATGGTGTCAACGGCGAGCTTCATACCAGTTTCGACCATGAGCGCTTTGCCGAGAATATGCGACGCTGCCCGCATAAGTGGTTGATTACTTATGACGATTCGCCAGTCATCCGCGACCTATTCAGCTTCGCGGATATCACTGAGTGGACGCTGCAATATGGCATGAACAACTACATGCAGGGCAAGGCAGAAAAGGGTAACGAGCTTTTCATTAGAAACTATTGAATTCTTGCGCCGGCTGTGGCCATGTTGGCCTGCCTAACAAGTGGCAGGAGTTAACATGTTCGGGATTTACCACTTTTTCTCCTTACTGTTAGATATCCGCCCCATCTTGCCGAAGACCGCCAGCCTGTCCAAGTTCTACACTCGCCCGGCTGGTGTCGTTTACCTCAATAGGTCTGGCTTCCCGACCTTTGTACTGCGCAGTAATCTGGGCGGGGAACCGATTGGCGGCGAAATCATTGGGCTGATGGACGGCGAGTCTCTGACCGCACCGACTTTCAAGTCACATTTGCCTTGCGGGGAAATGTCCATTCGCTCGCTTGGACGCCAAAAGGCAGTTGCAATCGCTCGCTCAATACGGAAGTCAGAGGACGACGCCCGACCACATGAGTTGCGAGAAGTCTACTACCTGCTTCGTAATCGGCATCCCTTCTACACTAAGATCTGCCTAGTACATGGCAGTTTCTTTGCGACGGTAACATCCAAACAACTGGTTCGGGATACGCTTCACCAATTAATGGACGACGGCGCAGAATCCGACCTTACTGTCAACTCCGATGCTGTAAACAATTTGGCAGACCTGCTGGCGCGCGAGTGCTTTTCCGACCACGTTCATTCAGTTCATAACGCTGCAGTTAGCTTCAGGTTGGGTATCTATGCAGAAGTCGAAGAACGGGCGAACATCTTGAATTCATATTACTTTCCTGAGATTGCGTACGACACCATAAACCTTGTCCTGCCGCAGCGCTCGGCTGAGGAAATAAACTGCCGCAAGCGACATTTGGGACAGGCTTTGTCTCGCATAGAGGTTGAGCAGGGTAGAGAGACCACAATCACCCACCCCTTCAACGGCGACTTCTTCGTCCTGAGTTACGCCTTGTAAACCCAGCCCCACCAATGGACAATGCATCGCATTGAATATGGGAAAAGGCAAACCATGAAAAAAGTATTCGTCGTCTACGCCACCGACAATGTCGGCACCGCCGTGC
>JAPOWK010000022.1 GCA_026707665.1 Chloroflexota bacterium
CTGTGCATCCAGTATACTCTCTTTACTAGGTGTCCAGTTTTTCAGGACCATTACAACCCCTCCCCCGGCCCCGCCCCGAAGCATAAGGGACGGGAGCTAAATTCAGCGAACTGGGAGGTTCCGCCAGAGAATTCGTCAATGAAAGCAGATCTCGGCGAAACCCTCCCCCCATTGATACTGAGGACGGGACAGGTTGGAGGCAACCGCACAAGAGACCGCCAAAGCAGACGTCAAAAGCATCTCTCGTGGCGAAAACTGTAGACAAACGCGCGACAATGCCGCCGCCCACGCAAAATACCTTGCGCCCGCTGGATTTAGCTCCCCCTCCCTAGCTCGCTGGGGAGGGGGCCGGGGGGTGGGGTTGGCTGACCGCAACGTAAACAGGGGCGACTCTGTGAGTCACCCGAAAAAGCCCAAGAAAATACAGAATTTGCGGCGATATTTCGCTCCCTGAATAGCTGTCCTGTCGTCAGCCCACTGATATGGGGAGACCGGAGGGGGTAGACCATCAGCGGACAAGCATTGCGTTTCCTGATTTGTCGGGAATCGCGCTAGCTCCCATCGTCCAGCGCCGCCTGCTGCTCGGCGATCATCTCGTCGCTGCACTGCAGGCTGTCCAGATATTCGCGATCAGCGGCCAGGTTTTCCGGCGACTGTCTCCCAGCAATCAGCATCTGATTGATCATCGCCGCCGCCTGCTGCTGCGCGCCCGGCTCCGAGGCCATGGCGCTTACATCCACATTCTGCAAATAGGCAGCCGCCATCTGCTTGATCTCGTCAGTCGCGCCCATCGAATCCAGCAGCCGCAAAAGACCTAGCGGCGACATCGCGGACGCGCCGTTTTCGACCACCATTTCCGCCATCTCTTGCAACTCCGGAGGTACTTCAAGACCCAAGTCATTCGCGACATCCAGATTGATGCCAACGGATAGACCGCTAAGGCTATCGATAGCTGTCGTCTCGAAATCAAGCTCGCCGTTCAAATAAGCGGCAAGCCTGAGACCGGTGCTGATGCCTTGGGTATAGAAATTGGAGAAGCCGGCGCCGACCGTCGCGCCCGCCAAAACCGAGCCCGGATGGGGATGGAAGACGGGAATTTGATTCTCGGTGGCGACGGTCACGATGATTGGCAGACCGACCGCGGCGGTGTAATCAAAGGGCAAGACTATTGCCTCAACGCCGTCATTGGCCAAGCCTTGCGTCGCGCTGCGCAAATCGCTGACGCTGGTCACCGCCGCGCTTTCGATTTTCAAGCCCCGGGATTCGCCAATGGCGGCGATCTGCTCCGCGCCATAGATGCCGGCCGCGTCGTTCGATGAGTAGATCAAGCCAAAGCGATTTAGCGCCGGGTTCAGCAGCTGGAAAATCTGAAACGCGTCTTCGTAAGGCGGCACGGCTTCTGAACCGGTGACATGAGCGTGTTTGATGCAGGGCGCGTCAGCCAGCCCCGCCTGATAAGGACTGTAGACCGCTGAAAACAGCACGGGTGTGGGCTCGTCTTGATCCAGCGTGGTGTTCACGGCGATTTGCGTGACCGGGGTGGACAAGGTGAGCAGTAAATCGGCGCCACGATCAAGCGCGTTGTCGACGATAAAACTGACATTGGTAAGATCGTAGCTGGCGTCCGCCCAAGAGATGTTGATCTTCTCGCCTTCGATATCCTGCCGTTCATTCAGCAGCGCGTGTTCTTCCTCAGTGACCCATTCATAAACAAGCAATGTATCAATGACGGCGGTTTCCAGGCTGGCATCGGACAGGGAAATTCCGAAGCGCAGGATGGCGACCGTTGGATTGTCACTTTCCTGCGCCGATGCGAATGGCGCTGCCAGCACCATTAGCATCAAGACCGCAATCATTTTGTGCATCTGAAGTCTCCTCTGCGCCTCCTTTATATCTCAATTATAGCGCAATATTGCAAAACAAAAGAGGCTGACGAAGCTCGTCAGCCTCCAAACGTTATGTGTCTGCGTTAGCGGTGAAACGCGCTTACTCGCCAGCCGCGTCCAGCGCCGCCTGCTGCTCGGCGATCATTTCGTCAGTGCAATGCAGAGAATCGAGCCAAGCCTGGTCATCCGCCTGGCGCTGCTCCAACGGGATGATTCGGCCACGCCGCGCAATCGCCGCCAGCACCTCCGGCGCCAGCTTCCTCCTGCCGCCGGTCTCGATGACGGCGATGGCTTGTTCCATCACCGCTTCGCTGATATCAACTCCTTGCGCTTCTGCCGACTCCAGATTGACGCCGACGAAGAGATCCCCGGCCGTGCCGATGCCGAGGCGCGCAATATCCACATCGCCATTCAGATGGGCCGTCAATATGCGCCCCACACTGATGCCATTTGTGTACATTGGCGACGAGCCCGCGCCGATGGTGGCGCCGTAAAAGATCGCGCTGAAGCTGGGAAAGAACACCGGCAAACCAATTTCGCTGGCGATTTCGGTGATGATGGGCAATCCGCTGGATGTGATGGTATCTAGCGGGAGCATGATGGCGCCCACGCCGTCATCCACCAGGCCATAAGCGGCCGGGCGCAAATCCGCCAAGGCGACGACCCCGGCTATATGTACCTCTATGCCCAATGACTCAGCAGATTCCATGATCTGTTGAGCGCCGTGCCGTCCGGACGCATCGCTTAAGCTGTGAATCACGCCGACCCGCTCAATGTCTGGATCCTGCATGAGCAGCACGGAAAAGGCGTAATCGTAAGACAGCGCGGCCGACACCCCGGCGACATGATCCGGTTTCACGGAGGCCGCTTCGGCGGCGATGCCACCCTCATAAGGCGTCGAAACAAAGAGCACCGGCGTCGGCATATCCATTGTGCTGGTGATTTGCACAGCGGTTTGGGTCACCGTCGCCCCCTGCGTGATCAACACGTCAACCTCTTTATCCAGCGCGTCTTCCAGCATTAAATTCAATGTCGGAAAATCAAAGCCGGCGTCGCCCCAATGGATCGTGATATGCTCGCCTTCGTAATCGCGCCGCGCTTCGAAAATGCGATTCTCCTCCGCCGAAATAAAGCCATACGATTCCAGAACATCGAGGATGGCGCCTTCGGTGATATCATTGTTCGGCAGCGGACCAAAGCGCAGAATGGCGATACTTGGATTGTCCGCTTGCGCCATTGCCGCCGGCGCCAGCAGAAGCATCATTGCAAACAAAATCAACGTACATTTCTTGAACATAATCGGTCTCCTCTCCGAAACGGCAACTGGACAGCCGCACTAAACGATTGTCTAACTTTCAGTCTATCACAATTTCTTGAAATCGATTCCATTTGGCGCGCGACACGGCAACGAAGCCGCGAAGCTAATGAGTTCCGATATGGGATTGCCGTAGAATCTGCGTCATAATGCTGTGGGAAGACGCAGCGAAAGAGACGACATTGAGCGACATCCAGCGAATCGGCGTGCTCGCCCATCCCACGCGTCCCGATACCCATCCGGTGGCGCGCAAAATCGCGGCGACACTTTGCCAGCGCGGAATTGAACACTGGGTCTGTACCGATTGGAATGAGGGCAGCGTCGCGACGGATGTCGCTTGCTCCGATGTGGTCATGGCGATCGGCGGCGACGGCGCCATGCTGCGAGCCGCGCGCGTCTGCGCTGAATACCAAGTGCCGGTGCTGGGCATCAACATGGGCTGGCTCGGTTTCCTAACCGAGATCGAGAAACCGGCGGACTGCGAGGCTGGCCTCGAACAATTGCTGGCCGGCGATTACTGGATCGAGAAGCGCATGATGCTGCAAGCGGCCGTGCTCGAAGACAAGCGAGACGTGATCGGCTCTTTCCGCGCGCTCAACGATGTGGTCATCAGCGGCAGCGTCTTCGGGCGCATGGTGCAGATCGCCGCCTACATCGACAAGCATTGGGCCACCACCTACAACGCCGATGCCTTGATCTTGTCGACGCCGACCGGTTCAACCGCGTACGCCTTGGCGACCGGCGGACCGATCCTGCCGCCGGAATTGCGCAATATCCTGCTAGTGCCGATGGCGCCGCATTTGAGCATGGACCGTCCCATCGTGCTGTCGCAGGGCGCAGTCGTTGATATTGAGCCAACGCGAGAGAATCGGCACAGCGTCGTGCTAACGGTCGACGGACGAGTCGCGGCCGAGTTGGGAGAGAATCAACATATCTGCGTCAGATCCGCTGAGCCGGAAAGCCAGTTCGTGCGCCTGCGCGACCGCAATTACTTCTACCGGTCGCTGCTGGATCGGATGGAGCCGCGGATCAACCGGCATGGTCCTCGGCGCATGACCTTCTAACTGATTCCATGAATGCAATCATAATAAATACCATAGGCAATAGGTCGCCGAAATCTGCGAAACGTTGTACGGGCGAGCCGGTGGCTCGCCCACCATTGAGCGAAACATGGAATGGCAACATACCAGGTCGCCCGCCGGGGACGGGCTAAACAAGATGGACAATAGCATGGCGGACGCCACCATTCAGGACGAGATGAACTACTGCGCCAAGCACCCGCAGCGCGATACCGAATTACGCTGCAACCGCTGCCAGCGCTATATGTGCGTCGATTGCGCCGTGCGCACGCCCGTCGGTTACACCTGCCGCGAGTGTGTGCGCGGGCACGAAAACCGCTTCTTTGAAGGCACCGTCGTCGATTATGGCTTGGTGGCGGCGATCTGCGCCGTCGGTGGCGCGCTCACGCCCTTGGTGATGCTGCTCATCGGCGGATTCTTGATTCTCGGCTTCATCGTGGCGCCGGCGATCGGCGGGACGGCGGGGCAAATCGCGCTGCAATTGACCGGTCGTCGCCGCGGTCGCTACAGCGGTTATGTGGCGGCTGGGGCGGTGTTGGCGGGCGGGCTAGCCTCGGCGCTGCTGCTCCTGGGCGGCTTGGGCATGTTCACCGCGCTCTTTGTGGCGCTGGCCGCTTCCGGCGCCTACGCGCGCTTCAAAGTTTCGATATAGGATCATGCTGGAAGAATTGCGCATTCAGAACTTCGCCGTCATCGACCGGCTCGAGCTCCAGTTTGGCGCCGGCTTCAATGTCATCACCGGCGAGACGGGCGCGGGCAAATCGATTCTCATTGACGCGGTGGAGCTGCTCCTCGGCGCAAAAGCCGACCCCGATTACGTGCGCGCCGGCGGCGAACGCTGTCTGATCGAAGGACTCATCAAGCTCGATCAGCGGACGCGTCTCAATGTCACAGCGCTGCTGCAACGCGAGGAACTTGTCGACGCCGACAACCCGGATGACTTGTCGCTCATGCGCGAGATTCGGCGGCGCGGACGCTCGACAGCGCGCATCAACGGCATACCCGTCCGCAGTGAGCTGCTCGCTGAAATCGGACGCGCGCTCTTCGACATCCACGGGCAGAGCGGCCACCTCTCTCTGCTGCGACCGCGCCATCATATCGACCTGCTGGATCGCTATGCCGATCTGCTGGACCTGCGCGCGGGGCTGTCCACGCTCGTCATCGAATTGACAGCGGCGCAGGCGGAGATGCGCGCCTTGCAGGACGACCAGGAGACCCTGCGGCGGCGGGCCGATCTCCTGCGGCATGAGATCGACGAGATTCACGCGGCCGCGTTGGAAAGCGATGAAGAAGCCGATCTGCTGGCGGAGCGCCACCGCCTGACCCATCGCGAACAGCTGGCGGCGCTGGCAGCGGAAGCGGCACAACTGCTCAATGGCGACGATCGCGGCGCGGGCACAGCCGCCGTTGACGCTTTGATGGGCGTGGCGGCCGCCTTGGCAAAACTGAAGCAAATCGACCCGCAAATGACCGACGATCACGAGTTGGCGGAGGGTCTGGCGCAGGGGGCGCAAGAGCTGGCGCTGACCTTGGCGCGCTACGCCGATGATGCCGAATATGACCCGCAGCGGCTGAACGAACTAGAAGAACGGCTGGAATTGATCCGCATGCTCAAGCGCCGCCACCGCGTCGACAGCATTGAAGCGATCCTGAATTATGCCGCGCGCGCCGAATCCGAGCTTGAGAATATCGAACACAGTGATGAACGGCTCGCTGATTTGCGGCGGCGCGAGAACGAACTGCTGCGTCAAATCGGCGGCATCAGCGCGCGCTTGAGCGAGGCGCGGGCGCGGGCCGGGGCTTCCCTAAGCGCCGCCGTCCTGCGCGAGCTTGCGGACCTGCGCATGGAGCGGGCGCGATTCGAGGTGCTGCTGGCGCAAGCGGAGCATCCGGCCGGCTGCATCATCGGCGACCGGCGCTACAAATTCGATGGCAAAGGCATTGACGATGTCGAGTTCATGCTGAGCGCCAACCCGGGCGAGCCACTGCGGCCGCTGGCGAAGGTGGCTTCCGGCGGCGAGGCGGCGCGCATCATGCTGGCGCTGAAACGCGTGCTGACCGCGGCCGATCAGACGCCGATTCTGATCTTTGACGAGGTTGACCAAGGCATCGGCGGGCGCATCGGCGCGGTCGTCGGCGAGAAGCTGTGGTCGCTCTCGCTGGACCATCAGGTGCTCTGCGTGACGCATCTGCCCCAACTAGCGAGCTACGCCGATGTTCATTTTCAGGCGCAGAAAGCGCTGGGGGGCGGCCATTCGGCGACGCAGGTGAGAGCGCTGAGGGATGACCAAGAGCGGGTCAGCGAGCTGGCGGCGATGCTGGGCACCTCCGGCGCGGCGGGGCTGCAGAGCGCGCGGGAGATACTGGCGGCTGCGCGTGGGCGGAAGGGGGAGTTGAGCTAAGTATTTCGATTCGTATAATGTATACGACCGATATGCTTAGACGCAAGGAGGCTGAGGAATGAATCTTTCGTACATATTGGAACAAATCGAACATGGCAGTATCGCGCTTCCCACGTTTCAACGCGGCTATGTTTGGTATCGCAAAGACGTTCGGGAACTGATGCGATCGCTGTACAGGCGTTATCCCGTTGGCGGTCTCTTGATGTGGAAGACATTATCTAACAGAGTGAAGACGCGCGGCGCGCAGCCGCATTCGTCGGAAATGGTTACGCTTCTACTAGATGGTCAGCAGCGCATTACAACATTGTACGGGATTATTCGCGGAAGGCCGCCCGAGTACTTTGACGGAGACTCGTCTCGTTTTCTGAATCTGTACTTTAGCCTTGAAACTGAAGAATTCGAGTTCTATCAGCCCATTAGAATGCGAGACGATCCACTATGGATTAACGTTACCGAGTTATTTCAAAAGGGCGCCATTGCTGTCGGTACGCATTTCTTTAATCACCCGGACGCATCTTTACAGGCAAACAGTCAGAATTACTTGGAGAGATTGAACGCCGTTGAGAAAATCAAAGAGCGACCTTTCCACGTTGACAACATCGACGGAGTGAACATGCCGGTGAGCCGGGTCGTTGAGATCTTTAATGCAGTAAACAGTAGCGGCACAGAGCTATCCCAAGGCGATCTGGCCTTGGCAAAAATCGGCGCTGACTGGCCCGAAGCACGAGCAGAAATGCGAAAACGATTAGCAAAGTGGGAAGCAGCCGGCTACGCCTTCGACTACGACTGGCTGCTTCGCTGCATCAACGCAATTTTGACGGGTCATTCGGACTTCGAGGAACTGTCCAAGCCAGAAAACACGCCGCAGCTAATACAGGATGGATTAAAGCGGGCTGAAAGACAGATTGACACTGCACTTAATCTCATCGGGTCGCGCTTGGGATTGGCTGATAAGTCCGTCTTGCGCAGCCCCAATTCTATCCCGGCGATTGTGCGCTTTCTTGACAATGAGACATCTTTGCCAAGCTACAAGATTTTGGATCGACTTCTTTATTGGTATGTCCATACGATACTTTGGGGGCGGTATTCGGGTTCCACTGAAACTGTCATGCGCCAAGACTTAATCGCAATAAACGAAAACGACGATCCTGTGACAGGATTAATTGAGCGAGTACGTCTGAATCGTGGTCACTTACGCGTCGAACCGCATGACTTCGACGTCGCTACAAGCCGGAGCCGGTTTTTCCCGATGCTATATATGATGACACGGGTGTACGGTTCTCGAGACTTCGACAGCGGTGTCGAGTTGAAGAATCTTCTGTTGGGATCGATGAACCGATTAGAAAGGCATCACTTGTTTCCCAAGGCGCTACTGAGCAAGCAAGGCTTTTCAGCTGTTTACGAACGGAATGCGCTAGCAAACTTTACATTCTTGACCAAGATTACCAATCTGCAGATTTCTGCACGAAAACCGGTAGAATACTTCGCCGAAGTCGAGGAGAAGCATCCGGGCGTCTTGTCCTCGCACTGGATTCCCGAGGATCCCGTCTTATGGAAGGTCGAGAATTACCGGGACTTCCTCGCCTCGCGGCGGGCGTTGCTAGCAGATGCTGCAAACAGTTTCCTAAACCAATTGTTGCATGGCACGATTCCCGATTCACCGGCAGTCGAAACCATCGTTGAGCGAGAGATATCGCCTGTGCCCGCAAGCGTCGCCAGCGCACAAGAAGAAGCTGAGTTAAATGAAATGATGGACTGGATGGAAGCCAAGGGATTGCCTAGAGGCGAATTCGGCTTTGAATTAGTTGACGGTGAAAGTAACGAGGTTTCGGCTGTGCTCGATCTCGCTTGGCCGCGTGGCATACAGGAAGGGCTAAGCAAGCCGGTTGCTCTACTACTTGATGAAAGTGAAGAGACTTTGGAAATCGCGAACAGCAGAGACTTCAGATACTTTACAAGTTCCGAGCGGCTCAAATCTTACGTATTGCGGGAAATCATCAACGGTAAATGAGGTGTAAGATTCCCGCCCAGCCCCTCGTCCATACAACGAAGCAAGTTCGCGGGAGTGAGCGCCATGTCCCAACCACACGATGGCGACCAACTGGACAAACTGATCGACTTCATCGCCAATGCCCCGGCCGATGAATCGCTCATCAAGATGGACTGTAACGACTGCTGCGAAAATATTACGCGGCTGGCCGAGCAAGTGGCGAATGGCGCCGACCTCAACGAAATCTGGCCCGAAATGCAGAAGTTCATGCATTACTGGGGCGACTGCCGCGAAGAATTTGAAGCGCTGGTGGCGGTCATCCGGCAAGAAAAGGCGCTGGAAAACTTTGACTTTGCCGCGCTGGAATAAGCCTCTTTTGTAGCATTTCTTTAACGACACAAACAACTGAGATCGAGGCAGAACCCATGAAGAAGGAACGCGTTGTCATCATTGGCTCGGGACCGGCTGGCTTGACCGCCGCCCTCTACACCGCTCGCGCCCAGCTGGCGCCCATGGTCATCGCCGGGGCGCAGCTCGGTGGGCAAGTCGCCATTACCCACGAGATCGAAAATTATCCCGGCTTCCCCGATGGCTTGAGCGGACCCGAATTGGTCGAACGCATGAAGGAGCATGCCGAGAACTTCGGCGCCGTGTTCGAATTCGACCTGGTCGAGAGCGTCGATTTCAGCAAGGGCTCGCCCTTCCATATCAAGACGATGGGCGAAGAATACCTGGCGGACGCCGTCATCATCACCATCGGCGCCGACCCGCGCAAGCTGGGCGTGCCGGGCGAGGAAGAGCATACCGGCACCGGCGTCAGCTATTGCGGCACCTGCGACGGCTTCTTCTTCCGCGGCAAGGATATTGTCGTGGTCGGCGGCGGCGATTCAGCGCTCGAGGAAGGCATCTTCCTGACGCGCTTCGCCAATAGCGTCAATGTCATTCACCGCCGTGACGAGCTGCGCGCCGGCGTGCAATTGCAGACGCGCGCCTTCAAGAACGAGAAGATCAGCTTCACCTGGAACGCGGTGGTGGAGGAGATCCTGGGCGGCGAGAATGGCGGCGTCAATGCGGTGCGCCTGAAGGACACCGTCACCGGCGAAGAGACTCTGCATCCAACCGATGGCGTCTTCATCTTCATCGGGCATGACCCGAACAACACCGTTTTCGGAGACCAGATCGCGCTGAATGAAAACGGCTATATCATCACCGATCAGCGCTATCGCACCAATGTCGAAGGCGTCTTCGCCGCCGGCGAGATTCAAGACGAAATCTGGCGGCAGGTGGCGACATCCGTCGGCCAAGGCACATCAGCGGCGATGGCTGCCATTCAGTGGCTGGAGGAGCATGAAGCCGAATTGCAGGAGCTGGCTGAGGTGGCGGCGTAGCTTCGAGTGGACTAACGACCTAAGGGCTCTCCACAAGTCAAACCACGGTCTGGTTATCGCTTAAGACTGCTAGTCACCCGCTTCTGAAGGCAGTTGATTCTGTCCAGCAGGCGATGTTGGACCCGCCAACTGCGCTTGGGCTTCGGCGTCGCCGCCACGCCAAGATGCGATAACCCGACCGATGGCGCTGCCCCCGGTAAAAAGACCAATTGGGACAGTAGCTGCCACAGTTATTACAATTGTAGAACCTGCAGATATAGCTAAAAGAATCGGAAGAACGAGAATAAACGGTATGAGATTATTGCTGAACAATGTCGCCATTTGGACAATGAAAGTCAGCAACTGTTGACGCTTTACAATAGCAATGACTTCCTTGCCGCCGTCAGGAATGGCCTTCTGATAACCTTCAATAATGGAATGATGAGGTAGCAGATCGGATGAGTAAGCGTAAGCTTCAAACTTGCTCTCAACTACACTCCGACTTTCTTGGCCTTCAGCATCTTCCGGCATTCGGAGTCGTCCTTGAGTTCCTCTGGGCAAACGCCAGTATTATCAGATAGTTTGAACATTGCCCGCCGCACATGATTACCTGTGACTACCCAACAGTCCCTGATAGCAGAATTTTGCAGCCTAATCATGTCGTCGGATCTTGCCATGTTAGCAGAACCCAATGTCTTCATTGACCTATCGATTCCGCTGAACCACACGTCTTGACGGTAAAGAAAACTAGACTTCGATATTTTTGTTTTATGAGGATTCATGGTCGTCTCCTCTGAAAAACCTAGAAGGAATTAACCAAGACTAGAAGCGTATCCGACTATAACTCATCATAAACACAAGTCAAAAGACCTGTCAATTGCCTAGAGTCTTCACTAATGTAACTTCTTGCCATCCGCACGATCCAGTGGCTGGAGGAGCATGAAGCCGAATTGCAGGCTCTGGATGAGGTGGCGGCGGCTTAGACGGGCCAGATTTTGTCCCATGCTTCAAGCCACGTATCGGCGCGGCTGATTAGCTTCATAGCCGGCTGATCCAATTCGACATCGGCGCGGAGCACGTAGTTCATCATCGTATCGTAGTGACCAAACTCGTAGGTGATGGTCACGGGCGATGCTGGGACATAGGGGGCGACAGCGCTCAAATCCTGCAGCGCCTGATACGCGCCCTCTTCGATCATTTCACGGGCTCGTTGGGGCGCGATTTGGCTCGCTGAATACTTTGAAAGCCCGCGCTTGACCGCTACCGTCGTCAGCCCGGCGCCGAACAGATCGGTCGCTTCACGGCAGACGGCGACGTCACCGGTGATCAGCAACACGGGGCAGCCGTAATGACCGCAGAGCGCCCCGTTCACACCGACCTCGCCGACCAGCACATCGTTGAACCAAAGATTGCGACATTGCGCCGACGAAATGGTGTGGGCCAGAACGCCATCCACAACATTGTTGCGCGCGTGATAACCGACCATGAGGCAGGCATCCACACCCGCTTCCAGCGGGGCGCGGTAATCCGTCCAGGTATGGTGCGCCACGTATTGGCAAGCCGGGTCGAGCATGTCTTTGAGCAGGGAATTGTAGCGCCAGTCGCCGCCGGCGTTGTGGCCGTCGATCACGATGATTTCTGCCGCGCCCGCCCGCGCCGCGCCGCGCACCGCCGCATTCACCTCGGCTGTGTAGAGTGCCCGCCCTTCCGCGTATCCGGCCTTGCCGCCGCCGACCTGATCCCAGGTGACGATGCCGCTGACGCCTTCCATGTCGCACATGATCAGGATTCTCATTGCCTTGCCTTCCTAGGCTGCATCAGGACCAGCGATTGTACCGCAGTTCGCGCCGCGGCTCGGCTTCATCGATGCCGCGCGGCCGCCACGCGCAGTCTATTCAATTACCAGAAGCACGTGATAGGAAACCCGAGACAACGCAATTGACAGAGTGTTATCAGTGGACGTCCAAGTCAGCTCGGTCTCATCACCGTGTGCGCTTACCGCTGACACTGGCGCATTCAGATCGACTTCGACGGTCACATCAAAACTCGGAATCGTCTCGTTAATCGGCAGGCGGATCTCGTCGCGCACGCTGTTGACCA
>JAPOWK010000053.1 GCA_026707665.1 Chloroflexota bacterium
GCTGATATAGCGGCGCGTCTTTCGGTAGCAAGAGACGAACCCAGAGCGGGGCGTTCTTTCTGGCTTCAGCTGCTGTCAACATGTGGCTGTCCCAAGAATCCGGGTTAAGGACAGCAAGGATTTCGGAATAAGGTCAAGAGAAAAGGCATTTCGGGGGCGAGCTGGCGGCGCGGCGCTGTAGCCAAACCCTGCCCCCCGGCGCCCGCCCGCCAAGTTTATGACGGGCAGCCGACGAGTCATGGGTGCACAGGGCGAAAGACTTGCCACGAGTCGCTGGACTTGCCAAATCGCCCCGCGAACGCGACCCTTCCCCCTTGTGCTGGGGACGGGTCGGGGATGGTGTAATGCTTTGGCAAAACGCCAACTACATATCGCCGAAGCCGTAGCCGCCGTTGTCTTCAATGTCCTGCTCGATTTCGTCAACAGCTGCGTCCAGTGTATCTTGTACGTCGGCGCCGTCGGCGATATCAGTCACGGCTTTTTCGAAGCTCAGCGACAAATTGGCATATCCCGGAGTAACGGGCCGGACCAGAGCTTGCGCCTGGCTCAAGCCAAAGAAGACTTCCAGGGGGCCGCCCTCATGGTAGAGGTCCGACATCGCTGCCGCGCTGGCAGTCGCCGGAGCCAAGCCGCCAAAGTTGCTGAAATCGACCAGGTATTCATCCTGAATGGCGAATTCGATGAATGCGTTGGCGCCTTCAGGATGTTCGCTGGTGGACGAGATACCGAATTGCCAGGAAGCGGCGCCGATGGTGGAGCCGCTGCCAAAATCGGGCGCGGGCAGGAACAAAGCATCGTCGCCGAAGGCTTCCACAGCGGCGCGCGCCGCCCAGTTGCCGTTCCATTGCAGCGCATACTTGCCGTCAAGGAAGCCGGTATCACGGTCGGCGGGGTCTTGCGATGTACCGGGTACGAGGCCGCGCTCGAACAGGCTCTGCCACCATTCGCCAAAGGCGAGCCCGGCTTCGCCGTTGAAAACCCCCTCGGCGCTGAGGTAGGTCTCGCGGTCGATCATGTCGCCGCCGAAGCTTTGCAAGAATGGCGAGAAGGCGTAGGTATACCACTCGCCCTTCCAAGCCATGCCGACATCAAAGGCGTTTTCAAAGTCTCCGGTGGCTTGGAGGGTCTCCAGGACGACGTCAAATTCTTCGCCGGTCCAGGGTTCTTCGAGCGTGGGGATGCGGATATCGTTCGCTTCCAGGACTGATTGGCGAGCGTAAATGGCGACCACAGCGTCCCACAAACCGACGGCATAGACTTCGCCGTTGTAGACGCCGACAGCGCCGGGCAGGAAACCGTCCAGCGCGCCTTCGGACAGGTTGAGCGGAGCCATGTAACCAGACCAAGCCCAGCCCGGCATTACAGGAGCGTCCACGTCAATGATGTCGGGCAAGTCTCCCGACAGTGCCGCTGCGACGATGGACGAATTGTAGGATTCCTGCGGGAACTCTTCGATGACGACCGACCAATCCGACTGCGACGCGTTGAAGTCTTCAATGACGTTCAACAAGACTGCGCGTTCTTCCGGGTTGCCAGCGCCGTGATACCACAGGCTGAGCTCGGTTTGCGCGCTTGCCAAGGGCGCCGCCGAAAGCAGTAGCGTGATTAGCACGAGCATTACCAATATTCTTTTCATCTTGTTTCTCCTTACTTGTTTAAAATGTGATCGCATTCTCCTGCAAACAAGACATCCCACGCCCGTGCGGCGAACGCCTCACGCTCTCGGGCAAGCTTTGGGCATCCCAAATGCAGAAGCGGGAAACCAGTATAACCAGTCTCCCGCTTGCTTACAACAGTGCAGAATTCTTTCACGATACGCGCGGTTTAGCCACCGAGCAACTCGTTAGTCTGATCGTGCACGCGCTGGACGACCGCGGCGGCGTCACGTTCTTCGCCTGTCCACAGCAGGTCCATATTGGCGACCCAAACTGAACTCTCCCATTCGAGGTATTTCGAATGGTAGGGCGGGTGGACGCCATCGCGCGCGCCGATGACCGAGAAGACCTCATGGTAGGCGTCGGCGTAGGGCGCGTCATCCGGCGCAGCGCAGTCATGGAACTCGGACTGGCTGGTCAAGGCGGCGCCCATGGCGGCCGTGCGGCAGAGGTGATCGGGATTGGCGAGGGTGAAGCGGATCAATTCGTAAGACAGATCCGGATGCGCCGCCGAAGACGGAATCGAAAAGGCGGAGCCGCCGATGAAGTTGTAGCGTCCGGCGGGTCCAGTGGGCGTCGCCACGACCGTCCAATTGAAGCTGTCGCCCACCAGCTCCCACATGCGGGAAGCGGCGTCATTCAACGCGTAGTGCATGGCGACATTGCCGTTGGCGAAGAGGAATTCGGTGGTGAAACCGGATGCGGCGATGGAGTCGGCTGTCGGGTGCGCGCCCGAATCCCAGAGCAGGTCAGCCATCCATTGAATCGCCGCCACCGTCTCTTCCGTATTCATCACCGATGCCGTGTTCTCCTCGTTGAACAATTCGCCGCCGAAGCTCTTGATGACCCAGTAAGCGCCGCCCGCGCCTCTGCCGACGCTCACCAGATTGCTGGTGCCCCAGACATCGGTTTCGCCATCGCCATCGGTATCTTGGGTGAGGGCGATCGCCAGCTCGGTGAACTCTTCAAAGCTCGTATGCTCGCCAGGTGGCTCCAAGCCAGCCGCTTCAAAGAGATCGAGATTGATGTAGAGGCCGCCGGGCGCCAAGTCGTAAGGAATGGCATATTGGCTGCCCTGGTAATTGAAGGCGTCAACTTGTGAGGCGACGAACTTCTCGGGCCAACCGGGGATCGGGCAGGTTTCAAGGTAGCTGTCCAGGTTCAGCGCCCAGCCATTCGCGGCGAAGGTATCGTTGCGCGTATCGTGCATCCAGGCCATGTCGATCTCGGCGCCGCCAGCCAACTGCGCCGGCAGGGTCGTCCAATAGTCGCCCCAGTTCACGCCCGTATTGAGGATCTGTTCGACGTTGGGATAGTATTCGTCGAAGAATTCATCGAAGGCGAGCAAGAACTTGTCCACCTCGCCGGGACCTTCCCAGCCAGTGATGGTGATGGCTGCCGATGCGTCGCCATCGACCGTGCCACAGGTCCAGTCCGTCATGTCCTGGGCTGAAGCGGCGAAGCCGAAGCTGACCAGCGCAAGGACGGTCACTAGCAATGCGAATTTGCGAATCATCTGATTATCCTTTCACAATTGAAAATTGATTCCGAATCGAAGTCTGTATTCTGTCGCTAGCCACCTCCTTTGATGCCGCTGGTAACAATGCCACGGACATAATACTTCTGTCCGACGATGAATGCGATTAAGACGGGAATGACGACAAATGTGGCGGCCGCCATGATCAAATGCCAAGGCGTGCGCATGCCAGACTGATTCTGAAAGGAGGCCAGCAGCAACGGCAAGGTCTTGACCTTAGGCTTGCCCAGCACGATGAGGGGCCACTGGAAACTGTTCCAGGTGTTGACGAAGGTGAAGATGGCGAGGGTCGCCAGCGCCGGCTTGGTCAGGGGCAGGATGATGAGCCAATAGGTGCGGAAGAAGCCGCAGCCGTCAATGCGGGCGGCGTCCTCCAATTCGCGCGGGATCGTCACCATAAATTGCCGCATCATGAAGGTGCCCCAGGGCGTGAAAAGAAATGGCACGATAACGGCTTGCAAGGTGCTGATCCAACCGAAGGCGCGCATTTGCACATAAAGTGGGATCAACAATACGGTGAAGGGCACCATCATCAGCGAGATATAGAGCAGGAAGATCTTGTCGCGCCCGGGGAAGCGTAAACGCGCGAAGGCGTATCCAGCCAGGCTGGCTGTGAACAATTGCCCGAGAACCACCGCCGCGGCCACAATGGCGCTGTTGAGGAATCCCAGGTCGAAATGCGTCAGCGTCCAGGCTTCGTGGTAATTGTCGAAACGCCAGACCTCGGGTATGAATGTGGGCGGGTATTGGTAGATGCCGCGGATATCCTTAAACGAGTTGGCGACCATCCAGGCGAAGGGCATGATGAATATGATGCCGACAACCGACAGCACCACGTAGACCAGCAGATCCATCAAGAGCTTGCTCTGCTTTTGACCGAAGAGGCTGTGTTTCCTTGTCCGCACGCTCGCCATCGCCCTTAACCCAATATCGCTTCCTTACTCGTCTTGGTCGAAACCGAAAACCCAGCGCTGCGCAAGCTGCCACTGGATGAGCGTGATAATGAGGATGATCACGAAAAGAACGGCCGCCAGCGCCGCGCCATAACCCATCTTAAAGAAGCTGAAGGCGTTCTGAAAAATATAAAGAGTCAGCGGGGTCGTCGCATGAGCGGGTCCCCCTTGCGTTAAGACATAGAATTGGTCAAAGGATTGAAAGGCGCCGATCAGCGATGTCACAATGACGAAGAATAGCGCCGGCGTCAGCATGGGCAGGGTGACGAAGCGCATGCGCTGCCAGCCGCTGGCGCCATCGATGGAGGCCGCTTCGTAGTACTCTTCCGGGATGCCTTGCAAGCCCGCCAGCAGGATCAGCATCGCGAAGCCGATACCCTGCCAATTGCTCATGATGATGACGCTCGGCATCGCCCACTTGGTATCGTGAATCCACTTGGGACCGTTAATGCCGATGAGTTCCAAAATATGGTTGATCATGCCGATTTCGGGCTGATAGATCCAGCGCCAGATGGTCGCCGCCGCCACCGTCAAGGTGATCTGCGGCAAGAAGTACACGGTGCGGAAGAAGATGATGCCGCGCATCTTGCGGTTGAGCGCCAGCGCCAGCCAGAAGGCGATGAAGATGCCGGTGGGCACGGCGACGAAGGTGTAATAGAAGCTGTTGCCCAGCGATTTCCAAAAGAGCCGGTCGTTAACGAGCGTTTCGAAGTTCTTAAAGCCGATGAACTCCGGCGCCTTGGCCAGGCTCCAATCGGTGAGCATGATGTAGAAGGCGAAACATATCGGGAAGAGCATGAAGATGATGAAGCCGATGAAGTTCGGCGCGAGGAAGAGGTAGCCGGCGATGGTCTCGCCGCGGCGCAAACCGGTGAAGGCCCGCTTGAAATCTTCCAGGGCGCTGCGCTTATGCCGCTGCTTGCTCGCCGTATGAGCCAGATTAGCCTCCACGAACAGCCTCCGGCGCCGCCACCGCGATTTTGCCTGACGCAAACGTTTCGTCGAAAGTCATACGATGCTGGGTCAAATCTCTTACCTGCATATCGCCGGCAACTTAGCTGACAGGCGAAGTCAGGAAACCGATTACTTGAATAATGCTGTACTTTAACACGATGCAACGCTATTTGTCAAAACAGAGTTAGCACGGCCGCTATTCTCGCCTCACATCCAACAATGTATTTGGACTTAGCACTTCAACTTCGCTGTATTCGCCATCGTTCCAGACGATCGTCAGGCGCTCAAGCATGGCGCCGGAAGGGAAGCCAAAGTGCGCCCGGCTGCTATCGCCGGAGAGATAGCCGCTGACGGCGGTCACATCGCGCTGATAAACGCCGCTATCGGTGTAGAGCGTCAGACGCGAGCCGATGCCCCGCCCGTTGCCGACGCCCCGCTGGCGCAAGTCCACCTCGATGCTGCCGCCGCCGCAAAGCCGATTCTCAAAGAGATTCGCCGGGCGGCCCAAGTTGTTGACCACGATATCCAGGTCGCCATCGTTATCGAGGTCCGCCAGCGACATGCCGCGTCCGCTGGCTTTATCGTTAAGCGCCCAGCCAGGCATCGGCTCGAAACTGGCTCCTGCATGGTTGCGGTAGGCTTGATTCTCTTCGACGAGCTCGTTATCCGGCAGATGCGAGAACAACTCCAGCGAAATCATGCCGTTGACAACATAGAGATCTTGATAGCCGTCGTTATCGAGGTCGCCAAATTTCGCCGACCAGCTCCAGCCGGTGCCATCGAGCTGCGCGGCCGGCGCGATATTCCGCGGCTGCCCAAATTCGTCAAACGAATAGAGCACATTTTCCATGATCTGCGGGTCGCCATCGACATGGGGCATGGCCATCATCATATCCATCACCGGCGCCCACTGCGCCATCATCGCTTCGTCACTCGTATAAGGCTTCATATCAACTGCGAAGAGCTCCGGCGCGCCATCGTTATCCAGGTCGGCGGCGTCGTAGCTCATCGTGCTGTGCGGCATGACAGCGAGCGGCTCGGTCTCCTGGAAGGCGCCGCCGCGGAAAGCGAAGTATTTGTCCTCTACCGCAAAGTCGTTGCCGATGATGACTTGATGTTCGCCATCCCGGTCGAAGCCGGTCCAGATCGCCAGCGTATTGGAGCGATCGGCGATGCGCGTCGCCCGGAAACGATCGCCCCGATTTTCATAATAGATCACGCCGGCTTTGGGCGCCGTCTGCCCCAGGATTTTCTCGTCTTCGACATCGTAGGAGCCGGTGAGCAAGTCCAGGTCGCCATCGCGATCGGCGTCCAGCCAATTCATCGCATAGCCGTTATAGATGACGCCGCGCAGCACTTCGCGCTCGAAATTCCCAGCGCCCTGGTTGCGCCAAAACAGCGGCGCGGTCGCCTGTTGAGTGAAGACGATATCGAGGTTGCCGTCGCCGTCGACATCGATGATGGCGGCTCCGCGCGCGGGCGTCGCCGTCGGCAATGCTTGGCGCTCAAAGCGCAGCCCGCCGCGGTTCCAGAGGATGGCGTTATCGCCAGCGAGATTGGCCATCACGATGTCCAGCAGTCCGTCGTCATCGAGATCGTTGATGGCGAGCCCGGCGCCGTTGCTATCGTAAAAGCCGATGGGCAGCTTGCTTGGGGTGGTATTGTGGTCGAGTTCGTGGGCGATGAACGCGCCGCTGCAACTGGAGCGAGGATTGAGCGGGATTGCTTCTACCGTCACCGGAACGTGGATGCGCAGCGCGAAGGCAACGGGAGCAGCCATCAGACCAGCGACTATGATCAATGGGACCCAGCAAGCGCGCATGGAGTCGCCTCGGATTTTAGATTAAACGCCAAGACGATACCACCAGGCAATCGGTTACGCAATTGCTTGTCAATTTGTATTAGTAATGAGATCTAGCTGCCCGGGAATCAAAAAGGGCGACCGGCTTGGATCACCCTTTCGCTGTTGCGATCTTAGCTGATTTGGCAGGCACGGGCCGGTTAGGTCGCGCGTTCCGGCTCCGGCGGCGCCTTGCCCATGACGCCTCTGCCTTCGAGGAAGCCAAGCATGCGCGCTTGCTCTATTTCCACATTCTGCAAACCACCATTGACATCCTGTAGCCCCTTATCATGCCTTTCAAGTTGCGTGTCAATGCGGTCAAAGCGCTCATCCGCTCGAGCCTGCCACTGCTCCGCACTCACCATCCGTTCTTCCAGCCGGTCAAAGCGAACGTCGATCTTGTCAAAGCGATCGTCTATGCGGTCAAACTGGCGGTTTAACTGCCGCGTAATGTAGACGACGCCGGCTAAGCCGAGGCCGAGAACTGCAACAGTGAACGCTCCAACCTGCAACCAGTCCATGTCGTGCCGCGCTCCCTAAACGATCGTTGACACCACGCGAATACTAACCGACTTGATAAGTCTAGACCAATGACCCGCCGTTCGCCAAACCGATCTACGATTCCGCTTCAGCTTCCGGCTCGGGCGGGTTCTCCAGGTCGGCCAAAGTGGGCATATTCGCCTTCTTGCCGTGGACGCCCGTCGCGCCATCGGGCCGGGTGCCGCGGCTATTCAGGCTTTGCAGCACGCCCTCGCCGTCATAAGTGCGGACTTCAAAACGATATTCGCCCTCCTGGAAGCGCCAGTCATAACGCCAGATGACCCAGGTCAACTCGGAGAGCGGCTGACGCAGCTGCGCCTCTTCCCAATCGCCGCCGTTGACGCTGACCTCGACCTTGGAAATCATCTTGGCGCCGGCGTAGGCGATGCCGCCGACCGGCACGACATAACCGCCATCGTCCTTGAGGATCGCATCGGTGGACACCGCATCGACGACCGAAGTCGTGTTCACGATGGCCTCCTTGCTCCAGCCGCGGCGCACCCAGTAGCCCTCCGCCCAGGCGTCAACGAACTCAATGCTCTTGATCCACTTGGGCTGCTTCATGCCATAGCGATCGGGGATATAGATGCGCAAGGGGAAGCCGTGCTTCTGCTTCAGCGGCTGATCGTCCCACTCATAGGCGAACATGACGCGTTCTTCCGCTTCGACAACATCCAGCATCACGTACTCATCAAAGTTGTCGGCGCCAGTGATCTTCATCGCTACCGCGTCCGCCTGCGGCTTGACAAAATCAAGGAAGTCTTTCATGCGGAAGCCCGACCACTTCGTCGTGCTGATCAACGTGCCGCCGATGCGATTGCTGATGCAGGACAAGGTGATAAAGCGGTCAATGCGGTCGAACTTGTCGTAGAGATCCTGCAGCGACAGGCTGGCCGGATTATCGACCAAGCCCGTGACCTCCAGCCGCCATTCGTTGGAATCAATGACCGGCGGGCGCGAACTGATGTCAATGCGATAGTGATCATCCAGCGGCGTGTATTCGGGGCGCGTGCCGGGCGCGGGCTCCATCGTGTCCGCGGCATTTGGCAAGACATTGCCCGCGCCATCGGTGGCCGCGTCGGCCGGAATCTCCGAGACGACGGCCCCCTCGCCCGGGCGCCTGCCAACAAACGCGCCCAAGCCGGCGCCGATCACCGTCAGCACCGCGCTGGCGCCACCGACGCGCACCATGAACTGACGCCGATTGAGTGGCTCGACTGTGACCGTCTCGCCCGTCTCTTCGTCCGTCTTCGTCTTGCCGTCGCTATGCGCCAAATCGTTGTAAATCCAGTTGGCAGCCATCCCCCAGAGCGCGAAAGTCAACACCACCCAGATGATCTGCGCCGGCGCCGAGGCGGTCGCCGTCAGATTCACCTGCGAGGAAATCAGCATCATGACCGCGCCGAAAGCCAAGCCCAATATCAGCCCGGGGAACAGATTGCGCGCCTGCGTCTTGCTGCGATTCAGCAGGCCGTAAACGACCGTGATGGCGGCCGTGCCCAGAACCAGGAAAGCGCCCAAGCCCATCAACTGCTCGGCGGTCTTGGCCGCGACCGAGGTCTCGCCCATATTGAAGGCGATGATCATCTCGACCATCATATCGATGCCGAAGGTCAACAAGGCGCCGGGCAGAATCCGCGAAACGTAATCGAAGACGTCGAAGGGAATAAATGGCAGTCCGGCGACTTGATCCGCCAGGAACAGCAGCGACGTCAGCGTCATGGTCAACAAGCCGCCAACCAATGCGCCGAGCCACAGTGAAGGTTTCCGTAGATTATCCATGATTTAAGTGGGTCTCCGTCAATCTCTGATACCACCATTATATATGAGGAACTGCGTCATTTCTATTTCCGTCAGATTACAGACAGATTACAATCAAACGAACTGAGTCTGGGCGCCGCGCCCTTGGGGGGAAACAGATGAGGGAAGCCAATGCGCAACGGAACACAATCGATCAAGCGCTGTACCAGCAAGACCTATACCGACGCGCGCTGGAATATGCCTGCGAATATATCGCGGACCTGGAGGACCGTCCCCCCTATCCGACGCCGGAGGCGCTGGTCAATCTGGAACAATTTGACCAGGCGCTGCCGACCAGCCCCACCGCGGCGAGCGTCCTCCTGGCGCAGTTGCACAACGTTGGCTCTCCGGCGACGACCGCGCTAAACGGCGGCCGCTACTTCGGCTTCGTCAATGGCGGCGTGTTGCCCGCTGCGTTGGCGGCGCGTCTGCTGGCGGATGTCTGGGATCAAAACGCCGGGCTGGCGGTGATGTCGCCCATCGCGGCCAAGCTGGAAGCGGTCTGCGAGACCTGGCTGGCTGAGCTCTTCGGTTTACCCGAGGGAACGGCGCTGGGGCTGGTCAGCGGGACATCTGCCGCGACGCTTTGCGGCTTGCTGGCAGGGCGAAACGCCATTCTGCGGCGGCAGGGCTGGGATGTAAACCGGCAAGGTCTATTTGGCGCTCCGCCATTGCGCGTGGTGATGAGCAGTGGCGCCCATGCGACCGTGCCGAAAGCGCTGGCGATCCTGGGCATCGGCTCGGATCAAATGGAGTTGGCGCCGGCCGATGACAAAGGACGCTTCGACCCGCTCGCCCTTCCGCCGCTGGACAAGCGTACGATCCTCATACTGCAAGCGGGCAACGTCAACTCGGGCGCCTTCGATCCCTTCCTGCCTCTGTGCCGGGCGGCAAACACGGCGGGGGCTTGGATTCATATTGATGGCGCTTTCGGCTTGTGGGCGCGCGCCTGCGAGTCCAAGTCACATTTGACCGCCGGCGTTGAATTGGCGGACTCATGGTCGGTTGACGCGCATAAGACGCTGAACGCGCCCTACGATTGTGGGATCGTTCTCTGTCGCGACCGCGGGGCGCTGGTGAGCGCGCTGCAAGCCAGCGGCAGTTACATCCCGCCGGGACCGAGGCGCGATGGCATGCTCACCACGCCGGATATGTCACGGCGAGCGCGCGGCATTGAGCTATGGGCGGCTTTGAAGTCTTTGGGGGCGGACGGTATTGACCAGTTGGTGGCGCAGCTCTGCGCACGGGCACGGCAATTCAGCAGCGAACTGGAAGCGCGGGGCTTTCGCATTCTGAACGACGTTGTTTTCAATCAGGTGCTCGTCGCTTGCGAATCGCCGGCTTTGACCGCGCGGACGCTGGCGCGGATCCAGGCGGGCGGCGAATGCTGGTGCGGCGGAACCGAGTGGCTGGGAGAACCGGCGATTCGCATCAGCGTCTGTTCCTGGGCGACGACTGAGGCGCATGTTGCGCGCGCCGCCGCCGCCTTCGACAAAGCGCGGGAACAAGCCCGCTTCGCCTCAGCCTAATTGGTGTACAAGCCCGCGATCCGGCCGCGCAGCTCAACCGCCTCCCGAAAATCAGTGCTGTCGCTGAACAGATCGACGCTTCCGATCAGTCTACTTTCGCTGATCGCATTCAACTCAGGATCTTCAATTTCCGCCAGCAGCCTTTCGCTATAACGCCAGGCGCTGCTCACCTGGAATGCGCGCTCATGAAACGCCTGCACTGCCGGCTCTATGGGCGCGGTCAATCCGCTGGCGTTATGCAAAGAATTGAGCACTTGGTAAGCCGCGCAAAGATGTCGTTCGCGTTCGCGCCAGGTCGCGCCCATTTGCACCACGCGCAAGATCGGCGTAAGCGCGTCGCTGCAAGTTAGCGTGGCAAAGGCTCTGCCCAACCACTTCGGATAGGGCGCGTATCTTTTCTCGTACAGAAAACAGAGAAGCATGATGGAGCGTACGATGCGAGCGGCGATCAGAGCCGAGCCCAATTCATCGCCGGTTGCGCCCGCCCGCGGCGCCAGGTGCTCATCTTGCCCAATGCGACTCCAGCCAGCAGCAAGTATGTACAGCCAGACATCGCGCGGGTAATAGCAATATCGGTCGCGAAGGCGCTGCAACCCAAGCTCATCGTGGAAGACCTCGCCGCCGGTGAAACTCAGAAGCTTCTGCTGCGGTATGCTCAGCCAATCGGCCGCCGACAGGCTATCGTCAACGCCGACGCCGAGATAGTCGCTCAGGTAGCCGTCCAGCGTCAGAATCTCGACGCGGTGATTGATCTTGCCGACCTTGATTTCTTGCATAAGCTGCGTACCCTGGTCGCCTTCGCCCACTTTGGGCGCGCTGAAATTGGTCGGGTAACCCATGAATCGATAGGGCAAGCCGGTCGCAAGCGCTTGATGAAGCCGGCGCCCGCCGACGCTGTGATCCTCGGGCGCGACGAAGAGCATAACGCGCGGACCCCAATGATGATCTGTAGAGACCGCGTCATCGTAGCCCAACACCTCAGACCCACTGCCTATCAGGGCGGCGCTATGGCGCAAGCGCGGTCGCTGACGCAAAATGATTGACTTCACCGCCTTCCGATAGAATTCGCGAGCCAGATCCAAGCCCTTGACTGTCGCTGCCACTATCTGCGCCTCCAGCGCCGCCCAACTGTATGATTATGCCACGACAAAATCTGACCATGCCTTTTAGCCAGACCTGTGTATAATACTCCCCACCAAGATTCTTAGCGTCAAGCGGGAGTACAAGAGCCGTGTCACAGTCAAATCGCCTTCAAGAACTGCGGGAACGGATTGACCCGATCAA
>JAPOWK010000028.1 GCA_026707665.1 Chloroflexota bacterium
TCGGCATATATCCCATCCTTCACTTGTACTTGGAGAACTTCGGCCTCGTGCGGGACCGCGAGGCAGCCTATACGAGCATATGCATGCTCATCGCAACTACGACTGTCTTCATTTTATCCGGGCGAATCCTTCAGAACATACACCAACGAGCGGTCTTCCTCGCCATTCTAAGCCTGACATTCTCGATGAGCGGTCACATCTATGCAGCTGTGTTCATGCCCAAGTCTCTGTTGGTTTGGAGTATCTTGTCAGCGGCGGCGGTCATCGCCTGCCTCCTGGCGCTTCACAAAGTCGTTGCGCCGACAGCGTATGCCCCGCTCACAGCTCCGCTGAACCTTGTCTCAGCCCTGCTATTGACCGCACAGATCACCTCACTGTCAAGCCAAATGATTGCCGCCCAGGGCTATGCGCCAATTTCCGCCGAATACGGTGACAACGACAACGCGGGGAACGATTACGAAAAAGTCCATGACTCGGCGTCTAGACCCGATATCTATTACATCATCCCGGACGGCTATCCCAGTGACGCCTGGCTTCTGTCCGCCATGAACTTCGACAACACAGCCTTCACCAATGCCTTGGAACAGCGTGGTTTCGTCATCGCGCCCAACGCACAGAGCAATTATGGGGCAACCATTGTTTCTCTGCCTTCAACCTTAAACATGCGGTACTTCAGCAACAATCCATCGGATTACAGTGACTTTGACTATCTGAAATGGATGACCGCGAACAGCGCTGTAGCGCACTATCTCATGCAACTGGGCTATACCTATATTCAATTTCTGTCTGGCTCTATTCACCCCAGCCCAATTGCCGAAATCAACCGCGACTTTTCTCCGAACGGTCCGATTGACTACGAAATTGCCGACCGAATAGCGACCGCAGCAGCACGTGAGGGACGAAGCCAGCCGGTCACCCGAGTTGATTCAGCCAGTATCTTGTTCAGACAGCCCTTTCTCCCCTTGTACATCGATACAACTTTCCTGCGCCTGATTCGCAGTCGATTGGAAAAACTACGCCAAGCGTCCCCGTGGACGCCATACGAGCGATCGTCGGGGGAGCGCTTCCTCGCCACTATTGATGAGATTGAAGCTGTCGTAGCCATGCCGGAGGCAACGTTCACGGTCGTCCACTTAATGAAGCCGCACTATCCGGTTCACTTTAACGAACAGGGCCAACTCATTGAGCCAATTCGCAAGCCGAGTCATGACGAGTACTTTGCGGACTTCAAGTTTGCGAATTCTCAGTTCTTGCGCTTGTTTGACACGATATTGCAAGGATCGGACAGTCAGCCGGTCATTGTGTTTCAGGCGGATCACGGCAGTCTGTACGGAGAACCAACAACAGCAGACAGAAAAATGCTGCATTTCGACATCTATGCCGCCTACTATCTGCCAGATTCTTACCAGGTGGAAATACCGAAGACTCTTACCTTGATAAACACATTCCCGCTGATTCTCAACGAGGTCTTTGAAGCCGATTTTCAAATTCGAGAAAACCGACTGCTGGAATTGTTGAACTATGAAAAACCATTTCTACAGCAGGATGTGACAGAAGCATTTCAGCGATCTGCATAAACCTTGTGTCTTCACAGAAGCGCAGAGACGCGATGCGAAGATTCTATTGGCGCTCCTCGATGGCGCACTTGCCAACGCGTGCCCCGAAGTCTCGGCTGCTGTTGCTACATGTCGTTGAGCAGGATCCGAGAGCTTTTGTTGTCGCCGGCGGCAGTGAGATTCGCGATGTCATGAACGACAGCCGATTGAAGCGTCAGCGCCTGGTCTCGATTACAAGCCAGCAAAGCCGCTCATCAACTTAGGAATCAATTCCGGTGAGCAGGGTTTAAGTTGGTATAGTATCTTATATTTATGAGTTTACGCTTTATTTCATGTTGCGCGTTCGGACAATCATTGTGCAAAGACACTTGCTGAAGAGCCTGCAAATTCCATTCTATCCCTGGCTTGTGGGAATCGTTCCCATTCTCCATTTTTATAAAGAGAATCTCGGACTGGTACTCGACTCGGAAGTGATAACCAGTATTCTGCTGATGGCGCTCTGCACCGGCATTGTTTTCTACCTCTCCATCCGTCTTGTTCAAAGCACGCACCTGGCGGGCATGATCACGAGCGTCTGCAGCCTCGCCTTCTCGCTTAGCGGACACGTCTACGTTTTAGTCTTCATGCCGAAATCGCTGGGCATATGGTCTCTGATGGTATTGGCAGGTCTCGCCTTCATCATTCTAGCGCTGCAAAAGACGCGATCACACGAAGTCTTCGCCCAAGCAACTCCTAGCATTAACCTGATCGCGCTCGCCATGCTTGCACTTCAACTCGCCAGTTTAGTGGTTGCATGGATCGAGTCGTCAAAGTTCGTCCAGCTTTATGCCGACAACATTCCCAATACCACACCTGGCATGATTGCTCCAAAGGCAATGGACTCGGCTACCAAGCCTGACATCTATTACATCATCCCCGACGGCTATCCGAGCGACGCCTGGCTGAATTCGACGGAGAACTACGACAACTCCGAGTTTACCAACGCGCTGGAAGGCCGCGGGTTCAAAGTGGTCGGCCACGCGCAGAGCAACTACACAAACACCCTTGCGACATTTTCTTCAGTTTTGAATATGCAATATTATCACACCAATCCGTCGCCCTATAGTGACTATGATTATTTGCGCCTTGAAGCCGCCTACAGTCAGGTCGCGCGCGTTTTAGCGGAATCAGGCTACACCCATATACAGTTGCTTTCCGGCTCGCTTATACCAAGCCCGATGGCAGACATCATCATGGATTTCTCGCCACAGGGTACGATTGAAATTGAAGTAGATATCAACACCATATCAGAAGGATTGTTCACCGGGAGACTACCTAACATCGGTAAACTGGCACTGATTGAACGTTCTTTCAAACGGTCATTTATCGAAGCCTACGTCGATACGACCTTATTGAGGCTAGCACGCTCTCGGCTGGGGTATCTGTTTCAAAGCGCGTATAATTTGCCATATCATACATCGGCGCCGGAACGCTTCCTGGAATCCATCGATGAAGTCGTCAAGATCAGCGCTATGCCGGAGGCGACCTTCACCATCGTACACCTCTTGAAACCACATGCGCCGGTCGTGTTCAACGAAGATGGCGAGGTAATCCCCTGGAACTATCGACCGGGTCCCGAAGAGTTCTTTGCGGAGCTGCGATATGTCAACTCGAGATTCCTGTACCTGATTGACTCAATTTTGGCCCGGTCGACGCATCCGCCCGTTATCATATTTCAAGCGGACCATGGCAGCATATTGGGAATGGGTCCCGCGCCTGCACGAAATACGCTGTTTGACATTTATGCCGCTTATTACCTGCCATCGCCCTTTTCCATCGAGTTTCCGAAACCATTTACCGCCGTCAACACCTTTAGACTAGTCTTGAACTCTGTCTTCGGGTCCAGTTACGATCTTCAAACCGACAAGCTATTTGAACTGCCAAGACGCTATAAGGCGCTATTTCAGCAACTGGACGTCACGGATGAGTTCTTAAACCACCCTTGATGCGAAAGCGCTGATCAGCCAAGCTAGAATCGATTCGGATGGTCCACCGGCTCCGATTCAGGAAGATCGATTTGCGGCTGCGGCTGAGGGCACGAGAATCCGTGCGCGGAGCGCGGCGTATACGCATCGGCGGCGTGTCGCGAGCAATGGGCGCGCTGAATGGCTCCGGCGCATTGTGGGCTCAAGATCACAGTCGGGTCTACGCGATTGTCAGGCTCTCCCAACTGAATCGGACCGCCAGTCGCTCAGACCCAATACCAGACATCAAAGAATTACTATGCATACATTCCTTGATGATCCCCGGTGGATTGACTGGCCGGCAGAGCGGCTCAGCGACTTAGGAATCAATTCCGGTGAGCACGGTTTGACTTGGTGTAGTATCTTATATCTATGAGCTTACGCTTTATGTCATGTTGTGCGTATGGGCAATCATTGTGCGAGGACATTTGCTGAATAGCCTGCATATTCCGTTTTATCCCTGGCTTGCAGGCGCATATCCAATACTTCATTTGTATACAGTTAACTACGGCCTGGTCATCGATCGGGAAGTTCCGATTACGATGTTCTGGGTGTTGGCGGCGACCACCATTTGCTACATCGTCATGTACGCTGCCATCCGCAATATTCATGTGACCGCGATGATCACAACGGCCATCAGCTTATGCATTTTGCTAAGCGGCCACGTTCATAGTCTCATAGCTGAGCGCGAATCACTCCTCGTCTGGACCCTGTTGGTAATGATTCTTGCGGCGACCATTGTGGGCGAGTTGCTCAAGGCAGGCAAAGACAAACGCTTTGAGCAGTTGGCGCGTCCGCTAAATTTGATTGCTGCGGCAATGATCCTGATTCAGGCAATCACATTGCTTGAGTTGACTTCCAATACCTCCGCCGATCAATTGCAACAGTCCGAAGATGAAGGCGCGCATGCCGCCAAGGAAACCACCGCGAAAATACATGACTCAGGCGCCACGCCAGACATTTACTTCATTGTTCCAGATGGATACCCAAGCGATACCTGGCTGCAAAGCACAATGAACTTCGACAACTCTGCGTTCACAGAAGCGCTAAGGGCGCGCGGTTTCGTCGTCGCCCCGCAGGCGCAGAGCAACTACGGCGGTACAACGGCATCGCTGGCAACTGTACTCAACATGCGACATTATAATTCAAACCCGTCGGAATTCAGTGACTTGGATTATCTGCGATTGGCAATTTCGGAGAGTGAAGTGGCCCGCTATTTGCTGCAGCATGGCTATACTTATATTAACCTGTTATCCGGCTACCTGTTTCCCAGCGCAATTGCGGACGTGAACCGCGACTTTTCACCAGAGGGTCCGGTCGAAGTTGCAGTAGAGCATGGTGATTTAAGAGTCGCGATCGGGGATACGGCGCAAAGCACGGGCGCAGAAACGAGCCTGCGCTACTTTCACCAGCGGTCCTTTCTGACCTTGTTTATCGATACCACGTTGCTAGAGATTTTTGCCAATCAGTGGCCGGATCTATTTCAAATTGACAAGCGCCGGCCCTACGACATGTTTTCGCCGCATCGATTCCTAGACACAATTGACGAGATCGAGAATATCGTGGCAATGCCGGAAGCGACCTTCACCTTCGCACATTTGCTCAAACCTCATCGTCCGGTTGTATTTGACGAATACGGCAACATCATTAGAATGGATTACCACTCTTACAAAGGGAAGGAAGCGCATCTTGCGGAGTTAAAATTCGTTAACAGTAGATATATTGAGATGATCGATACGATTCTGGAGGGATCGCCGCATCAGCCGGTCATCATCTTCCAGGCAGACCACGGCACGATTAACGGCTATGTGCGGAATTACAATAGGCGACTCGTTCACTTTGACGTGTATTCCGCCTACTTCATTCCTGACCAGTATTCGCTGAATATTCCGCAGCCCTATACGACCATCAATACTTTTCCTTTGATATTGAATTCAGTCTTTGATGCCGGACTTGCATTCAGCGAAAATCGCCTATTCGAGGTATCAACTTCCACAAGAAAGCCGCTAGATCAAACAGAGGTAACGGAAATCTTCGCGAATTGGCTAAACTAAACCGAAATGGTGGAAGCAGGTTGGCACTGCGCGGCAAAATGTGTCTGCGTCTCTTTCGTACGTAATCTAGGTGGGAGACAAAATGAGAATGTTGCTTTCAGTACTCAAACTCGGAGCGGTCCTCGCCGGCTGCAAAATGCTGCTCGCTTACCTTGATCCCGGTTCGGGCAGTCTAATCGTGCAGATTCTCGTCGCTATCATCGTCGGCGCCCTGGCGACGTTTCGACTTTGGAAAGCTCGACTGCTGTCGCTTTTTGGTGTCAAGCAGAATACGGAAGATGATGATGACGCCGGTGACTCAGAGAATGGCGATGTAGACCCGCTATGACAGACGCAGGTCGTGTTCAAGGCTCGTTTCGTGATCCCAGTGGCTTTGTCTTCACCAGGGACGGAATTGTCTATCGGCAAGTCAACCTAAGTTATCGTTCACACTACGACCAACTCATTAGCGGCGGGCTCTATGCCGAATTGACCGACCAGCGCATGCTCGTGCCGCATGAGGAAGACGACGCGCATGAAACAAACAGCGGCGATGCCTACAAGTTGCTACGGCCGCTGCCGCTACCCTTTGTCTCCTATCCGTATGAATGGTCATTCAGCCAACTCAAAGACGCTGCATTGCTAACACTGGCAATACAGAAACGCGCTCTTTCGCGAGGCATGATATTGAAAGACGCGAGCGCGTATAACATACAGTTCTTCGAGGGCAAGCCAATCCTGATCGACACCTTGTCCTTTGAAATCTATCAAGAAGGCAAAGCCTGGATTGCCTATAAGCAGTTTTGCCAACACTTTCTGGCGCCGCTGCTGCTGATGAGCCATAAAGACATTCGGCTAAGCCAGATGCTGCGCGTATTCGTTGATGGCATTCCGCTCGATCTTGCCTCTGCGATGGTTTCAAAAGCGACGTATCGCCAGCTCGGGATCCTAATGCACGTGCATCTGCATGCGCGAGCGCAGCATCAATACAAAGACTCGTCTCGCCCGACTGGCGCCCTTGCGCGACAACGGATTGGCAAAAAATCGCTTTTGCAGATCGCGGATAGTCTTCGCAATACGATTCGCGGGCTGCGCTGGCGACATGGCGCAACCGCTTGGTCCGACTATTATGATGGCGATAGTTACCAGGAGAAGGCATTCCGTCACAAACTGGAGCTGGTGGCCGCATACCTGGATTTGATCAAGCCAAGCTGCGTGTGGGATTTAGGCGCCAATACCGGTGAGTTCAGCCGGATAGCGAGCGGCGCGGGCGCATTTACCGTATCAGCGGATAACGACCCGGGCGTGGTTGAAGACAACTACCTCACAGCCAAGCGCGATCGGGAAAAAAACCTCTTGCCGCTCTTGGTCGATCTGGTCAATCCGTCTGGCGCGATTGGTTGGGCGAACGCTGAAAGGCAGTCGCTGGCGGAACGCAGCAACGCCGACTGTCTGCTGGCGCTGGCGCTGATCCACCATCTTGCCATTTCCAACAACGTCCCCCTACTCATGATCGCCGACTACTTCGCCTCACTGGCTGAATGGCTTGTCATTGAGTTTGTGCCCAAGCGCGACCAACAGACGCAGAAGCTGCTCCGCTCGCGCCGCGACGTCTTTGAAGATTATTCACTAGAAGGATTCGAAGCCTGTTTCAGCCAGGCGTACGAAATTGTGAAATCGAATCCCTTGAGGCAATCGGACCGCGTTCTTTACCTGATGCGGCGCCGCGAGGATTCGAAGCCACGGTAAGCGGTCAACGCGCGATGTAAGCCTTGCTTTCAGCATGTCCGCGTCAAATTCGCTCATCGTGATGTTCTCCGGCGCTCGTCGACGTCAAGCGAATTCCAAGCCGGAGGACCAGCGACAGAACTAGCCGATGCAATTGAGCACGAGGTCTAGACCAGCATCCAACTTGCTCCTCCAACCTTGCTTGGGATGACGAATGACGTTCGTGCAGATCCGGAAAAGACATACGGCTTCTCGAAGCGCTAGCTTCCGCGCGTCCCATTGGAATCGTTCGAGCGCCGCGCCCAGAAATATTTCGTGGAATTCCCGGCAGTTAGCCGCGCGGTCTTGATTGCTGGATTGCGACGACCAGCGAAGATGCGCGAGGAAGTTGCCGACATCAAGCATCGGATCGCCGGGACCGATGTCTTCCAGATCCACCAGGGCGACATCGCCATCCTCTGTCAAGAGCATTTGGTCATCGTAAAAGTCGTTGTGCGCCATGCTTGACGGCCGCCAGGAAGCGACGAACGGCTCAAGAACGTCGGCGATTGCGTTTAGTCGATGCATGGAATCTGCATGGTCGCGCAAGTTATGCCGAAAACTTTTCATCGCTCTTGAATAGGCGCGTTTGAGACTGAAGGGAGGGATGGCGACGCCCACTTGCGAGACCTGCCACAGCGACGCCAGCCCATCCAACAACGGCATGGGATCGCGCATCCGCCCTCTGCGAATGCGCCGGCGAAGGTCTCTGCCGCGGACTTCAGTGAGCCACAGGACCCCGCCGTTATGCCAGCAGCCGGCCAGGCCGGGCACTACAAACGAACTATGCGCCGCCACCCTATGAGTGTCCAGAAAACCTGGTAGGTCAGCGGGACGCATGACCCGCGCATAAAGCCGCACCTGCCCAAGACGATGGCGGAGCACTGCGCGATATTCGGGCCGATAGCGGATTAGCTGCACGCGCGCTCGGCGGGCCGGCATGGTCAACACATGTTCGTTAGCAAGCGCAATTACGCTGGCCGGCTCGGCAGCCGCGGCAAGGCCTGGCAAACGACTGTCCAGAGGATAACGCGACAGCTCAACCGGACCGCCGCCATTCGTCTTCGCCACAAAGTATTCCGGCGGCAAGTACCGATCAGCGGGCCAGTGAACCTCGTAGCTGACGAGCGCGCGCCGCCCGATACTGTGGATAAAGTGGTGGATGCGTATGCGCTCTGGTTCGCCGTAATCCGCCGGCAATTGCTCAAGAAACGCGCCGCAGACCCACTCAGAGTCGAAGAGCAAGGGCAACTGCGGTAGTGCCGGATCGTCAGGCAGCGCGACCTGCTCGAAATACTGTGTTGGCGCGGACGCGAATGTCATGTAGACACGCCCGTATCGTCGCTGTCGTCAGTGTCAGGACTTCCAGGACTGATGTTGCCGGTCGTGTCGTAACCGTCGCTGTCGGTGCCGTCGTTGCTCGCTAAGGGAGTAGTGGCGATACCGTCGCTGTCCGTGCCATCGTTGTCGGTCCAGTTTCCGGTCGTGTCGTAACCGTCGCTGTCGGTGCCGTCATTGCTGGTTAAGGGAGTGGTTGCGATGCCATCGTTGTCGGTATAGGGATCATTCTGCTGTTCATTGGCCTGCAAAATGCTCCGCGCTCCAACGTGCTGGGTATCAATGCCATCGCTGTCGGTACCGTCGTAGGAGGTGGGTGGAGGAGTCGAGATCCCGTCGAAGTCGGTTGTGGGCAGCGGCGTGTCGTAGCCGTCGCTGTCGGTGCCATCGTCATCCGTCGGCGGAATCGATGAATCTACGCGGTCCGACAGGCGGTAGAAGAATTTCTGGCCTGGGTTAATCAAGGATGGCGTATCGTCTTGCGCCCTCAACACTGCGTATGGAATTCCAAGTCTGGCGGCGAGCTTCCACAGCGTATCGCCCGGTCTAATCGTATAGACGATGGCATCATCGTCTTCTGCCATCGGCGTGTCGTAGCCATCGTTATCGGTTGGCGGATCGGCATCGCCGCTATCGTCGTCTTCGTCTTCGTCGGTCTCTGCGACTTCGACGCTTCGCGGCACGAGCGCGACATCGTCTTCTTTCGTGGAGCCGCTCTGCGCCGCTATCACGTCCGCCCGGTATAGCACTACTGAGGAAATCAATGTTACGGAAATCAGATTAAAGACCACCGCGGTTATGAATGCAAATACTCGGTTGCGCATGTGGAACCTTTCGAAATTGCATTTAATCATTAAGTATAGTTAGTTGTCTACTCGATGTCAACAATAGGTTTGCTATGTGGAACAGCAATCACTACTGCAAGATAATTCAGTTATCCGTGAAATGAAAATCGAGATTAACAGCGATTAAGTTATATTTTGTGCATACGGAAACTCGCGGCGCCGTCTTGGCCGTGCCAAAGCCTAGCGCCGATCTGCAGGATACGAATTTTACCGGAATGTGATGAAACGATGCGGAGATATGGGCAGGTAGACGAAAGAGGACTCCCGTCCGATGAGCTCTTCGATGCGATCAACTTGCTCGCTCACCAAGGCGACCATCCCATCATTTGGACATGCAAGGCGCCAAAGGCTTGGCACGAGTTTCAGTCGCCATCGTCAGAATTCAAGGTAATCTCGCCCAGGAAGGCGTATTTGCCGTAGTCAGCGCCGCGACTGTCCCGAACCGATAGCAGACTTCCGCCCACTGCGCTCATGTCTTCAAGTGATAGCAGCAACATCATGGTCCCGTTTGCTTCATCACATGGAAGAGCCAACTGTTGGGCGTCCAGCAAGCTGGAGCGGCCACTATAAACTTCAACGGCGCCGATGCGACCGAAGCTCTCCACCAACGGGACGCCCGTCTCCTTGCTGACCAGATCGACGTGCAAGGTGTATGCTTCAAGGTCTGCGGCGATGCCCGGCCGCCACCAGGTTCGCAGTTCTAAGGTCTCGCAGGCTGCGCCGGCTTCCAATTGCCAGGAATAGAGCGTGAAACGTTCGTTGAATTCGAACAATGTCGCTTTCGGTGGCGGATCGCCCACATATTTGTACGCATCAAACCGGTTCGTCTCGCCTAGGAGCGTATAGCGTCTATGTATATCCTCGAACAAATCATATCGCTCCAGAAACTCCGGTACCCTGGCCGTGGCCAGCGGTTTCTTGTCAACGATTATCACGGCTGGCGAGGCCTCAATGTCCCGGCGGGTCAAGCTGGCATAGAGCGCCAAGGTTTGCAGAGCCAACTCGGTCTCTTCATCGAGGGGCAATACCCAGGAATCGGCGGCGCTAGAAACCGGGTTGAGCCCCTGCCGGCCAAGCCAGGGGAAGGCATTGCTCACTTGCCCTGACATAAACAAGACATCGTCGCCGGGCTGAGTATTGACCTCGACAAGGTGGCGCAAGTCGCGGTCGGTCTTTACCGTGATACGGTGCAACCGGTGCCAATAGACAAGGACATTGATGCAAGCAAAGAAAACAAAAAATGCATAGATCGCGTAGCCGGCGAATGGCTCACCGCCTCGCGGCCGCCGCTTCCAAGCGGGAAGCAACAGCAGATGACCCGCGCAATAGACCGCCCCGCCCAAGAGAATGAAGTGACGATAAAGATCGGAGCCAGGCTGTAGCACAACAATGGCCGCGCCCCCGATGGTAAAACTGCCCAGCACCCCCAGAAACCGATAAACCTTCCGTCCACCAATCAGACTGAAGCAGAGCGTCAGCGCTCCGATTGACAGCGGCAAGAGAAATATTAGGCGGATCGTCTCGTCCGGGGCAGACGGTTCTCGGATGTGGTAATAGGCGACGCTTTGTTCGATGCTAAGGCGTACACCTTGGAAGACCTCCGGGCTGGCGACGATCAAGCCAAGGTAAATCAGGCTGGCGCTGACGAAGCCCAAGAATTCATTTGACTGTAGGGGGCGCAGTCTCCGATAGCGCAGCAGGCAGTACAATTCAATGCCGCCAACAATTACATAATAATAAGGCTTGGCGGCGGTGGCGATTCCAACCAGCGCGCCGAAGATTACCACTGCCGGCGACCGAAAGCGCTTGCCTTCCCAGGCGCAGAAGCGCATCAGAAGCCAAGGTGTCGCATAGATCAGAAAAAAGTGTTCGCGTTGGCCAAAATCATGGGTAAGCAGCAGCGAAAAGGATAGGCCCGCCAGCAACAAGGGAATCAGCAGCCGGTAGCATGGAGATGTCTCCTGGTCGAATGCGGCATTCGCCAGGCGGCAGCAAATCACCAAGCATGCAGCCAATTGCAGCCAGGTCAGCACAAGCCAGACGGAGGCGCCATTGATGCCCAGCAACTGCCCAAGCGCCGCGGCGGGCACGTGCAAGTACTGAATGGCGGGCAGCGCCACCATATAGAAGTCAATATAGGGGACATCACCGGCCAGAATTCGATTGGCCGCGGCATCAAATATGTGAGTGTCTATGCTTGCCTTCAGCGGGGACGCGATTATTACGACGGCATGCAGTATGGCTAATATTAGGATGGAGCCGATGGGAACGAGTCGGTCAATCTGTTGCTGCCTGGAGGTGGAGACAAGGGGACTCGAACCCCTGACCTCCTCGGTGCAAACGAGGCGCTCTC
>JAPOWK010000012.1 GCA_026707665.1 Chloroflexota bacterium
CGCGGTCGATATTCCATTTGACGGCGGCCGCATCGAGCGGTTCGCCATTATGGAAGGTTGCGCCTTCGCGCAGGTGGAAGCGCCAGGTCGTGTCATCGACCAGTTCCCAGCTATGGGCGGCTTGCGGCACATAACCGCCGCCTTCCGGGGCGCGCCAGATCAGGCAGTCGTAGAGCAGGTTGGTCAGCCAGTGGCTCGAGATGAACCAGTGGGAGTGCGCATCCATGGAGCGGATGGGCCCGGAGTGGGCGAAGACGAATTCGGACATATCGTCTTGGGCCGTCGCGGGCACGACAGCCAATGATCCTACGAGCAAGCAGAGGCCCAGCAGGACAAGTACTTTCTTTGCTAACATGGGTTTCTCCTTATGTGAAACACTTCATCGATAACGAACGTTGAGCGTGAGATACTTGCGATAATCACCTCCTGCAACAGTATTCGGCAAGACATGGTCCAATGCCCGCATGCGCTTAGGCGGAAGCTGCGAAATAAGCGAGCTTGTCCTCATCAATTTGGACGCCGAGCCCCGCTTCCTCGGGCGCCTTCAAGATGATCCCATCGGGTTCGTAAGGTTCAGCGAGGATCGTATCGGTCATATCGGAGAAGCCGGCCGGCCATTTGGCGATTGGGGTAGCGGTGGCGAGATGCGCGGCCGCGGCGGCGATGACATCGAAATAAGGCGCGATCGAGATTTCCAAGCCGGCGGCCTCGGCGATAGCCGCCATGCGCGCTGAGGGCAGCAGCCCACCATATCGATGAATCTTGAAATGCAAAACATGCGCCGCCCGCTCCCGCGCGATTTCAAAGACGCTGCGCGGACCGCCGCCTGTCGATTCGTCAGCTTGCAGCGGCGTCGCCAGTCGTGTCGCCAAGTGCGCCATTTCGTCCAGATGCTCCACTGGTTGTTCAAAGAGCGCGACCCCGCCCAGACGCTCCAACTGCGTCAGCGCATGAACGGCATCGCCGAGAGTATACCCCGTATTGCCGTCAAGTTGAAATCTGACTTTGTCGCCGACCAAGTCGCGCAGTTGACTATACCACAGCAGGTCCTCGTCGACTGTGAATCCGATCTTGGTCTTGAACCAGGTCCAGCCTTCCGCGTTCAATTCTTCAATGCGGGCCGCCATCGCTCGCGGTTCGTCGCGCTCGACGAAGCCATGGCAGACGGCGCCGGGCATGCAAGCCCCGCCCAGCAATTGGTAGACCGGAACGCCCAGCGCCTTCCCCTTGATATCCCAGAGCGCGAAATCGAGCGCGGTGCGGGCGTTGACCGCCGGGCGCAGCGCCTGAAACATGGTGATATGCAGCCGCTCGATATTGAACGGGTCTTCGTCCACCAGTGCAGGCGCAAGGTATTGGTCAATTTGGTGTTTGACGACCTCGACCGCGTCGCCGCCCCAGGGCGCGGGCGCGACCGTCTGTCCAATGCCGGTGACGCCGTCGTCCGTGCGCACTTGCACGACTACGGTGTTGGTCCCGGTCGAGACGCCGTACGCCGTTGCCAGGTCGCGCCGGCGCGAGATATTGACGATGGTGGAGGTGACGTCTGCGATTTTCATTGGTCTTTACACAGCGACTTTCTGCGGCACGCTGAGTCGCACGAGTTCGCCGACATCAGCGAGCTGCTCGAGGCGGCTGATGCCATCCAGCAGTTCCACAACTTGCGCTTCCGGCAGGATGTCGCCAGCCATGTGGCGGAATTTGCCTTCAAATTCCTCATCGGTCAGCATATTCTCCGGCTCGCCTTTCGCGTGTTCGACGCGCCCGCGATAGAGTTGGCCATCATCGGTTATGATTCGGACTTCGCAGCCATTCTTCGCGGGATGTTCAGCCTGAATCTCTTCGTCCAAGCCGACCTTTGCCAGATGACGCAGCCGCCGCTGAAGCGGCTCGTCGTAGGTGGCGATGTCATCCGAGAACCAACGCCCGCGGGTCAAGATGACGGCGGCCGTGACCGGCAGGCTGAATGATGCTTGCCCTACGGTTTCCGGCTCATAGTTGACGCGGAAAGAGGGCGTGATCGCTTCGTGATAGGCATCGATTTCGATGGATGTGATTCGATCGAGGTCGGGCTGCCCTGATTGCAGAAGCGCCTGCGTGGCGTCGACGCAGGAATGCACGTGGCGGCAGCCGGCGTGGGGCTTGAAGCCGGTGCGCGCCAGGGCTTCGCCATCGAGCTGGTCGAGATAGGCTGGATCATAGCCGGGGCCGAAGGCGTGAAAATAGCCGTACTCGCCATCGAGCGCGCCAGGCGGGCCACGGAAGCCAAACTCCGCCATTTTGGCGCTGGCGATTCCGTTTTGCGCGCCGTAGGCAGCCAGCAGATCTTTCGTATCGCAGGTGCCGGCATCATAGACATATTGCTCGGTGCCGCAAGCCATATCCATGGACAATGCGACCGCATGTGAGATTTGCTCCGCGGGCAATCCCATGGCGACGGCCGCTGTCACAGCGCTGGCCATCGTCCCGGCTTGACCTTTGTGATCATGCCCGCGCTCGCGCTGCCAAACATCGACAGCGACCTGAATCATCTCCATCACGTCATAGCCAACCGCCAGCGCGGTAATGATTTGCTCGCCATTGAGTTGGTAGGCTTCGCCGAGCGCGAGGGCAACGGGCACCAATTCCGAGGCGACATGACCGGCGCCGCGGTGGCTGTCGTCCATGCCCATGGCTTTGCCGGTAACGGCGTTTGCCCAGGCCGCGCCTTCGAGCGAACTGCGCCGTCCATCGCCGATGATGGTAGCGTCGTCGCCGGGATGCATCTGCGCCGCGTAATCGGCAGCCCGCTGTCCCAGCTCTGTCTGGATGCCGCCAAGCGTCACGCCAAAGTGATCGAGCATGACTTGGCGGGCTCGCGTTAACGTAAGCTCGCTCAACTGGTGATAGCGTCGGTTCGCGGCGTATTCTCCTATGAATTGAACTGCTGTTTGTTCTTTCATGACTCTGCTCCTATCTGTGTAACGGTCATACTTTGGCCGATGCCATCGTTATGGGTAAAGGAAGGGACCGGACTTCTGAGTATACCGGGACTGAATCGAATCATGCATCCAGCTGTATGTAATAGCGGTCGGCATGATGCGGCGAGAGGCGGACGGCTCCACCGGGCGTGATCAGGAAGTTATCGGAGATGAGAAAACCGCGATCATTCTCCAGCACGGTGCCCGGATGGAATGAGAGCACCATATTCGGCTTCAGCACAAAGCCGGGCGCGGCCGGTGAACTGGGTCCGTCGCTGCCGTCGAGCCCGGTGCTGTGACAGTCGGGCGTGTGCTTGCCATCGACGGGGAAGCCGAGATCCCGGATCGCTTTGTCGTTTGCCTCGGAGATATCGCGGAAGGTGTTGCCGGCTTTGGCGGCCGCCGAAGACGCTTCGACCGCTGCCAGATAGCCGTCCAGGAGGGCGCGCACATCAGCGGGCAGGGGATCAAAGGAGAAGACTGTGGTCATCTCCAGCCAGTAGCCATAAGGCGATTCGTAAACGATCTCAAAGTTGATGATGTCTTCCTGCTTCATGCGCTGATCTTTCGGCGTTGGCACGGTGTAGGGCGTCAGATCGGTCGACAGCTTGGTTCGTCCCCAGAAAGCGCCGAAGGATTTGATGTAACCTTCGACGGCGGCGCAAACATCCCAGTAGCGGACGCCGACGCCGGCCATATCTTTGAAGATATCCATAGCCGAATCGAGGATGGCGCCGTTCTGCTGGATTGCTTCCAACTCAAAGGGCGATTTGATTTGGCGAATGACGTTGAAGTCGTCGGTGACTTCGACCATTTCGTAGCCCTCGAGCTGCTTGACGAATGCCTGATAGGTGCCGAGGCCCATCAACTTGCTCATGTTAACCATGCCGATGCGTTTGCTGCCTGTGGCGTAATCCTTGGCTTTGTCGGTGGTGGCGACCACAATATCGCCCTCCGGCGTGAAGACGCGCTCAGGCAAGGTGGAGGTTTCGTTGCGGCTCCAGACGGCTTGGTAAGAGCTCCAGACATGCAGCCAGGGATGGGGGTCATCGGCGCCCAGAATGGCATACGCGACCCCACCCCAGAGATGCGCGTTGGTGATGTAGCGAATCCCGCCCATGCCACCCGGCATCGCCTGGCCGGTGATGATGAGCACGTCGAGGTCCTGCTCCTTCATCATCGCTTGCAGTTTTTCCACGCGCCGCGCGGTATCTCGTTTCAGTGCGTCATGTGTCAACATGTAAATCAGCTCCTTATAGCTCATATTCGTAGGGTAGATTAAATGAGAACTCGGTACCGATACCTCTTGCTTTTGCCTTTTCCACTAATCGGGCGGCGACTGCGACATCTTCTATCGCGGTGCCGCCGGAGAGACAGAGTGTCCATTTGCTGTCTTCTGTACGTCCCTCTATGTTACCAGCGACCAAGCCGCCCAAGTCGCCGATCACATGTGATTCGTCAATGATACCCGCTTTGAGCGGGATGATGATCTCGCCGTTCTCTTTGAAACCTTGCTTCCATTCGTCGACGAAGACGCGGCTGTTGACGACCGTAAATTCGTCCACTTCGCGAACCCAGGGATAGTGGGCGCCCAAAGCGTTGATGTGCAGCGGCTTGTCGGGCAGGTCAGCGCCGTCGAAGACTGGCGTGGGCGAGGTCGTAATGGTAATGACGATATCAGCGTCCTGCAGGGCGGCGGACGGTGTTGCGGCAGGGGTGACATCGATGCCCAACTCTGCGGTCATTTTCTCGCAGAATTCATGGCGTTGCGGCGCCCGGCGGCTGTAGGCTTTGACCGATTGAATCGGGCAGACTTTTGTCACGGCGTGGAGTTGGGAACGGGCGTGGCGTCCGGTGCCGAAGAGCGCCAACTGCGTGCTGCCGGAGGGCGCCAATTGACGTATCGCCAGAGCGGACAGCGCCGCCGTCTTGAGCCAGTCGTAGTAAAGCACCTCCATGATGCAAGTCAAAGCGCCGCTATTGGTATCAAAGAGGAACAGGAATGTTTCGAGCCCGGTCGGTAAGCCGGCAGTGTAGGGCTGTATGCCCGCGCCTCCCAGACCCGGCAACAGAGCTGCTTTGAATTGGAACGAGGCTTTGGAGCCGGCTGGCAGATGTCCGGCGCGGAAGGACTCGTTGCGGTCGCCCTCGATATAAAGGCTTTCCCGGGGAAAGCCGATTCCCGCGCCCAAGCCGATTTCACGATAGCCGGCTTCGACGGCGTCGATGTATTCAGGCAGGTCCATGAGGCCGCGGATTTCGTGATTGCGCAGTAAGAGCACCATGATTCGTTATAACTCAAACTCATAGGGTTGGCTGAATTGGAATTCCGTGCCAATTCCGCGTTCACGCGCGCGCTCGTAGAGGCGGGTCGCCACCGCGATATCATCGATGCCGGTGCCGCCTGAAAGGAAGAGCGTCCATTTGGTGTCGGCGAGGCGCGCGGGTACTTGCCCGACCGTTAGCGCGCCCAGATCGCCAACCACGTGCGATTGGTCAATGAGGCCCGCTTCCAAGGGAATAACGATTTCGCCGTTTTCGCTGATGCCCTGCTGCATGACGTCTACGAAGACGCGGCTATTCAGCACGGTATATTCATCAATCTCGCGCACCCAAGGATAATGCGCGCCCAGACCGTTGATATGCAAGGGTTTGTTTGGCAGGTCGCGCCCGTCAAAGACCGGCGTCGCGGAGGTGGTGATGGCGGTTACGATATCGGCCTCGCGCAGGGCGTCTTTCGGCGAATCGGCGGGAACGACATCAATGCCCAGTTCCGCGCTCATCTTCTCACAGAAGGCGCGGCGCTTTAGAGGGTTGCGACTGTAGGCTTGCACCCGCTGAATGTCGGCGACTTTGGTAAGGGCGTAGAGCTGCGAGCGGGCGTGGCGCCCGGTGCTGAAGAGCGCCATGACCGAACTACCGGGCGGCGCGAGATGACGGGTCGCCAAGGCGGAGACAGCGGCGGTCTTGAGCCAGCTGAGATACATGACTTCCATGATTGCGGCCAGCGCGCCGCTTTCGGTGTCGAAAAGGAACAAGAACGTTTCCAGACCTTGCGGCAAGCCAGCGGTGTATGCGTTGACGCCGGCGCCGCCCAGGTTGGGAAGCAGCCCCACTTTGAACTTGAAGGAGGCTTTGCTGCCCGCGGGCAGATGGCCGCCGGTGTATTCGTCACTTTGCCGCTCGCCCTTGATCCAGAGGTTTTCGCGCGGGTAGACAGCGCCAGCGCCGGAGCCAAGCTCGCGATAGCCGTCTTCGACCGCATCCATGTAGTCCGACAGATCCATCAGTCCGCGGATTTCGTGATTGTGCAGGAGCAATACCATTCTATTGACCTAGTCTCTCGCGGCTAGAGATCAAGCAAGGGCGAGCGCGTTGCAATCATTAGAATACAGGTGAAGGCGACGCAGGCGCCCGCCGCGGCCATGACGATCGAGATGCCAAAGAACTCGGCGACCGTACCGCCAATCAAAGCCGAAATGGGAATCAGCCCCCAGACCATGCCCCAGACACTCATCATGCGGCCGCGCAGTTCATCTTTGATGTGAATCAACAGGAGCGCATTGATGAGAGTCAGGAATATACCGGAGAATATGCCGATGACAAAAATCAGACCGAGCGCGATGAGCGACTCGCTCATGAAGGCGAATACGACCATGCCGAGGCCGAAGAGCGCCGAAAAGACGAGAATCGCCCAGCCCTTGGGATAGACATCGCCGATAAGGGCGACAGCGAAGCCAGACAGAGCGGAACCCAAGCTGGCGCTGCCCACCAGCAATCCGAGAAGTGCCGGTCCCTCGTTCAGCACACGGTCGACGAAGATCGGCATCAGCTTTTGGTAGGGCATGCCAACCGGCACGAAGACGAGCGCCATCAGCACAAGGGCGAATAGCGCGCGGTCTTGGCGCAGATAGGCAATGACCTGCCACATGCCGCGGAGGATATTGTAAGCATCTTTCCGTTTCTGCTTTGGCGGCGGCAAGAAATGGGCGGCTTTATGGTAGAGAAATGCGCCCAGGGCGAATATCGCCGCCTGCACGGTCAGCGTGAAGGCGATATTGGTCAAGTCCAGCAGGAAGCCGGCTAGCACGGGACCAAAGAAGCCCATCAAACGCGTGCCGGAATAACTCAAGGTGCTGGCGTTGAAGATCATGTCTTCCGGCACCAGGTTCGGCAATATTGCCATGCGCGCCGGGGCGTAAATGGCGAAGGTCGCACCCAGCGTCAGTGAGGTCAAGAGGATGAATTCCGGACGCGCGTAATCGGTGGCAGCCAGCAGCGCCAACATTGCTGAGCTCAGGACGGCCACCGTCAACGAGAACTGGACGATCAATTGGCGCTTGAGGCGGTCGGCAACCAAGCCCGAAAATGGCGACACCATGAGCAGAGGCAGACCATAAGCGAAGGCGACCATCCCGACCATGACGGCTGAATCGGTGATGACGAGCATGTACCAGCCGAGAGCCACCGCTTGCAGCAAGAAAGCGATATGAACGAGCACATTGCCAAACCAGTACCAACGGTAGGCATGCACCCGGAAGCTACTGCGGTTGACCAGGCTGAGGATCATGAAACTCCCATTCGTTAGTTCATTCTCCCTGCATCGGGGAAGCGGGGAGACCGAGCTGGATTCCGGCCTTTGAAGCGCTCGCTTCCCGTTGACGGCGGGGTACTGAGCGTCGATTTAGGCAATGGCGATCTCCTCTACCAAATCACCGAGGATCGCCAGCACGGTGCCTTGCTCTGGCACGGGCCAGGCGGCGCCGCCACGCGCCATGATGCCAGCCCGCGGGGCCAGGATGTCTGCAAGACGTTCCCCGTTAAACGGATGGCGGACGTAGCCGATTTTGTCGCCGGCTTGTACCTGGGTCCCTCGTTTGTCCTTGTCTATAAAGGTAAAACCGCGTACATCGGATGAGGTCAAGACGGTGTGCTGCCTGATGACACTGACACAGTCAACGTCGGATTCGATGGCGCCGTCCAGGATGCCAAGGTGACGCATGGCGTTGCGCACGGCATTGCGCATGCGGCCGAGATTCTGATCGCGATAATCGCGCAAGCCGGGACCGCCACCAATGTAGGCGGCGACGCTCGCCTTTCCGTCTTTGGCCGCTTCCTGAGCCATCGAGCCATCATCGCTGCGGTCCAGCAAAACATGCGGCAAACCCAGCGCAACCGCCAAATCTTTGGACTTGTCAACAGCGCCCTCGCGGTAAACGCCGACAAACTCGTGGTAGCTGGATAGGGCGCCGGTGCGTATGTCCAGCAGCGCGTCCGCTTCGGCGATGGCGGCATGGTAGTAGCTATGCACGAGTTGTTCGCTGACGCTGCCGGCGGGATCACCGCGGCCGACTTGATTATAGTGTTTCCCGTCCCAAGCGCTGTTGACCTGTTCAAACTCAAAGGCGGAGGTATTCATCAAGGGGGCGAGAATCAAGGCGCCCTTCAGCTGGGCGGGATCGAGCTCGTTGGCGACATGCGGGAGGATTAGAGCCGGCTCGATTTCCAGACCGCTGGCGCCAGCTTGCACGACGAGTGTGGGACCTTTCTGCGCGCCAACGAGCAGGTGCAGAGGAATATGGATGGGAAAGCGCCCGTGCGTCACACCGATACTGAAGAAACCGAAGGCGCGCTCGCCTGGATTGGCTTGAATTGTGCCGATCTTCATGTGTCGAATCTCCAGTCTGCCTAGTCGAAGTCGAGGTAAAGGTCCATGGAACGGCGATCTTCAATGCGATCGATCGAGCCGAGAATGCCGATGGAGGTGGCGCCGACAGTCGGCCACTCTTGCCCGCTGGGGATGACAATGCCATCGTCGGGCGTTGGCATGGCTGCCAAGAGCGCGCCGGTGTAGGGATCAACCAGCCGGCCATAGACATCGCCCTCTTTGAGTTCATCGCGGAATTTGCGATCGCGGATGAAGAGGCCGTCGACTGGTGGTTTCCAGATGACGACACCGGCGTTGTAGACGGTACAGAGCGGACCGTCGGACTCAAATTCGCCGTCGATGATGCGCATGGATTTCAAGATGTTCCAAATGCCGCGCTCGGCGTCGCGGACGTTGTCATCGCCATTTTCGTACCAGCCGGTGCCGCCGCCGAACTCGATGGTGATCATCGTCGTGCCGACGTCTTCGAGCGCGACTTTGGCGAAGCTTGGCGAGAAGGTGCCGGCGGGGAAGAAGGCCGCCTGATCAAGCCCATAAGCCACCACAAGCTTCCGGCGGCGCTCTTCATGTATGGTGAGATTGGCGGGGTCATCTTCGGCGTCAAACAGGACATAGCGTTCGTAGGCGGTGCGGCCGCCGGCATGAAAGTCGATGAATACATCGGACTGGATGAAGGCTTCCTGGAAATAGACGTAAGCCATCACGTCAGAGGCGCTGCCGTTCTTGTTCCCCGGAAAGAGTTGGCTGATATCTTTGTTGTCGACGCGCGACATGCGTTCGCCGAGTTCGAAGCCGGCGCGGTTGACAACCGGCACGACGATGACGTTGCCTCGCATCACGGTCGGATTCGCCTTTTCGACGAAGTTGAGCAGAGCAAGGGTGCCGATGATTTCGCCGCCGTGGACGGCGCCCTGCATCATGAGTGTAGGACCCGGCTCCGCCCCTGCCACGAGGTGTACCGGTATGTCCAGCTTCAGTCCGGAGCGCGTTGTCGTCGTCTCAAGATAACCGAAGGTCTTTTCTCCAGCCATTGCCGAAACATTGCCGACTCGTAACATGCAATTCCTCCTCTAGTGTTCGGCTGACCCAAGGGTGGCTCCCACCTCCTACTTGCGAGCGGGTGCGGATTAACCAATCGCGATCTCGTCGACCAGGTCGCCGATGATGGCGAGGATCTCGTCTTCGGGCGGTACGGGCCAGGAGGCGCCGGCGTGAACCACGATGCCGCCGCGGGGCGCCTTGATCTGCTCGATCGTCTCACCGGAGAAGGGATGGCGTACATAGCCAAGCACATCGCCGGCGCTGACCTGCTGGCCGCGCAGGCTCTTGTCCATGAAGGTAAAGCCGCGTTCGCCGGTTGGAATTATGACCGAGTGCTCCTGGATGACGGCGACGCTTTCGACATCGGATTCGGGGCTGCCTTCGAGCATGCCCAGGTGGCGCATGGCGTTGAGCACGGCATTGCGGATTCTGCCCAGGTCTTGATCGCGATAATCGCGCAGGCCTGGTCCGCCGCCGATAAAGGCGACCACGGAAGCATTGCCGTCGCGCGCCGCTTCCACAGCCATCGAGTGCAATTCGTCGTGTCCGAGCACAACCTGTGGCAGCCCCAGCGCAATCGCCAGCGCTTTTGAGCTTTCGACATCGCCCAGGTCATTGACGCCGGCGAAATGATGGTAGCTCCATTGCGAGCCGGTGCGGATATCGAGCAGGGCGTCGGCATTAGCGATGGCCGCGCTGTAGTAGGCGGCGACCAGTTGCTCGCTGACGCTGCCGCCAGCATCGCCGCGGCCGAGCTGGTTCAGGTGCTTGTCGTCGTAGATGCTGTTGATCTGGGCGAATTCGAAGCCGGAAGTATTCATCAGCGGCGCCACGATCAAGGTACCGCTGACGTCTGCCGGATCGATTTCTTTGACGACGTGCGGCAAGATCAGCGACGGTTCGATTTCGAGGCCGCTGGCGCCTGCTTGCACGACCAAGGTTGGACCGTCTTTTGCGCCGTTGACGATATGCAGGGGAATATGGACGGGGAAGCGCCCATGCGTTTCGCCGGTTTTGAAGAAGCCGTACGCTTTTTCACCGGGCGCCGCTTCTATGTTTCCGAGTTTCATTTGTGTGTGTTCTCCTTTTCGGGCGAGTCACCGCCTCGCCCCTACGATTTCGTGTTTAACGCGCGACCCAATGGGTCGCCCCTACAGGTTTCGTGTTTCGCGGGCGACCCACTGGGTAGCCCCTACAGGTTTCGTGTTTCGCGGGCGAGTCACCGCCTCGCCCCTACGCGTTAAACGAACGAGACGGTCAGGTCCATCGTGCGGCGGTCTTCGATACGGTCAATGACCCCGAGGATGCCGATGGAGGTGGCGCCGACGGTGGGCCATTCTTGGCCGCTGGGGATGACGATGCCGTCTTTCGGCGTCGGCATTTCCGCCAGCAGATCACCGGTATAGGGATCAACCAGGCGCCCGTAGACATCGCCTTCTTTGAGTTCGTCCTTGAATTTGGCATCGCGGATAAAGAGGCCATCGACAGCCGGTTTCCAGATGACGACGCCGGCTTCGTAAACGGTGCAGAGGGGGCCGTCGGCTTCGAGTTCGCCGTCAGCCATGCCCATGGCTTTGAGGATGTTCCAGATGCCGCGATTGGCATCGCGCACGTTGTCTTCGCCATTCTTGTGCCAGCCAGTGCCGCCGCCGAATTCGAGCGTAATCTGCAAGGTGTTCGCCTCTTCGATGGCGACTTTGGAGGCACCGCTGCCGAAGGTACCGGGCGGGAAGAAAGCTGCTTGATCAAGCCCAAAGGCGACGACCAGTTTGCGCCGCCGCTTTTCCATTAGACTGAGATTGTTCGGATCATTTTCGTTTGTGAACAGGACATAGCGTTCGTAAGCAGTGCGGGCGCCGGCGTGAAAGTCGATCAGCACATCGGCTTGGGCGATGCACTCGTTGAAGTAGATATAAGCGGTCTGGTCGGAAACGCTGCCGTCTTTATTGCCGGGGAAGAGGCGGCTGATGTCCTTTTCATCGACGAGGGAGCCGCGCGTGCCCATTTCGAAGCCGGCGCGGTTGACGACTGGCACGGCGATCACATTGCCGCGGATGGCCTTTGGGTCGGCTTTTTTCACGAAGTCGAGGATGGCGATGGAGCCGATGATCTCGGCGCCGTGGATCGCGCCT
>JAPOWK010000112.1 GCA_026707665.1 Chloroflexota bacterium
AAGGCAAACATAAAGTTAGACTAAAATGTGCTTCTTGGCAAAGAAAACAGGGGCGACCTACCAGGTCGCCCGTGCTTAAAAATTGCTTGCAACTACTGAGGAGAAAACCGAATCATGAGCGCAAACAGAAAACTCCCGGCGATTTCAGAAGCGCCACAGTATCAATTCGCCGATACCTTGCCTGAGCAAGAATCCCAGTTGGCGGCGAATGCCATGATGGCGCGCTTCGCTGACTCGCGCCGGGCGCTGGCGGGCGACCCGCATCGTCCGCTGTATCATTTCGTCAGCCCAGAGAGCACCTTGAACGACCCCAACGGCTTGTGTCATTGGCAGGGGAAATGGCACCTGTTTTATCAAGGCTATCCGCCGGAAGACGCTGGGCGCGTCCATTGGGGGCATGCCATCAGCGACGATCTGATCCATTGGCAGGATCTGCCTTACGCCATTTATCCCTATCAAGAAGAAAGCTGCTATTCCGGCACGGCGCTGGTTGAGGACGACCGCGTCATCGCGATTTATCACGGCACCAGGCTCGGCAATATGGTCGCCACCTCATCGGATCCGCTGCTGCTGAACTGGGATAAGGTGGGGGATGGCGCCGTCATTCCGCTGGCGAAGTCGGACGACGAGCCATTGCCTTATACCGTCTTCGACCCCTGCATCTGGCGGAAGGGCGAGCACTATTTCGCGCTCTCGGGCGGCTGGCTGCCCAATGGACCGGCCAACAAACAGATGCGCGCCAATTTCCTCTTCCGCTCAAGCGACCTGGAGCATTGGGATTACCTGCACCCCTTCATAGAAGACGACTTTTACACGGTCGTGAATGACGACGGCGCCTGCCCCTACTTTTGGCCGATCGGCGACGACAAGCACATTTTTCTCATGTACAGCCACATGACGGGCGGGCAATACCTGCTGGGTGACTACGACAAAGCGCGCGACAAATTTGTCGTGACCGATGGCGGCCTGTTCAATTTTGGCCCTTCCACGCCATCGGGAGTCCATGCGCCCTCCGCTTGTCCCGATGGGGAGGGCGGGGTCATCGTCATCTTCAATATGAATCAGGGGATGCCGACGCGGGGCTGGAACCAGATCATGACCTTGCCGCGCCGGCTCACGCTGGACGAAGACGGCCGTTTGCTGCAGGCGCCGGCCGGCGACATTGAGTCGCTGCGTTATGATCATCAGTCGGTCGAGCCGATGATGCTGCCGGCCAACCAGGAAATCGTGCTGGAAGCTGTGCAGGGCAATGCCATGGAATTGTCGCTGGAGATTGACCCGGCCGATGCGCCCCTGGTTGAGCTCAACGTCTTGCGTTCACCCCAACGGGAAGAAGTTACCCGGATCGCATTCTTCAAGCACCGTGGCAATCGCTACCGCCAGCGCCTGTCCAAGACGCAGGCGACGAATGCCAGCTCGGCGTCGATGGCGGCGCTGCCCCAACGCTACGAGAGTCTGATTTCCATCGACACCTCGTACAGCTCGACGCTGCCGGAAGCGCTTTCGCGCGCGCCCGAGACGGCGCCGGTCTTCCTGGATGATGATGAGCCCTTGCAACTCCGCGTCTTCATCGATCGCAGCGTGGTCGAGGTTTACGCCAACGGCCGGCAGTGCGTCGCCCTGCGGGTCTATCCGGCGCGGTCGGACAGCCTCGGTGTCTCGCTGCGCGCGCAGGGACGGGCGGCGAAGCTCATTTCTCTGGACGCCTGGCAGATGCGGAGTGTTTGGGAAACCTAGCCTTTGACCGCTCCGGCCGTCAGCCCGCGAGTGATAAAGCGCTCCAAAAGCAATCCGATGATGATGACTGGTACGACAGCCATCAGTGTCAATGCGCTGATAAACCACCACTCAATGCCGCGCGTGTTGTTCTGTCCGGCGATTAGAACCGGCATGGTGATCGCGTTGAAGTTGGTCAGCATGAGGGCGAAGAGGTACTCGTTCCAGGCGAAAATGAAGGAGAAGATCGCCACCGCCACCAGCCCCGGCGCGCTCAGCGGCAGTACGATGCGCATAAAGGCGCCCCAGCGAGTCGCGCCATCGACGCGGGCGCTCTCTTCAAGGTCGACCGGCAAGCCATTGAAGAAATCGCGCATGATCCAAACGGCGAAGGGGATATTGAACATCGTATAAGCGAGGATGAGGCCGCCGTAGGTGTCGATCAGGTGAAAGGCATTGTAGAGCAGGACGAAGGGCACGATGAAGATCGCTGGCGGCAGGAAGCGCTGGGAGATGATCCAGAAGGCGATGTTGTCGTTGTCCCAGCCCAAGCGCCCCCAATAATATTTGAAGCGCGACAAACCGTAACCGGCCATCGCGCCGATGATCACCGAGAGAATCGTACTGCCGGCCGCCGAAACGAGGCTGTTGCGGAAATGCCTCTCGGTCGATTCCCGCTGAATGCCAAACATCTCTTCCCAATGGTCGGGTATCGGCTGGAAGTCGATGTAGGGGATGTAATTTGGTCCGCGGCTGACGTCAATCGGGCGCTTGACCGATGTGGTCGCCAGCCAGTAAAAGGGGAAGAGCACGATGAAACACCAGAATATAACGATGGCGTAGAGCAGGGCTGATTGCCAGAGCGGGCGCCTGCTTTTGCGGCGAAGAAAGGGCAGTTGCCTTCGTCGGTTCATCAATCGCGCCGGCCGCCGGCCAGCCGTCGGCCCGCCATCAGAAACAGCGTGGCGAAGATAATGACCAATATGAGCAGCACATAGGCGATAGCGCTGGCATACCCATAGTTGCCGTTGCTTAGCGCCTGCTCGAAAATATAAAGCGTCAGCGACTCGGTCGCGGAGCCGGGCCCACCGCCGGTAGTCACCACCACCACATCAATGATTTTGAAGATCTCCAAGCCTCGTATCAGGATCACCGTCATTGAAATCGGCAGTAGAATGGGCACGGTGATGCGCATGAATATCTCTAGAGCGTTGGCGCCATCGACGCGCGCCGCCTCGTAGATGTCGTCGGGGATCGCCTGCATGCCCGCCAAAAGAATGAGCGTCATGAAGGGAATCCATTGCCAGGCGTCAATGATCAGGATGGCGATCGGCGCCCAAGCAGTATCGGTAAACCAGGGCACGCTGATGCCGCGCTCCAAACCGAGCAGCTTGCCAAAATCGCGCAGAAAATCAGCAAGGGGCGAGCGCAATGGATTGGAGTCGAAGAACATCCGCCCGGTATAAGCGGCCGCCACAGGCGTCATCATCATCGGCATCAGAAAGATGACCCGTACGATGTTGCGCCCGCGAAATGGCTGATTGAGCACGGTCGCCAAGCCCAAGCCGATAAGGTACTGAATGGTGACGCCGACGAAGACATAGGTCATCGTGTTGCGCACGGTACTGTGCAAGCGTCCATCGTCCAGCAATCGCTCATAATTTCGGCTCGTCAACTCGAAGCCCATGCCCAGGAAACCGACGCCGTCGGTGATCCCGGCGGCAGCCGCCTGGCGGGCAATGGTGGAGCCGCCGCGCTGCATATCGGTGAAGCTGATGCCGAGCGACCAGAGCAGGGGAAATACCGACAAGGACAGCAGAATGATGACAGCCGGGCTGAGGAAGACCCGCTTCATGATACGGTCTTCCGAAACCCCTCTCAGTCGGTCTACCCCCCTCAGTCCCCCCGTATCAACGGGGGGATGGTTGTCATCCCTAAGCATCTCTTTCGCTTTTCTGGAGACTTGTCAATGCGAGAAAGAAATCGGGCAATGTCTTGCAATACCGAATCCATATCATACAAGACCTTATCATTTTGAAAGCGCAGAATCACGAGCCCCCTCTCCCGCAAGAATCTGCTGCGCTGCGCATCATACTCCTTGTGTTCTGGCGAATCGTGAACCGGCCCATCTACTTCGACCACGAGTCCGGCTTCGCGGCTGTAGAAATCGACGATAAAGCGTTCAATTGGCTGCTGGCGGCGAAAACGAAATCCCATCAATTGCTTTCTGCGCAGCCTTTGCCAAAGCGCCTTCTCCGCACTGGTCGGATTCTGTCGCATGGTTTGAGCGTGTGCCTTAATCTCATCATAAATGGCACGATCGGTGTTCGTCGGAGTCCATACGGCTTGACGGCTCACAATCGGCATCCTTATCTTTTGGTTTTCGCACCCGTAGTCGCTCCTCGCCCGCCGTCAGTTGGAACGACTCCATCCCCCCGTTGATACGGGGGGACCGAGGGGGGGGGTAGACCACCCTGGCGACTCCATCCCCCCGTTGATACGGGGGGACTGAGGGGGGTTGACGATTTACATATCACCCATATAGCCAACCGCCGCCTTGTACTGCTCCAGTTGCGCGGCACGTCCCAGACGGTCGGTGATCGCGTTCCAGAGCTCGGCAGTGTTATCGAGCGCTTCTTGCGCGCTGATTTCGCCGGCGAGGGCGCGGGCGATCTCGGCATCCAGCGTCGACAGATACTCGGCTGAACCGGTGATGCGAATATCGAGGACGGCGTTCGGGTGGTTGATGGTGTTCTGAATGGCGTCCAGATAATCGGCGGCGCTTTCTTCGTCAAAGCCGGCCGCAACCCAGGGCGCGGTATCAGCCAACTGACTGAAGCGCGATGGATTGATGCCGGTGCCGCCGGTGACAGCCAATTCGTTGACGACATCTTTGCTGGCGAGGAAGGAAGCGAAATCGAGGGCGGCTTCGGTTACATCGCTGTCAGCCGCGACCGAGATGATCCAGCCGCCGAAAGCGATGAAGGGCGCCGGGTTCTCTTCCATCACCCACTCGCCCGCTTCGTAATCCCAGTAGGAATCGCCACCAGGAAGTACGCCAAATCCGACAGCGCCTTTGACCAGCGAGACATTTTCATCGACCGAGATCGTGCCGACATCGCCCCAGTCGAGGTTCAGCACGGCGGTACCGGTCGCCATCAGCGTCCGCGTGTCGGCCACATCGTAGTTGATCATTTCCGGATCGCCGACATTGCGGATATCGATATATTCCTCAAGCGCGCGCACCCAACCCGGATTGTTGACTTGGGGCGTCATGTCGTCGCAACTGAAGAAAAAGCAGGGGTTGCCCGGCACCTTGCCGTATCCAGCCGCGCGCGATAGGTATACCCAGTAAGATTGAGCATTGCGGCGCTGCGCTTCCAGCGCGCCATAAATCGGCGCCATTGAGCCGGCAGTGTCGACCTCTTTGCCGTTGAAGAATTCGGCGATATCGCGGTACTGCGACCAGGTGGCCGGCTCGCCCAGGGCATAGCCGTATTCCGCTTCGAATTCCGCGGCGTACATCTCGTTATCGACCAAGTCTTTGCGATAATAGAGCATGTGGGCATCGCCATCGTAAGGCAGCGCGTAGGGCACGCCGCCCCAGGTCGTGATGCGATCGGCGTAGAGCGGGATGACATCATCCGCTTCAATCGCCTCCAGGGTCTCCTGCGGGATCTCCATCACATAACCGGGCGCCATGATGTCGCCAGCCCAATCGGCGGCGTAGATCAAAACATCGTAATCGCCGGAACCGGTCGAAAGGGCGGTGACAATCTTCTCGAAGAGTTCACCAAAGGCGAAGGTTTGCAACACGATATTGCCGCCGGTCGCCTCTTCCCAGATTGGTCCTTTATCGAGGACGGGACCTCCGATTGCCGAGCCGGTCTGCGTTACGACGACGACGGTCTGGCCCGAAAAGTCTTGCGAGCTAACCGGCGTCACGAGGGCAATGGTCAGCAAAGCAAGCAGGAGAAACAATTTCTGTCTACGCATGGCTACACTCCTTAGCTAGTCGATATGGTTATGAACAAGCGATTCAGCGCATCCACGGCTGATGCCGTCCAAAACGCGCAACCAGATTTTAATACTTACTGAAGGTTTCTTGTAGGCTGCTTGTATTGAGCAACCGAATTCTGTATGCTTGCTCCACATATTTTTTCGGGGCGCATCTATATGCCAAATTACGTAATCGCGCATGATCTCGGCACGACAGGCAATAAGGCGACTCTCTACGATCGGGATGGCATGCTGGTTGGCGCGTCCTTTAGCGGCTACGAGACCGAATACGCGCATACGGGCTGGGCGGAGCAGAACCCCGACGATTGGTGGGAGGCGGTCTGCTTGTCGACGCGGCGGCTGCTGAGCGAGACGGGTATCAACGGCGGCGAGATTGCTTGCATCACCTTCAGCGGGCAAATGATGGGGGCGGTGCCGCTTGACCGCGCAGGGCGTCCGCTGCGCAATGCCATCATCTGGGCGGATCAGCGCGCTTTGGAGCAGGAACGTTGGATCGGCGAGCGCCAGGCTTTTGAAGATGTCTATCGCATCACTGGTCATCGGCTCAGCGCATCTTATTCCTTGGCGAAAATCCTTTGGATCCGCGATAACCAGCCAGATATCTTCGGGGCGGCGCATAAATTCGTTCAGGCTAAGGACGCCATTATCGCGCGGCTGACCGGTGAATTTGTCAGCGACCCGTCCGATGCCTCAAGCATGAATCTCTATGACCTGGAAGCGGGCGTCTGGTCGGAGGCGATTCTTGAAGCCTGCGAGTTGCCACAGGACAAGCTGCCGCGGCTGCAACAGTCGATTGATGTGGCGGGCGTCGTGGGCGCCGAGGTAGCGAGTGATGTCGGTGTTGTCGCTGGCACGCCGGTCGTCATCGGCGGGGGCGACGGCGCTTGCGCAGCGGCGGGCGCCGGCGTCATTGAGGAAGGCGCGGCCTACAATTACGTGGGTTCGTCGTCCTGGATTGCGCTATCCACGCCGAAGCCAATCTATGATCCCGAATATCGAACCTTCACATTTGGTCATGTCATCCCCGGGATGTTCATGCCGACGGGTACGATGCAGGCGGCGGGCGCGTCTTATCAATGGACGCGCGACCAGCTCTCGCTAATTGAGAAGGAAACGGCGGAGCGCCTCGGCATCAGCCCTTACGAGTTGATCAATCTCGCAGTCCAGCAAGTGAAGCCGGGCGCAGAGGGGCTGTTTTTTCTGCCTTATCTGCTGGGCGAGCGCAGCCCCCGCTGGAATCCTCATGCGCGCGGCGCCTTTGTTGGTTTGACCATTCGCCATACGCGCGCCCATATGGTACGCGCCGTGCTCGAAGGCGTGACGATGAACCTGCGTGTCATCCTCGATGCCTTTCGGGCGCAAGGCACGGAGATTGAGGCGATGCGGGTCATCGGTGGCGGCGCCAGCGGACGGGTCTGGAATCAGATTATGGCCGATATCTATGCCATGCCGGTGCAGCGCTTGGCGATTCTGGAGGAGGCGACATCGATGGGCGCGGCTTTGGTGGGCGGCGTCGGCGTCGGCTTGTATTCGGGCTTTGAAATGATTCACCGCATGAACGAGGTGTCATCGACCGTGTTGCCGCAGCCGGCAGCGCAGGCGCTGTACGAGCGTATGCTGCCGATATTTGAGGCGCTCTATCAGGCTTTGGCGCCCGTTTACGATGATATCGCCGCCCTATAGCGCCAGGCGCGGAAATCTCCCACAATGAGCAAGTCGAAGTTAGTCTTTGTCGGCGTCAGCACCGCCGGTTCTTCCATCATGAAGATCTTTCCGCAATGGGCGACGCTCTTGGGCTTGCATGCCGAGATTGTCGGCTGCGATCTGCCGTTGCGCTCGGCGAAAGGAACATATCGGCGTGTCCTGCGGGAAATTCGCGACGATCCCCGGGTGGTCGGCGCCTTGGTCACAGCGCACAAGATTGACCTGTTGCGCGCCTGCCGCGATCTCATTGACAAGCTGGACGAGCACGCCACCCTATGCGACGAAGCGTCGTGCATTGCAAAGCGGAATGGACGCCTCCTTGCTTTGGCCAAAGACCCGATTGCGTCGGTAGCGGCGCTGGATGGCTTCGTTGAGCCCGGTCATTGGCGCCGGGGCGAACGCGATGTGCTTTGCCTGGGGGCGGGCGGCGCGGCGGTGGCCATCAGTGTGGGCTTGGCGCAACGTGGCGGGGCCGACGGTCTTCCCGGCCGGTTCGTCCTGACGGACGTCTTACCGGAACGCTTGGCGTCCATACGGCGGATCCACCGCCGGCTCGGAAGCCGCATTCAATTCGAGTACCATCTTAGCCAAGATGCCGGCGACAACGATTCGCTGCTTGCGGCCTTGCCGGCGGGTTCGCTGGTCATCAATGCGACCGGGCTGGGCAAGGACAAGCCGGGTTCGCCGCTGAGTTGGGATGCGCTTTTCCCACACGAGGGGTTGGTCTGGGAGTTGAATTATCGCGGGCGCCGGGACTTCATGCTGGGTGCGCAGGCACAAGCGGCCGCGCGCGACTTGCGGGTGGTCGATGGCTGGGATTACTTCCTCCACGGCTGGACGGAAGCGATCGCCGAAGTCTTTCAAATTGTGATTGATGATGAATCCTTTGCGCAGATGCGCAAGATCGCGGCGGCTCATCGCTCGCCCTAGACGTGGACGGAAAATAACCATGCCACTAATCACGCCATTTGTCACGGAAGTGGATTTTGCGTCTGGTGAGTTGTCGGCGCCGGGTTACGCGATTCAGCGCAAACTTAGCGACATGGCGAACATGTATGCCGACCGCGACGAGGCGGCGCGGATTCTGGCGGAGGAAGGCGACCGCCTGATTTACGAAGTGCAAGGCGTGGACCTGCCCGAAGAAGAGGGGCAGATCCCGCATTGCACGACGCGGATACTGCCGGGGCGCATCGGCGCTGAGTATCACATGACCAAGGGCCACTATCACGCCCGCCGCGAACAGGGCGAGGTCTACTTCGGCTTGTCCGGGCGCGGCTTCTTGGTAATGCAGACCGAATCCGGCGAAACCAGCGTGCAGCGGATGATCGCCGGCAGCGCCGCCTACGTGCCGCCGTTCTGGGCGCATCGCACGGTCAACGTGGGCGATGAGGACTTCGTCTTCTTCTCAGTCTGGGAAGCGCGCGCCGGCCATGACTACGGCACGATCGAGCGCGACGGCTTCCGTAAGCTGATGGTGCTGCGGGATGGTCAGCCGGCGGTGGTTGATAATCCCAAGTATGGATAACCCTAGGCCTTAGCGTCCCTCGTAGAATATCGGCTGCCCCCATTCCAGATCGACGATGGGGCTGTCGAGGTACTCGCTGAGGTCTATCTTGTAGAAGTCACGTTCCGGTGAGCGAATGGATATTGCGATCTTGCTCTGTTCAAACGCGATCGCTGTCTGCTGATGGTGCGCATCGAAAGCAGTCGCTTCGATCGAACTTAGCTCCAAGCGGCAAAACCATTCGCAGTAGGTATCCTCCAGGGAATAGGACCAGTGAATGCTCACAATTCCATCTCGATATACTAGTCCCAGATAGTCTGGATGATGCCACAAGAAATCCTGCGGCAGCTCGACGGTTGGAAATCCAGTATGCATTGATTGAAGCAATATGAGTGGACACAGCCGTGGATAGCGGCACTGAATTAGACGTTGCAACTGCTCGGCGTAGTCTTCCGCGCCTTCGCTCAGAAAGTGGATAAGGCGGCTCTCGTCAGGCGTGATCAAGGTATCGTTCCACGATTTGCCCGTCTGCACGTCGAGCAGCGTCCAGGATGCCTTGTTGCCGAAACGCAGGTATCGCCCGGAAGCTGAATAATCAAGAAGCTCTTTACCGTCTTCGGGCTGAACGACCAACTGCGGATCCGCTTGTTCGGTAATTCGCCATATCCGGATACCTCGTGCATCCTCAAAGGCGATAGCCCGGCTGTCGGCGCTCCATAGCATTGGCTGCTCACTGTCTGTAGTGCGCCAAATTGCCGTATGGCTGGCGATTTCCCGGATTGCTAACTGATGTCCGAAGCCAACCACGGCCCCGTCCTTATCTGCAGAATAGAAAAGATAAACCACGAGTCGCTTCTCTTCCTGTACTGCGACGAAATTGCTGTTGGGCGAAAATTCACCATACAATCCTCTAACCGGATGCAGCCAGCCATATGAATCAAGATATCCGTCCGAAAGAGCGCTGCCGCCAACCGGCGCGGCGCTTCCCATCGCGTGACGCGTGGGGTCAAATGGCTTCTTAAGCTGCGCAAGATATTGGAAGCCCAGCTCGCCATCGTCCAGGCGAAACATGACATGACTGCCGTCGTTCGATATCGCAACGGGATATTTCGCCTCGTCTAGCCAGGTGACTGAACGGTCTGGATTGAGGCGATAACGCTCGCCTGATTCGGTGGTGATGTTGAGAAAACGCATCAAGGGGTAAGGACTGCTTTTTGGCACGGAGGCTTCACTTTCGCCGCTGAGATTCAAAAGCAATTGTTCAAAGTCGTGAACTGGTAGTGTGACTTCGGCGCCAGTTTCTCCTTCATTTTCGCTATAGAATTCAATTGTTCCGTCTACGGGAAAGAAAATCCTGTTGACGGAATACGTCCCGTTGCCGTTTTCTGAAAGGGCCGCGTAGCCGAAGTACTTCTTCTGCCAACGATCTTCTGACCTCGCCGCGTATAGACAACCTGTGTCGTATTTGCGAATGTGTCCTGCGTATTGCAATGCGGGTGGGTATCGCATGAGCACAAGATATTCGCCACCCGCGCCTTTAAAATATTGATCTACCTTTAGGATGGTGCCGATGCCTACATCATCGTATTCCTGTACAGTTGCGGCAACTACCAGGTCATTGCGCACGATGTTCTCTATTGGCGAAGGATAATACCCTCCCCCGCCGCAAGCCAAGACCACATTCACGGACGAGAAGACAGCGAATGTCAGAAGTGTAAGAATAGAATTCCTGCGCATGGGTTCCTTCTTTGGACTCGTATCACTTCATCGTAGCAGCGTCTTTTGCAGCCTACTCGACGCCCGCGCCTACGCACGCTCTACGATTTCACGAGATCGCCGCGCCCGTTGCCTGCGAGCCACATTCGCGTTACTCTCTTGCCATTGCCTCAACGCGCAGGAAACCACCATGACCCAGCCCAATATCATCCTCATCATCACCGACCAGCAGCGCTACGACACCATCAACGCCCTAGGCTTTCCCTACATGGACACGCCCAATCTCGACCGGCTGGTAGAAGAAGGCACGAGCTTCGACAATTGCCACATCACCGCCCCCTCCTGCGCGCCGGCGCGAGCCAGCCTCTTCACCGGTTATTATCCGCACGTCACCGGCATCATGCGCAATGGCGACCGCTGGCGGCATTCCTGGGTGGAGGACTTGGACGCGGCCGGCTATCACTGCGTTAACATCGGCAAGATGCACACGAACCCGTTTGAAACGCCGCTGGGCTTCCATCAGCGTTACGTGGTGGAGAACAAAGACCGCTACCTGCAGGGGCGCTATTATTTCGATGAATGGGACAAAGCCTTGCAGGCGCGCGGGCTGGTCAAGCAGCAGCGCGAGCTCTATCGGCAGCGCGACGATTACCGCGAGCGCATGGGCGCCTTCAGTTGGGACCTGCCGCCGGAGACGCATTCGGACAATTTCGTCGGCGGGCTGGCGCAATGGTGGCTGAATACCTATCCCAAGACCGAGCCGCTTTTCTTGCAGATCGGCTTTCCCGGTCCGCACCCGCCTTACGATCCGACGCCGGAAGCGGCTGCCGCCTACATCGACCGCGATCTGCCGCTGCCGGAAGTGACGCAGGCGGAGTTAGACGGGCAGCCGCCTCCCTACCGGCGCTACCGGCAGCACAATACCGAGGTCGATCACGATTCGGTGGTGCACTTGCTGGAGCCATCGCGTTTGCAGTTGCAGCGTCTGCGCGCCTATTACGCCGCAAATGTCAGCATGATCGACAAGCAGGTCGGGCAGATCATGGAGGCGCTGGAAACCCAGGGCTACCTCGAAAACAGCATCGTCATCTTCACCAGCGACCACGGCGATTGCCTGGGCGATCACGGGCAGATTCAGAAATGGACGATGTATGACATCATCACGCGTGTGCCAGCGATATTCTGGGCGCCGGGGCGAATCTCTGGGGGGAAGCGGGTCGGCGCGCTCTGCCAATGGATGGACATCGGGCGGACGATTCTGGAGCTGGCAGGCGTCGAACCGGCGGCCGATATGCAGGCGCGCTCGCTGCTGTCGGCGCTGCGGGACGAGGATTGGCGTGGGCGCGAATTCGTCTTCGCCGAGCATCCGGCCGATGGCAATTACGAGGGTCCCTATCAGACGATGATTCGCAGCGAGCGTTACAAGCTGGTGCACTTCATGGGCGAGGATTATGGACAGCTCTTCGACCTGGAGGCCGATCCAGGCGAGCTGGACAACCTCTGGGACGACGCGGCGCTGGCGGGCGTGAAGCGGGAGCTGCTGGCGGCGCTGCTGAATTGGCGGCTGGATAGCGCCTTACAGACGCGGGATCTATTTCAGCATCATCGGTGAGGCCATATTCCTAACCCCATCCCCCGGCCCCTTCCCCAGCGAGCTAGGGAAGGGGAGCGCATAGTTCGAGCGACACATGGCAGACGTTTGCGCTGAAATTGAGCGGACGGTCGGTGCTATTCCCGTCTTGTTGCTCGCATAAAGCGCTCGATATCGGCGCGGGATTTGGCGCCGGCCATCGGACCCTTCTCAGTCACGGCGAGCGCGCCACAGGCGTTGGCTAGCTGGGCGGCTTCGCGCAAGGATTGGCCCTCAAGCAGGCTGGCAAGAAAGCCGGCATCGAAGCAGTCGCCGGCGCCGGTGGGGTCGATTTCGTCCACGGCATAACCGGGGACATTGATGCGCGCGTCTTTCGTGTAGACGTTGCAGCCGGCGGCGCCGCGGGTGACGACGATTTTGCGGTCGGGGCGCGCTCGCAGCAAATTCTCGATTGCCTGGTCCACGCTGCCAGCGGCCGTCAGTTGCAGCAGTTCTTCTCGCGTCGGCAGGAAAATATCGGCGGCGGCGATGAAGGGGGCGAAGGCGATTCGCGCTTCCTCGGCCGGCAGCAGCTCGGGCCGCAGGTTGGGATCGAAGCTGATCAGCGCGCCAGCGTCGAGCGCCATTGCCAGCGCTTCGCGGCCCACGGCGAGCGCCGCTGCGCTCATCGAAAGCGTCGAGCCCATGATGTGAAAACAGCGCAGACCGACGAATTGCGCTTCATCGAGCATGTCGCTTGAGATATGACCGCCAGCGCCGAGGCTGAAGACAAAATTGCGCGAGCCGTCGGACTTATAGGCGACGAAGGCGACGCCGGTCGTCTGGTCGGGCAATTGACGGATTCCGTCCGTGACGACGCCGTCCGCCGCAAGCTGATTCAGCAGGCAGTCGCCGAAGGCGTCAGCGCCGACTGAACCGATGGCAGCGCTCTTCATACCGAGCCGAGCCGCCTGCACCGCGAAGATGAAGGGCGCGCCGCTGGGGTAGGGTCCGACGAAGGGACCGGGCTGGTCGAGCGGCTGGTCGATATCGGCGCGCATGACTTCGACCAGCGCTTCGCCGATGGTGAGGATGTCGAGGGGCATGGGTTGCCGCCTGCTTCCGCTCACGCTGCGTTAGTTGAGGAGACTGGCGGCGCGAGCGATTTCCGCGCGTACGGCGCCGTAAAAGTCAATGCCTTCGCGAAGAGCTTGCGCGACTACTCTGGGAAGATAGGAAACGAGCGTTCGTCCTGAACCGGTTGGCTGCTCCAACTTTCCGTAACGAATCAAGCGCGCGACTTGTGAGGGCGTATAAGTCATGATCGTTCTTCCGAATTGGACTGGTTGCGCACTTACACGATTTATATGGTTGCACACGTATTCCTCTAGAATCCCTAGTCTTTCAGGTATATCCCAAGACACGCCAGCGATAGTCCTGTGTACATGGCAGGCTTCATGGACAAGAATCTCGGCCAGGACATGCGCGGGCATTGCGGAGGCGGAGGCGGAGATGAAAATTAAGTCACCTTGCGCGTACCCGTCGGGATCCTCTATATGGACTTCTGCAATCTTTCTCGGACCTTTGGTCACGTAGGCATGCCACTGTGGCGCCCTGGTCCGTAACAATTCAAGCGCGGCGCTTATTCGCGCGACAAATATCTCGCTGCCCTCTATGATTGCGCCCCTGTTCGTCTCCGGCGTATGCAACCCCGGCGCGGCGCACTGATTATTCTGGAATGCCCAATAGCCGTTGATCCATTGCTGATTGCTCTGGCAGTGCCGATCAATGTAACAGCAATTGTCAACTTCGGCCTCCGCGCTGCGTGCCGGCGGCGATGCGGTTTGCACTGGAGATCCAGTTGGCGCGGGACAATGATTGTTCTGATAAGCCCAATAGCCGTCTATCCAGTCTTGATCGCTACTGCACTGGCGATCGACGAAGCAGCAATTGTCAATTGGAGCTGATGTTCCTGTCCGGGTCGGTGGCAGGCTGACATTTTCAACGCGGCTGTAATTGACCCAATTCGCCAGCCAGACTTCGCTTCCATATCCGGCGATCTTCAACCAGCGGCCGGACTCGCCCACGACCTGGAGTATAGCGCCCGACCGGACTGTCCCGGCGATATCGGCATTGAGGCTGGGCGCGGCTCTCAAGTTGAGTCCGCGATTGGCGCGAATGGAATAGTCCTGCCCCGCTGCCAAACTGCCCAACATAAGCATGGCTGTGAAAGCGGCAATGAATCGAACAGTCACTTACAAAAACCTTTCCGGGATTTTCTTTCTGCGCCCAGAGTAGATATCATGTTTCCCGGCTCAATCCTCAAAGGGAATCTCCGGCACGCCACCCGCGAAAGGCGCGTCGGGTCTCTCGTAATCGCCCATCAGCGCGCGGCGCAGCGGCGGCATCTCCGCCAGCACCTCGGGATCGGTGTGGAAGCGGTCGGCGCGGCGGAACCAGGGCGGGCTATAGATGTAGTGCATGTTATAGCGATCGAAGTCTTCATCGTTGGGCATGGGCGAGTGCCAGACGCCATTGTGGAAGAGCAGCATCGTGCCGGGCTCGCAGAGCACATTGTGCTGGATGGGCGAGACCGTAACTTCTCTGCGTTTGTCCGCCGGCAGCGGGTAGGGGCTGCGGTGGCTGCCGGGGATGAGCATCATATTGCCCATGTACTCGCGCGATTGATCGGTCAGGTTGAAGCTGGCGCGCAGCTGCAGCAGGGGCACGGGATAGCCGACTTTCTCGAAACCATAGGCGCCCGACCCGTCTTGATGCCAGCCGACAATGCTGCCATTCGCCGCCAGGCGCGCGCACCAGCCGGATTGCATGACGAACTTGTCGCCGTAGAGCCCGCGCACTTTGGAAATCACAGCCGGATGCTCGATGAGGCGGGCGAGGGCCGGTTCGCTCTCGTAGGCATTGCCCAGCGGGCTGAAAACATCGGTGGTGTTCTCATGGATGCGTATGGAAGCGGCGAGGGCGTCGTCGATTTCCTTCTGCGTCAGCACGTCCTCGATGATGAGGTAGCCGTAGCATTCGAACATGAAGCGTTCGTCTTCGGTCATAGGTCCGGGTTGGGCGAGCGGGATCATGGGTTCTCCTTGAAGAGGTATTGTATCGGCGTGATTTTACCACTGAATGCACAGAGTGCGCTTCAATCAAGGAGGCCAGCGGCCTGCGTCTGAGTTGAAGGGAGAGATGCGGTCTAGGCTGCAGACTCACGCGCGACAATGCCGCCGCCCAGGCAAAAGACCTTGCGCGCTGTCAGGTTTAGCTCCCCCTCCGCCGGTCAGTGTCTACGCGACCCTGACTCGTCGGGGAGGGGGCCGGGGGGTGGGGTTCGCCGCCCGCCACGTAAACAGTGCTAGGAGAGAAGCCGGAAACTCAGCCCTTCAACGAACCCGACAATAGTCCGCTGATGATGAAGCGCTGGAAAATCAGGGCGAAGCCGATTGGGGGGATGACCGAGACGACGCCGGCAGTGATGATGCTGACGAAGCTGACATCGACATCGGTGGCGAAGAGCGAGACCACAACCGTGCTGGTGTAGGATGCGGGCGTCTCGGAGAGCAGCAAGGCGAAGAGAAACTCACCCCAGGTGAGCAGGAAAGCGAGGATGCCGGCCGATGTCAAGCCGGGCAGGGACAGCGGCAGGATGATCTTATGCACGACTTGGAGGCGGCTGCAGCCATCAATGCGCCCCGCGTCTTCAAGCTCGATGGGAATGGTTTTGAAATACGATTGCAGCAGCCAAATGACGTAGGGCAGGATGAAGGACAAGTTGATGAATACGAGCGTGACAATCTTGTCGCTCATGCCGATGCGCTTGGCGACCAGCACAATCGGAATCGCCAGCGAGAGAGCGGGGATCAAACGGCTGGCGAGGATGCCGAAGAGCAGGACGCTGCGTCCGCGGAAGGTCAAGCGCGCCAGCGGATAAGCGGCGTAGGCGCCTACGAGAACGGCGATGGCGGCGACGCTGCCGGCGACGAAGAAGCTGTTTGCGAAGGAGCGCAGGAAGATGCGCGATTGATAAGGCACGCCTGATGCTTCGCCCAATACGGCGCCCTCAAAGATTTCGCGATAGCTATCAAGCACGATGGGGTTGGGCAGCCATTGCGGCGGCCGATTCAGCAGTTGGCGTTCGTATTGGAAGCTGGAACTGACGAGCCAGAGGAATGGACCAACCGTGCCGGCCAAGACGATGGCGGCGCCGAGATAGATGACAATCAGGCGGAGGCGGGCGCGCGCTTTCATTATCGCTCAGCCCCTCTGTCCAGTATCGCGTAGAACAAAATGGCAAGCGCCAGTGTGATCGCGCCCAGCAGCATGGCGATCGAGCTGCCCGCGCCGAAATCCAGCTTGCGGAAGGTCTCGGTGTAGATTTGCCAACCGAGCACGTTGGTGGCGTCGGCCGGGCCGCCGGCGGTGAGTACGAAGATGATGTCAAAGACTTTCAGGGCGAAGATCATCTCGAAGATGATGACGATGGACAGCATGGGGCGAAGCAGGGGCAGGGTGATGTAACGGAAGCGCCCCCAGATGTTGGCGCCGTCCACGATGGCGGATTCGTAGATATCGCCCGGGATGGTCTGCAAGCCGGAGAGCAAAAGCAAAGTAGCCAGCGGGATATGAATCCAGGAATAGGCGATGACGAGCCAAATCATCACGCTGGGCATGCTGCCGAGCACATTCTGGTATTCGGTGATGATGCCCAGCTCGAAAAGGACGGCGTTGACCAAGCCATACTGGGGATTGAGCAGCCACTTCCAAAGCAGGGCATTGACGACTGAGGGAATCGCCCAGGGCACCAGCAACAGGGCGCGTAAAATGCCGCGACCGGGAAACTTCTCATTGAGCAGGAGAGAAATCAGCAGCGAAAGCAGGACGATAACAACGACGGCCAAGATGGCGAAGGTGAAGGTGGTGCGCAGCGGCTCCCAAAAGTCGCTGTCGGTGAGCCAGTCGATGTAATTCTCCAAGCCGACAAAGCGTTCGCGGCCGGGGCGCTTCAGATTCCAATTGTGCAGGCTGAGAAAGACGGCGATGCAGAAGGGCGCGAGAATCGTGGCGGCGATGATCAAGACGGCGGGCGCGCTGAATAGAATCGCCAGCATGCCTTGGGACGGTTCCTTGCGCGTGTTGGGGCGTTGGAATTGCATTGGCGCTGTTTTCAACCCCGCTCTAAATCTCCCCCCATGGCGATGGGGGGAGACTTGCTACGTAAAGTGGCAGAATCAACGAGTGCGGCGGGAACCATGATGATAGCGATGCTGCCACGACGAAGCCATCAAGGAGGACTAGTAGCCCCAATCTTCCTTCAACTCGTTCCACTCTTCAGCCAGGTCATTGAGGACTTCGCCTTTGTCGGCATCGCCGAGAATGGCGGCCTGCAGCGGTCCCCAACTGCCGATCTCCCAATCGGAGAAGAAGGGCACGAAACGGTAAGGGCGCGAGATAGCGTATTCCGACTGTTCGCTGAGCAAGTCGGGATCAATCCAACCGGAAATCGAGTTGCGCACTTCTTCATCTTCGTAGAGCGGCGCCGGCGAGAAGCCCAAGCCGAATTCCAGCGCCCAGCGTTTGGGCACAAAGTAGACGCCTGTGGCATCCTTGCCGCCGAGGAATTGGACCAACTGCCAGGCGGCATCCTTGTCTTCGGCATTGTTGGTGATGGCGTAAAGGCGGACGTAACCCCAGGTGCCGCTCCGGACCTCATTGGCGCCCGGGATCAGCGCATTCTTGATGCTGCCGGCGGCATTCGATTGTTCTGGATCGTTCATCGCCTTCAGCGTGTAGTCGGTGGTGGTCATGAAGCTCGTAGTGCCGGCCGCCATCAGCAGGGTGCCGTCATCGTCGGTCAGCGAAGCGGGGTCGATGACGCCGGCGTCCAGCCCTTCAGTCAGCCAGTCCAGCGCCTGCCAGGCCGCGCTGCCCTCAAGATGGAAGAGCGGGTTGAAATCATCATCGAAGAGCTTGCCGCCGCGCGAGGCGGTGAGCGTTTCCCATTCGCGCAACAGGTAGTTCTCGCCACTGCGCAGCTGCATGAGAATGGGATATTCGACCACGCCGGCTTCTTTGATCATCTGGGCTTGTTCCAGCATTTCGCTCCAGGTTTCGGGCGGCGCTTCAATGCCGGCCGCTTCCAAGTGCGCCGCGTTGTAAGCCATCGTCTGGACGCCGGAATAATAGGGCAAGCCGTAGACTTCGCCATCGTAGGACATCTGCTCGATGATGCCCGCCGGCAGATCGGCCAGCAGTTCGTCGGCGCCGGGCAGTCCTGTTATCGGCAGGATCCAGCCCGCGGAGGCCCATTCCGCCAAGTAGCTGTCGCGAACGTAGGCGACATCAAATTCGGTGCCGGCGACGAAGCTGGCGACCATCTTGTCGTGGTATTCATTGCTGGGGAAGGGCAAGAAGACGGCGTCATGGCCGCTCTGATCGGTGAAACGCCCCAGGTTTTCTGTGACAACATCGACTTCATAGGGCCAGCCGGTCAGCTTGAGTCCGTCATCCTGCGCGAAGGCGCCGCCGCCGACCAGCAAGATCATGATCGAGAGCAAAAGGAAAAGGGTTTTGGAGCGGTGCATTTCTTCACCTCGTTTCGTACAAGAGAGCTTGCGGAAATATGACAGGGTCATTTTCTTATCAGCGCCTCCATTTTCAGTCTAAGCTAGATTTCGGTGGAACGAACTTGGCGGCGGGTGAGCGCGCGCCAGATGCGCGAGCGCTTGTTGTAAGGCAAGAGCGTAGTCTGCTATAGTCTTTTCCACCTGCTTAAACGGTAGCAAGGCAAGACTGGCATCGGACTGCCATACTCCTGCCATGTTTGGCAGCAAAGCGATGACGACATACAGCGCCGACTTTGAAGAGCATATCCGCGTTTTATTGAGCAACCTCTACGATTACCTGAAGTTGGTCGATAATCCAGTCGCGGATAGGTTGGCGAAAGATGCCAGCGGCAATGAACGCATGCGCGCCATCCAGCGGACAGTGCTGGATGCGATCGAAGACATGAGGCGGCGAGACGAACAGAACCCGACCGCGCGCGGCAATCGCCTCTATCACATCCTGCAATTGCGCTATGTGGAAGAGCAGAGCACGACTGAAGCGCTCAACCAATTGGCGCTCAGCGAACGGCAATACTACCGCGAGCATCAGCGGGCGATTCAGACTGTCTGCCGAATCATTTGGGACGAGCATTTTGCCGAGGCCGCGGCGGAATCGGGCGCGCCGCCGCATTCGCTGGCCGATGAGCTGCATTATCTCGAGGACGACAGTCAGCAGGTTTTGCATCCGCGAGAGGAGTTGTTGGCGGCGGTGTTGGCAACGCAGGTCTTGGCTGAGCAGCGCGGGATAAGCGTTGAAGTCGGGGAATCGCCGGCGCCGGCCACCTTAGACGCGTCACAGCCGGTCTTTCGGCAACTGCTAATCTATCTGCTCAACGAATTGATCGGCGCGACTAGCCTGGACGGGCAGATCAATATCGCTTTTGACCTGGCCTCTGGCGAGCCGGCCTTGTCGATATCTAGCGAAGCTCTGCCTGTGGATGGTGCGGGGCTTTGCGCCCGGCTGAGAGAAGACAGCACGGCGAGCGAGTTGATGAGGCACTTGAAGGCGGAATTGCGATGGCAGGATGAGCCCGCTCAAATCGTGCTGGCCTTTAAGCGAGAAGTCCATAATATCCTGATAGTTGATGATAATCCGGATACCATCAGCCTTTTCAAGCGCTATTTGGTCAAGCAGCCCTACCGTCTGCTATCGGCGGCGGGCGAGCGCGAGGCGTGGGCGATCGCGCAGAGCCGGCCGCTGATGTGCATCATCCTCGATGTGATGCTGCCTGGGAAAGACGGTTGGCAGATCTTACAGAGCTATAAGAGTCATCCGGCGACGGCGGACATACCGGTCTTGATCTGCTCGGTGTTGGAGATGGAGAGCCTGGCGAATTCCCTGGGCGCGGATGGATATCTCAAAAAGCCACCCGCTCGCGCCGAGCTCTTGTCGATTCTGAGCCAGTGGTCGGGGTAAAGGCGAATCATTTGGCGGCCTGGTCCGATATCAACAGGCTGACGGCTGCGGACAGATTGCCCTGCGCGTTCGGCAGTTGCTGTGGTTAAATGTGCCTGGTCTGTCCATCGAGAAAATGACAGAGAAGACACCGTGTGCATTTGGTCTCTAAATCGGGTTCAGCGCAACGACAAAAGGTCCACGACATGACTGGAGACAAGGTCAAAATCGGGATCGTCGGCATCGGCAACATGGGCAAGAATCATGTGAAACACGTCATTGACTTGCCGAATACAGATCTCGCCGCCGTCTGCGATCGCAGCAGGGAACGAATGGAAAGCGCTTTTGCCCCCGACGATCCACCAGCAACAAGCGTGACAGATGATGACTGCGCTGGCGACGCCGAAGAATCACCCCCGCCTCTCGCGCCTGAGGTCGAAGAAAAAGCCGTCGACGCCGAACAAGAAGCGGTGGATCCCGATTACGCGCGAATCCTTGCGGAGACAGCACAGTTCACGGATTATCTGGAGATGCTCGCAGCGGTCGAACTGGACGGCGTCATTATCGCGACGCCGCATTTCGATCATCCGGACATGGCGCTGGAGGCATTTGAGCGTGGCATCCACGTTTTGGTCGAAAAACCGATTGCGGTGCACGTTCGCGAGGCGCAGCGCATGATCGACGGCTATCGCGCGGCCAAAGTGGGGCAGCCGGATCTGGTATTCGCGGCGATGTTTATGCAGCGCACCTGGGGCCATTGGCGCCAGATCAAGTGGATGGTCGACCGCGGCGAGCTGGGGCAACTCATTCGCTGTACTTGGCTGATCACCGATTGGTTCCGCACGCAGAGCTACTACGACAGTGGCGGCTGGCGCGCGACTTGGCGCGGCGAGGGCGGCGGCGTGCTGATGAACCAGTGCCCGCATAATCTGGATTTGTATCAGTGGATCGTGGGCATGCCGGCGCGGGCGCAGGGCTTCGTCAGCTTTGGCAAACATCACCGGATTGAAGTGGAAGATGAGGTGACTGCCTACTTCGAGCATGAGAACGGCATGGTCGGGCATTTCATCACCACGACGGGTGAATCGCCCGGCACCAACCGGCTGGAAATCGCCGGCGAAAATGGCAAGCTGGTTTACGCCGATGACGAACTGTGGTGCTACCGCAACCAATGGTCGTCAATCAAGCAGATCCGCGAAGCAGAGTCGGGTTTCGCGGCTGTGCCCTATTCGCGCGAGGCGATTGCCTACACGCCCAAGACCTCGCATGGGCATGAGCTCATCATTGAGAATTTCGCTGAGGCGATCTTGAAAGGGGCGGATCTGATCGCGCCGGCGGCCGAGGGGCTGAATTCGGTCGCCATTAACAATGCGATTATCTTGTCCGCTCAAAAGCGTCAAATGGTGGAGTTGCCCCTTGACGGCGCAGAATTCGCCGCGCTTCTGGAGCAATATATTGCCGAGCCATCGGCATAGATCAGATCGGGAGAGACAGATGACACAAATCGCCGCGCAACTCTTCACCATCCGCGATTTCACCAAGACGCGAAAGGACTTCGTCGCCAGTATGGCGAAGATCCGCGATATCGGCTACCAAGCGGTGCAGGTATCACAGATCGGGGACATCACCGATGCCGATGTCAAACGAATCTGCGATGACAACGGCTTGACCATCTGCAACACGCATGTCTCGGTTGATGACCTGCTAAGGAAGCCCGATGCAGTGATCGAGCAGCACCGCCTTTGGGGCGCCAGCCACGTGGCGATCGGGGGCATGCCGCTGGAATACCGCGAGAGCGAAGCTGGCTTTCGGCGCTTCGCCGAGATCGCCAATGGCATCGGCGAGCGGCTGTATGAAGCCGGGCTCAGCTTCAGCTATCACAATCATAGTTTTGAATTCCTTCGATTTGGCGCGCGAAGTGGGCTGGAGCTGATATTCGACGAGACCGATCCGCGCTTTGTGCAGGCGGAGCTTGACACCTACTGGATTCAGCATGGCGGCGCGGACCCGGTGCTGTGGATCGAGAAGATGCAAGATCGGATGCCGGTGATCCATCTCAAGGACATGGTCATGCTGCCAGCCGAAGTCGGGGGGCAGCCGCGGCCGGCGTTTGCGGAAGTGGGCGAGGGTAATATGAACTTCGCGGGCATCCTGGCTGCGTGCCAGCACATCGGCGTCGAATGGTATGCGGTCGAGCAAGATATCTGCCAGCGCGATCCCTTCGAGAGCCTGGCGATCAGCTTTCGCAACCTGCGAGCTATGGGTTTGACATAGATATCGAGATCGGCTTTGGCTTGGCGGGCGACCTGATAGGTCGCCCCTACACGCTAATTGACCCAGATTAGTTCTAGCCGCCGGCGGCGCGCGCAGCGCCTTCAACAACGCTGATCGACTCCTGGCCGGTCAACTCGGCGAGGATGTTGGCGCTCACCCACAAGGTTTCGATTTCCAGCGTATTCTTGATGCGCATGACGCGAGCATTGGCGCACTGCGACGGGTCGCTGCGGAAGGCGTCATAAAGCCCGGCTCTAATCGTTTCCTCATCAGTTTCGAAGAACAGGGGCATGCGGCAGCGCTTGAGGGCGCCGCTGGTGAACATGTTTTTCATTGTCTTCTGGAAATCGATCTTGTCGAAGAGGGTCTTCGACATGAAATCGGCAAAGCCGTAGGTGGTGGCGTTGCCATGTGATTCCGGCGTCAAGTCGAGGACGACGATGCGCTTGATACGAGGCGAAGTCGGTTCCAGCTCGCCTTCCACCAGCCAGCGGCCGATGATATTGGTATCCATGCCGGCGCCGCTGATGTTCTTTCCCATCTCGTCGATGATCAGCAGATCAATCTCTTCCACCGGCAGGCTCGGCATCAACTCGCGCGACTGCTGCAGCAGGCGCTGATCGCCTTCGACGACCGTCTCCGCAGTGAAGCCTTCCAGATGGGCGACGCTGTGATAGCCATCTTCGACGACGCCGAAGCCGGCGACGAAGTTGATACTGTCAATCAAGTGCTGGGCGATGACCGGCATATAATCGCGCAAGCCGACTGTGCTCTGCTGATGAATGGTGCGGGCGCCGGTCTCTTTGCCCAAACCGATCGCGAGCATCTTCAACAGACCGCTTTCGTGCGGACCGTGAAAATCGGTATGGAGCTTGGTTCGATTGGTGATGATTAAGCCATCGGCTTCGTAAACATTCTTGTCGATGTAAGCTGGCAAGCCGGCGCTGGTCATGCCGGTGTCGACCACTTCCATCGTCGCGTTGATAGGGCAGCCCATAGTCTCTTCGCTGATGCCGAGGCCAGCGAGCACTTCAATCTGTCCGGCTGGCGTGGCGCCGCCGTGACTGCCCATGGCTGGTACGATGAAGGGCTCTCCGCCCGATGCTTTGACCAGCGCAACCAGCTTGGCGGCGATCTTGTCGATGCTGGCGACACCGCGGCTGCCGAAGCCGAGCGCGATACGTTTGCCCTCTACGGCTTCCGAAAGGCGCAAACGCGCCCAGTCGGCCGCCAGCGTCGCTTCGATATCGACGGGCTGTCCCTTGGGCAATGCCTGCTTGATGGGATAGAGGGTCGGAATCTTTACATTTTCCATGGCTCGGCTCATTCTGCTCGGGGTAAGGTGTTGGCGTTAATTGTAGCGAATTTGCGGTCGATTGGTAAGGGCTTGTCATGCGGAAGTGGCGTGTGCTGCAGTTCGACCGGCAAGCCTAGATCTGCGAGACGCTGCCGCGCAATCTCGATATATTCGGCTGAGATATCTATGCCGATGAATTCTCGGTCGTTCTGGAGCGCCATCTTGCCGGTGGTGCCGGAGCCACACATCGGGTCAAGCACCAGGTCGCCCGGATTGCTCCAAGAGAGAATGTGGTCGAGAGCGAGCTTCTCCGGAAACACAGCCGGATGCTGGAACGCGATCTTGTCTCGGGTTGTCCCTCCCAAGCCAACCGCGTAGGACCAGATATTGGTGCGCGTCTTCTCTTTCTTGAGCTCGCCGAGCTTCTTCTTGTTGATGCCGTCCGGCAGTTTGTTATGCGTTAGCATCTCCATTCCATGCCGTTGCGTGGGGATCTTCAGCGCATTGAATGTTCTGGGCTTTCCTTTGGACATCACAAACATCATTTCATAGGCGTTGGTATAGGCGTTGCTGCGCATGAAGGGCGTATTCTTCTTCTGGTAAATCATGATGTCGTGGGCGGAAAAGCCGATTTCCTGAAAATAAATGGCTTGGCGGAAGGATGTCAGGCTGCGTCCGCCATTGATGCGATCGCCAACGACCCAGACGACCACACCTCCTGGAGCGGTCACGCGGTAAAGCTCGTCGGCGATTTCCTCAAAGGGAAAACTGTATCCCTTGTAGTCGCGCAGCTTGTCGTAGGGCGGCGAAGTGACCGTCAAGTGAATCATATCGTCGGACCAGCTGCGCATGACGTCTACACAATTTCCGACGATCAGGCGTCCAGTGCGCTGGCTTTTGACCAGAGGCGCTGAGCTGGCGGAAGCAGCCGGCTCGACTATGGCTGGCGACTCCAACAAATCAGTCAAGTTCAATTCTTCCATAATCGCCCCCCCTGTTTGCAACAAACGATATAGCAGCAGACGTATCGATTGTTTTATGTATTGTAGCAAATATTTTCTAATTCTCACAAGCATGTTTCGGATTTGCAGTCACGTAGCTGCCTAAACATGCTAGAATCGCGGCACCTCAGTTGAACGGGAAACGAATGATGACGATCAACCGCAAGCCGATATTGTTGGACGGTGGGATGGGGCAGGAGATTTACAATCGCGGCGGCAAGGGCGGCTATGGTGAATGGGCGGTGGCGGCGCTCTACGAAGATCCGCAGCTGGTGCGCGAGATTCACCTGGATTACCTTCGCGCCGGCGCTGATGTCATCACCACCAACACCTATGCCACGACGCGGGTGCGCCTGGCGGCTGTCGGACTGGAAGACCGCTTTGAGTCGCTCTTACGCGCGGCAGGCGAGTTGGCGGCGGATGCGCGCGAAATGGCCGGGCGCGCCGGAGCGCGGATCGCGACCAGCCTGCCACCGCTGGAAGCGAGCTATGTCAACGAGTTCGCACTGTCTTACGAAGAGACCAGCGCCCAATTCGCGGAGCTGATGGACCTGCTTGATCCTTATGTCGATATCTTTCTGGGTGAGACCTTGTCCACATCGTTTGAGGCGCGCGCCTTCCTTGAGGCGGCGCAGGGCCGGGGCAAGACCACCTGGCTGGCCCTAACGCTGAATGACCACGGCAGCACCGACTTGCGCGGCGGCGAGTCGCTGGCCGATGTTATCGCCCAGGCACGTGAGTTTGCGCCGGACGGGCTGTTGATCAACTGCTGCACGCCCGATAGCGTTCGCGAGGCCTTGCCGATTCTGCAAGAGAGTGGATTGTCCTTCGGCGGATACGCCAATGGTTTCGTCGAGATACCGGCGGCTTGGGACGAACGCGGCGGCGTCATGCAGTTGGAGACGCGCCGGGACTTGTCGCCGGACGTTTACGCAGCCGATGTGGCGCGCTGGATTGAGGCGGGCGCGGCTGTCGTCGGCGGCTGCTGCGAGACCAGTCCCGCCCATATCGCGCGGCTGCGACAGTTGATTGACAGCGGAGAATAGAACAGAGAGCGGCAAATTGAATGACGAATCGAAGAGCGGTCATCACAGGCGCGGGGCAGGGCACGGGAAGAGCGATCGCGCTGCGGCTGGCGCAGGCGGGCTGGGATTGCGTGCTGGTCGGCCGAACGGCGAGCAAATTGCACGACGTGGCGGCGGAGATCGCGGCGGACGGCGGCGAAGCGAGCGTCCAGGCGCTGGACCTGACCGATGACGCGGCTGTTGCCGACGTGGGCGCGGAGCTGGCCGGACGAAGGGTCGATATCCTCGTCAATTGCGCCGGCGACTGGCTGATCGCGCCAATGGCAGATACGAGCAACGAGCAGCTCGATCACATCCTGCGCGTGAATCTGCGCGCCCCCTACATCCTGACTCGCGCCTTGCTGCCGAATCTGCGGCGCAGTGACAATGCCAGCATCATCAATATCGGCTCCTTGGTCACGGCGATTTCAGTCCCGTCGGTCAGCGCATACACCGCGGCCAAGGTCGGACTGAAGGGCTTGAGCGGTTCGCTGGCGGCTGAACTGAAGTCCGAGCGGATCCGTGTGGTCATGATCTCGCCGGGACCGGCCGATACGCCGATGCGCGCTGCCGCCTCGCCGGGCATCAACAAGGCGCTGCTGGTTCAGCCAGAGACGATCGCCGATATGGTTCATGCCGTAGCCTCCCTGCCGCGCGGGATTACCACCAGTGATTTTGTGCTGTATTCGATGGCTTGGGAGTAATTAGTGGAGCAAGAAGGGCGACCTGATCGATCGCCCCTGCATACCGGAAAATCAGTGGTCGGGCAACCCGACTAACAAGCCGCCCGCTACAATTAGACGATTACATATCGTCCATCATCATCATATCGCCCATCATCATGTCATCCATCATGACGCCATGATGCGCGGCCAAGGCTGTCGGATCGCCATCTTCCGCCAGGCTCTCCAAGCCATGTCCATAATCGGCGGCGCCTGACGTGAAGAGGATGCCATGCTTCATCATCATGTCATCCATCATCATGTCGTCGTCCATCATCTTATCATCGTCCATGGCCATGTCGTCGTCCATCATCTCATCGTCTTCGGCCATTTCGTCGTCGTCCATCATGTCGTCGTCTTCGGCCATCTCATCGTCGTCCATCATGTCGTCGTCTTTAGCCATCTCATCGTCGTCCATCATGTCGTCGTCTTCGGCCATTTCGTCGTCGTCCATCATGTCGTCGTCTTCGGCCATCTCGTCGTCGTCCATCATGTCGTCGTCTTTGGCCATTTCGTCGTCCATCATCTCATCGTCTTTGGCCATCTCGTCATCCATCATCATGTCATCGTCCATCATCATGTCAGGCGATTCAACGATCCAGAAGACGGGTGTGATCGGCGAGGCGAAGTCGGGGAACATCGACATGTGGGAGACGTTTTCGATGCGAACGGTGAACTCGCCCATATCGCCGGCGGTCACTGTCACGACGACAAGCTCATCGGCGGTGGGATAAGCCAAGTTGTCGTTGAGATCGCTTACGAGGCGTACGATGCCATCGCCGGGCGGTCCGGTATTGGGCGCGGCTTGGCGGGGAGCCTGGTAATGTCCGCGCCCAATCGGCTCGTTGCGCTCGGTGCCGAGATCCCAATAGTAGACCTGGTCGGTGACATCTCCGCTTACGGGCGCGCCCATGTCGTATAGGGCGATGCCGTATTCATTAGGCGCGAGGAAGCCATCATTGGATTGGGCGAGCATGGTGGCGAAGCTCAGGGTGTCGCCTTCGTGGGCGTGGATGACGAATTCGTAGGCGCCGCCGGGCAAGGCAATGCCCACAGCATCGGCGCCAACGGGCACGGCGGCCACACCGGCGTTTGTGCCATGGCTGTCAGCGAAGACGGCGCTACTACACATCAAGAGCAGCATGGCAAGTAGAAGAATGGATTTACGCATTGCAATACTCCTATAACTTGTTTTCTAGGCAGGTTAGCCTGCGCTTACAGTATACATGTTTTTTCTGGTCTGAGACTTAACGAAAGATTACAAAATCAGACAGAAATTAGCCGCGCAGCGCGACTGGCGGATCTGGCAGGCAGAAAGGGCAGCTTGTCGCCGCGACAAAAGCTGCGATACTGCGCGGACCTGCTTGACCTGGTTACGGCTGCCAGATTGTCGCTTCGATGAAGCGTTCGCCATCGCCATCGGGGCGCTCGTTGATGTAGTAGGCGGCGACGGCAGAATCATCATCGAGCACGACCGCGCGCGGGTAGCCGATATCGCCATTGGCGCCGCCAGCCCGCAGGACGATTTCGCCACTCCAACTGCGACCTTCGTCCTCGCTGATTTGCGCGGCGATCCGGTAGGGACCATCGCGGTTGCCATAGATCAGCAGCAGGCGGCCATCGGATAACTGTTTCAGGCAAGGCGGGTTGCCGCTGTGCCTCGCTCGCTGAAACGTGACCGGTCGATTCATGAATTGCCAGGAATGCCCTTGATCATCCGAGGCGTAGAGGTCGATCCAGCTTAAGCCGCTCCCGCCCCGGCGGCAGCGGCGCGCGCACAAAATGCGACCGGATGGCAACTGCAAGCCAGCCGGCATGATGGCGAAATCGCCTGGTCCTTGTGGTTCGCCGCCCACCTCCGACAGAAGCCGGAAAGATTGGCCACCGTCATCGCTGCGGACGCAGATGACTCTTCCCTCTTCGCCGTCGGCTTTATTGGCGGTGAGAAAGAAAAGCGCCGAATGCGCGCCCAGAATGATGGTGTCCGTGCGGGCGGCGATTCCCGTGCTTCCGAACTGGGGCAGACGGTATGGACCAGCCCAGGTTCGGCAGCGATCGTATGAAAGATAGAAGAAGGAGAACACGCCACGCGCCAAGCCAGTGCGCGCCAGCATCAGGGCGAAATCGCGATGCTGAAAATTCAGCGGCTGGGATGGGATGGCGGCAGTCTCTGCGCTCATGACCTCAGCCAGGCGCAGTCCGGGATTCATGTGCTCGTCAGCGGAGAGTCCGCGCTCGCCCGGGCGGTCTCCATTGAAGGCTTCGACGCGCCAGGTGAGCCCCCGGTCAAGGCTTCGCGCTTGCATATTGACGACGCTTTGGCGCTTGTCAATCGCGTGGCCGCGCCCTACGGTTCTGTGCGCCCCGACGGTGAAACCGACGACGATCTCATCGCCCCAATGCCACATGCCATAATTGGCGGGCCAACCGGCGAAGCGCCCCGGCTCGCGGAATACCGTGATGTGGCGCATGGCTCAGGACTTCAGGTGGCACATCATCTGGCGGATTTCGCCCAGGTGGTAGGCGCTATGCGCGATGATGCCGAGCAGGGACGACAATTCGTTGATGCCTTCCCATTGGTCGGCGCTATCGAGATGGCTCATAATGCGCTCGTAAGTCGTTCGCAGCTCGGCGAGCAGCCGCTCCCATTCGTCTGCGTCGACGCCGCTGACTTCCTCCCAGATTTGATCCCAGTTGACATAGCTGAGGTCGCGCCCGAGCATGCGGTCTTCCAGCACGCGCAGGTAATAGGTCGTGTGGGCGACGTGGGCCGCGATGGTGGCGCAGTTGCCCATGGGCTGGGAGGCGCCTTCGGCCGAGATCTCGGCGAGGGTCTCGAAGAGCGATGTGCCTCGGTCCAGGTAGACGGGACCTTGCACGGATTCGAAAGTCTCGATGAGCAGGAAGCGGAATCCCGCGGCGACTTCGCTGATGTCGATTTGTTTGGGCATGGGCTGGCTCCTATCAATTTGCCTTTGGATTGTCAGAGATGGTGGCCCGTTTCATTGTGACGTGAAAGTCGAACCAGTTTGGGCGCAGCAGTCGCTTCTATTATAATGTTGATACACGCGCAAGACGCCGTTCATACTTGCCGCTTATGCTAAAGCGGAAACCCGAAGTAAAAGGGAGGCGCATCATGCAAGTTGAGAAGATTAAAAAGACCGAGGCGGAATGGCGCCGCGAGCTCAGCGCGGAGCAGTACGCCGTCCTGCGGCAGCAGGCGACCGAACGCCCCTTCAGCGGCAAATACGTCAACACCAAGGCTTCCGGCATGTATGCCTGCGCCGCATGCGGGCAAGACCTGTTTTCGTCGGCGACCAAGTACAATTCCATGAGCGGCTGGCCCAGCTTCTGGGATGTGGTTGATGACGGCAATGTCACGCTGCATGAGGATCGCAGCCACGGTATGCGGCGCGTCGAGGTGGTCTGCAACCGCTGCGATTCGCATCTGGGGCATGTCTTTGATGATGGACCGCGCGACAAGACTGGACTGCGCTATTGCATCAACTCCTGCGCGCTAGACTTGAAGCAAGACCGGTGATTTCACCCGCTTTGCCGCAAAGAGTGTAGGGGCGATTTATCAAATCGCCCGCTGGATGGTGCTGGAATGCGGGCGACATAGTATGTCGCCCCTACGTCCTTCAGGTGGGACGATGCGCAAATGAATCCCAAAGACCAACGGCGCGAGCATTATCGCCACAGCCGCCCGCTGCCTACGCGCTGGCGCGACAACGATGTCTACCACCACATCAACAACGTAATCTACTACGAATTCTTCGACACGGTCATCAATGGCTACCTGATGGAGGCCGGCGGGCTGGACTTCAGCGGCGGGGAGAAGGTCGGCTTTGCGGTCGAGACGCATTGCCAGTTCCTTAAGCCGGTTCGCTTTCCCGATGTGGTGGATGCTTGCCTGCGCGTGGGGCAGTTGGGCAATTCCAGCGTCCGTTACGAGATTGGCATCTTCAAGCAGGGGGATGAGGCGCCGGCTGCAGTCGGCTATTTTGTGCATGTCTTTGTCGATCGGCTGACGGGGAAGCCGGCGCGGATTAGTGGTCAGCTGCGTCAGGCGATGGCGGCGCTGGAAGTCGGCGAATTATGACAATTGCCTGAGGTAGTCAATGGCATTGATATCACTAGAAGAAGGCGTCGGCTGGCAAATGATCATTTGGGAACTCCATACGAGTCTTGATTACCTTTCATTTATGCATGTTGAAGAGCGCGGTGTGCGCGTATGGCTCGACTATATCGACGGCAAGTTGGCACGTTGGCAACCTGTGCGCATATCTTTTTCGACTGACGTGTACGATGACACGGATGAGCGGCACGAACGCGTGCCTGATTTTCCTTCTCTTGGCAGCCTTATCACCTGTGACGACAAGGCTAAGTCCATTTTGGAGGGTATGCTTGAGGGATACGCAGAGTTTCTACCGCTTATATCCGATGAGAAGGTAGGCAAACCATACTACATCTTGCATCCGACACGAGAACTCAATTGCGAAGATTGGGCGCGCTCGGATTGGGAACGCGCCTTCAAAGGCAGCACTATGCGTTCAGTTCGCAGATTTGCTTTCATTCAAAACCGTGTTGGCGATGCGCCCATGTTTATTCTGCCTGGGAGTACGCCTTTTAAACCATTCGTCACAGACAGATTTAAGCAGTTGGTTGAAGACAAGAATCTCACCGGGCTAGAATTTCGAAATCGAGGTGATGCCCGAAGGTACTCATATCTCCAGCGAGTGGTAACCGACTGTCGAGGGTTTGTATGTCGAAAGATCTTTCACTATACATCGCGTTTTTCTCGCCGTCGATAGTCATGCGATTCTTTGACGAAGTTGCCTTGCCTGGAGGCAGGGACAGCTATGAAATTTCGAAAGACGACGGCGCTTATCTGCTGCAATCCAGATTTGTAAATGCAACCGAAAACGAGCGGATACACCATATGACTGGAATGACCATGAGAACCTTAGTCACCGTTTCCATGGTGCGTCCAGGCGATGTCAGCATAGTGGCGATGGTCTCAAGCGTAGCGTTTCGGCTCGCTCATCAGATCAGGCGCGAATTTATGCTGGTGGATGACTTGAACAGAATCATCCTTATGCGAAAGGGTCATGACCTGATAGTGAACGATGGAATGGAAGCCAATTATGAACTCGATATCTATGATCTGCACTTTGAGGTGCGCCAGCTGCTGCTTTTAGACATTTAGCCGAATGGTTATCGGGGGGACCGGTTCGCAATATCTTAAGAATTTAATGCACGCCCAGATAACTCTTAATCGTCTCTTCGTCTCGCAGGCACTCTTCGGCAGTGCCTTGAAACACCAGCATCCCCTCGCGCAGCACAAAGGCGTAATCGCAATATTGCAGGACGCGGCGCGCATTCTGCTCGACGACGATTAAAGTCATTCCCTGCTCTCGCAACTCACCCAGCACGCGGAACACGTCAATCGCGATGGCTGGCGCCAAGCCCGCGCTCGGCTCGTCCAGCAGCATGATTGACGGCTTGCTGAGCCAGGCGATGGCGATCGCCAGCATCTGATGTTCGCCGCCGCTGAGGGTGACCGCTTGCTGTGCGCCTCGGCGCCCCAAGATGGGGAAGATTTCCTGCAGCTCTTTCAGCGCGGTAGGCCGGTCATGCTTCGGCAAGATGCGCGCGCCGAGCTGCAAATTCTCCAGAACAGTCAATTCGTCGAAAATATTCTCGCGCTGGGGCACGTAGGCGATGCCGAGGCGCGAGATCGCTTCGGTGGGCACGCCGATCAGCTCGCGCTCCCTCAGATGGATCGAGCCGCCGAAGACGGTGTTGAGGTTCATGATCGCCTTCATCAAGGTGCTCTTGCCGGAGCCATTGGGTCCCAGCACAGCGCTGAATTGCCGCTCGGCAAAACTCAAGCTGAGGTCTTGCAAGATTTCCAGCTTTCCGTAGCCGGCGGTGAGTTCGCGGATGGTGATCATGGCAACACCCCACCTCTACACACAGTCGCTTGTAGGGGCGACCTATCAGGTCGCCCGCTTTACATTGCGCACTACCTTCACGGGCGACCCAATGCCGCGCGTGGACACTGCGGGTCGGTCGCCCCTACATTGTTCGGAGAAATATTGGGGTTTGGCCTAATCGTGCGCTCAATCCCCAAAATACACCTCGCGGACGATGGCGTCGTTGGCGATTTCGTCGACCGCGCCCTGGGCCAGCAGCTTGCCCAGGTGCATGACATAAACGTAATCGGCGAAGTCGAAGAGGATCTCGAGCCGGTGTTCGACGATCAGCAAGGTAATGCCAAAATCGTCGCGCAGGCGGGCGATCTGCTGGAAGATTTCGTAGGCAAGTTTGGGCGCGACGCCGGCGGTCGGCTCGTCCAGCAGCAGCAGCTGCGGCTTGCCCATCAGGCAGCGGGCGATCTCCAGCAGTTTCATCTGCCCGCCAGAGAGGTCCGAGGCCAGCGTGTCGTAGTGATGAAGGAGCTGAACTTGCTCCAGCACCTGGACGGCCGCTTCGGCATGGGCGGCCTCTTCATGCTGCCACGAGCGGCGCCAGGGGGCATACCAGGGGCGCTCGCCCCGCTGATCTTTGACCGGCAATAGCAGGTTGTCCAGGACGGTCATCTTGAAATAGAGCGCCGGCTCCTGGTAGCCGCGGGCGATGCCCAGTTTGAAGACTTCATCGGCAGGGAGATCGCTGATGTCCTGGCTTGCGAATAGGACTTGCCCGCTGCTAAGATCGGTACTGCCGGCAATGAGGTTGATCAAGGTGCTCTTGCCCGAGCCGTTCGGTCCGATCAAGCCGATGATGGCGCCTTCCGGCACCTGCAGCGAGACATTGTCCACCGCGCGCAAGCCGCCGAAGTCTTTGCGCAGGTTTTTCATTTCGAGCAGGGGTGTCATTTTATCCACCCCGACGGACCTTGCCAGGCTTGATCGCTGTCACGAGGAATGCGCCGTATTTCTAGCCCATCCCCCGGCCCCTTGCCCCAGCAAGCTAGGGAAGGGGAGCTAAACCCAGCGGGACGCAAAGAACTCTGCGTGGGCGGCGAGACTGTCGCGCCACACCGGGTCCGACGCTTTGGCATGGGCCTCATTTTGATGCACCGATGACGCGCCTGACCACATCGTGCGCATCCGTCGTCAGGCGGGATTCGGGCAGCAAACCAGCGGGACGGTAGCGCAGCATCCAGAGCAGGATGAGGCCGAAGCCGATGAAACGCACATAATTGAATTCGATATCGGAGCCGCCCATGTTGAGCACGATAGCGCCAATCTGCGCAAAGCGATCCATGATGGCGATCAGCAGGGCGCCAAGCAAGGCGCCGCGATTATTGCCGATGCCGCCAAGCACGACCATCACCCAAACATCGAGGGTGAGATTGACGACAAAATCATTGGTGTTGACGAAGCCGGTATTCAGCGCGAATAGCACGCCGCCGATAGCGGCAATCAACGAGCCGACCGCCATGATTTGGGCGCGCGCCAGCGATATATTCTTTCCCAGCCCGCGTGTGACCTCCTCATTTTCGCGCAAGCCCTTCAGCATGCGGCCGAACGGGGAGTGATTCAGCCGTTGGCTGTAGAGGTAAGCCAGCAGCGCCAACGCCAGCGAGAGCAACATAAACAGCAGGGCGCGGGAGCGCGGATCGGCAACGAAGAAGAAGGGCTGCGCCACGCCCGAGATGCCATTGTGCGAGCAGATGAAGTCATCGGCGCCGCGCACCAGGATGCGCACCGTCTCGCCGCCGACCAGCAGCACCAGCGCCAGGAACCACTCTTCCTTGAGGCGGAGGGTGACGTAAGAGACCGCGAAGCCGACGGCGCCGGCAATCGCGGCGGCGAATAGCAGGGTCAAGCCGAAGTTGATGAAGCCGGCGGTCGGATTGCTCGCCATGATTTCGGACCGCAGCTGCAGCGCGCCGCCCATGGTCGGTCCGCAAGGGTGGATGGCTTCAACGCCCGCCAGCAGCGGCAGCAGGCGCGTATAGGTGATGCCGGCGGTGTAAGCGCCAATCGAAATGAAAAGGGCTTTGCCGAAATTGGGTAGGCCCGCGACGCCGTATTCCAGATTGAGGCTGATCGACATGAGTGAGTAGATGCCGAAGAGCGTGAGTATGGAAATGGCGGTGGCGCCGATGTCGATGTTGATCATCGCCCCAGGTCTCCGGCGCGTCTGATGAGCTTGGTCAGACCCTGCGGGCGAAACAGCAAGACGACGATGATAATGATGAAGGGTATCGCCGGTTTGTAAGCGAGGTCGACGCCGTAATTGACATTGAGGAAGAGTATGACGGTATTCTCCGAAAAGGCGACCACGTAAGCGCCGAGAATGGTGCCGGAAAAGCTCGACAGCCCGCCGAGGATGGCAGCAGCAAAAACCGAGATGATGGCGCCCCAACCCATCAATGGGTGTACAGCTGTCTGCAAGCCCCAAAGCGCGCCAGCAACGCCAGCCAAACCGCCAACCAGCAGCCAGGTGTAATTTTTCACACGTTCGACCGGGATGCCGATAACGCGCGCCAAATTGACATTGTTCGCCAGCGCTCGCATCTCCCGCCCGAGCGGACTACGGTTCAGCAGCAGCGTGAGGATGAAGACCAATACCAGGCTCGTGGGCACCACCCAGGCAAACAGATTACTCAGAATCAAAGTGCCTTCGCGAAACAAGACCCGCAGCGGTATGGCGATGCGCAAATCAAAGAGATTAAAGTAATCAGCCATAGTGAACAAGATATAGCGGATGATCAAACCGACGGCGAAGGAGGCCAGGATCAGCGTGTAGAAAGACACATCCCGTCTTTCCAGCGGCTTGAAGACGGCCAAATGGCTGATGAGAGCCGATAGCGCGCCGACAACGAATGCGGCGATCATGATGACTAGGGGATTCAGCACACCGGACAAGGAGACGATCAGCGCGGCGTAGGCGCCGGCAGTCGCATACTCGGCGTGGGCGAAGTTGGGCAGTTTCATCACGCTGAAAGTCAGGGTGATACCCAGTGCCATCAGCGCGTAGAGGCTGCCGATCTGAATGGTGTTGACGAGCGATGTCGTAAGCAGGGCAGGTGGCAAATTGTCCCCCATCCCCGACCGCCAGTGTCTACGCGGCGCGCCCCGTCCCCAGCGAGCTAGGGAAGGGGAGCTAAACGAAGCGGGACGCTATGCGATTTGTGTGGGCGGCGGATTCGCCGCGCGCGCCTACAATTATGCGCGCGAAGGCAAGTACCAGACGACTCTACTTATAGGTAATCGTGTCGGTGTTGCCGTCGTAAGAGCCGATCAGCACGAATCCGGAGCCGTCTTCAGCCACTTGACGGATGCCGTAGCTGGCGATCGCCTGGTCGCCATTCTCATCGAGGAAGGCTTGCACCGCCGTGCCGATGTAATGGTTGCTGATGAAGGGCAGCATCGACTTCACAGCGGCGCCATCGTTGCCGGCGGCGAGCATGGTGAGCATGGCGATGTTGGCGGCGTCAAAGGCGTAGTTGGTGAAGATGCCCGGTTCCTTGTCGAACATGGCGACAAAATCGGCGTGGAAGATCGGTGTCAGAGGCGTAGAATCAGCCGATTGGGAAACGGTGACGAAATCAGCATTAGCCAAGGTTTGCGCATGACCCGGGTCCGCCAGCATCTCGTCTGAGGTCATGGCTTCGTTGCCCAGCCACTGGACCGAGGTCAAGATGGGATCAATCTGCGAGACTTGCACGAAGGCCTCCGCCGCGCCGGGGAAGCAGACGCAGAAGAAACCGGCATCCTCGCCGAAGCCAGCCAGTGCGGCGCTGACAGCCGCCGCTTCAGCCGAGAGCTCGGTGGATTGCGGCGCATAACCAAAGGAAGCAACCTCGCCGCCGCCGCTGGCTTGGTAGTTCTTGATGAATTGTTCATTCATGCCATTGCCAAAGGGATCGTCGACATAAAGTACAACCATATTCTGGTGGCCCCGTTCCAGCGCGATAGAGGCGAAGGCTTTCGACGAAAAGGTGTCGGGCGGGTAGATAACGCGGAAGATATTGTCGCCGGGGATGGATGCCGCCGGGCCGCTGGAAGCCATGGCAACAATGATGACCCCGTTTTCATCGGCGAATTGCTTGGCGCCCAGCACTTCCGAGGTGGTCAAGGGACCGACAACGACTTGCGCGCCGGTGGTCTGGACGATGGTCTGCAGGGCGCGCGCGGCGCCTTCGGGCGTCTGCTCAGTATCGGCGCTGGCCGTCTCAAAGCGGATTGCCGAGCCAGCCGCCTCCAATTCTCCATTCATCTGCGCCACCGCCAAGTCGATGCCGCGTTCGAAATCTTGGCCGAAGGTGCCGAACGAGCCGGTAAATGGCAGGGCGACGCCGAGCACGTAAATCTCCATGTCGTCCTGCGCGGTCGCAGTCGCGCCGAGCATGGTCGTCATTGCTACAATGAGCAGTACATAAACAATTCGTCTGGTCATGGCTTGCTTCCCTTCGTTCAATACCGTACTTTGCAATTCCACAAACCTTAGTATAACCATTGAACCGAAACAGAGCAAAACACTGCGCGCCGGAGACCTTGCAATCGCCTCAAAGTGAAAAGCCGCCGATCACGATAAATAGGCTTCTGCATTCGCACTCAGAGGGACAGTCTAATTGCTAGCCGGCTTATCACCAATCATGCGCGCGCGTCTGCGGCCGCTGGCGGCGTAGCAGGCCCTAGTATGCCTAAACGCTCAGGCGGAATCTTTTAACGCGACTGTGCCCGCATCGGCGAGCACGAAGGCGATGGAAATCACCTCTTCACTGTCGCTGGGAACGATCTCAGCGAAGAATTCCCAAAGTTTGGCGCGATGCTGCTGGGGCACCGACCAGGCCAGGGTCACAAAATCCAATTGGGTGATTCGGTCTGCGGTCAACTCCAGCAGTTGCGCCTCACCGTTGCTATCAATGCCGGCGATGAAAAGCGATTTGCTTCTCGCCTTCTGCCAGTCAGCTGGGCTGTCGTGGTGAGCAAACTCCACCTGGTGGACTCGCGGGCTGTTCCCCTCCCGCAGGACAGCCAGGCGTGTAATATAAGGCGGCATATCATAGTCGCCCGCTATCTCGCCAAAGGGCGGCTGAGCGGTCGTGTGGCGGTCGCCCCGATTAGAATACAGCCAGTAGTGGCCCCAAGGGCTTGGCCAGTCGGCGCCCTCGTTTAATTCGTAGCTGGCAGTGACATAGAAGCGCATCAGCTCGCCGCTGCCTTCGGTGAGGGAGTCGAGGATTGTACGGTCGCTGTCGTCCGGTACAAGGTCTTGGGCATTGCCGCCGCTGTCGCCCAGCAATCTTTCGTTGTCCATGTCGCCAATCTCAAAGCAGATGAGTGTGCCAGAGGCTCCGAGTACTGCATTCACCTCGGCGATGGCGAATACGACGCCGCGCAAAAAGTCCGGATTGGCGCTGTCGATATCGCTGGGCAGCGGCAGCGGAATGCCAGCCACACAACTTCCCCCTTCGCCTTGCGCGTTTGCTCCTAACGGGACTGCCATGATGAAGACAAGAAGTACGGCAAGAAGTTTGCTAGACATTGCTGTTTTCCTTCTGGAAGAATCCATACCATGCCGGAACCCGCGAGATTCTAGCAGAGACTAGACGCTGTAGCAAAAGCCATTGGCGGATGGGCGCGCTCTCGCGACTGGTTCAACTGGGAGAGAGATAGGGCTTCAGCGCCGGAATCACCCTCGTCCCGATTAATTGGATGCCAGTGGCGGCTTCACGAACACCGTGAGGCGTTCCCAACTCAACGCGTTGGGCGCCAGCGTCGTAGAGGCGGGCGCAATGTTCGATGATGTCAGCGGGATCGCCGGCGAAAATGAAGCGGTCGAGAATATCATCGGGGATGAGCCGCGCCGCCGCGTCGTCATCGCCAGCCTCAATCTGCGACTGCACGCGCGACATCAAGTCAGGATCAATGGATAGCGTGGGATCCAGCCTGGAAACGATCGGCATGTAGAGCGAGACAGCTTTGCGCGCGATCCAGCGGGCCGCATCGCGATCGTCATCAACGACGGAGACCGCGCCGATGACGATGTTGACGGCGCCGCGTTCGCGCCCGCTACGCGCCTCTCCAACCGCGATGTAATCGGCAATCACGGGGATCACGTCGGGGTTTGCCGAGCCGCCAATCTTAACTTCGTCGGCGATTTCGCCAGCCAAGGCGGCGAGCTGCTCGCCCCAGGTTCCGATCTGCAGCGGAGTGCGCCGGGATGGCAAGGGGTAGGGAGCGCGGACGTGTTCCGCAATTCTGTAGACGCGCCCACTGTAACCCGCTGACTCGCCGGCCAGCAGCAGGCGAATGATATCGCCCGCTTCTCGTATGGCGGTGATGGGCGGATCAAGCTCGCGAATGCCATGATCTTTCAGCCAGCCGCCGCGCACCAGACCGATGTAGACGCCGCCGGCCGCGATATCGGCCAACAGAGCGGTTTGAGCCGCAATGTCCAAGGGGTGCATGCGCGACGGCGGGATGCCCGCGGGACCGAGACGCGCCCTGTTGATATGAGGCGCCATGAGCAGGAGCGGTCCGTAGCTGGGGTGATAGGGCGCGTCGCAGTAGACGGTCACCGCGTCGAAGGCGAACTGGTTGACCAGCTTCGCCAGATCAATGTAGTCACGCGCGCGCTTGTCCGTTTGAAAGGCGATGCTAATCTCGCGATTGGTCATTTGCGTCTGCCCGTCGCTATAATCGCACGAATGCAAGAGATTATAGCAGCGGCGATGCAGCTCTGGCGCCAGGCAAGATGGCTGCGAGCTTGCTTGACCTGGCATTAACTTTATGGTAATGCTAAGAACATTAAACGTAAGTTAACCGTTCGGATTTTGGTGACCCGATGAGTGACGAAACAAAGATGCAGATGGATGAGATGAAGGCGGAGCGTAAGCGCTTGGCGACCGCTCGCGGCTTGCTGACGCGGGAGCGCAACAAGCTGGCGCGGGAACGTGAGGCTTTGGAGGCGCTTGCTGAGGAAGTTGCGCGCGGGCAGGCAGAATTGGCGAATGGACGTGAACAGGTGGAGGCCGTCCGTGACGAGATACTTGCGCTGGAAGCCGATGCTGCCCATCTACAATCGCGTCTGGACGAAGCGGAAGCCAAACTACAGAAGGCCGAGGCGGAATTGGCGCTGGTGAAGCTGGCAGCCAAAGCGGCGAAAAAGCAGGCGCGGAAAGCCGTGCCCAAGAAAGTCAAAAAGCTAGCTGGCAAGAAGGCAAAGAAGCTCGCCCGAAAGTTCGCGCGCAAGAAACTCGCCAAAGCGCAGGCAAAGATTCAAAAGCTGGAAGAAGCGCTGGGCGCCGCGCAAGATTACGTAGATACACCGGCGCCTTAAGCTTGATTGACTCGCTTCCGCGCTTAATTCCTATTGACTGGTTTCGACTCCTCTAAGTCTGTTCAGCAAAATGTCAGCCCGCTCCTTGAAGCTTGATGTCGCGGGCCAAAAGGGATTGTCTTCGTAGGCCACATCGGCGAAGAAATGCAGTACGCCGGCAACAGTCGAATCGTTGTTCGTCCAGTTCATCCGGAGCAAGTATTCGAAGGAATCGCCGCATAAGGGCAGCCGCGCCCATTGGACCTCGCGCCAGGCGAGTTGCGCTTCGGTAAACGCAATGTATCCGTCCAGCGTTTCGATGACACCAGCGACATCATAGAGCGCGTAGTGATCCGCCAGGATTCTATTGATGGTGTCCAATTCAGATGCGGTGCAATCCGGCAAATTGCCGCTGCCCAGGGTTGGCTCGGGGCCGTCTTGGCGCTGCTCCAGTTGGTCCGTCAGGATGTCCGCCCAGACCCGCACGCCGTAGCGATTGTTCATCACTTCCTGATAAAGCAGGCTCTCGCTAATCGGGACATCAATCAGAAATAGGGCGTAGATCAGGGCCAAATCGCCCAGATGCTCGCTCATAATCCAGGCGACTTCCAGGACTTCGCCACAATGCGGCAGGTCAAAGACCAGGCGTTCGCGCCATTCGACCATCGCGGCGCTGTAGTCGAGCAGGGCGTCCATGGTCTCTACTGTCGTCAGCCGGGTGGTGAGCGCGTCGTAATTCGGTATGAGGTCGATGATGGTCAAGAGTTCATTGGCGGTGCAGGCGCGCCAGTTGCTTCCGCTTGGCGTCACTGCCTGATATCCCATGGTTTCTACGAGCGCCTGCATTTCCGGCGAAAACGTGTCTGCGGCGCCAGAAAGGGGGGATTCGCCTGGCTCGCCGGCCGACTGCAGCGAAGCGCGCAGTGTCAATTCGATCTCGCCCAATCGCCCGGTGCCTTGGCGTTCGGGTTGGTCGTATGGCATCTCTTCAATTTCAAGCCCCATGAAATGGAAGGCGAACAGCGCCGATACATCGCCGATGGTTTGGCTCGCCAGCCAGGCATACTCGATCGCTTCCGCGCAGGGCGGATACCGGGTCAAGAGAGTGGCGCGCCAAGCCTGCAGCGCCTCTACGAACTCCAAATAATCGACAGTGAATTCAATGGCGTTGGCCATGGTTGTCAGGCGGCGGTAGTCCGGGAACAACGAAGTGAGAAGTAACTGAATTTCGTCAGTCGAGCAAGCCGGCAATGTTCTGGCCGGGGGCGCATGGGCGGCGGGCGACGGCGCCTTCAAATCAGCGAGCAGCGCGTCCAGCCTGGCCAGGCCGCTCCTTTGCCCGGCTTTGTAAGGATTTTCGCCGTAGTCGTCCGGGAGCGAGTTCAGCAAGATCAGGGGCACGTAATCGCCGATAAGTTGATTGGCCAGCATGGCGATTTCAAAGGCCGGCGCGCACAGCGGAGCGCGTGACCACATGCCGTGCCGCCATTCGAGATGAGCGTGACCGTAAGCCAAGACATCGTCCATGACGCGAAAGCTGCCGACTCGGTGGAAGAGTTCATAGATGCCGTCTATGCTATGGCTCAGGGCGGCCAGGTCCGCCGCGGAGCAAGCCGGCAGGTCGCCGTCTTCAGCTTGCGCCGATGACGCCGTCGCCATCAGTGCGAATGCAGCGACAATCAAGAGTATACGCATACTGAACCCTCATCCTCGCGCTGGCGATATAGGACATTGTAGCCGATTATTGCGCTTTGGCGCTCCTGCCCGGCCACTCCGCAGGGCAGTCGCACGAAAACTGTTTAGCCGAAAATGCTTAGCGGCATGTGAAAGGCTACGATCCAGTTGGGCACGTCCACAATTTCAGCAATTTTTAGGTCGCCGGCGGTACTGCAGATGCAGTAAGCCTGGCTTTCGCTCAGGCGATGATTGGCCACCAGCCACTCAATCATGTAGCGGACGGCATTCTTGGCGTTTTCCATCAGGTCAGGACCGTGGGCGGTGGTGATGTGGTAGCCGGCGCTGTCGACCTGGGTCATCGGGCTGGGGCGCTGGATTTGCAATTCGCGGATGTTCATGTCCTGGCGGACGTTGAAGCGCATGGTGAGGGTCATGGGTGATTCGATACCGGTGCCGCTGACCTCGCCTTGGCCTTGGGCGCTGTGGCAGTCGCCGGTCGAGAACAAGGCGCCTTCCGCCAGCACCGGCAGCCAGAAAGTCGAGCCGACGACCAAGTCGCGCGTATCCACATTGCCGCCGTTGACCCGGGGCGGGATGGTATCCAGCCTTCCCCTTTCAGCGGGCGCCACGCCGACACAGCCGGGGAAGGGCTCGAAAGGGAGGTTGATGTCGCTTACGCCGAAGCGGCAGATATCGCCATCCAATTCCCAATGATGGATGAAGGGAAAATCGAAGTCTTCCTGAAGCAAGCCGAAGGCCGGGATATGCCCGGTCCAGCCCCAGCTCTTGTGTCGCATATCGAGGACTTCCACTTCAAGGGCGTCGCCGACAGCAGCGCCATTGATGGCGATGGAACCGGTCAAGGCGTGAATCTTGCTGAAATCGAGCTTGGCCAAATCGTCGGCGATGGAATCGGGTGTGACCTGCCCGACCGGCTCGGCGCATTCGATCACGACCGTATCGCCCGGATCAATCGTCAGGCGTGGCGTGACCGAGTTGTCCCAGAAGGGTTGCGTGACGCTGTCGTCGAGGTAATGTTCGGCCATGTTCTTGTCCTTTGTGTCTTTGTGCCTCTGTGGCAGATTTAGAGCAAATCAATCGCATCCCATTTGCCGTTGGCGCGGGCGGCGACGCGATGACCCGTCAGCCCGCATCCGTCTTGCTTCGCCAGCATGACAAAGGCGGGCGTCAGCAAGGCGGGGTCAACCCAGTGCTTCTTCTGCTCTTCGGTGTAATTGGAATCGGACATGGGCGTATTGATCGGGGCGCCCGGCGTGGCGGCGTTGACGGCGATATTGAATGCCCGGCCTTCCAGCGCCAGGCATTTCATCAAGCCTTCAATGCCATGTTTGCCGGGGTTATAGGCGACCTCTTCAACGAAGCCCTTGTAACCCGATCCGGACGATAGGTAGACGATGCTGCCGCCGCCGGCTTCAATCATCGGCTTCCAGACCGCTTTGCTCAAGATGAAGGCCGCTTGCAAGATGATATTGATTTCATGCTGCCACTGCGCCAGCGTAATCTCCAGCATGGAGCGCGTGATGAGCAGGGCGGCGTTATGAATCAAGACGCGGGGCGTTCCAACCTGTTTAAGAACCGTATCGATAGCGGCTTGCGTATCATCGGCGTCTGACAGGTCAACGGTGATCGGCACGGCATTGCCGCCCGCGTCCGTAATCTCGGCAGCGACTTCTTGCAAGAGGTCGCCGCGGACGTCGAGCAGGGCGACTTTCATCCCTGCGCTCGCGTATGACTTGGCGATCGCGTAGCCCAGCCCTTGCGCCGCACCGGTGACGACCGCCGCTTGACCGCGCAAATTATTCATCTGTGCCTCCTCGCTTGGGAGAATAAGCGTCCCCCCAAGACAATGGGGAGGATAGGAAAGTCGCTCACAAGCCTTGACCCGAGCCGCGCAGTCTGGGATCAAGAAAGTCGCGCATCCAGTCGCCGAGGATATTGAGCGATACGACGGTGAACATGATCGCCAAGCCCGGAAAAGCCGCCAGCCACCAGGAGCCGCCCAATAATTCAGTGCGGCTGTTTGCCAGCATGGCGCCCCAGGTGGGAACGCGTTCCGGTACGCCAAGACCGAGAAAGGACAGCGACGCTTCAGACAGGATGACGCCGGCGACGTTGAATGAGGCGATGACGATCAGAGGAGTCAGGATGTTTGGCATGATGGTGCGCAACATGATGCGCCATTCGGTGGCGCCCAGGGCGCGCACGGCTTCGACATATTCGCGCTCGCGCTGCACCAGCGTCTCGGCGCGGGCGATGCGCGCGTAGGTCACCCATTGCCCGATGCCCAGGACCAGGACCAGGTTCAGCACGCCCTCGCCGAGTATTGTCAGCATCATAATGGCGAAGAGGATGAAGGGGTAAGCCAGCTGAATATCAGCCAGTCGCATGATGAGGTCATCGACGCGGCCGCCAAGGTAACCAGCCGTCAGCCCCAAGATCGTGCCGGCGCCTCCGCCGAAACCGACCGCCGCCAAGCCGACGAAGAAAGAAATCCGCGCGCCGTAGACCAGCCGCGAGAGCACATCGCGCCCCGCGGCATCGGTTCCCAGAACCGACTCAAGCTGACCTTGCTCGTTGTAGCTGAGCGGCGGATTCAGCCGCAAGAAGATTTCCACACGATTTGGGTCTTTTGGCGCCAATTGCGGCGCGAATACGGCGCAGAGCGCAATCAGCGTCAAGAAGAAGATCGCGACCACCGGATAGCGCGCCTTGACCATGCTGGATGTCGCGCGCTGGATGAAAGACTGCGGCGCATGCATCTGGTCAAGCGGCGGAACGCGGCTCTTGGGCTTCGCTGGATTGGGCTCTTTTCCGGCGCTCATGGACTCTCGCTCATTCCAGCCGGATGCGCGGATCAAGGAAGCCGTACATGAGATCGGCTATCAAGTTGGCGCCGACGAATAAGAACGAAAGCAAGACGACTGCCGTCATTACCAGGGGTACATCGCGTTTACTGACGGCGTCAAAGACCAGGCGGCCGACGCCGGGCCAGGAAAAGACGGTCTCGGTCACGATGACGCCATTCAAGAGGAAGGCGAATTGCAACGCCAAAACGGTAACAATCGGTATAAGCGCGTTGCGAATCGCGTGACGCATCATCACCGCGCGCTCGTTCAAGCCTTTGGCGCGGGCGGTAACGACATAATCTTGCCGCAGCACTTCCAGCACGGCGGAACGAATAAGGCGGGAATTGCGGGAGATGGAATAGACCGAAACCGCCACCATGGGCATGAGCAGGTAGCGGATGGCTTCGGGCAAGTTGGCCAAAGCCAAACCGGCATCGCCTTCCAACAGCGGCTTGATAAAGGGCACATGCCCCGACACCGGCATCCAGCGCAGGGTGACGGCGAAAAACATGATGAACATCAAGCCCAGCCAGAAGCTCGGCATGGATTGGCCCAGCATGGCGCCGAGCATGAGCGTGCCGTCAGTCATCGTGCCGCGGCGCGTCGCCGCCAGCACGCCGATGGGAAAGGCCACAATCGTCGAAAGCAGAAAGCCGCCAATGGTCAATTCCAGCGTGGCCGGCATGCGCTCCATGACAACGTCAAATGCCGGCACCCGATGCTGCAGCGAGGTGCCGGTATCGCCACGCGCCAAGTTCACGACGAAATCCAGGTATTGGATATGCAGCGGGCGATCGAAGCCGAGGCGCTGGCGCGCGGCCAGGCGCTCTTCCTTGCTCGCCCGCTCGCTGATATAGAAAATCGTGGGATCGCCGGCCATGTGGATAGACAAGAAGGTCAAAAGCGTGACCCCAAAGACCACGACCACGGTCAGCAGCAGGCGGCGGATGATGTACTTGTGCATGGACGCGATTTAACCCCGCCCTGTGAATCTTTCTGTAGGGGCGACCCAGTGGGTCGCCCGTGCATGCATATTAAACCTAGGGTCAGCCAATAGCTGACCCCTACAAGGTACTCCGTGAGGAGCGGCCTACATATCGTCCTTCAGCGTCGCGGAGTAACCGGTGATGAAGTAATCCGCGCGCGACTCGTAATTGATGCGGTTGCTTACCGCCTCAGTTCGTGGTCCCGCGAAGAGCATGATCCAGGGCGGGTCATTGTAGAACTCTTCGAGCATGGCGATTTCCAGCTCGCGCTCGGCTTCAGGGTCGCCCGTCAGCGAGGGCAGCGTGTCCCAACCGGTGCACCAGAAATCGTTGTCCCAATTCGTATAGTTGGTCTCGGCTTCACCGCAGCCGGCTTCGTGGCCCGGGATATCCGCCATGTCGTACTGGGCGCTCCATTCGCTGCCGCCGGTGCGGCCGAAGTAGAGGGGACCCAAGTCATGGGTGATCAGCGCTGCCACCCAGTCGCCCGATTCCTGGAAGATGGCTTCGGTCTGCACGCCGATATCGGTGAGCATCTGCGCGGTCGCCAGGACCACTTCAGGCGCCATCGCGCCAGTGAGGCGCCGCGCTGGCATCTCGAGCGAGAAGCGCACGCCGTCATCGCCGCGCGGGTAGCCGGCCGCATCCAGCAATTCCTCGGCTTTGGCCGGGTCATAAGGATAGGGCTCCAGCGTCGGGTGATCGGCATTGCTGGGGTTGACCAGGCTGGTAGCGCGCTCGCAGGTGGTAAGCAGCAGATTCTCGCAGATGGCGTCCGTGTCAATGGCGTATTGCAGCGCCACGCGCACATCGGTCCTCATGATCGCTTGGGCGCCAACATCGTCGGGGTTTTCGACGCGGAAGGGCGCGTCCGGGTTCAGGTTGAAGCCGATGTAGGTGCGGGTGGTGCCGGGGAAGAATCGCGCTTCCGCCATGCCAGAATTGCGGATGGCTTCGGCTTGGCTGGCTGGAAATTCTTTGTAGATATCGACATTGCCCGTGATGACTTCCGCCACCGCCGTTGAGGGCTCGGGGATGAAGCGCCAGACCAGATTTTCAAAGCCCTGCGGACGCAGACCAAAGCCTTCGACCGCTTTCAAGCTCATGTATTCGCCGGGCACCCATTCAGCCAAGGAATAGGGCCCGCTGCCGACTACATTGCGCGCCGCTTCTTCAAACGACATCGCTTCGTAGGAGTCCTTGCAGTGGACCAAAACCTCCGAGTACAAGCCCAGGCGCATAGCGCGGTTCTGCGGCTTCCTGGCGACAATAGTCACGTCCAGCTCGCTGTCAGCGCGCGCTTCGACAAAACCGGTGGAAGCGACAACGAAGCCAGCCGAGTTGCCGGTGAAGCCGTTGGCCGGGTCAGCCATGCGATTGAAGCTGTAGGCGGCGTCTTCGGCCGTCAGCGCCTCGCCGTCATCGCAGGTCAAACCTTCGTGCATGTGGAAGGTCCACTCGGTGCCGTCTTCGGAGACGGTGAAGCTATGCGCCAAGTAGGGATCAATGGCGCCGCTAGCCTGACCCAACTCGTAGAGCGTGGCGAAGGTGTGCATCATAATGCGGAAATTGCTGCCGCCGGTCGAGCCGCCGACTTGCGCCGGATCCATCGAGCCCGGTTCGCCGTTGATGGCGATGACAAGGGTGTCGTCATCCGGCGTCGGGACGGTTTGCGCGCTGCTCATCAAGGGCACGAGCCCGAGAACGATGATTAGCAGCAGCGAAAGCATAAACGGAACTTTCCTATTCATGTCTTACTCCTGTACTTATCGAATACGGCTTACGATACTTGCCATTAACTTGGATACGCGCTCCTTTCCCGCTCAACCAGCGATTCTCACAAATATACCGCATCGTTGCGCACAATGCACCAAGTCGACCAAATGGGGCAACGCAATCGCTTCAATGTACAAACTGGATCTGAATTCGGTCAATCGTCAAACGCGGTATCTTTCAAGTACGGGCAGCATGCGCTCGACGGCTTCTCGCAGCGTGTCAATCGGCTCCAACATGGTAATACGCACGTATTCGCGCCAGGCGTCTCCAAATGCTGTCCCGGGAAAGATCAGCACGCGCCCCTCGTTGAGCAGCAGGTAGGATAGCTCGGTGGCGTGGATTCCGGTCGAAGAGCAATCGGCCCAAACGAACAAGCCGCCGCGCGGCTCGCCATAAGCGAAGCCCATGCGATCCAAGCCTTCGAGCAAGACGGCGCGCCTATCGGTGTAAATCTGTAAATACTCAGCCACGCAGTCTTGCGGACCGCTGATAGCGGCCAGGCCCGCCCACTGCGAAACTGCCGCGACCGGTCCCGTAGTGACCTGCTTGATACGCGCCATGGCGTCGATCACGTCCGCCGGCGCGGCCACATAGCCGCAGCGCCAGCCGGTCATGGCGTAGGCTTTGGAGAAGGCGTCCAGCGTGATCGTGCGCTCCGCCATGCCAGGCAGCGAGCCGATGCTGAAGTGCTGCCAAGGTTCGTAGACGATCTTGCCGTAGATTTCATCGACGATGACGATCAGATTATGGCGGATGGCGACATCGGCGATGGCGCGCAGGCGATCCTCAGTGACGATGCCGGCGGTGGGGTTGCTGGGCGTCACGATAAGCAAGGCTTTGCTCGCGCTTGTGATCGCCGCTTCGACCGCTTCCGCTTCCAGGTTGAAGGCGTCTTCGCGATTGGTCGGCACCGAGACCATGGTTCCGCCGGCGCGCCTGATCGCATCATCATAGGAGGTATAACGCGGGTCGGGCACCAGGATTTCGTCGCCGGGATCAATCAAGGCTTGTATCGCCAGGAAGAGGCCCTCTTGACCGCCGGTGGTGACCATCACATTTTCGGCGCCGACGGGCAGGCCATTCACTGAGCGCATGTGCTCAGCGATGACGGCGCGCAACTCGTCCATGCCTTGGATAGGCGTGAGATCCGTGCGTCCATCGCGGATGGCAGCTTTGGCGGCGTCGACGATATGCGGCGGCGTATCCAAATCGGGGTCGCCCCGTCCCAGCGCGATGACGTCATCCATTTCGCGCGCCATTTCCATCAGCGCATAACGCAACTGCGTACCGTCAGCGGCGACTGCGCGGACTTCGTCGGGGATGTTGGGGTTGGCATTCATCGTCATGTCGCTGTCCTCACCCATTCCAGCCCGGCCCACTGTGAGACGGCGGTTGTGCAGATGGTGATGGCTTGCTTGCCGGCGCGGAGGCGCAGCGCCATCTCCGAGCCGGCCATCCAGCCCAACCGCCAGCCGGCCATGTGATGCGATAATGAGTCGATCGTGACCACGCGCGACGCCAGCTTTGGATTCTGCGCCGGGTGAAATGGCGGATCGGTCTTGGCGAAACTGAGGTCGTAGACGATCCACCAGTCGCTTTCTTCGGCGCGCTGCAGCAGCTCGATGCTGGTTTCGCGATAGACGTCCGGCGTGATATAGAGCAGGCTGACGTCGTCTTCTATCGAATCGACGATCCGGGCGCCGGAGAGGTGCAGAGCGCCGCGAATCCGCGCGCTGTCGCCCGGGCAGAGCACCGAAGAGCCCGGCGGCGCCAAGAGCGTCATGCAGACGTAGCGCGCTTCAGTCGAGCCGCAGGTGATGGTAACTTCGGAAGGATCGACGCTGACATCGTAGCGCTCGCGCAGGTGTTCGGCGACCCAAGTGCGAAACTCCGGGATGCCGGGACGATCGGTGTAATGGGTTTCGCCGCGATCGAGGGCGGTGACCGCCGCGTCGACAACGGACGCGGTCAGGGTGGGCGCCATGACGGCCGGCGGCTGGGGCGCTTCGAGGTTCTCGACGCGCTGCGCCAGTGGCCTGCTAAGTGTTTGAGGGGATTGCATGTGTTACGTTTCCTCCAGCGTTGATGACCGACAGAGTCGTCGTTTCAAGTCTACCCCATCCCCCGGCCCCTGGTTCCCCCCATAAATCCCCCCCGTCCGTCGGGGGGCGTCCAGCGAGATAGGGAAGGGGAGCCAAGATCAAACGATTCCGCGAATTGTGGACGAAGCCCCTCCCTCATTTTGCGCCGCGTGGACACTGGCGTCCGGGGAGGGGTTTGGGGTGGGGGTTGAATCATAGACTGAACTCAATCCCTAGTTTTTCCGCCAATTGGCGCAGGCTATCGTAGACGTGAGCATCGAGTTGCGCGCCGTCGCGGCGATAGGCGGTCTCACGCCGATGGTCGATTTCGCCGGGCGCCAGAATCTCGGCGAATCCGGGGCGCAGGGCGCTGGACTTTATTTCGGCGATGAAAGCATCCATGCGCGCTTTGAAAGCGGCGACGGGCATGAACCAGTCAATGTCGATGGCGATGAAGGTATGCGCCACATCCAGCTTGGCGATCGAACGGTCCTGATAAGGCGCCAGCCCGAAGCCGCCGCCGCTGATGACGCCGGTCAGCACATCGGTAAAGAGCGACAAGCCGTAGCCCTTATACTCGCCAATGCCCAGCAGGGCGCCGGCCATTGCCGCGGTTGGGTCGTCGGTCTCGCGCCCGTCCGGCGTCAGCGCCCAATCGCGCGGCATCTTGGCGCCTTCTCGTTCATGCCAGCGCATCATGCCCTTGCCGGCGGTGGTCAGCGCGATATCAAGCACAACCGGAAAGTCGCCACCGGTCGGAGCCGCCAGCCCCCAGGGGTTGGTGCCGACGCGCGGTTCGCGCCCACCCCAGGGCGCCATCTCTGCGCCGGCGTTGGTGATGGCGACGCCGATACAATCTGACGCCAGCGCCCGCCGCGCGTGAAAGCCAGAAGAGCCGAAATGGGTGCTGTTGTAGACGAAGGCGGCGCCGATGCCGCAAGTCTTCGCTTTGTCGACGGCGATGTCCATCGCCTCTTGCCCGACTACTGAGCCCATTACCATATTGGCGTCAATCAGCGCCAGGGCTTGCGATTCCTTGATGACTGTGATTTCAGCGCCTGGTAGATACAAGCCCTTTGAAATGCGATCATAATAGCCGGTCAAGCGGGCGACGCCCTGTCCCTGGCCGGGCAGGCAGCGCAACTCACTCCCCATGAGACCGTCGGCGCAGATGCGCGCCTCGCGCTGGGAGAGCCCCATGGCGAGGAAGGCGCGGCCGACAAAGGCGTCAAGCGCATCGACATCAACCCGAATCATTGAGATGGGCAATTCAACCCCCTCTAAAACTCCCCCGAAGCGCAGTGTCTATGCGCGCCATCGCTATGGAGGGAGACTTTCCTAACTGCGGCTATGGTAAGGAAATTGTAAAATCTGCTGTATGGTGAAAGTTGCATAATCAGAAACAAGCTGCGCTCTCTTCTTCCCCCTCCCTGATGCTTCGGGGAGGGGGACCGAGGGGGTGGGGTTGATCATATCCCACGGATCGACTTATACTGCTCCAGTTCTTCCGGCGTGTAGACCTGCATCAACTCGAGTTCAATGCCGCCGGTTTCCTGCTCCAAAAACGCGACATAGCCCTCGGGATGCGGGTGCGATCCGGTCACTTTGCAGGAACTGCATTCTTTCAGTGCGCCGCCTTCAGCCTGCGCCGACTCCAGCGCGGCGTCGATATCGGGCACGGCGTAGCAGATATGGTGCAAGCCTTCCGTGCCGCGCTCGGCGATCCACTGGCTGAAGCGGCCGTCGGCGTCCAGCGATTCGTTCAGCTGATATTCCACATCGCCGACATTAAAGATCGCGACTTTGATCCGCGCTTTCTCGGCGACCACAACCTGAGCGTCCAAACCGACGCCGAGCAGTGTCTGATAGCGCTGCAACGTGTCGTCAACGCTCTTGACGGCAAATGCCATGTGTTTGATGTAAGACATCTTCCCCAATACCTTGAAACCTAGTTTTTCAAGCGGGCGACCCGGTGGGTCGCCCCTACAGCACGACAATTAGTGTGATCTTGTAGGGGCGACCTAATAGGTCGCCCGACAGCTCGCTCAAATTGGCTGCACACTCAAAGCAAAAGCTCCTTCAAATTCACGCCCGGCGTGACCATAGGCGCGATGTCGCCGCTCTGCGAGGTCATGATCAGCGTCAGCCCCGGCCCATAACCGGCGCGCGGGCTGTCGCCTTGCGCGACCACGCCGATGCCGACTGCATTGCGCAAATAGCCGTGATTCCAACTGCTGTCGTAATCGGTCAGCGCCACTACATCGCCCAGCCGCAGATTATCCAGCCCGGCTTCCGCGACCGCGCCGCTGTCCGCCGTCTGAATGTGAATGGAGCCGCCATCGCTGACCAAACCGGCGCCCGCGCCGAGCAAATGCGGTGGCACGGCCGCCACCACCGGCACCGACAGTTTGCCATCGCTATTGGTCGTCACTTCCAGCGCATCAACGAGTTCAGGCGAGCAGCCCTTCAGCATCACGTCGGGGTGGTCGTCGAACTTCATGCCGACGCCCTTGGCTTTGATTACGATCTTGTCGCCAATGGCGAGCTGTTCCAGCACGTCCCCTTCGAAGTGAATGATGACATGTTCGGAGAAGCGTCCCGTCTTGCCCGTTACGGTGCCGCGCGCGCGCTGGGCGTTGCCAGTCATGACGATGGCGGTATTGCCGACGCAGGACAGCACATTGAGCCCGCGATTGCCGGTCGCGTCGCCCATCATCACGCTCACACCCGGATGCACGCAGTCGGCCAGCCAACCGTAAGCGGAATCGCCGACGGCGACGTTGTAGACGATGCTGCCATAAGCGGGCAGCAAAAAGGGACTTCCATCCGCCGCGAGCGAGTAGGGCATGGCTGGCAGCGGTGGCATGCGTGGGGGCGTGATGACCCCTTGAACCGATACGCTGACGACTTGATCCGCGTTGTTTTTTGCGCTCATGATGCCTCTCGTATATTCAGGTAATTGGCGATATTCGCTTCTGGGTCGATCACCCATTCGATGCAGGGCTCATCGCAAGTCATCAGGGTGAGGATGCCGGGTCCGTGACCGGTCATCACCGAGTCGCCGTGGATGCAGAGACCGATGGTGACGGCGCCCGGTTTGTAGCCGCGTCCGTAGCGGTGATCGGCATGATTGACGACGACCAGGTCGCCCAGGCGCATTTGGTCGATGCCGAGCTCAGCCATCAAGGCACGGTCGCCCGACATCAGGTCCTGATCGACGAAATCGGGATTGAGCTCCGCGCCCGAGCCCATGATGCGCACGGGCAACTCCATCGTCACCGGGACGCGGATCTTGCGCTCGTCAACGGCTTCGATCGGCAAGCTCTCGATCAGCCGCGGGCTGCACTTCTTCAGCGTGATATGCGGGTAGTCCTTCAACTGCAAGCCCTGCCCCAGCGTGCGGATTTGCACAGCGTCGCCGACATTGATTAGGTCGGCCGCATCTGGCGGAAAATCGACCAGCAGCCGCGCGTGCTCGCCGGTGACGATGCCTTCGGTTCCTTGCGCCAAGCCGCTCATGAGAAAGGCTTGATTGCCCATGCAGGTCAGATAGTGCATGGCGTAATCGGCATCCAGATCGGGGTGGGCGATAGAGGCGCCCGGTTCCAGATGGTCGGCGGCGTAATCGAAGGCGCTGTCGCCGACGCGGACGCCGTAGATGAAGCCGGACATGCCGGGCAAGATCATCGCTTCGCCCGAAGCGTGCGGGATATACCCGCGCACAGTGGGCTGGCTGACATAGCCGACTACAGCCATCTCCACCAGTTGATCGGCATTGGTTGCTAATCCCATAGATTTCTCCTCATGGCGCTCTGCGAAGGCGCACTAGCCGCTCGATTGTCAACAGTTCCAAAGGCGAGACTCTAGCATATCTCACGTCGAAAGACAAATCGCGCCCTCGCCCGCCCGCGCCTATTCTACCCCATCCCCCCGGCCCCATTCCCGAAGGTCTATGTCTACGTAACCCAGCGAGCCAGAGAAAGGGGAGCGTTGCCCGCCATACCAGCGCCTGTAGGGCTTGTCCGGTACTGTAGAATGCCTGTATTCCGTACGTCTTACCCCATCCCCGGCCCTTCCCCAGTGAACTAGGGAAGGGTGACTCGAAGGCAGAATTGGGATATTCGGCGCCGTGACAGTCAGACGCCCGTACTTCCGGGCGCACGGCAAGAGTGCTCCCCCTTGCTTAGCTTGCTGGGGAAGGGGGTTGGGGGGATGGGGTAGAAAATGCGAGGACGCACAACTCAGTACCGGACAAGCCTTGTAGGGGCTACCCATTGGATCGCCCGCGCCCGACAAGAGGGCGAGTCACCGCCGCCGGTCAGAGTCTACGCGACCTCGCCCCTACGAAGTTTTGTTGGGTCGCCCGCCCGCCACAGCAGCGCACTATAGGGGCGTTTGATCCGCAGTGTCTACACGCGGCGCTGAAACGCCCGCGATGCCAGCGCATCGCCTGCTGCTCTGCTTGACAGCCCCCCTGGCGCAATCCTATAATCGTTGCTGCTGTTGCGCGAAGAAGCATGAAAGAGCGCGGCGCTCGCGATGCGCATTTTCTTCGAAGGATGGAACGCAAATTGGTTGTGAGAACACGAGGGAGACGGGTGATATGACGCAGACAGTTCTGATAGCGGACGCGGGATACGAAGATGCTGCGGCCGATTTGGCGGCGGAATATCGAGACTTAAAAGTCCTCTGCGCCGATGATTCGAGCGACGCGCTGGCACTGGCCAGCGGCGATGTCGCCGGCTTGATCGCGGGGGCGGCGGCTGTGGATGAAGCGCTGCTGAGCGGCCTGCCGAGCTTGCGCGCCGTGCTCAAGCTGGGGCGCAGCTACCACAACATTGATGTGGATGCGGTTCGCGCGCGCAGGCTGGAATTCGCCTGTGTCCCGCGCAAGGGACCGAATTGCGTCGCCGAGCTGGCGATGACCTTGATCCTGGCGCTGAGCAAAGACCTCGTCATAAACAACGAGGCGGTGTCGCTGGGCGCTTATCGCTATCGCGGCCTCAAGCCGGAGATCACCGCCGAGCGCAAAATGGCTTTCCACTGGATGCACAATATGCGCGTGCATGAGGTGGTCGGTAAAACACTAGGCATCATCGGCATGGGCGAGATTGGCTGCGAGCTGGCGCGGCGCGCGAGCGTCATGGGCATGCGCAACCTGTATTATAAGCGAAGCCCGCTCTCTGCCGAGCTCGAGTCTCTCTTTGACGCGAGCTACGCGGACCTGGATGCATTGCTGGCGGAAAGCGATTACATCTGCGTGGCGACCCCGCATACGCCGCAGACGGAAGGCATGATCGGCGCCGGGCAAATCGCGCTGATGAAAGAGAGCGCTTATATCGTCAATATCGCCCGCGGCGGCATCATCGACGAAGAAGCGATGATCGAAGCGCTGAGCGAAAACCGCATCGCCGGCGCCGGGCTGGATGTCTTCACTTACGAGCCGCTGCCGGCGGAAAGCCCGCTTTGCGCGCTGGACAACGTAATCCTTTGCCCGCATATCGGCGGCGGCACTGGCACGAATCGCAACATCGAGTTGGGCGCCGGTCTGGCCGAGATGAGCCGCATTTTGGCTGGCTAGACGGACACGGGCCCGCAGCCGATAACCGGGCGGCCGCGGCGAGTCACTCAGTCGCCGGCGGCTCGCTGCTCATCATTTCCCGAGGGATGTAGCCGATGACGCCCGCGCCAATGTAGACTTCGAACCAGTCGCCGGAATCATCGACGACATTGAGCGCCTCTCCCTCGGCAGCAATACCCACCTTCTCGCAGTCGACTGACGCGCAAGAGCGCAGGACGGCGTATCCGTTGGCGGCGACATAATAGGTCTTGCTGGGCGCCGGTGTTGCCACTGGACCTTCGATTCGTGACCAAACTTCGGCGTGCCATTCCTTGAACTGATTGATGCCGAGGTCCGTTTGCGCCATATAGGGATTGGCGTCCGCCGGCACGCCAGCCAGTTCCAAAGCCAACAGCGAACCATAGTCGCCAGCCGTTTGTATCATCAGCGCGGCGATTTCAAGCGCATCGCTGCAGCCGGGCAAGGCAGTCCATAGAAGATCGCGCCAGCCAAACAGCGCCTGGATGTAGGCGATGAGATCTTCTGGACCACGACTTTCCAATGCCTGCTCTCGCAATGCGATGAATCCTTGCAGGTCGTCGAAGAGGATGTCCAATTGCTCGTCGGAACATGGGGCGAGAGCGACCGCCGGCTTCGCGTCATCGGCCTCCCGCTTCGTTTGCAAGTCTCGCTTCAGTTCGCCGATTCGATCGCCAGCGCTGACGACCCGCTCTTGATAAGCCTTGCCGAGCTCTGCCAAGCCGATACCCGAAGTAGCCAGCGCGGGTATGGTTGCGGCGTCGCCCGTGATTTGCAGCGTCAAAAGCGCAATCTCAAAGGCTTCCTTGCAACCGGGCAGCGAGGCCCATGCGGTCCTCAGCGAATCGCGCCATTCAATATGCGCTGCGGCAAAGGCTGGCAAGTCGTCGGCCTTATCATGCGGCGTTTCCGTCCAGTTGTGATGCCGCTCCAGCGCGTCATAAAGATCGTCGCTTACCGTCGTTCCGGAACAGGATGGCAGACTCCGGAAGTCCGATCCGGTCATGTCCACCCATTGGGCATACTCAGAGTATTGGATCAAGCCATCGAGGTAGGCCTCGCCGTAGGGGTTGTCCGCCCGGGGCACGCCAAAGAGATCGAGCAGGTAGATCTTCGCCAAGTCCGAAGAATAGCGATACATCCAGGTGGCGATATCGTAGGCTTCTTTACAGGGCGGCAACTGCGGCCAGATGTCCGCCCGCCATTCGAGCTTCAGATCCATGAATTCGCGCAGCGCCACAAACGTTTCCACCGCATAAGCGGCATTTAGCAGATCGACGATCTCCGACCAAATATCTCCGGCAACGAACTGCCGTTCGTCGCTGCTGCAGGCGCGCTTGTCGCCGCTCGCCGCCGCGCCGTCGTCGCTGGCGGAACTGATTATTTCGTTCAACCGGGCCATCTCTACGGCGCTTTTTTTCCCCAGCTCGACGTAGGGACTTTCTTCGTCCGCAACGCCGGCGCTTCTAAGAGTCAGATTGATGAAAATCACTTCCGCGATTTGATCGAGCGCTAGTCCCAAATTGAACACTTCGTCACAGAGGGGAGCTTGCGCCCACATTACGTCGCGCCAGGCAATGTGGGCGGCGCTAAAGTTAAGCAAATCGTCAAGGCTTTCGATGCTGGCGCCGGCAAAGAGCACCGGATCGAAATCCTTCTGCATGTCGGCGGCCGCGGCCAACTGAGCGGTAGAGCAGGCGGGCAAACGACTCTCTTGCCCTTGCGCAAGTGAATTGCCGAATAGCGGTGCAAACAGACTCATCAGGAGTACGAATCTCATCAGGTGACCCTTTCATCCCCGGCTTGCGGTTCAACAGTCATGATAATGTGATACCGCGGGCAACAGGAAACCGACGAGACTTTTCAAATGGCTGGCGTAGCGAAGTCGTATGTCAGCGTAGGTCAAGCGCGGCGCGCAATGCGCTGTTTAGGCGTCGGGCGGCGTTTTGCTCATCAGGTAGCCGGCGATGAAGGCGGTCTCCCCGCCTTCCAGCCGAACTTCGTACCAATCGCTCGAATCGTCGATGACCGTTAAGCCTTCGCCATAGCGCGCCGTCGCGACGATATCGCAGCTAGTGGAGGCGCAGGCGCGGATATTGACGTAGGGGTTCGCGGTGACGTAGTAGTGATTCTCCGCCGCGGTGGCGCTAGCGGCGCCGTCTGTCGTTGCGAGGAGTTCCAATTGCAAATCATCAAGCGAATCAAGGTCGCGGTGATGTTCAGCGATGTAGGGAATGTCTGCCGAATTGACACCGGCGACGTTTAGCGCAATTGAGGGCATCATGTCGCCGATGATCTGTCGCATCATATTGCCGACCGCCAGCGCTTGCTTGCAGCGAGGCAAGTTCAACCAAAGCTGGTCTCTAAGTTTGAAGGAATCTCTGATGACCTTGATCACGTCGAAATCATCGCTCTTGTCAAAAAGGGCGTTCATGAGATTGTCGAAGTCAGGCATTGCATAGCCGATCATATAGGTGACTTCACCATCGCGGCAGGAGGGCAAATCGCCTCCTTCGGGCGCCATTCCTTCGCTGTCCTCCACCCGTTGCAGGTATTCCTTCGTATCGCTGATCCAGCCCTTTAGCTGGAGGACCTTCTCTACCACTTGATCATTAAAGGGATTGCGGTCCGGCAAATAGCCGAGGGTAAGCAGCGACGCCCAGGCAATGTAATCCCCAAGTACTTGCCTTGTAAGCCAGATGCCTTCGAATGTTTCGGCGCATACGGGGGCGGCCGCCAGGAAACTATTGCGCAGCGCCATGTGTTCTGCAGCAAATTGAGCCAGGTCGTCAGGTCCGCCGGGATTGCTAAGGCGCAAGGTAAGATCCAGCACGTCATTTTGCAGTACGTCGTAAGCCTTTTCAATCTGCTCGATGCTGCATGCGGGCAGTTGGCTGGCTGGTCCCAGCGCAACCACGATTGCGCCCTGATGTTCCGGTTTTGCCAGCCTCAACTGGTCGCGCCAGGAACTAAGCAATTCTCGAGCGCGGTTGACTGTGGCGCCGTAGGGATTATCCTCCGCTGCGACTTCCGCATGATTGAGGGCGAATTGGACGGCGGCATCGGTGGTCGCCTTGCTCAGCCAATAGCCCAGTTCAATCGCTTCCAGACAATCTGGAAGCGTCGACATATTTTCGATGCGCCAGGTTAAGATCTGGTTGACAGCGATGATCCACAGGACTTCGTCGCCGGTCTCGCTAGCTCTGGCATAGGCGGCCTCGAAGCCTGTTGCCAGGGCGTTGAGGTCAGCCAGATCTGACGCCGAGCAAGACGGCAGGCGACGGCCCTCGCTTTCGATGTCCTCACTGCGTAAGTCGCTCAATATATCGGGAGACAGCGTCTTTTCCAGATCAAGCAAGTCGGGATAATGGAGCGAATAAGGGTTGGCGCCGTCGGGAACGCCCGCCATACGGAGAGCGGCCTGCCCGACCTTGTCGCCTTTAATCATGATGACGCTCCGTTGCATGGTGATGGCTTCCGCGCATAGCGGCAGCAGCCCGTAGCTGCTGTCCCGCGCCTCAAGCAAGGCGGTTCCTCGTCTGACAATGTCGTCGACCGTTTCGATCGGCCGAAAGTCGAGCACCTCAAGATCGAAAAGTGAGAGTAGCAGAATGCGGACTTCATGCTCAGAGCAGCGAGTGAAGCCGCTATCTTGCCCGCCCGCTGTCGGGACAAGCGTGAAGGACAGCAACAGGCATATCAATAAAATACGACGCATATTCTACGCTTCCTCAAATTCACCGTAGTTTTCAGCTTGCCGATTGACCAGCGCCTGGTCTCGGCCAAGCCCACAATTGTTGATTCGCCACCATAGAAGACAGGCATTGAAGACGCCGCCGAAAATACGATGGCAGCCGGCGCCGCGTGCCGCGTGACGACCCGGCTTAGCGCGGGGGCGGCGTCTGGCTGGCGAGGAAGCCGGCGATAAAAGCGGTATCGCAACTTGGCAAGACAATCTCGTACCAATTGCTCTTGTCGTCCACGACATCCAGCCTTTGTCCGCGCTGGGCAGTGGTCGTGATTGCGCAGCTCGTGGAGGCGCAGGAGCGGATATTGGCGATATTCTCAGCCACCACGTAGTAGGTTGTCGTGCCGCCATTGAGGCTGCCGCAGGTCGAGGTGAATTGGTCCGCCCACTGGAAGAACCGGTTGATGTCGCTGGCAATGCTGGGCAGGTAGGGGATATCCGTGACCGGCGTCTGCGCCAGCTCCAGCGCTAACATGGCGACGAAGTCGGCGGCGACCGCTTGCATGAGGATGCCGGCTTCGAGCGTGTCGGCGCAGCGCGGCAGGTTCTCCCATAGCAGTCGGCGAAAGGCGAAGGACTGGTCGATGAAGGGCGAAACCTCTTGCGGCTGCGATATCGCCAGGGCGGCATCGGTGAGCTTCCAAAACGCAGGCGCCAAAAAAGCAAAGAGGAAGACATGGTCGGCGTCGCTGCAAGCGGGCGCGGCCGCATTGGACCTACGAGCGGCTCTGGCTAAAGAGACACCCTCCAGCGCGTCTTTCAAATCCGCCCGAGCGGATGAAGCGCGCTCAGCGTTATCGGACATGGTCGAGCGATGTCCTGTCGCGATTGAATACGGCGCGCCAACCGCGATGGCGCTGCGCAGGGCGGCATCGGCGAGCGCTTCCACCATCCACCAGCGCCAGGCAAACGCTTCTGCGCACATTGGCAGTTGCGCGAGGCGGGTCTCGCGAAAGGCGATCTGCGCTGCGCCAAAGTCAATCAGATTGGCGCTGGAATCAACGGAGGCGGCTTGCTCAAGCAAAGCGGCGGATTCGGTCCTAAGGCTATCGAAGGCCTCAGACAGTTCGTCAGGCGCGCAGGCTGGCAGTTGGTTGCCTGAAAAGATGCGGGCGGCTTGGCTGGACCTCTTTGTCGCAAGCTGCTCTTGCCAGCTTATGACCGTTGCCATGCTCGCTTCCAACAGCGGCGGAAAGGGATTCCGTTCCGGCGACACGCCGCCGTAAGTGAAGGCTTGAGTGGCGGCTGCATCGGTCGCGACCGCGCTCAAGGCTTGTATCAGGTCGATGGACTCAGCGCATGCCGGCAAGCCCGGTATGTTTTTTTCCCGCCAGCGCAGGAGCCGATCAATAGCCGCAAGGGTTGCGACCGGATGCGACTCTTCGCGCGTCGAATTGGACAGGTCTTGAAGCTCGGCGGCCGCGTTTTCGAGAAGTGCCCAGTCATCCGCCTCGCACGCCCGCAGGCCGCGCTGGTCCGATGGGGTGGCGCCCGACCGGTCGACGCCAATCATGGTCGAGAGCAGGCCTTCAATCCGCGCCTGATCGCCGGGGAGACGCTGCAAATACGGATTCTCGTCCGCGGACAAGTCGGCCAATTCGAGGGCGGCGCGCGCCAGGGCATCTCCGCCGAGCTGAATTAAGAGGCGCTGGATTGCGATCGCATCCGCGCACATGGGCAGCTGGGACATGTAAGCTTCACGGCTTTCCATCTGCGCGCGGCTGACTCGGTGCAACATGCTGGCGTTGCTGATGCCGGCGTCAAATTCGATCTGATGCTCGACGATCATGTTAAAGAACTTGAGGAACTCGTCATCGGCACACAGAGGCAGTGCGCTGTCATCAGCCAGCGATGCCGGGCTGAGGCTCAGCATTATGATGCATAGTATGAATGCGAGGCGGCGCATCTAAGGACCTTTCCACGTCGGCGCAGCGTTTCAATGCGCATGTTAGGGCAAGAATCCGCTGGGCGCGCGCCTTTGCGCGTTCGCCGTCGGTCAATCGTCTCAATGCTGTAGTTTACTGGAGGGACAGAGGCTGGCAAGTCAGTCTGGCGCGAACTGTTGAATGACGACAGAGTCAAGCACCGCGATGCCGGCCGGAAAGTCCGCGCCTTTGCAGGACCCGCAGCGGAATCCGAACAGCGCCAAATCAGTCAACCTGCCAAGCGCCACTATCCGCGCTTCCGAGAAGCGCAATCGCATAGAGAAGACTGAAGCCGCTAATCGTCGGGCGGCTTCGTGCTGGCGAGGAAGCCGGCGATGAATGCCGACTCGCCATTCTCCATTTGAACTTCGTACCATTCGCCGCTGTCATCAATGACGGTAATCGCTTCTCCGCGCCGGGCGCTGCCGACAATCTCACAACTCGTTGCCGCGCAGGAACGGATATTGACATAGGGATTGGCGGTGACGTAGTAAGTCTTTGGCGCGCTATCGGCTTCGTCAGAGATGACTTTCATGATGGTCTCATCGACAAATGCCGCGAAATGCGCCAGCGCCTTTAGCATATAGGGATTGTCATCAGTCTCTATGCCAGTCAAGCGCAATGCAAAAGCCGGCGTAAATTCACTGGCCATCTCACCCATGAGCACGCCAAGCTTGACCGATTCAAGGCAAGCCGGCATTCTTCCCCAAAAGCCTTCTCTCCAATCGACATGCGCGTTGCCATAGTCGATCAACTGCTGTTCGGTTTCTATTTTTAACGCTGGACCAATTAAGAACTCCGAGAAATCCCAGGCGACCCTATTCATGGCCGCCAGTTCTGCCGCGCTACAGGCCTCCAGCAAGCCGTCCTCCTTTGCGAGCGGGTCGCTCCAGCCTTTAATCTGGACATGCGCTTGGATCTTGGCGAAGCGTTCCGCTCCGCGCTCGGCTGGCTGCCGATAGGGATTGGCGTCCGCGGGCACGCCTGCCAGCTCCATGGCTAGAGCCGCGGCGAAATCACCGGCGACTTGTCCCACGAACCAACTGGTCTCCACCGCTTCCGCACAGTGCGGCACCATCGACCAGATCCGCTGGTCGACTTCCTCCTCGGCGAATGCGAGCAGGTCATCTGTCGATTCCAGTTCCGAGGCGCGGGTGACGACAGCTTGATGCGGCAGCGCGAGGCGGATGGTGAGCAGGGATCCCTGGAAGACTGAACAAGCGGGCAAGTGGCTGCCATACACGCGCATGAGCGGGATGCCTTCGCCGCCCTGCGCTTGCAACGCGATTCCAGCTTCGGCGCCATCACGTTTTTCGATCAGGTCATTTGAACGCGATGCAAAGGCATCCATCCCGGCTTGTATCGCCTGCCGATAAGGAATATCTTCCGCCTTCACGCCGGCGTATTCCAAGGCGTAGCTTGATACCGAGTCACTGACGATTTGCCTCATCATCAGGCCTAGTTCCAATCCTTCTTCACAGCGAGGCAATTCCTGCCAAAGCATGTCGCGAAACGCTACGACCTTTTCCACAAAATCCAGGACTTCGTCCACGTTGCTGCTATCAATGGAACTCTCGACGAGTTGGCGAAACTCCGGGATGAGAGCGCTGTGAAGCCGCTCAATATCGGCATGAGAGCACGAATCCGCGCCTTTAGATCGGTTAGCGGGCCTGCGGCCTTCGTTCAGCGCGATCAGATCATCCACCAGCAACTCTGACGTATGCCGGATCGTATCGGGCAGAGATTTGCCAAGCGGGTTAATCTCGAATGGCACGCCGAATCGATCCAGTGCGAAGGCGACCAAGGTGTCGTCGGCCAATTGGGAAATATACCAGTCAATCTCCAAATGCTCCGCGCAGAGCGACATCTGCGGAAGAATCTCATCGCGCAGCTGCAGATGCCTGTCGCCAAAATCGATTAAGCCCTGATGCGTGGACAGGCTTTCGTACGACTTGCCAAGCTCTAGATACGGCGAGGAAACCGTGTCGTGAACAACTCGGGAATCCTTACTGGAACAGGGCGGCAATTCATAATCTTGCGCCTGCGACAGCGGCGCCACGTGAATCAGGATAAACAGACATAAAAGTACAAGACATCTCATTTTCTCAATCTCCTGCCATCTCGGTGGAATCTTACATTTACGTTATTCTACTTGGATGCGCCTTGCAAAGCGACCCTGCAAGCCGTCATACCTGCCGAAAACGCGGAATTACATCGCTGCCAATCGCCTTGATCGCTGCCAAAATGTCGGGACCCAACGGGGGACCGACGCTGATGTGACGAACACCGAGGGCGGCCAGCCCGTCCAGGCGTTTGAGCAGAACATCGGTCGTGCCGGCGATGCCGACGCGCAGCATTTGCGGCGTCACCATTTGCCGCGCCCGCTCTTGATCGCCATCAACGTGCCAGGCTTGGCGGATGGGCTCGAAATCGGCTTGGCTGAGCCCGAGCTGTGCCAACAGGGTTGGGCTCATGGCGTGACCATAATAGGCGATCTTGTCGGCGAGCATCGCTTCGGCCGCCGCCTGATCGTCCGAGACCGAGCACCAGATGCAGGCGGCCAGGTCGATTTCGCTGAGTGCCCGCCCCGACCGCGCCAGCCCGCGGCAAACCTGGGGCAGCACATTGGCGTAATGCTCGGGCGGGAAGAGCAGCGGAAGCCCGCCATCGGCGACAGCGCCAATCTCCTCCAGCATTTTGGGACTCATCGCGCCCAGATAAATCGGCACGCGCCGCTCGGAGCGGAAGCGCAGCCAGGTTTCTTCCGTCCATTGCAAGGTGAGGCTCGTAGCCGCCGCATTCTGATTCGATGTCAGCTTGTTGATGGCGCCGATGGCTTCCAGAACGCGACTGCGCGGATAGCGGAATTCCAAGCCCAGCCAGCGCATGAAATCCTCGGCGCCGCTGGAAATGCCCAGGTTGAAGCGACCGCCGGATAGCTCGTCCAGGGTGGCGGCGAACATCGCGATCTCGGCCGGATGAATGGTGAAGGGATTGAGAATGCAGCTGCCGATTTCGATGTCTTCGGTAGCCAGCGCGACTGCGGAGAGAATGACGGGAGCGCTGCGGAGGAAGAGATCGTTGCTCACCCAGAATTGATCGAAGCCGGCCGCCTCCGCCGCCTGTGCATAGCGAACATAATCGTGGACTGGCAAGTCGTTGTTGAAGCGCAGACTGAATTTCATTTCTCAGTGGAGGAGATGATGGCTTCCGCTTCCATTTCGACCAGATAGTCGTCGCCGACCAGGGCCTGTATGTAAAGCAGGGTATTGGCTGGGCGGATCTCGCCGAAATACTTGCCATGCACGCGCGCCACCGCTTCCCAATCGGCCGCCGGCGCCAGGTAAATGCGCGTGCGCGTGACATCGGAAAGCTGAGCACCCGCTTCGTTGAGCGCCCGCTCAATCTTGCGGATGATAAAATCAGTCTGGGCGGCGCTGTCGCCAATGCCGACGACCGCATTTGCGCCATCGGTCGCGGTAGTGCCGGAAACCTGCACGATGTTTCCTAGTCGCACCGCGCGCGAGTAGCCGGCGATCGCTTCGTAATCCGTGCCTGATGAGATGTTTTGCCTCTTCATTTTGCTGGCGCCGTTTCCGCTAAGGCTGCCACCTCTTCCGCGCAGCCCCAGGACAGGGTATAGCCAACAGCAGCGTGGCCATAATTGTGGATCACCGCGCTGCCGTCGGCGCGCCGCTCCAGCTCGAGTCGCACTTCATCGCGGCCCGGGCGCAAGCCGACAAACTCCCGCAGGACTTTCGCATTTGCCAGGCGCCTGTCAATCTTGGTGCAGCGCTGCATGATATCGGCCGCTATTGACGGATCCAGTTGCTTATTCCAGTCGCCTTTCTGCTTGACGCCTCCAATCAGAACGCCGTCCGCACGGGGGAAAATATGGTCGATGGCCTCATTGTCCATGTAACCGACGCGGATGCCGGCAGCGTCCAGCAGCATGGTCTGCCCACGTAGGGGATAGACCGACTCATCGTTCGCTACTTCTCGGGCGCCGACGCCGGTGCAATTGACCAGCAACGAGCCTTCCTCGGCGAGTTCATCGAGTGTTTCGATCGTTCGCTCTTCCAGTATTCCGCCGGCGCCGAGAAACTGATCATGCAAGAGCTCGAGATAAATTGGCGGCGCGACCATGGGAACATCCATCAAGTAGCCGCCAATTAGCGCGCCGCGCATTTCATGTTTGGACAGCCGCTGGAAAAAGGGCAGACGGTCTCGATACCAGGGATCGGGCACTTTCTCGGCGTAGACTTCGCGCATTCGCTGCAATGTGATGCCGCTATTGGCTTCTTGTGTGAGGGGCAGGAAACGCGCAAGCGTGGCGGCCGCCCAGTGCCGACTGCGCCCTGCGAGACCGGTGCCTGACCAGACGGCGCCGGCGGCCACCGACGTGGTGGCGAGCGGCAGATCGCGCGCGATGATGCGGACGTCGTAACCGCTGAGCTGCAGGCAGCGGGCCGCGCTTAAGCCGATGACGCCGCTGCCAATGACGATGACTTCAGGCATTGGGGTTTTCCTGTCCCGTTTGCAGGACTATAGCAAACGGTGAACTGGGCTGGTCAATTACCGTTTTCGAAAATACATCAACACATTTTTACCACAGTCCATCGCTAGCCGCGACTGGGCTCACATAAAACAATAAGCTCATGCGCCTACAGAGGACTGCGCTGACGGGGTTTACAATATAAGAGAACACAGAGGGCACGGATAAGTCTGCTAGAAACGTATTCGCCACATTGTGACGCTTGAAGCATTGGCATATCTGCGTCAGGTGCGATATTTTAGATAGTCAGTTTCTGACTGTTTCGGTGACCATTAGAATAAGCGATGCGATCAGGAAGGGGGCTTCTATTTGCCTAAGTCAAGTTTGGGATTATCTGCGCGCTCAGATAATCGAAGCGTTTTCCGTTGTGGACCTTCAAACGAATAGGAGATGAAAGATGTCCAGAAAGATTAACTTGAGCCGGCGCGAATTCCTGCGCCTGGCTGGTATGAGTTCGCTGGCGGCCGGCGTTTACACGATTCCCGGCGTCGGATCGGTCGTCGCCCAGGACGATCAGGAAGTCACCATCTTTTTCTGGGATGGACCGCCATTGATTGGCATTCGCGAGAAGGCGCTGGCGCCCTTTGACGACGCCTATCCGGGCTGCAAGCTCAACTTCACTTCCGTGCCGGGCGGTCCCGCACAGGGCTATAACGACAAGCTCTTCACCAGTCTGGCCGCGGGCATTCCACCCGATGTCTTCATTATCGAAATTGGTCTGCTTCCCCAGTTCCTGGCTGACGACCTGCTGCTTGATCTCAAGCCCTACGTGGACGCCGATGACTACGACCTGACGCAATTCCCCGACCTCGCTATTGAAGCCTACACTCACGAGGGCGGCATCTACGGCATGCCTGACAACGTCGCCTCCATCGCCATTTTCTATAATGCCGACTTGTTTGAGGAAGCCGGCGCCATGATGCCCACCGCCCAATGGGACGACCCCGAATGGACGGTCGACGACTTTTTCAGCTCCTGCGAGAAGTTGACAAAACGCGACGGCAATCGCACCACGCAGTACGCTTGCGATGTCACCGGCTGGGACAAGGTCTGGCAGACCTGGGTGCGCATCTTCGGCGGCCAATTGATGGATGATCCCTTCTACCCCACCGAATGCACCCTGAACGAAGCGGGCGCTGTCGAGGGTTTGCAGTTCTACGCCGACTTGCGCTGGGAGCACGGCTTCGCGCCGCGCCCGGAAGCGATGGCGATGGGCACCACAGCGCTGCTGCAGACCGGGCAACTTGCCATGTTCTACAGCGGCAGTTGGGCTTTCCCCAATTTCCGCGAAGTCGACTTTGACGTCAGGCTCGGGCATTACCCGGCTGGTCCCGGCGGCCGCGCGAACTACGTCTACTACTACCCGCTGGTCGTGCCGAAGACGACGCAGGCGCCCGAATGCGCCTGGAATTTGCTGAAGTTCTTCAACGGTCCAGCGATGGAGACGATCATTCGCGAAGGCGGCTTGCAGGGCACATCTTTCGCCGAGCAGGAGAAGTGGTTCATCACCGATCCGCTGCCGCCGGCGAACAAGCACGTCATGCTGGACGCGGCACGCCACTTCGTTGCGCCCGACCCGGTCCTAACGAATTTCGGCGAGATCACGCAGATCATGCAAGCGCAAATTGATCTGCTGATGATTGGTGAAGAGCGGGATGCAAAGGTCGTCTGCGACGAGATCGTGCGTCAGGTAAATCCGCTGATTCAGGAAGGGCAGTGGCGCAGCGGTTGATGTTATCGTGTTCTGCCTGCGCAATTGCAAAGGGTCAGCCGCCGGCTGACCCGTACAGGCGCAATAGCCCTTGAGACTTGTATGGGCGACCGAACCGCAGTGTCTACGTGCGGCGGCGGGTCGCCCGCATGTAGAGGCGCGTCAGAAAACATGAGCCTCGCCCAATTCGTCAAAAAGCAGAGCGGCTTCACCAGCCTCAATATCACCTATCAGCGTGGGGAGACGGTGCTGGCTTGGGCGATGGTGTCGCCATGGGTGGCCGGCTTCCTGCTGCTGACGGCTTTCCCAATGGTCGCTTCGCTGGCGCTCTCTTTCTTCAAATGGAATATTCTGTCGCCGCCGGAATACGTCGGCTTGGCCAATTACCACAAGCTATTCTTCACCGACCCGCTGCCGGTTCATTCGCTGAAGATCACGGTGATCTTCTCGCTGGCGTCAATTCCGCTGAACATCGTCTTTGGCTTGACGATTGCGATGCTGCTCAACACCAATATCCGCGGCTTGGCGGTATTCCGCACAATTTACTATCTGCCGGCGATATTATCAGGCGTGGCGGTGGCGATCCTCTGGCAGTGGATCTTCTCCAGCGACTTCGGCTTGCTGAATACGGCGCTGCGGGTCTTCGGTATCGAGGGACCTGCTTGGCTGGGCAGCAAGATCTGGGTGCTGCCGGCTTTTGTCATCATGCGGCTTTGGAGTGTCGGCGGTGGCATGATCATCTATCTGGCGGGCTTGCAGGCGATCCCCACCGATCTCTACGAGGCGGCCGAGATTGACGGCGCCAATTGGTGGCAGCGCGTCTTCCGCATCACGCTGCCGATGCTGAGCCCGACCATCTTCTTCCAATTGATCACGGGCGTCATCTTCACCATGCAAATCTTCACCGAAACCTTCATCATGACCGATGGCGGACCGGCGAACGCCTCCCTGTTTTATTTGCTCTATCTTTACCGCCAGGCTTTCCAGAACTTCAAGATGGGTTATGCGTCGGCGCTGGCTTGGGTCTTCTTCGTCGCCATCTTGCTGCTGACCTTGATCCTCTTCGCGACGGCTAAGTTCTGGGTCTATTACGAAGCGGAATCGGACGAGGACAACTGATGACCAGTAGAGGCGCCGGCTTGAACATGCGGCAAATCATCAGCAAGATCACGGTGTATTTGATCCTCGGGCTCGGTTCCATCGTCATCCTGCTGCCGCTGCAGTGGATGATCTCGACTTCCTTGAAACCGCTCTCGCACGTCTTTCGCTTCCCGCCCGAGTTTTGGCCGCAGAAAATCGTCTGGTCGAATTATCCCGATGCGCTCAACCAGTTGCCCTTCGATCTCTATTTCGCCAATACCACCTTCATCGTGATCTTGTGTTTGCTGGGCGAAATAATAGTATCTTCCATCGTGGCTTACGCCTTTTCGCGGCTGCGCTGGCGCGGACGGAACGCGCTCTTCATCGTGGTGCTGGCGACGATGATGCTGCCGCGGCAGGTCACGCTGATTCCCGAGTTCATCGTCTTCCGCCATCTTGGCATGATCGACACCTTCTGGCCGCTGATCTTGCCCTCTTGGTTCGGCAATCCCTTCTATATCTTTTTGCTGCGCCAATACTTTCTGACCCACTCGCGTGAGTTGGATCAGGCAGCGGTGATTGACGGCTGCTCGCGCTTCGGCGTCTTCTGGCGGATTACGCTGCCGATGTCCAAGCCAGTGCTGGGCGCGGTGGCGATCTTCTCATTTCAGTTTCACTGGAACGATTTCTTCCGCCCGCTGATCTTTCTGCTGGACCAGGACAAATACACGCTGGCGCTGGGCTTGCGTTTCTTTCAGGGCACCTTCGGCACTGAATGGAATTCGCTGATGGCGGTCTCGCTGGTGGTGATGCTGCCGCTAATTGTTGTCTTCTTCTTCGCCCAGAAGCACTTTATTCAGGGCGTCGTGTTTACGGGGTACAAATAATGGAGGACGCGCTATTCCGGCTTGTTAGGCTTGTCGTTGCTTTTACGCGGCTTGGGCTTGTCGGCGCCCGGCTTGGGGTCGTCGTTTGGTTTTTCGCCCGACATCGTCGAGCGTATGAGGTGGATGCCTTTTGAATCCACACGATACTCGGTGATGGGTGTGTTGCCAGTGACCCAGTTGTTTCGTTTCACGGCGATTTCTCCATTTAGCGTCTAAGCTTATGATAGCGTATCGCTCACAAGGATGCTATTTCGAGATTGCAGGTTCCACTCGCCGAACTCCAATACTTCAATATGAAGCTCGTACAATCCTGCGCCGACAAATTCTAGTTCGTCCAGTTGGAATCTCGTGAAACGACCCTCAGACAACATAAAATCGATTCCGAAGTGCCATTCCGCCAAAGTTTGATTGTCGTCGGGGGACAGAATTCGCAGAAGAGCAGGGTATCTTCTCTTGTCCGATTCGGATTCTCTGAACCAATACGAAAGCAAGATGACAGGTGGGTGTAGTGATGCTTGTAGGGGCGGCGGCTCTTCTATTTCAATGCGAAGAACGGAATCCGCGAACACCTCCTTCAACGTCACAGTTCCATCTTCGTGTTGTTCAAAGTCTCTGCAAAGCACTGACCAGCCCAGTCTCATGCGGCGTTCCTCGGGCATTTGTTGGCAAAGTGAATTCTGGCGACAGGATAATAGAGGACTGACGCGCCATCATCAATTGTAAGCCTTAGCAGAAACAAATCGCGGACCTGAAAGGATGCGAACCAATCATGCTTACCATATCGAAGTACAACAAACTGCAACCGCTCGAACATGACGCTGTCAGCTGGAACGACGGCTTTTGGGGCCGGCTTCACAAGCTCTGTCGCGAGACGATTCTGCCCAGCATGCGCGAGGCGCTTGACGAGCCGGAAAACGGCGCCGTCTTCAGCAACTTCGCGGTCGCCGCCGGGCGACAGGAAGGCGAACGCAAAGGCACGATGTGGAGCGATGGCGACTGTTACAAATACATGGAGGCTTGCGCGCACATCTATGGCAATACCAAGGATCAATCGATCCTCGACCATTTGGATCCGCTCATTGAAATGATCGCGGCAGCGCAAGAAGAAGACGGCTATATCAGCACGCCGATGCAGCTGGACGGTAAGGAATATTGGACTAATCACCGCGACCATGAGCTCTACAATATGGGCCACTTGCTGACAGCCGCCGCCGTCCATAATCGCGTCTCGGGCAAGCGTAATTTCCTCGAGATTGCCATCAAGCAAGCCGACTACTTATATGACCTCTTTATGCCCCGTCCGCCGGAGTTGGCTCATTTCGGCTTTAACCCGTCGAATACGATGGGCGCGGTCGATTTGTATCGCGCCACGGGGGACGAGCGCTACCTGGAATTGGCGGCTTGCTTCGTCGACATGCGTGGCTCGCAGCCGGGTGGCGGCGATCAGAATCAGGCAATGGTACCCTTACGCGAAGAGACGCGCGCGGTGGGCCATGCTGTCACCGCCGGCTATCTCTATTGCGGCGCGACTGATGTCTACGCCGAGACTGGTGAAGCGGAGCTGTTTGAGGCGCTGGAGCGCATCTGGGAGAATGCAATCCACAGCAAAATGTACGTCACCGGCGGTACCTCGGCGCAGCATCACGGCGCTTCGGAGCGTCCCGAATTTGGCGGCAGCGCCAGCGACGTGCACGAGGCTTTCGGCTACGAGTATTCGCTGCCCAACGCCACCGCCTACAATGAGACTTGCGCCAACATCGCCAATGCCATGTGGAATTGGCGCATGCTGAATTTGACCGGCGATGCCAAATACAGCGATGTCGTCGAACTCGTGCTTTACAATTCCATGCTGTCGTCGATGAGTCTGGACGGTCTTAGGTTCTGCTACACCAATCCGCTACGTTGGTACGGCGCCGAGCATCCACTCCTGAGTCAAGATACCTATGAACGCTGGCGGCTTTTGTATTGCTATTGCTGCCCGACCAATACCGCGCGCACCATCGCCCTGCTGCACAATTGGGTTTACAGCAGGTCTGACGACCGGCTTTGGGTGCATCTTTACGGCAGTAGCAGCGTGAATACAACGCTGCCAGATGGTTCTGCATTCGCGTTGACGCAGGAGACCGATTACCCTTGGGACGATGTCGCGCGCATATCGATTGACGCGGCGCCGGCGCATGAAGTCGCCTTGATGCTGCGGATTCCGGGCTGGTGCGACGCAGCCGGCTTGCGCGTCAACGGCGAATCCAGCGACCGTTCGCTCACTCCCGCGAGCTACATTGAAATCAAACGCGCTTGGAAGGCAGGCGATGTCATCGAGTTGAGCCTGCCGATGCGGCCGCGCCTGATCAAAGCGCATCCAAAGGCGGAAGAGATTCGCAATCACGTAGCGGTCATGCGCGGTCCGCTGGTCTATTGTCTGGAGGGACATGACCTGCCCGATGGCGTTTCGATCCTAGATGTCTACGCGCCCGATGACATGGGACTTACAGCCAGCCGGGAAGACGATCTGCTCGGCGGCGTCATGGCCATCAACGGCGTGGCCCGCCGCATTACCGAAAGCAACGGATCAAAGGCCTTATACCGGGAAGCGGGCAAGGAACAGGAAGCCGATCTCGACATCAGGCTGATTCCGTATTACGCCTGGAACAACCGTGGCATCAGCGAAATGACCGTTTGGCTGCCGCGGCGCTATTGACCCGTCTCCTTCGTCCACCTATGTAGACACTCGCGCGACAATGCCGCCGCCCACGCACAAATCCTTCCGTCCCGCCAAGTGTTGCTCCCCCTCCGGCGGGCAGTGTCTTCGCGCCCTCCGATGCTAAGGGGTGCATCCCCCACCGGGGGAGTGTGGGAGGGGGAAAGGCGTTTGCAGTTAGGGGAGGGGTTGGCTGCCGGCACCGTAAACTCACACTTTTAGGCAATGCAAAAGCTGTTAAGGTAGATGCTGGTCGGCAATTGGACTGCGGGAGGGCATCGCTCGACGCTCGTATTGTATGGTAAAAATCGCCGCGAAAATCCCCGTCTCTCAGCAAGGCGCGCCGAGCAGCTCTCTACTGCGCAGTTTTTCCTTCCTCAAGAAGTACCGCCACATCGCCGCCGGCGTCTACGTGCTCGCTCTACTGAGCAATGGCTTGGCGGTTTTTATCCCGCAGACGATTCGCTGGATCGTTGACGCGGGCATCATTCAGCAGAATCTGGACATTTTGGGGGCGTCGCTGCTGGGGTTGCTTGCGCTGACCATAGCCAAGTGCCTGGTGGATTTCGTGTTGGGCCGCGGAACTGAAATGGCGTCGCAAGGTGTTGCCTATGACATTCGCAACGCCATTTATGAAAAGTTGAGCGCCCTGTCCTTTTCCTACCACGACCGCGCGCAAACCGGGCAGCTGCTGGCGCGCTCGATATCCGATGTGGAGCGGATCCGTTTTCTGACCGGACGCGGGATTCTCCGTCTCTTTCAGCATTCAACGCTGCTGCTGCTGACCTTTGTCGCGCTGCTGTTGATGAACCCGCAGCTTGCATTGCTCTCGATGATTCTGATGCCGTTGCTCCTTTATGTCGCCTATCGCTTTGGGCGCATCTACCGGCCCCTGTCGCTCGACTTGCAACATCAACTGGCGGAGATGACCAGTGTGCTGGAACAGAACCTGCGCGGCGCCAAGATTGTCAAGGCTTTCGCCCAGGAAGACGCCGAGGTCGAGCGCTTCGAAACGGAAAACGCCAAGTGGTTTCAGCTGGCGCAGGCGCAAGTTTCGGCTTCTACGAAGCATATCCCCTTGCTCGATTTCATCGCCAGCTTGAGCACGGTCGTCATCGTCTGGCTGGGCGGCCGGCTCGTCATTCAAGGGGATCTGACCTTGGGCGAGTTGGTGGCTTTCACCACCTACCTGGGGCAGTTGATCGCGCCAGTTCGCCGATTGGGGGTGATCGTCCCGGCGTTGGCGATGGCGTCGGCGGCAGGCGAACGGATTTATTCCATCCTGGATGCGCGATCCGAAGTCATTGACTCGCCTGACGCGCATAAGCTGCCGCCGATCACCGGGCGCGTCCACTTTGAAGATGTGTCGTTTTCTTATTTCAATCAGCGCGTCGTGCTGGACAAACTCAATTTCCAAGCCGACGCGGGCGAAGTGGTGGCGCTGCTGGGCGCGACCGGCTCGGGTAAATCCACCATCATCAACCTTATGCCGCGCTTTTATGACGTCACCGGCGGGCGAATTACGGTCGATGGCATTGATGTGCGCGATGTGACATTGAACTCGCTGCGGGATCAGATCGGAATCGTCCTGCAAGAGACTATTCTATTCGCCGCGAGCATCCGCGAGAACATCGCCTTCGGGCTGGAAGATGTGGACGAGCGGGATGTGATTGAGGCGGCAAAGGCGGCGCAAGCACATGACTTTATCATGGCGATGCCGGGCGGCTACGATACCGAAGTCGGCGAGCGTGGCGTGACCCTCTCCGGCGGTCAGAAGCAGCGCATCGCCATCGCCCGCGCCTTGCTGAAGAATCCGCGCATTCTGTTGCTCGACGACGCGACATCAAGCGTCGACACGGAAACGGAACGACTGATTCAGATCGCGCTGGAGCGTCTGATGGAGGGCCGCACCTCTTTCATCATCGCCCAGCGCCTGAGCACGGTGCGAATGGCGGACAAGGTGCTCGTTCTGCAAGGCGGTCGCGTCGCCGCCGCCGGCACCCATGAGGAGCTGCTGCAGACGTCTGGATTGTACGCCGAGATCTATTATCGGAATTTACGGGAGTAAGTCGGCTGGGTTGCGATTTGGCGTCCAACTTGCCGCGCAACTTCACGCTCAGGTAAAATTGTACGACCACAATGACGAAAGCCGCCGGGGACGACACTGATGCGTCATGACTGGACGCCATTATGTACTGAGGTTCATACTCATGACACCGGCGCGATCGGATTGGAAAATGTATTTTCGACTTTACTAATAACCAGCCCTTATGGCAGTGCCGGGCATGCGGAGTCCTTTCTTTTCGACCCGCCGGCGATCCTGGTGTCCCACTGGACGGCGGAGTTTGCGGCCGAAAGGCGCCTTCACTCCGCGACTGTTCAGCAAATGGCGCCAGGTGGCGACCGCGTCTTGTGGGCAGACAACTTGGAATTCGACTTTCGGTTTCAGACTTCGTACTTTATGACGCTCATTTTGCAAGATATGCAATTGACCGGCGTTGGCACGTACGAGTTTCATGTACTATTGGAGGAGTTCGCTTTGTTTGGTGAATGGGGACGCGCCAGCCTCACAATCAGCGAAGCATAAGGAGTTTTGCAATCATGAAGAATCTTAAAGCCAAAATTGTCCACGACCGGAAGATAGGTGTTTTCTATCAGTCGGAATCGAAAACTGCAGTCCGATATCCTGATGACGAGGGCTCGCCCCTGCTAAAGAGACTCGCGCCCAGGCGACCTCCCCTCAATCCAGCGCCGCCAGAGGAAGACGACAATTCCACTCCAGCAACTCAAGACAAATCTTGAAAGCGCCAAGCAATCGTGAAGTATCTGAAAGCCAATATTTTCCAGGACGCGAAAAACGTCGTGTTCTACCCATCGGAGAATAGAATCTGTTATCCCGAAGACGAGGGATCGCATCTGCTAAAGCGGCGCGCCCCAAGGCGACCTAAGCCCTACCCGCCACAGTCTCGCAAGAACGCCAGGAAAAGCGACACGGAAACGGAGTAACTTATCGGCTTCTCAATCGGCACATCAGGCGTCGGCACCGGCAGCCCGCGCCGCACACTAGACGCCTACGCGGACAAGGTCGAAGGCCGCTCCTTCAACTTGCGGGTGATTTGGCACTTGCTGGTCTTCGTGCGACCTTACGCCTTGCACATGCTCGGCGCATTCGTCGCGATGCTGGCCGCCTCGGGCTTGACGCTGCTCGCGCCCTATCTGGTGAAGGTGGCGATTGACGGTCCCATCCTGGCGGGTGACATCAACCGCTTGCATGAGATTGTGCTGCTGCTGCTGCTCGCATTCCTGGGGCTTTACCTGGCTTCCATGGCGCAGCGCTATCTGCTCAGTTGGGTGGGGCAGCGCATGCTGGCCGATTTACGCTCGGCGCTCTTCCGGCACTTGCAGGAATTGCCGCTTTCATATCACGACAATCACATTGTCGGCGTGACGATATCGCGGGTCATCAGCGATGTGGGCGTGATCAATCAGTTGTTGTCGCAGGGGCTGATCACGCTGACGGGCGACAGCCTGCTGCTGGCCGGCATTGTCATTGTGATGCTCTCGCTGAATGCGCAGTTGGCGCTGGTGACATTCTCGATCATACCGGTGATTGTGCTGGTGACGATGGTCTTCGCGCAAAAGGCCAAGCAGGCTTTTCGCAAGACCCGCGCTCGCAACGCCCACATGATCGGCGACCTGGCGGAGAACCTGAGCGGTATCCGCGTGATACAAGCCTTCGCCAATGAAGAGATTAGCACTGAAAAATTCGACGAGGTCAACGGCGCCAACCGCGACGCGCATGTGGAGGCGATGTCGCTGTCTTTTGTGTTCTTGCCGACCGTTGAGTTTCTGGGCATGGTAGCCACCGGGATCGTGCTGCTCTTCGGTGGCTTAAGCGTGGCGCAGGAAAGCCTCACTTTGGGCACGGTGATCGCTTTCCTCGCCTACGTCAATCGCTTCTTTCTACCGGTGCAGGAGCTCAGCCAGCTCTACGCCACCATGCAGACAGCCATGGCCGGCGGCGAGCGCGTGATCAATCTGCTGAATACCGAACCGGCGATCAAAGACTGCCCAGACGCCCTGCCGATGCCGCCGATTGAAGGGCGGATCGAATTCCGCGGCGTACATTTCGGCTATCGAGAAAGCCTGCCTGTCTTGCGCGATATCAACCTGGATATACCAGCGGGCACCATGGTAGCTCTGGTGGGACCGACGGGCGCTGGCAAGACCTCAATCGCCAATCTCATCGCGCGCTTTTATGATGTCAGCGCCGGAGAGATTCTGATCGACGGCGTCGATATTCGCGCGGTCGCGCAGCGCTCCATGCGGTCTCAGATGGGCTTGGTGTCGCAGGATCCCTTCATCTTTGCCGGCACCATCGCCGACAACATCCGCTTCGGAAGACCAGAGGCAACTATGGCGGAGGTGATCGCGGCGGGCGATCTGGCCAATGTCGCCGAGTTCGCAGCCGATCTACCTCGTGGCTACGAGACCGAAATCTTTGAAGACGGCGCCAATCTATCCGTCGGGCAGCGACAATTGATATCTATCGCGCGGGCGATCCTGGCTGATCCGCGCATCTTGATCATGGATGAAGCGACCTCAAGCGTGGACATGGTCACCGAAGCGCTGATTCAAGACGCCCTGCGCAAATTGCTGAGCGAGCGCAGCGCCATCGTCATCGCCCACCGGCTGAGCACCATTGTGAACGCCGATCTGATCTGTGTTGTCGATGAGGGCCGCGTCCGCGAGATGGGTACGCACGCCGAATTGCTGTCCCGCCGGGGGCTGTATTATGAGCTTTATCAGCGTCAGTTCGTAGACGTGGCGGATTGATGTCCCTGATTCAGGACTGACACAATTCAAATCAACGATACTAGCACCGATTATTCGTCGGCGTCGATCTTTTTCGGCGGTTCTTCCGGCCGCTGCTTTGGCCGCCTGGGAGCAAGCCTCTTGAGCTTGGGCGCGTCTTTATCATTGGGATCGGACATCGTGGAGGGCGCATGCTCAACAATATGGTTCTTGGCATCGTAGACGAAGGTTACATCCGCCTCATTCATCTCGTACAACTCCCTTTCGTCTCTTAGATCATCCTTACACTGGCTCGCCCCCATTCGCCCCTTTGAGCGAAATCGGCAACGAGTATGTGAAATTCGTCGGTACCTACACCGACATATCTCATTTCGTGAATCCGGTGAATATATGGATAGACTGTTGTATGTCGAAAATCAAAATCCAGCCCGCGCTGATCCAGGACATTTTCTCCGCCAGGCGCCATCAATTGTTGCACGCTTTGGTGAATCCGCCGGTCAAAATCGAATTCCGCTGTCCATTGCGAAACGATCCACATTGGCGCATGGATGGGAATCATGGTGTCGATGCGAGACTGACGGTATCGATCGCCGACCCTTATAGCGGTCACGACATTCAGCAGGTCAATGCTACCAGATGGCGGCGCCGTTACATCTGCACACAACAAGGTCCAATCATGACGCATTAATCCCTATCTCCGCTTTAGAAAGTAGATATTTCCAAATATACTATACGAGATAGGAAAGCCGTTAGCAATCTTTGCGCTGTCCTCGAATAATCGTGGCAATTATATGAAGGGGGAGCGGCAGCATGAAAGCACTGATCACCGGCATCAGCGGGCGCGTCGGCGCGAACCTCGCCCATGAGATGAAGCGGCGGGGCTATGACATCCGCGGGCTGGTCATGCCCGAGGACCCGCAAGCGGACAAGGCGGCGCGGCTCGGCGTCGAGCTCGTGGAAGCCGATATGGCGGACGCGGATCGCCTGCGCGCCGCTGTCGACGGCGTTGACGTCGTCGTCCATCTGGCGGCGCAGATTCCGCAAGGGGCGGACTTGTCGGAGCGCATGCTTGATGTCAACACGCGGGCCACCTTGAGCTTGCTGGAAGGCGCGCTGGCATCGTCGGCGCCGCTCAAGCGCTTTGTACTGGCCAGCACCTACCAGGCTTATAATCCCTTTGTCACCCAACAAATTACCTATGATGAAGAGAGCCCGCAGAAGCCGATTGACATCTACGCGCTGACCAAGCTGCTCTCCGAAGAGATCTGCTTCACATACGGGCGCGAATACGGCCTGCCGGTGACGGCGCTGCGCTACTGTTCGATCAAGGCGGCCAACGAGGTGCTGGGCATGCTGCACCCGGCCTGGCTGAATTATTTCATTGAAATGACGCTATCCAATAACCGCATTCCCTGGTTCGGCGCGGAGCATATTGAAGAAACCAAGGCGATTATGAGCGAGTTGCTGCGGACGCCGGATGCCGTTTGCGCGGTGAGCGACGCCCAGGGCGAGCCCTGGCGATTGGTCGTCACTGATGTGCGCGATGTGGTGGCTGGCACGATTTTGGCGCTCGAGCGCGAGGCGGCCATTGGTGAAGCCTTCAACATGACGGGATGTCCGCCGGTCACGTTGGCGGAGGCCGCTCGTCTGCTGGCCGATGCGACTGGTCGACCCTACCGCGAGGTGACGATGCCTTTCTGGCGCGGCGCTGACGCCTCAACCGAGAAGGCGCGCGCCCTGCTCGGCTACGATCCACAGTATTCCTTCGACCAGATGGTGGAGACGGCGCTCGCTTATCAGCGCGGCGAGCCAATCGATCAAATTCCCAACTAACGTCCCTGCCCGCTCCCCATCGCTAGACTTACGTCCCGCGAAGGAAGTCGAGGCATTGATTCATGCCTACAGCCGCCGGCGGTAACAGATCGGGGAACCAGCGCCGCTCATACTCCAGCGAGTAGCATCCCTCATAGCCGAGGTCGGTTAAGTCGCCGATGATCTCGATGCCATCCAATCCCAGTTCGGCAAACAAGTCGGCGGAGTTTGCCAGCCCGGATAATGCCGATGTTTCGACCGCCTGAGCACAATGTCTTATGATATTGGGCAATCGATAGCTTCGCCGCGGATTTGGAGGCCTTACTGCGCGCTCTGAGTACGGCCAAGGCGCCGCCGGGTTGCTGGCGCAAGCGGTCGTTGAAGCGTGCCATCGAATCCAGCCGCCGCGCTGAGCCCGTGGCGATTGAACGGCGCGACTATTCCTTCTGACAGACAAACGTCATCATGCCTGGATAGACTCGATCTCGACGCGCCCTTCTATTTCGTGGCTTTTCACCGCCGCGCTAATGAGGCGCTGAATGCGGGCGCCATCGTGGAAGTTCGGTCTCAACTCGGTGTCGTTAAGGATGCTGTCGATGAATGCGCGAATCATGAAGTCTTCCGAGCGAAACATGTCCCGGTAAGTATTATGCACGGTATCGCGGCGGGCATTTCCCCAAATATGATCGGGTATCGGCAGTTCGCGGATCATGCCTTCGCCAACGCGCGCGCCTTTAACCTGCTGGGTTTTGTCCCAGTCGGTGAAGCTGTAGAGCGTGCCGCCCGCGCCGTGAAACTCCATGTGATGCGTTTGGCCGAAAGGCGTGTCTTCATAGCAGAGGGCGGTGCAATGAATCATGCCGTGGGCGCCGTTGCTGAATTCCAGCGTGAGCATGCAGGAATCATCGAGGACTTCATAGGGATTGCCAGCGGGATCAAGCGGCGGGCGCGGGACGGTGAATCCCAAACGGCAGGTGATCGCTCCAATATCGCCATAAAGCCACTCAGCCAGGTAGAGAAAATGCGAACCCAAATCGCCGATGATGCCGGATCCGGCGATGCCGCGATCGAAACGCCACAAATAATCGCCTTCGCGGGCGAACCCGGTGTAGTAGCGCATATTGAGATGGTAAGGCGAGCCCAGGTAGCCGCCATCGATCAATTCCTTGAGATAACGAGCGGTCGGCATAAAGCTGTAAGTGAACGGTACGTGCGTCTTCAAGCGGCGCGCTTCAGCCGTCTCCGCCATTTCCCGCGCTTGCGCATAGCTGAGGGCGATAGGTTTCTCGCAGAGGACATGCAAATTTCTCTCCAGCGCTTCCATGCTGATGGGATAATGACTGCTGTTGGGCGTAGCGATGATGATGGCATCGAGATCTGCGCGGTCGATCATCTCGCGGTAGTCGGTATAGACTTGCGGGATGCCCCAGGTCTGCGCCATCTTCCGCGCATTGTCGCGGTTGCGGCCGCAGATGGCGAGCGTCTGCGCGCCCGCATGGCTGGCCAGCGCCGGCAGATGCATGGCATCCGCCCACCAACTGGCGCCGACGACGCCGACCGAGACTGTGTTGCTAGTCATACAACTCTTCCGTAAAATGAGTTTGAGTGTAACAATGCATTGTAATTTTGCATGGCTCATAAAGCAATGAATCTCTGACAGGTGAGGCAGATGAGCAAATTGACGGTTACCGGCCTTGTGGAGCGGCTGTTCTTCACCGCCATTGTGGTCGGTATCTTGATGGCGGCCGGCGGGGCGATTCGCTACTTCATGCTGCAGAATCAACTTTCCAGCAATATGGCGGCGCAGATTCACGAGCAGGGCGGCGAAGTCGCGATCGAGAGCAAAGGGCAGGCGCAAGGCTTGATGGCTTCCGATATCGAACGCCGGCGATTGGTTGCGGAGCAATTCAATATGATGATCCTCGGCGGCGTGGGCCTGGCGCTGCTGGGCTTGGGCTGGCTCGGTCATGATGTCATGGGCAGCCGCCGCCGCAAGCCGGTTGCTGCAGCCGCAACATCGAGTGGAGCATCTTCATAGTGCGTTACGAACTAGGTCATTGAGCCAACCATTTTTAGGCAGACCAATCACTTATGGCACAACCAGATTCAGCCAATGGCTCCGATGGGACGCTTCGCCAGGCGCTAGGGCAGGCGCTTCAACCCAGGATGCTGCTGCGCAGCGTCTTCGCGAGCGCGATCATTTGGCTGCTCATGGCCAGCGCCATGCCCTCGTATTCGCGGCTCATCTTTCATGGACCGCTGGAAGCCTATTTCGCAGCCGGTCTCAGCATGGTGCTGATTAGCCAGATTGTTGTCATTCCTATCACTTCGCTCCTCGCTTCCGATCATGCGACCCTCGTCGTGCCGCGGAGCCCGACCGTGGTAATCCAAGGTATGGTTGCTAGCAGCGTGGTCGCGGCCGCGCCGGCTGACATGCCGCAGGAGGCGCTTTTCGCGGCGGTGTTTTTGGTGATCGTGCTGTCTGCGGTTTTGACCGGGGGCTTCCTCATGCTCTTGGGTTATCTGCGCGCCGGGGGCTTAATCCGTTACCTGCCTTATCCCATCGTCGGCGGGTTCATGGCGGGTTTGGGCTGGTTGATTGTGAATGCCGGTTTCGGCATCTTGCTAGACCTGCGGCTGAATGTGCAGTCCTTGCCCGTTTTATTGGAGGGCGCCGTCTTAGCGCGCTGGCTGCCGGCCGTGGCTTTTGCTCTGAGTATGTTTGCGCTGCGGGCGCGGGTCAAAAGCACCTTGATCATGCCCGCCTGCATCATTGCGTTTTTCGTTCTGTTTCATGCCTGGGTGCTTTTAGGACCGGGCGATGTCGCCAGCTTGGCGGCTGACGGTTGGCTTTTGCCGGAGGCTTGGGGCGCGCTGCGCTGGCAGTTGCCAGATTTCGCCGCTGTCGCGCAACTGGACGCCTCCATGGTCGCGGCCAGCGCCGGTGGCATCTTGACCTTGATCGTGGTCTGTACGCTGAATCTTTTTTTCAATGCCAGCGCGCAGGAGCTAATCGTTGAGCGCGAACTCGATTTCAATCGTGAATTCCGGGTCAATGGCCTCGCGAATATGGCGTCGAGCCTGTGCGGCGGCGGCATCCTGGCTTATCACGCGCCCATTTCTTCCACGTTGGTAGCAAACATGCGCGTCTATGGGCGCATGGTGGGGCTCATCCTCGCTCTCATGTTTTTGTTGACGCTGTTCTTTGGCAGCGCCATATTTTCGCTGATTCCGCGTTTTATCCCGGTGGGCCTCATCATTTACTTCGGCTTGCAATTTATGAAGGAGTGGCTGATCGACAGTTGGTCCAGTTTGCCGCGACAGGATTACATCGTCATTGTCGTCATCGCGCTGGCGACAGGGCTATTCGGCCTTCTGACTGGCATCGCCGTTGGCGTTGTTGTGGCGATATCTTTCTTTGTGTTGGAATACAGCCGGATGGACGTCATCAAGCAAGAGTTCTCGGGCAGTTTCCATCGCAGCAATCTCGACCGCTCCTTCGCGCAGAACCAACTGCTGCAAAAGGAGGGCGAAGGCATACAAATTTTGCGCTTGCAAGGCTATATCTTCTTCGGCACCGCGTATCGCTTTTATGAGCATGTCGTATCTCGGATCAACGCTGACGACAGCGGTCGGCTGCGTTTCATCATTCTCGACTTCAAATCCGTCCGCGGGCTTGATGTTTCAACGATTGTGGATTTCCAAAAGCTGAAGAAGCTGACGGACGGCAGGGGCATTGAATTGCTGATTTCCGACGCGTCGCCGCCGCTGCAGCCATTGCTGGCCGGTGGCGGGATCACGGAAGAGCGGCTCGGCAAGCCGTCGCTTTTCGACGATTTGGATCACGCGCTGGAATGGTGCGAAAGTATTCTCTTGCACGAAGCCAGCTTGCTGGATGCGCAGCGCGTCACCGTCGAGCAGCAGTTGGCGCAGCATGCGTTTCTGCGTCCACGAGACGCTAGCGCGTTGACGACCTTCCTCGAACGGATGGAAACCGCGGTCGGCGATACGGTCTTCAATCAAGGTGATGAATCGGATTCACTGTACTTCATTGAGTCCGGCCGTGTCGATGTCCTGCTGCGTGATGAAGCGGGCCACGTCTTGCGCCTGCGCAGCATGACCGCGGGCGCCGTCATCGGCGAAGTGGGCTTCTACCTGGGCAAAGCGCGTTCAGCTGGCATTGTGGTGACCGAAGCCGGCGTCTTGCAGCGGCTGAGCCACGACGCGCTGCGCCAAATGGAGGAGACGGCGCCGCAGACCGCATCCGCGATACATGTGCTGATCGCCAGCATGTTGTCGGACCGGCTGTCGACGACCAACCGCCTCGTTCAAGAATTGATGGATTGACGGCGGGGCGCCTTAATTATCGTAATCTTTTCCATAATCCATATCAGGTATCGGGCTGGTGCTGGTCCAGCCGCCGTCCACCACAATAGCTTGACCGGTGATTTGAGCCGACTCGGGCGCGGCCAGGAAGAGGGCCGCGTTGGCGATGTCGGCCGTCTGAATCGCCTTACCGACTGGGATCAGACTGCCCCAGCGCGCTTCGTATTCCGGATCGTCGTTGAGGTTGCGCGGCGTGATGACGGCGCCGGGGGCGACGCAATTGATCGTGATGCCATGCGGGCTCAACTCCAGCACCAGGTTCCGCGCCAGCATTTCCAGCGCCGCTTTGGTCATGCCATAGGCGCTGAGGTAAGGGACTGCGCGATGACCGGTCACCGATGACATCAGCACGATGCGCCCACCGCTTCCCTGGGCGCGAAACTGACGGGCAGCCGCCTGCGCCAGAAAATAGCTGCCGCGCAAGTTGACGCTCACGACGCGCTCGAAATCTTCGGGCTTGTAATCGAAGAAATCTCCCCACGAGGTTAAACCAGCGTTGCATACGCATACGTTGAGTTGACCGAATGTCTCCACGGCTCGCCGCACGAGGGCGCGCACCGCCTCAACATCGGCGACATCGCCGCTAGCGGCCAGGCAGCGCGCGCCCGTCTCGGCAGCGATCGACTCGGCGGCGGTGATGGCGCGTTCGGGCAGGATGTCGTTCAAAATCGCGGACGCGCCTTCTGCGCAAAACTGGCGCACGACCTCATACCCGATTCCTTCGCCAGCGCCGGTGACGATGACCGTTTGATTTGCGAATCGCTTCTGTGTCATAATCTGTCCTGATTGGTGGATAGGGCAAGGATATTTTAACTACAGAGGGCACAGAGGACACAGAGGAAACCCGGCGCTTCCAAGAGGATGTAGGGGCGAGCCATTGGGTCGCCCTAAAGCGTGCAAGAATCTGTTGGGCCAACATGCTAGGCCGCCCGCCAGTGCGCAGGATCCTGTAGGGGCGAGCCGCCGGCTCGCCCGTACACGTTTGGATTGTTATGGCGGTAGCGGTGTACTCGGTGGTGAAAATTGGGAGGCGCGAACATGAAGGATAAAATCTACGGCGGGGCGGAGTTGCTGCGGACGACGCGAACGCGCGGCCAGGGCCGGGACGGGGCGCTGCCTTTCGACGAAGATATGCTGCTCAATGAGGCGAGCGGCAATCTCTTCGCCATGACCCAGAATGTGGCGATGGGCTGGCATCCGGAGGAAGTCAATCGCGAGCAATACGTGATCGTCAGTACCAAGGGCGGCTTGCGCGCCGAAGACGGCAGCCCGGTGGCGCTGGGTTATCACACCGGCCATTGGGAGATCAGCCTGCTGGTCCAGGAAGCGGCCGAGACGATCCGCGCGCAAGATGCGATTCCCTTCGCCATCTATTGCTCCGACCCCTGTGACGGGCGCTCGCAAGGAACGACCGGCATGATGGACAGCCTCGCTTATCGCAATGACGCGGCTTTGGTGATGCGGCGCATGATCCGTTCCTTGCCCACCCGCGATGGCGTGATGGGCGTCGCCACCTGCGACAAAGGGCTGCCCGCGGCGATGATCGCCTTGGCCGGCTGCGGCGACCTGCCCGGCATTATCGTGCCCGGCGGCGTGACCCTGCCGGCGGAAGGCGCGGAGGATGCCGGCACGGTGCAGACGATTGGGGCGCGCTTCGCCCACGGCCTGATCACGCTGGATTACGCGGCCGAGATGGGCTGCAAGGCTTGCGGCTCATCGGGCGGCGGCTGCCAGTTTTTGGGCACGGCGGCGACTTCGCAGGTAGTGGCGGAAGCGCTCGGGCTCAGCCTGCCGCATTGCGCGCTGGTGCCATCCGGCGAAGCGATCTGGCTGGACAATGCCCGGCGCTCGGCGCTGGCTCTGCTCAGCATGAAGTCGGCCGGTACGACTCTGGCTGACATTCTGACGCCGGCGGCGCTCGAGAACGCCATGTTGGTGCATTCGGCTTTTGGCGGCTCGACCAATTTGCTGCTGCATATCCCCGCCATCGCTCATGCCGCCGGATTAACGCCGCCGTCGGTCGACGATTGGATCCGCGTCAATCGCAGCACAGCCCGTCTCGTTGACGCTTTGCCCAATGGGCCGCGCAACCACCCGACCGTGCAAGTGTACATGGCCGGCGGCGTACCCGAGGTTATGTGTCATCTGCGGCAGATGGGGCTGCTCAACACCGACGCGCTCACGGTTACGGGTGATAAGCTGGATGTCGTGCTGGATTGGTGGGAGAGCAGCGAGCGGCGGCGCTTGGCGCGAGAGCGTCTGCGCGAGAACGACGGCATCGACCCGAGCGACGTCATCATGTCGCCCGAACAAGCGGCGGCGCGCGGGCTGACGAGCACGGTAGTTTTCCCCATGGGCAATATCGCGCCGCAGGGTTCTGTCATCAAGGCCACTGCCATCGACCCTTCGGTGATAGACGCGGATAACGTCTATCGGCATCGCGGTCCGGCCCGCGTATTCACCTCCGAGCGCGCGGCGATTCGGGCGCTGAAGGGCTTGGAAGGCGAAGCGATTCAGCCTGGCGATGTGCTGGTGCTGACTGGCCTGGGACCGATGGGCACCGGCATGGAAGAGACCTACCAACTGACCTCGGCCCTCAAGTTCATCCCTTGGGGCAAACAGGTGCCAATTGTCACCGACGCGCGCTTTTCCGGCGTTTCGACCGGCGCCTGCATCGGCCACGTGGGACCGGAGGCGCTGGCGGGAGGTCCGATTGGCAAGCTGCGCGACGGCGATCTGATTGCGATCACGATCGACCGCGACGCCTTAAGCGGCACGGTGGATTTGGTCGGCACGGCGGAAGGTGCGCTCTCGACCGTCGAGGCGCAGGTGCTGCTGGAGGACCGCGCGCCCCATCCTGACTTGCAGCCGCATCCCGATTTGCCTGACGATACTCGTCTGTGGGCGGCATTGCAGGCGGCCAGCGGTGGCGTCTGGGCGGGCAGCGTCTACGATGTGGACAAGATCACGGAAGCGCTGGAGGCTGGTCTGCGGGCGGTCGGCGAGAGTGGAACGCAGAACGTTACATGAGCGCGGAATCGATCCTTTGCCTTCGTGCGAAACCTCCAAATATCAACAACTCGTAGGGGCGACTCTGTGAGTCGCCCGCAAACCAACTTTTCCAGGAAGATCTCCCATGTCCACCCAAGTTAACCAAGCAAACAAAGAAGCGGTTTGGGACTTCTGGCAGAAGCTGAATCACGTCGGCGTCGACAATGTTCCAGAAACGGTGCGGGCGGCGGTTCACGAGGATGTGGACTGGAACGTCTCAGCGCCGATTGATCAGCTAGTCGGCGCGGATAACGCGATTGCGGGCTTCTGGGCGCCGCTGTTTCACTCCTTCCCCGATCTCAAACACGAGCCTTATGTCTTCATGGGCGGCATCGACGAAGGCTCGGCGCTCTATGCCACGGAAGGCGGCGAAGAATGGGTCAGCGGCTGTGGTTATTTGACCGGCACCTTCGCGGACGACTGGCTGGGCATTCCAGCCACCGGCCGGAAGACCAATATCTGGTTCGGCGTCTTTCACGTCATGCGCCAGGGGAAGATCGCTGAAGCCTACCTGCAGCTCGATATCCTGGCTGTAATGAGGCAGGCGGGCTTTCAGGTACTGCCGCCGGCGCCGGGCGCTGAGGGCGGCAAGATTCCCGGTCCGGTCGCCAAAGACGGCACCCTGCTGACCGAGCAGGACCCGTTAGAATCGCGCAAGAGCCAACAGTTGGTGCAGGCGATGGGGCGGGGCATGCGGCGCTACCTGCGAAGTCGCGATGGTGGCGACTTACGCTCGATGGAGCAGGACAAGTATTGGCATCCCGATATGAAGTGGTATGGTCCCAGCGGCATCGGCGCCTGTTTCAGCAAAGAAGAATACGAAGATTTTCATCAGCGGCCCTGGTTGGAGGGCTTCGGCGATCGCAATATCTCGCGCGCGGGCAGCGGCCGGCGGATGGGGCGCATCGGCGAGGGATTGTATTGCGCCGGCGGCATCTGGGACACTGCCTACTCGCATCATAACGGCACGTACGTGGGCGTCCCCGCTACTGGCAAATTGATGACCTTGCGCGACTTCGACTGGTGGAAGCGCGAGGGCGATTACTTAATTGAGAATTGGGTGCCGATCGATATGATCGACCTCTTCCGGCAGATGGGCGTCGATCTCATGGAGCGGCTGCGTCTGCAGGTTGAGGCGCGCAAGCGGGGCGCACCCGGGCTGTGGTAGGTTGGCGCCGCCTGCGAGAAGTTTCTGTTCCGCTTCGCGAGGTTACTTTCGCTCGTTCAGGTTCGCGCCTTTTTTTGCCTATGCGCGGCTGACTTGTTATGCTTGTATGAAGCGCTGGGCGTGGCCACGACAAGCGATGTGGCTGCGGCGATCGCAAGGTCAATTGGCCCCGGGCCTGCAAGCTATGCCGGAGGGAGGTGCAGAGACAACAGTCGTCGATTTACGCAACCGTAGTTCAAGTCTTATAGGAGCAAGAATATGTCGAAGAGACTACTGATCATAACCCTACTCTTGGCCGCGCTGCTGGTGCTGGCAGTTCCAGTTCAACCGCAGGATGCGACCGAAGGCGGCGAGCTCATCATGATGCAGTCGGCCGATGTGATTGCCTGGGATCAGACCCGAACCACCTGGCCCAGCATTCGCAATGTACGGCCCCTGTATGACACGCTGCTGACGGTGGATGACAACGACAATCTGATGCCCTTCCTGGCCACCGATTGGGAGATTTCCGAAGATGGACTGGAATACACCTTCCATCTGCGCGACGACGTGATGTTCCATGATGGCACGCCCTGGAACGCCGATGCGGTGATCTTCAATTACCAACGCCAGCTTGATGATCCCGATGCGCGCGGTCATGTGCGCTTGAGCAAAATTCAACGGATGGAAGCCGTTGACGACCATACGGTCAAGATCTGGATCGACAAACCCAACGGCGACTTCATCTATGTCGCGGCGGTGGGCACGGATGCCTATCAGATCAGCCCGACTGCCTGGGGCGACGATGGCTCGACCTTCCACGAAAATCCGGTCGGCACCGGCGCCTTCATGTTTGAGGCGCACGAGCCGCAGAGCGAGATTCGTTATGTGGCCAATCCGAACTATTGGCAGGGCGCGCCACTGTTGGATCGTCTCACGATTCGCATTCATGGCGATACCCAGGTGCGCTTGATCGAGGTGGAATCGGGCAACGTGCATTACGTCGATGGTATCGAGCCGGAAGACGCGGTGCGCTTGCAGGGCGAAGGCAACTACGTTGTGAACACGCCGGTTGGACCAGGCGTGACCATGATCAGCATCAATACTTCGCGCTACCCGATGACCGAACTGTCCTTGCGCCAGGCGCTGGCGCACGCGGTCGATTTTGATGCGATCATCGAAGAGATCCTGTTCGGCTTGCCGCAGCGCTCGCGCGGCGGTGTATCGCCCAACTCGCCCTATTGGACCGATGATCTGCCAGAAGTGGCGCCCTACGATCCGGAGCGGGCGGCTGAGATTCTCGAGGACGCGGGCTGGGCGC